>NZ_FYDH01000011.1:0-248617 GCF_900187475.1 Pseudomonas sp. Irchel s3h9 | reverse complement strand
TCTTTATCGGCGCTTGGGTGAAAGGAGGAGGGGCGAAATCTCCCACGGTCTGTGCTGCGTCAACAGTCAGAATCGAGCCTTGTCCCTCCTCCTCCCTTCAAGTCCTACCATACAAGCGAGCCTGCTCGCGAAGAGGCCAGATCAGCCAACACTCATCCCCAGCCCTTCATGAAATCAATGAACGCCCGCACTTTCAGCGGCAAATGCCGGGTGTCAGGGTACAGCGCATACACCCCCTGCTGCGCAAACCGGTAATCCACCAGCAAACGCTGCAACCGCCCGGCATCGAGATCGTCCTGAATCAACCATTGCGGCAGTATCGCCACACCTTGCCCGGTCAATGCAAAGGCCCGCAGCGTTGCCGAGTTATCCGCAACAATCGCGGTGTTCCCCGGTTTAGGCTGATAGAAATGCTCCACACCGGCCGGATCGCTCACGGTCATTTCCGGCACCCGCCCATGCCCTAACGTCGGCATCGACTCCAGCGTTGCCAGCGTGGCCACCGGCGCAAAGCGTTCGACCAACCCCGGCGCCGCCACTGCAAACACTTCGAACGTCGATAACTGCACTGCACGCAGATTGGAGTCGTGCATGCGCCCCAGACGAATCGCCAGGTCAAACCGCTCGGAAATCAAATCGGCATGGGTCGATGATGTGGACAAATGAATATTCAGTTGCGGTTGCTGCTGGCGAAACACTTCCAGCGCCGGCACCACCTGGGCCAGAGCAAATTCGACAGTCGTGGTGATGCGCAAGGTGCCCTTAAGCTGAGCGTGCTCCGAACGCGCCTCTTCGATCGCCAGCCGCGCCTCATCCAGCGTGCGCAAACAGCGTCGATAAAAGCGCTCACCGGCATCGGTCAGCGCCAGTTGCCGCGTATTGCGGGTGAGCAAGGTCACGCCCAGCTCCTCCTCCAGGCGCTTGAGGTTGAAACTGACCACGGCTCGCGTTTGCCCCAATGTGTCAGCAGCAGCCGTGAGTGATCCCGCCTCGACCACCGCTTTGAAGGTGTCAAACCGATCCAGACTGACCATATCCAAGGCACCCATTGTCAAAATAATTTTGACAAACTAGCAGCCAAACCAGCGTTTTCCTATGACCAGAAGCGCCCTACCCTGCACGTCTCATCACAGGGAAGCTGCCATGGCTTATCGTTCGAAAGTCGCGCTGGTGTATTTGTTGGGCTTCGCGCTCGACCTGCTGAACATGTTCGTCGCCAGCATCGCCTACCCCGACATCGCGCAACAATTGCACGCCTCGGTCACGCAACTGGCGTGGATCAGCAACGCCTACATGCTTGGCCTCACGCTGATCATTCCGCTGAGCGTGTGGCTGGCGACCCGGATCGGCGAGCGGCGCTTGATCCTCGCCTCGCTGCTGCTGTTCGGTGTGGGCTCGGCACTGGTGGCGCAGGCGGGATCGATTGAAAGCCTGATTGCCTGGCGACTGCTGCAAGGCCTCGGTGGCGGACTGCTGCTGCCGGTGGGCCAGGCCTTGGCGTATCGACAGTTCCCGGCGACGCAACGCGCGCACTTCACCGGAGTGGTGTTGCTGGTGGCGCTGCTGGTGCCGGCACTGTCGCCGGCGGCCGGTGGACTGATCGTTCAAGCGCTGTCGTGGCGCTGGATTTTTTACCTGAATCTGCCGGTGACACTGCTCGCACTTGGGCTTGGCCTGCTCTGGTTGAAAGCCGATCAACCGTTGACTGAACGCCCGACGCTGGACGCGCGCGGCCTGCTGCTGGCAGCCTCGGCGCTAAGTTTACTGTTGATCGCCATCAGTCTGTTGAGCGACGCCGACACCCGTAACCTCGGCATCATTGCCCTGCTGCTGAGCCTTCTGACCCTGTGCATTTACCTGCGCGATGGCTGGCGCAAACCCGGCGCGATCCTCGACCTGCAACTGATCAAGAACCCGTCGCTGCGTGTGGCGATGCTGATCTACCTGTGCGTGCCGGGAGTGTTCACCGGTACCCACATGATTGCAGTGTTGTACCTGCACAACCTCGGTGTCGGCGCGGCACAAACCGGCGCGCTGATGCTGCCGTGGGCAGTCGGTTCGGGCGTGGCGATCATGCTTGGCAAGCGCAGCTTCAACCGCCTCGGCCCCAAGCCATTGCTCAGCGCCGGCATGCTCCTGCAATGCCTGGGCATCGTTTTGCTGATGCGCAGCGAACAACCCGCCAGCACGCCGCTGATCATCGCCTATGCCCTGATGGGGCTGGGCGGTAGCCTGTGCAGCGTCACCGCGCAGACCTTGGCCTTTGTTGGCATCGCGCCAGAAAAAATGGGCCACTCCAGTGCCCTGTGGAACATCAATCGTCAACTCGGTTTCTGCCTCGCGGCGGCGCTGCTCGGTTCACTGCTGGGCGCTTTGGGCGGTGTTGGTTTCCAAGCCTGTTTTATCGCTGCCGCCCTGCTCACGCTGTTGCCGATGGTCGCCGTCCTGCGTTTCGACTCGACCCACGTGCTCGCGCTATTGAACCCGACTGCCCTTGAGGAAAAAACTGCATGAACGACGCCACACCCTACCTGGACGAAGTGATCCAGGCGCACGAAGCCATCGAACGATGGTTTGCCGTAGAAGAAGATGACGCCGCGCTGCAGCGCTTGCTGGCGCGTTTTTCGCCACGCTTTTCCATGGTGACGCCGTTGGGCAGAGCGCTGGATATCGATGCCTTGCGCCTGCTGTTCCGAGCCGCAGGCGGACAGAAGAAAGGTTTCAGAATCCAGCTCAGTGAGTTACGTGTGATTGCCCTGCATCAGCGCGGCGCGACCTTGAGTTACCGCGAACAGCAAAGCGATGCGAGCGGTGTGCACACGGATCGGCGTTCGACCGTGGTGTTTGAAAAACTCGAAACCGGGCGGGTGTTGTGGCTGCATTTGCAGGAGACGTTTTGCGCTGAGTGATTGCTCGGTGTTGGTCTGAAATACCGAGTCGCCCCCATTCGCGAGCAGGCTCGCTCCCACATTTGAAATGCATGACCTCTGTGGGAGCGAGCCTGCTCGCGAAAGGAGCCACACGGTCTGTCAGTTAACCACCGTGCTCTGATTCACCACCACCGTGCAGGTAATCCCCGCCGCCAGCAGCACACCTTCCGGCACTTCATCAATATGAATCCGCACTGGCACCCGCTGCGCCAGTCGTACCCAGTTGAACGTCGGGTTCACATCGGCGATCAGCTCGCGGCTTTCCGGGTTGTCGCGGTCATAAATGCCGCGCGAGATGCTCTCCACGTGGCCCTTGAGCACTTCGCCGCTCATTAACTGCATGTCGGCCTCGTCACCGACTTTGACGTGGGGCAGTTTGGTTTCTTCGAAGAAGCCGTAAACCCAGAACGAGTTCATGTCGACCACGGCCATTTTCGCCTCGCCGATGCGCGCGTAGTCGCCGCGATGCACATTGAGGTTAGTCACATAACCGTCGACCGCCGCGCGTACTTCGGTGCGTTTGAGGTTGAGTTCGGCGGCTTCCAGTTGTGCTTGGGCGTGTTGGTAATCGGCCAGCGCGGCGTCGGCGATGTTGCTGGCGTCATCGCGGTTTTCCTTGGAGATCACCAGGTTGTCCAGATCGGCGCGGCGATGGGCGTTGACCTTGCGCATCTCCCACGTCGACTTGCGCGAGGCGACCAGCGACTGCGCCTGTTTGACCGCGATGCGGTAGTGCTCGGGGTCGATCTGCATGAGCAAATCACCCTTCTTCACTAACTGGTTGTCGCGCACCGGCACATCGATCACTTCACCGGTGACGTCGGCGGCGACGTTGATGATGTCGGCGCGGACTCGGCCATCTCGAGTCCACGGCGTGTTCATGTAATGCTCCCACAGCGTGCGGCCGATCCACAGTGCCAGGGCCAGCACCAACAGGGTTGCGAGCAGGCTGAAAAACTTTTTCATCACGATGTTCTCAACGGTAGACAGTCAGCGCCATGGCGCCGAACAGACAGGTAAACAGACTCAGGCGCAACAGCGCCGGGTGCCAGAAGAAGCGGTACAGATCGAACCCGGACAAGAAGCGGTCCACCGCCCAGGCCAGTGCCGCAGCGATGAAAAACATCAAGGTCATGGTCGGCATGTACACGCCGTGGAAGGCGATTTCACGAGGCATGGGCAAGTCCTTCGGGCTTGGCGACGGCGTAGGCAGCGAGTGGAGATTGCGGGTCGAGCAGCGAAGTGCGGATGAAGTGCAGATAGCTTTTCACCCGACGCAGCGCCGAGGTATCGAAGTGCGGCGCGAACGGCTCATCAGTGGCCGCGACACGGCTGATCGCATGATCGACCGCGACCAGCGCGCGCTCGAGATTGCTGGAGTTCGGTTGCAGGAACAGTCGCACCAGCGCGCGGCCCATCACGCGGATTGCCTGCCGCCACGGCTGCGATTCGGCATAGGCCGGGTGCACCGGCAGGATCGCCTGTTCCTTGCGCAACTCGATGATCGCGTGGCCGACTTCCAGGACCACGAACATCCAGCGCAGCAGGTTCTTCTGCACCTTCGGTTGACCGGCCGCGAGACCGTAGGCCTGGTGCAGCAAATCGCGGGTACGGCTCTCGAAACTCGAGGCCAGACCTTTGAGTTTGCCGCTGATCGCATAGACCACTTGACCACGCAGATCCTGCTCCAGGCGCTTCCACAACCAGCGACTGTTCGGCGGCAGAATAATCGCCCCGGCAGCGGCACAGACCAGCATGCCCATGACCATGGCGATGTAGTCGTTGATGAAGGTGTAAGGGTTGTAAATGGTCAGGTTGTCCGGCACAGAACCGGTGCTGAAGAAGATCAGCAGACCGAGGCCGACACCGGCGTACTGCGGCCGCGACGTGAGGAACGAGCCGAGGACGATCACCGGCGCGAGCATCACGCACAGCAGCGGGAAACCATCGATCCACGGGAAGATGAAAAACATCTCGACAAAGCCGATCAGCGCACCGAGAAACGTGCCGCACGCCATCTGGAAAGCCATGCGTTTCGGGTTCGGTGTAGCGGCGGACAGGCCCACGGTGGCGGCGGCGATCAGGGTCATCGTCGCACCGCTTGGCCACGCAGTGGCAACCCAATAACTGCCGAGCACCACCAGAATGAACGAGGCGCGAATGCCCGACGCGGCTGCGGCCCACCAGTTGGTTTGCGGGGTGAAGGGCTCGTCCCAGCGCTCACGTTCGTGGCGGTGATCGGCCAATGACGCGTGGGTCTGTGCATAACTGTGCAGGTCGTCGACGAAGCGATAAAGCAGTTCGTAGGCGGTGTGGAAATCCAGTTGCTCGGCTTCGCTTGGATCGGTTTCCTGGAAGATTGCTCGCAAGCTTCGAACCCGTGCCGGCAGCCCCTCCTTGTAGGTCGCCAGCGCTGTCGCCAAACGGGCGGCGTCGGGGCTGGTCAGAGCACGACCGCTGAAGCCGTCGAGCACTTCGGCGAGATCCTGCAGACCCGGTCTGATCGCGGCAACCACATGTTCTTCGCCGTTGCCGCGCAAGCGTTCAAGCAACTGATGCAGCGCGTTGAAGCGCGTGGTGATGCCCATGAACTCGCTGTTCAAACGACTCAATCGGCCGTTGCGCCGACGCATGTGCGGGTCTTCGAACACGGTCACGCTGCGCAGCCCTTCCAGCCCCACGGCTTCGGCGATAAAGCGCACGTTACTCGCCTCAAAAGACTCGGCTTTGCTGCGCCCGCGCAGGCCATCGGTGACGAACAGCGCGAACACGCCGAAGCGCTGATACAAGGCGTTGCGCATGGCGGCGCTGGCGGTTTGCGGCAGGATCGCGGCGCTGATCAGGGTCGAGCAGAGAATCCCCAGCGAGATCTCCAGCACTCGCCAAACCGCTGCCATGAACGCGCCGTCCGGGTGCGCCAACGCGGGTAATCCGACCATCGCCGCGGTGTAGCCGGCGAGGACAAAACCATAGGCGCGGAAGTTGCGGCAACGTGCGGCACCGGCCGAGCAGATGCCGACCCAGATCGCCAGCGAACCGAGGAACAGCTCGGTGTTTTGCGCGAACAACGCGATCAACGTGACCATCATCGCCGACCCGGCCAACGTGCCGAGGAAGCGATAGAAACTCTTGGCAAACACCTGGCCGCTCTGCGGCTGCATGACGATGAACACGGTGATCATCGCCGTGCGCGGTTGCGGCAATTCCAGGCGCATGGCCAGCCACAGGGTGAGGAATGCGGCGATCAACACCTTGAAGATGTAGACCCAGGTCACGCCATCGCTGCGCGCCCAGTCGAAGAAACCACGGCGCCATTCCAGGGAGTAGAGCCAGCGCAGAGGTGCGGGCAAGGGGGTCATTTAATTGTGCTCAAGAATTCAGGCAAGACGCGATACCTGTAGGAGTGAGCCTGCTCGCGATGGCGATTTTACATCCAACATTTCTGTTGACTGATACACCGCTATCGCGAGCAGGCTCACTCCTACAATTTGATGTGTGTTCAATGCAGGAGAACCGGGGTTTTCGGCGCTTGGGTTTTCTCGGCGGTCGGCACATCGTTGCCTGCCCCCAGCCCACCACCCAGCGCCGTCACCAGTTCGGCATGCGCACTCAACCGCGCCGCCTGCACCTGCTGCTGCACCTGCTGCTGCTTGAACAGCAACGTCTGCGCATTAAGCACGTTGAGGTAATCGGTGAGGCCGCGCTGATAAGCGATCATCGCGATGTCGTAGGTCTTCTGCGCCGTGGCCACCGACTCGGCGGCGAAGCCTTGCTGCTTGTCCATCGACTCGCGGCGGATCAACTGATCGGAGATGTTCTTCAGCGCATTCACCAGCGTCTGGTTGTAATGCGCCACGGCGATGTCGTAACCGGCGGAGGCCTCACCCAATTCGGCGCGCAGTCGGCCACCGTCGAAGATTGGTAGCGAGATCGCCGGACCAACGTTGTAGTTGAGTTTCTTGCCGGTCAAAAACTCCAGCGCGCCCCCGCCGGTAGCCATGTAGCCGAGGCTGCCGACCAGATCGACGTTGGGGTAAAACCCGGCATGCGCCACATCGATACCGCGCGCCTGCGCCGCCACTTGCCAGCGACTGGCGACCACATCGGGCCGCTGGCCGAGCAATTCGGCGGGCAATGCCGATGGCAGTTTCAGCGCAGCACCGAGGGACAATGTCGGGCGCTGCAACTGTGCGCCCGCCCCCGGACCTTTGCCGGCGAGCGCAGAGATCTGGTTGCGACTCAGGGCGATTTCTTCATCCAGCGCATCGAGCTGACGATGGGTTTCCGGCAGTGGCGTTTCGGCTTGGCTGACTTCGAAGTGCGTGCCGATTCCGCCGTTCAAGCGCTTCTGCGCCAGATCGAGAATCTGTTGCTGCTGCTTGAGCGTCGCGGCGACGATGTCGCGCTGCGCGTAATGCAGCGACAGTTCGATGTAGGCGCGAACGATGTTGTTCTGCAATTCAAGCTGCGCCAGCCGCGCCTCGGCCGCGCTCATGTGCGCCAGATCCACCGCGCGTTCACTGGCATTGCTTTCACGGCCCCAGAGGTCGAGCGCATAGCTGAAACCCAATGCGGCGTTGTTGTCCCAGGTGGTGGTGTTGGCCAGATCGCCGGGGCCGTAGAACTGATCGGTCGGCCAGTTGTGGCGTTTGAGGGTCGACTCGCCATTGATCTGCAATGACTCGGCGGATTCGGCGACACCGGCCATGGCTTTGGCTTGACGTACTCGCGCAGCGGCCATGGCCATGCTCGGGCTGCCCTGCACGGCGAGGTCGATCCAGCGATTGAGTTGCGGGTCGCCGTAGGCTTGCCACCATTGCGCGGTAGGCCAGTTGGCGTCACGGGCGGCGTGGGCGATGGCATCGTCGGTGGCCAGTGTATTGGCCTCCATTGCCGTGCCCTGTGGGGCAATTCCGTCCGTTGAGATGCAGCCGCCAAGACCCAGGGTAAAAGCCAGAACACTGAGCGGCAAAAGCGCTCTGTTGATGCGACGCGGCACAGCTGCGAATTCCTGAGAGAGGGGTAGATCGAGAACCCGTGTTGGAGCTGCCGCAGGCTGCGATCTTTTGATCTTGATTCCCTTAAAACAAAATCAAAAGATCGCAGCCTTCGGCAGCTCCTACAGGGATCGGCGCAATTCTATGGAAGGCCCCGTACGGCGATAAGCTGGGATTTCTGTGAATCTTTGTTACGGTTAACGAGATAATCCTTAAGTCTGGGGTCTCAGCCCCCGAAACTTCGTGTCACAATTTGCCATCTCCCTTGAGAGCACCACATGGACACTTTGCAAAACATGCGCGCCTTCAGTTGTGTCGCCGAAGCCGGCAGCTTCACTGCCGCCGCCGTGCAACTCGACACCACCACCGCCAACGTCTCGCGCGCGGTCTCCAACCTGGAAGCCCACCTGCAAACCCGTTTGCTCAATCGCACCACGCGGCGCATTGCCCTCACCGAAGCGGGCAAGCGCTACCTGCTGCGCTGCGAGCAGATCCTTGCCTACGTCGAAGAGGCCGAAGCCGAAGCCAGCGACGCCCACGCACGCCCGGCCGGGCAATTGAAAGTGCACACCATGACCGGCATCGGTCAGCACTTCGTCATCGACGCCATTGCCCGCTACCGCAAAACCCACCCGGACGTGACCTTCGACCTGACCCTGGCCAACCGCGTGCCGGACCTGCTCGACGAGGGCTACGACGTGTCCATCGTGCTCGCCAGCGAGTTGCCGGACTCAGGTTTTGTGTCGCAACGCCTGGGCATCACCTACAGCATCGTCTGCGCCTCCCCGGCCTACGTGAAAGCCAACGGCGCCGCGCAAAAGCCCAGCGACCTGCTCAACCACGCCTGCCTGCGCCTGGTCAGCCCAGTGATCCCCCTGGAAAAATGGGCCTTCGACGGCCCGGAAGGCCAGGAAATGGTCACCATCAACAGCTCGCCGTTTCTGGTGAACTCCGCCGACGCCATGAAAACCGCGATCACCAGTGGCATGGGCGTGGGCGTGTTGCCGGTGTATGCGGCGATCGAAGGTTTGCGTAACGGCACACTGGTGCGGGTCATGCCGAACTACCGCTCGCAAGAGTTGAACCTGTATGCGATCTACCCCTCGCGGCAATATCTGGATGCGAAGATCAAGACGTGGGTTGAGTATTTGCGCGGCTCGCTGCCAGAGATTCTCGCCGCCCACCAAGCCGAATTGGCCGCCTACGAACTCAGCGGCAGCCTCGCCGGCGCACGCGTCGCCAACTGATTTTCAACACACCACGAAACCCGTAGGAGCTGCCGCAGGCTGCGATCTTTTGATCTTGATGTTTAAAAATCAACAGATCGCAGCCTACGGCAGCTCCTACAGAACGGGGATTTCGCGGATGTTTCCGACAGGTTTTGCAGGTTGTCCGTCGGAAGTGCGGTGGCTAGGATTTGGGTGTCGCTGACGCATCAGCGACCGGGTCTGGAAAACCCGATTTCAACTACCAAAGCTCATGGCATACTGCGGCGCTTTTTAGCTCGCAATGTTATGGCGGCTGTGCGCGGGAGGCCCTAGGGCCTGCCGGTTTTGGTGAGTTGACCGGTTTTTCCAGTCCGCGCACAGCTGCCACCCTTTCGCCTGGAAAACGAAAAGTGGCAGCTTCAACTCAACTTGCCACGAGTATGTTTCCTATGTTCAAACCAACGCCTAATCCACCTGAAACCGACGACACCACCCCCTACGAATTCCCCGGTTCGAAGAAATTCCACGAAGCCGCCGAGCGCGCCCTCGACCACTACCTCAAACCCAACGCACTCACCCTGCGCTTCCACAAACCCAGCACCATGTTCCAGGTCGCCCCCGAACAGGACAGCGAAAGCCTGCTGGTCCACGCCTGCGAATCCCTGGCACAGGCCAGCCTCATGACCAGCGACATCGCAGCGTACATCGACCTGCCGCAACGACGGACGATCCTGGCGATTCAGCAGATCATCATGCTCGCCGAACTCGCGGTGAATCGTGTGCTGGATAACCACGAAATTTCCCAATCCCCTTCACAAAGCTAAAAGCCCCTCACCCTAACCCTCCCGAATCGTCGGACCGCCCGTAGGGAGAGGGGACTGACCGAGGTGTTTGGGTGAGCTACGCCGACGTGCGATACCGAGTCGAATTCAGATTTTGAAAGGCCCACAAATCGGCTCCCTCTCCCTTGAATGATGCCGGATGACGGCCTGACACAACTTAAGCATCGTTCAATGGACGCAAACCTGAAGTGGGCAATCAAGTTCCAAAAATCATCTTCCGATCAATTTTTAATAGCCAATCTATATAGAAAACCTGTCAGATCTGACAGTACCCATTTTATCGCTTTAGCTGAACAATGGATGTCGTCACACCGACCTAACCTTGAAGGAGCAAGACATGTCCATTAAAGATCTGGAACTCGAAAAACTTAAGAAATCAGGTGAAGGCACTGTAATTGCCAAACTAAACAAAGACTACATCACCGACAAGTTCGAAGGAAAACCCGACCATTTTGTTACCGATAAAAAGATAGTCGCACTAAAAGCAACTTACCAGAAATCCTCTACCATCTCATTCACTATCAACCTCACTTTTGACGCAAACATTAAGCCTGGAAGGCATGAATTCAGCACGGAGCACTTTCCCTCTCCGTTCAGATTTTCATATACATCAGGCTCACATACAAAAGGCTATACAAGCGCTAAAAACGCAGGATTTATTGTTGTAGAAGAGTTCAACATTGCCAAAGGCATTTTCAAGGCCGTCTTCAACTTCACATTCTTGGATTTCGATACATGGGAGTTGCATCAAGTTCATGATGGTCAGATTGATGTCAAAGGCCTTGAAATTATCGAGGGGTAAAGGTAGGTCGCAAAGTCTGCCCCAAGTGCAGGAACAAGCAGGTATCAGCCAATGTTGATACCGCTTCCCAAAGCCACCGTGTTCAGATGTCCCCCGAACAGGACAGCGAAAGCCTGCTGGTCCACGCCTGCGAATCACTGGCCCAAGCCAGCCTCATGACCAGCGACATCGCCGCCTACATCGACCTGCCGCAACGGCGGACGATTCTGGCGATTCAGCAGATCATCATGCTCGCTGAACTGGCGGTGAATCGCGTGCTGGATAACCACGAGATCCCGCAATCCCCGTCACACAGCTAAAACCCCCTCACCCTAACCCTCTCCCAAAGGGAGAGGGGACTGACCGAGGTGTTTGGGTGAGCTACGCCGACATGAAATACCGAGTCGACCCTCAGACACTGAAACAGATCAAAAGCCCCTCACTAGCCCTCTCCCCGAGGGAGAGGGGACTGACCGAGGTGTTTGGGTGAGCTACGCCGACGTGAAATACCGAGTCGACCCTCAGACACTGAAACAGATCAAAAGCCCCTCACCCTAGCCCTCTCCCGGAGGGAGAGGGGACTGACCGAGGTGTTTGGGTGAGCTACGCCGACGTGAAATATCGAGTCGACCCTCAGATTCTGAAACAGATCAAAAGCCCCTCACCCTAGCCCTCTCCCCGAGGGAGAGGGGACTGACCGAGGTGTTTGGGTGAGCTACGCCGACATGAAATACCGAGTCGCCCCTCAGACACTGAAACAGATCAAAAGCCCCTCACCCTAGCCCTCTCCCGGAGGGAGAGGGGACTGACCGAGTTGTTTGGCAGACCTACGCCGACGTGCGATACCGCGTTGAACTCAGGTTTTGAAAAGCACACAAATCGGCCCCCTCTCCCTCGGGAGAGGGCTGGGGTGAGGGGCAAGAACACCACAAACCCAAAGCCAAGCGCGCCGCGCTCTTCACCACTCAACAGGATGAGCGTTAGCTCGGCTGAAGCTCTTGATCTGTAGGGCGACGTCGGAAGGCTGAGTGGAGGGATTGATCCGGGCGTGGGAGCGCAGCGACCGTTTGGCGAAGCCAAACACAGCGAGAGGAGGTGCAGCGAAGCAAACCGTAGACGCTGCGCCCGGATCAATCCCGGAGCGAAGGAACCCCGAGCCCCAGCGAGCGGGCCGCACGTAGGAGCAAGCGTTTTTTGCTTACTTTTTTAGGCGCTTGTAAAAAAGTGAGTCGCCGTAAGGGCGAAACCGCCAGCCGCAGCCCCCGAAGCAACGGATATACACCCAAAAACCCCAAGAACATGGTCGGCCCAAAGGCCGCCAAGACACCCCAAAACAAAAATGTTAGCGTGCTTGGTATCAAGCCCGAACAAGAGCCAAAAACGATGAAAAAAACTGTCCTGGCCTTCAGCCGCATCACCCCGCCCATGATCGAAAACCTCCAGCAAGAGTTCGACGTCATCGTCCCCAATCCAAAAGCCGGCGACATCAACGCCCAATTCAATGAAGCCCTGCCCCACGCCCACGGCCTCATCGGCGTCGGCCGCAAACTCGGCCGCACACAACTGGAAAACGCCGCAAAACTGGAAGTGGTCTCAAGCGTCTCCGTCGGCTACGACAACTACGACCTCGCCTACTTCAACGAACGCGGGATCATGCTCACCAACACCCCCGACGTGCTCACCGAAAGCACCGCCGACCTCGCCTTCGCCCTGATCATGAGCAGCGCCCGCCGCGTCGCCGAACTCGACGCCTGGACCAAAGCCGGCCAATGGCAAGCCAGCGTCGGCGCGCCACTGTTCGGCTGTGACGTCCACGGCAAAACCCTCGGCATCGTCGGCATGGGCAACATCGGCGCCGCCGTCGCCCGCCGTGGCCACTTCGGCTTCAACATGCCGATTATCTACAGCGGCAACAGCCGCAAGACCGACCTGGAACAACAACTTGGCGCGCAATTTCGCAGCCTTGATGAACTGCTCGCCGAAGCCGACTTCGTCTGCCTGGTCGTGCCACTCAGCGACAAGACCCGCCACCTGATCAGCCATCGCGAACTGGCGCTGATGAAGCCCGGCGCGATTTTGGTGAACATATCTCGTGGCCCGGTCGTCGATGAACCGGCGTTGATCGAAGCCCTGCAAAACAAACGCATTCGTGGCGCCGGCCTCGACGTCTACGAAAAAGAACCGCTGGCCGAGTCGCCGCTGTTCCAGCTCAGCAATGCCGTGACCCTGCCGCACATCGGCTCAGCGACGAATGAAACCCGCGAAGCCATGGCCAATCGCGCCCTCGCCAACCTGCGCAGTGCCCTGCTCGGCAAACGCCCACAGGATCTGGTTAACCCGCAAGTCTGGCGCGGATAAAAAAACACGGGCAAGTGCAACATCGCACTTGCCCGTTAGTTATTGCTATACACAACTTGAAATTGAACAACAAACCAATTTAAACAACAACATTATAAGCTCCCCCGCACTGCCGGATAATCGACAAGCACTACGGAGAGCGAAAACCTTGAACACCCTGACCACCGACAAACTTATCCGTTACAGCAAAGTTATATTGATGGCCTACATCAGTTTCTTTGGCCTGCTGGTGATGATCCACAACTTCACCGACTATGACTCAAACTACACTTACGTGGCCCACATCCTGAGCATGGACACCACCACTGCCAGCGAAACCATCAAGTATCGGGCCATCGAGTCACCGATGATTCATCATCGGATTTACTGGTTCATCATCACTTTGGAAGTCACCTATACCGTGCTATGCCTGATAGGCACCTATCAGTTGTTGCGCCATATCAATGCCCCTGCCGAGGTATTCCATGAGGCAAAGAAGTTCTCGATCATGGGCATACTCGCGGCCATCTTCATTTATTACGTCTGCCTGCAAACCGTGGGTGTGGAATGGTTCGACATGGACACTTCGCAATCATGGAATGCCAAGGACTGGGCACGACATATTGTTGACTTCATATTCCCGGTGATGATTTACATCACCTTGAAAGTCGAGCGCTGACGTTCAGCGCTCGTTTATTTCATGCCAACTTTCCCTGCACTGGCGCCACCACTGCTTTCGGTTTACGAAACACCAGCACATTGCCCAGCATCACTAACACCAGACCGACCAGCGCCGGCGCTGTCCATTGGTAACCTTCAGCAAACGCCGAAACGTTGAGCGCCACCACCGGAAACAGCACCGTGCAGTAAGCCGCACGCTCCGGCCCCATGCGCCCGACCAGCGTCAGATACGCGGTGAAACCAATGACGGAACCGGGGATCACCAGATACAGCAGCGCACCGACGTAACGTGGGCTCCAGTCCATGTCGAATGGAATGCCTTTGACCAGGCACCACACCGACAGCATCGCCGCGCCATAGGCCATGCCCCAGGCGTTGGTGGTCAGCGGTTTGAGACCGGCCTTCTGCTGCAGGCTCGAGAGCATGTTGCCCGCCGAGAAACACAACGTCCCGCACAGTGCCAGGCCGAGCCCCAGCAAGGTTTGCGGGCTGGCCTGATGCCCGACCAGTTCTGGCCAGAACAACATGCCCAGGCCGAACAGCCCCAGCGCACCGCCCATCAGCACATTGCGCGCGATGCGCTGACCAAAGAACACCCGCGCATTCAGCGCGTTCCACAGCGTCGCGGTGGAAAACACCACCGCGACCAGACCACTGGGGATCCACTGACTGGCGGTCAGGAAACACATGAAGTTGACGCAAAACAGGCACAAGCCCTGCGCCACGCAGATCAGATGCCCGCGGCGGTTCATCGGTTGCAGGCGCCGACTGAGCAGCAACAGCGCAAACAGCACCAGCGCGGCGAGCCCGAAGCGATAGACGATCGACACCGGAATCGCCACCACGCCAAGCTGCCATTTCAGGGCAATCCAGGTGGTGCCCCAGATCAGCACGGTCAGCAAATACAACGACAGGTTCATGGCAGACACTCCTCGATAGGCCTTGAGTGTCTGCCCGAGCCAGGTTTGTGCGCTTGCAGATTCTTGCGCTTTTGTCTGGCGGCAGGCTGGCAGCGCGGTGTCTACGGAGTAGGATGCAAGGCGTTGAAGAGAACCGACCATGGCCACCATCGATACCCTGCAAGTCTTTCAAGCGTTGAACAGCTCGCCGAACGCACGCCTGGTGCACAGCGCCGAGCTCGGTGACGGCTTGTCTGCCGCTTTGTGGACCAACCACCACGATGCACAGGATTACGAAGCGCCAAGCCACCACACGTTGTCCTGCTACATTGCCGGTGGCACCGGCACTTTTCGTCGCGATCAACCTGGGCAAAAAGGCGGGCCGGACAAGTTGTGCATCCTGCCGGCCGATCATGAGTCGGGCTGGGTGATCAACGGTGATATTCGCTTGGCGCACCTGTATTTCAGCGCCGAACAATTCGCCCTCGGTTGCGTCACGCTGCTCGATCGCGAACCCCGCGAGATGCAGTTGCGCGAGCAGACCTTTCTCGAAGACCCACAACAGGCGCAACGCTTCCGGCAGTTGCTGACGCTGAATTGGGACGAGCCAGCCGAGCGTCTGCTAACCAGCAGCCTCGCCCATGAGTTGATCAGCCACACTTTGCTCAGTCAGGTCGGCGCGCGTCAGGGTTTGCGATTGAAGGGCGGACTGGCACCACACCAGCGTCGGCAACTGGTGGAGTTCATCGACAATCAGTTGGCCGAACCGATCAGCCTGGGTCAATTGGCCGGATTGTGTGCGCTGTCGGAATACCACTTTGCGCGGATGTTTCGCACCAGCTTCGGTCTGCCACCGCATCAGTATGTGCTGGCGCGGCGCCTGAGCCGGGCGCGGGAGTTGTTGCGCGGGACGGCGTTGCCGTTGGGTGAGATTGCGCTGGCGTGCGGGTTTGCCAGCGCCAGTCATTTCACCAATCGGTTCAAGCAGGTTCTCGGCGGGACACCGGGTGAGTATCGGCAGGCGTTTTTGCGTTGAGCCCTTTTCCCCTCACCCCAGCCCTCTCCCAGAGGGAGAGGGAGCCGACCGAGGTGTCTGGCGCTATACGTCGACCTGAAAAATCGAATCGACTATGGATTCCAAGCATTACTTTCAGGTCGGTGTATCTCTCGAATATCCCACGGTCAGTCCCCTCTCCCTTAGGGAGAGGGTTAGGGTGAGGGGCTTTTGATCTTGCCTTAAAACTCCAGCGTGCTGGACAACGAAACCTGTCGCGCATCCCCCATCGACACAAAGAACCGACTCGCCGCCGAGGTGTAATACGTGCGATCAAACAGGTTCTTCACATTGAGCTGAAACTTGACTTTCTGCCCTTCAACCTTGGTGTCGTAAGTGGCAAACGCATCAGCCACGGTGTAGCTCGGCAGATCAAAATCATTCACCGCGTTACCCGCACGCTCACCGACATAGCGCGCACCGGCGCCGACGCGCAATTGGTCACCGCCGATCACGCTGCCAAAGTCGTACACCGCCGACAACGAACCGGAATTCTTCGCCACGTTTTGCAGGCGCTTGCCTTTGTAGTCCGGGTCTTCGGTCACTTCGGCATCGGTGTAGGCGTAGCTGCCGATCATGCTCCAGTGGTCGCTCAACTGACCGGTCAGGTCCATTTCCAGACCGCGAGAACGCACCTCACCGGCCGCGCTGTAGATCGTCGTCGGGCCTTCGGAATTGGCCACCAGCACGTTGCGTTTCTTGATGTCGAACAATGCGATATTGCCGGTGACACGCCCCGGCATATCCAGGCGCGCGCCCAGTTCCCACGACTTGGCTTCTTCCGGTGCGATGCTGCCGTCGAGCACCGTGCTGCTGCCGCTCAGCGGGGCGATGGTCGAGTTGGGTTTGAACGATTCGGTGTAGCTGCCGTAAAACGACAGGGCATCGGTGTAGCGATACACCAGACCGGCGCGCGGTACCCATTTCTGCCCGTTGCTGTCGGTGTTGGCCTTGAACGGCACGCCTTTGCCGGCGTACTGGTCGTACTCCTGGAAGCGTCCGCCAGCGACCAGAATCCACTGATCGTTGAGGTGAATCGAGTCCTGCATGAACACCGAATCGCTGCGCAGTTCATCGGTCTGCGCGCTGTCGGGGGCGCTGACGGTCGTACCGGCAACTTCACGGCCATACACCGGATTGAGGTAACTGAACGTGGTCAGGCTTTTCTGTCGGATCAAGTCCTCGCGGTAGATCTTGCGGTACTCGTCATCGACGCCGAACACCAGATCATGCTGCATGCCCAGCACGTTGACCTTGCCTTCGAGACTGGCGGTGGTGAAACGGTCAGTGCTGATCGCGTTCTGGGTGCCGTCCATGCTGCGGGTCAACGTGCCTTTTTTGGTGTCGATTGCAGTCACGCGGACCTGGCTGGCGTCGTAGGTCTCGCGGTTCCAGCTGTAACCGAAGTGGGCTTTCCAGTCGTCGTTGAGGTCGTGGTCGGCTTCAAAGTGATACAGGTCCGAACGGCCTTCCATGTTATTGAACGGCTCGTCGAGGCGCTCTTTGCGCGAGATGTCCAGCGGGTGATTGGTGCGTGGATCGATCAGCGTGCCACGGTCGAACGGCGTGAGAAATTCGCGGTGCTCGTAGGCGAACAACAGCTTGGTGCTCTCGCCGAACCAGGCCAGCGACGGGGCGATCAGGGTTTCACGGTGGGTGCCGAAGTTGCGCCAGTAATCTTCGTCTTCGTGGTCGAGCACCATGCGATAGGCCAGCCCGGAATCGCCCAACGGGCCGGTGCTGTCGAAGGTGCCGCCGCTGCCGTTCTTGCCCTCGCCGTAGGTCGAGCCGCGCAAGGTCAGCGCATTGTATTGAGTAAGTTCAGGCTTCTTGCTGACCAGGTTGACCACGCCACCCGGGTCTTGAATGCCGTAGAGCAACGAGGCCGGGCCTTTGAGCACTTCAACCCGATCGACCGTGGCGTTCATGCCACGCCCCTGCACGATCGGCATACCGTCGCGCATGATCGAGCCGTTACGGTTGTCACCGAAACCGCGGGTCATCACCGAATCCTGAGTGCTACCCAAGGTGTTGCCCTGGGTGATGCCGCTGACATTGGCCAGCGCGTCATCCAGATTGCGCGGCGCCTGATCGCGGATGACTTGCGCCGGGATGACGTTGACGGTCTGCGGGATTTCCTGAAGCGAGGCCGAGGAGCGCATCACCGAACTGGTTTCCGGTGGCTGGTAGCTCATCGATTCATCGCGGGTCGAGGTGATGGTCGTGGCGCCGAGATTCAGCGCACCTTCAGTAGGCTGAGGCTCCAGCGCCAGCGTGTGGCTGTCGGTGCGGCGGAAGTTGAGGCCGGAACCGCTGAGCAAACGTTGCAGTGCCTGTTCAGCACTCATCTGGCCATTGACGGCCGGAGCTGTAAGGCCGTAGGGCGCTTCGTCGGTGTAGACCACGCTCTGCCCGGTGACGCGGCTGAAGTCGCTCAAGGCTTGCGGCAGCGGTTTAGCGACCAGGGAAAAGTTGAACTGCTTTTGCGCCTGACTGCTGGCGGTTTCAGCGGCGAGCGCGACGCTCAGCGGCAACAGCGCCAATGCTGAAAAGCTCAGTGCCGACACGCCTAACCATTGTTTGACCGAACCCGATTTTGCCCTGGACTTCATTGCTCAATGACCTGTGTAGAACCGCAACGGATGCGAATGACTCGCAGTTTCAGTCACTACACGGATGGCGCTGATGTTTACCTCACCAACATTTGAAAATTATTTTTTGTGGTGTTCGATCGGGCGCCATCGCGAGCAGGCTCACTCCTACATTTGGAATGCGTTCCCCTGTAGGAGTGAGCCTGCTCGCGATGGCTTTAGCCGTCTCAGCGCAAAATAATCAGATGACCCAACACCTGATGCTGCTCAAACCCCATCACCCCTTGCAGCGAACTCAAAACCGCCTGCGGATCCTTGCTCGGAAAACTGCCACTGACCTTGCGCGCCGCCAGCTCATCGTTGAGCAACACAATCCGCCCCGGGTAATAACGCCGCAAATCCTCCACCACATCAGCCAGCGTCGACTTGTAATAAGTCAGCCAGCCCTGACGCCATGCCAGTTGCGCGTCGCTGTCCACCGAGTGAAGCTTTTGCGCTGTGCCTTCGCCGTAAGCAACCTGCTGGCCAGCGATGAGGATCTGTTGTTCACCCTCGCGATCCGCCGTCACACCAACGCGCCCCGACAACACCGTAACCTGCGCACCGTGAGGCTGCAGTCGCACTTCGAACTGCGTGCCAAGCACCCGCGCCTCGCCCTGCTCCGCCGCGACCACAAACGGATCCCCCGTATGTGTGACGCTGAAGAAACCGGCACCACGACGCAATTGCACATGCCGCTCGCCATGACTGAAATCCACGGCAATCGCACTGTCGCCATCCAGCGTCACTTGCGATTGATCGGCGAGTGTCACCGTGCGGATCTCACCGGGTGCCGAGACATAATCGGCGCCCAGGTCATCGATCCAGCGCTGCGGCTGCCAACCGGTGCCAAGGCTGATCATCAGCAACAAGCACGCGGCCATCGCCAGCGCGCCCGACCAGCGCAAAACGGGCGAATGACGCGGGCGGTCCATCGCATGAAGGTAACCCTGCAACGCGAAGGCTTCTTCATCGGCCAATGTTCGCGCCGGGCCTTCACTCAACTCCCACACAACCTGAGCCTGTGCGTAAGCTTCGGCGTGCGCCGGATCGGCACGCAGCCATTGGCTGAAGGTCAGTTGATCGCCCGCGCTCGGCCGGTCATGCAACAAGCTCAGCCAGGCGAACGCAGCCTGCTCTTGCGCGGGCGTGGGGATGACGGAATCGGATGGCTTCACGGTGCTTTCCCTGGCAGGCGTGGCGCGGGTTCGCGCAGGCTGGCCTTGCAGGCCTCGAGGGCGCGCATCATATGTTTTTCCACGGCACTTTGGGACAGGCCCATGGCTTTGGCGATTTCCGCATACTTGCGGCCGTGAATGCGATTGAGCAAAAAGATCTGCCGGGTGCGCTCTGGCAAGGCGCGCAACGCCGCTTCGACATACTTCAGATCATTGCCCGCTTCCAGCGCTGCTTGTGGTTCGCTGCCGTGGCTGTGCGGCTCGTCCGGTTGCCAGCCTTCGTTGACCCGCGTGCGCGTGCCTTCGCTGCGCAGATGGTCGATGGCGATGTTGCCGGCGCAGCGCAACAGATAGGTGCTGAGCTCTTCGACCTGCACCAGCGGTCGCCGCCAAAAACGCAGAAACAGATCCTGGACCAGATCCGCCGCCGTCGCCCGACAACCGACGCGCCGGTTTACCAGCGCTTCCATTTGCGAACGCTGGGACAGGAACACCTGAAGAAAATGCGCACGTGCCCCACGCGGCTCATCGTCGCGGGATTCCGGTGGCAGACCGATCAGCACTTCAGCACTGCGCCCATGCGGCGACCGGGCTGGCCAGCAGACTGACCCCGGCCAGCGTCAATGCGAAACGCGGGCGATACGGCAGCAACAAAACCAACACCAAGGCGCTGAGCATCAGCACGGCAAACCAGTCGACCAGGCCGAAGCTCCAGCCGTTGGCCTTCACCGCCGCCCAAAGCGACAAACACAGCAATAACCATCCGCCGACTTTCAGGCCCTGACGGCGACGCGTGGACGGTTTGTGACCGAGCAATTCATCGTGGTGGCGAGGCATCGACAGGCACAACGCGGTGAATCCGGCGTAGGTAAGCAACAAGGGCAAGAGCATCAGTTCGCCCCTTGTTCAAGGGTGATCGGCCGGGCCTGTTCGCGGCGGGGGTTTTTAATGCTGACGGTGTTGCCGGCGCGCTGCATTTTCCACGCGGCCCAAGCCAGGAACAAACCGGTTGCGAGGCACGTCAGATCAAAACCGGCCAATGCCCAATCCCTCTGCATCAAGGTAACGCCGAGATTCCAAGGGGTGGTCAGCGCATTGACCAGCGGCACCGCGACAAACAGGGCGGCGCTCAGGGTGAGTTGCTCAACCCAGGCCTTTCGTCCCGGACGCAGCAGCGCGTGCAGCACACTCAAAGCCCAAGCGATAAAGAACGCATTCACTTCCCAATCTGCGCGCTCGGCGAGGCTCACTGGCAACAGACGATTGGCCAGGAAGAATACAGCCACCGCCGCAACCAACCCGGCCATGCTGGCGATGTTCAGCACTTCAACCAGCCGCAGTTCGAACGGCATCACGCCGCTCTTGGCATGTTTGAGTTGACGCTTGCCCAACCAGATCACCAGCCCGGTGCCGATCATCGCCGTGCCGGCCAATCCGCAAATGAAATACAGCCAACGCAGGAGCGGCCCGGCGAAGTGACCCATGTGCAAGCCATAGAACGCACCACCCACCGCCATCGCCATTGGCTGCTCCGGTGTGCTGCCGAGCATCTGCCCGGTCACCCCGTTGAACGTCACGGCACGGCCGAAATCATGCACCACGCGATCCCCCGCACGGGACAGCACCACCGTGGCATTGGCATCCCCCGGATTGCTCACCGACAGACGCGCCGTGTGGCCGCCCGACCATTGCTCGCTGGCCTTGCTCAACAGCGGCGCCATGGCTGCCAAAGGTGCCGCGATGTTGGCGCGCTCCGGGGTTTTCGACGCGGGGAACACTTCATCATAGAACGTGCGCACGTCACTGCCGTAAGACGCGACGATGCTCGCCGGCATGACCATCGACATGAAAATCACCAGGCTGCTGTAGGTGATCATCAAGTGAAACGGCAACACCAGCACACCCACCGCGTTATGCCCGTCGAGCCAGGAGCGCTGACCCTTGCGAGGGCGGAAGGTGAAGAAGTCCTTGAAGATTTTCTTGTGGGTGATGATCCCGGTGATCAGCGCGACGAACATCACCATCGCGGCAATCGTCGCCAGCCAGCGGCCCCACGGATAAGGCATTTGCAACTGGAAGTGGAAGCGATAGAAGAACTCGCCGCCCATGCTGTCGCGGCCCTGCACTTCGGCGCCGGTTTGCGCGTCGAGGGTTTTCGACTCGAAGCGCCCGCGCTCACCGGGATTGGCCGGCACTGGCTGCCAGCGCACGGTCAGGCCGGGATCTCGGGCATCAGGCAAATCGATCAGCCAGCGTGAGGCGCCGGCCGCGTGTTGCTGCAGATAATCCTGGGCCAGCGTCAGGCTCGTCTCGGCACTCACCGAACGCGCGGGGATTTCCGGCTGCATCCAGTGGCTGATCTCATCTTTGAAATAGGCCAGCGTCCCGGTCAGGAAAATCGCGAACAGCAACCAGCCGAACAGCAGTCCGGCCCAGGTGTGCAGCCAGGCCATCGCCTGACGAAAGCCCTCTTTCATGCCAGGCCCAATCCACGTGCTGCGCCAGAGATGGTCGCCAGAATCACACTCGGCACCAGCAAACCGACCCAGGCCGACCACGCCGTGCGGCAGGCAAAACACCAGAGCACCGCCACCAGATAGACCAGAAAGGAAATGGTCATGCCGGTCACCACCGCTTCGGCGCGGCTCAACGGCAGCCACAGCGTCAGGGTGACACTGGCCAGCGCCGCGACGAGATAGCCGCCAAACACCGCCGCCAACACCCGTGAGGTGACAGCCAGACGATAGGACATGGGGAGTGTGGCGAGTTTGCCTTTCATGTTTCGACCCTGAAACGAAAAACGTTCGGCCGATGAGCCGAACCTACAGGCGAGCAATATTAATGATAAATATTCTCATACGCAAAAGCATCTGATTGCCGGTTAAGCGTTTCGCCCCTTACAATGCGAACAGTTCTTGTTCTCTAACGCATACTCTCTACCGCGCCATCAAGCGCCCGGAGTAATACCGTTGTCGTCCGCCCATCCTGTCGAATCGCTCTATCAGGCCCATCACGGCTGGCTCATCAGTTGGCTGCGGCGCAAACTCGGCTGCCCGGACAGCGCGGCGGATCTGGCGCAGGACACGTTTATCAAGGTGCTGACCGCCCGCGAACCTCCGGTGATCATCGAGCCGCGCGCCTTTCTGACGACGTTGGCCAAGCGCGTTCTGTTCAATCATTACCGCCGTCAGGATGTCGAACGCGCTTACCTCGACACCTTGGCGCAGATGCCGGACATGGTCGCGCCGTCGGAAGAAGACAAGGCGATCATCCTGCAAACCCTGATGGAGCTGGATCAGTTGCTCGACGGTTTGCCGCGTCAGGTCAAACGCGCCTTTTTGCTGGCGCAGGTCGATGGCCTGACTTATCCACAGATCGCCGCTGAACTGGGCATATCCGTGGCCACGGTCAAACGTCATCTGAACAAAGCCGCCATGCGCTGCTACTTCGCCTTATGAACCGCGTGCCGGATTTCTCCTCCCAAGTGGCTGAACAGGCCGTGCATTGGCTGATGGAAATGCAGCAGGGCACGCTCTCCCCGCGCCAGCAACAGGCCTGGCAACAATGGCTGGAGGCACACAGCGAACACCGCCGGGCGTGGGAGCATATTCAGCGAGTCAATCAGCGTCTGCGCGGTGTGTCGTCGCCGCTGGCACACGCGGCGTTGAACGGGCCGAAGTCCGGCAGCCGTCGTCAGGCGCTGAAACTGCTGCTGATTCTCGGCGCCGGATCGGCTGTCACCTGGGGGGTGCGTGAGCACAATCCATTGCCGTCGCTGCTCGCTGATTACCGCAGTCCGATCGGGCAACGGCGCAAGGTGGCGCTCGGTGCGGGCGATCAGTTGCAACTCAACACAGCCAGTGCCGCCGATGTGGATGTCTCGGCGCGACTGATCCGCTTGCTCGAAGGCGAAATCCTCCTGACTGCCGCGCAATCTTTCGAAGTGCGCACCGCTCAGGGCATTCTTGAAACTCACGGTGCACGTCTCAATGTGCGTCAGTTTGCCGATCGCACGCAGGTTGCGCTGTTTGACGGCCGCGTCGAACTGAGCAGCAATAGACGCGCGCCGATGCTGCTGCCGCTTGCACGGCAACTGAGTTTCACCTCGAAATCCATCAGCGAAGCCAAACCGCTGGATGCCAACAGCGGCGCCTGGGCCGACGGCATGCTGGTGGCCGCGCATATGCGTTTGGGCGACTTCCTCGATGAACTCGGCCGCTATCGTCGCGGCCAGCTCAATTGCGACAGGAACGTCGCCGACCTGCTGATTTCCGGGACTTACCCACTGGACGACAGCGAGCGGATTCTCGACCTGCTGGAAATCAGTTTGCCGGTGAAGGTGAAGCGCTTTACCCGTTACTGGGTGAGCGTCGAAGCGCGGGTTTAAAAAACATCAAAAATAAATGAGCCGTTTTTCAGATCTGGCGTGACAGAGAAGGAAAGCCCCCTTGATTCAACCTTCTCAGGATCATCCGACATGCACTCCACCCGCCTCACGCCACTGGCTCGTACCCTGCGCAATCTTGTCCTCGGCGCCAGCCTGAGTTTCAGTGCCCTGCCCGCCGCGCTGGCCGCTGATGCCAAGGCTTATCACATCGCGCCGTCGTCGCTGGAGAACGCCCTCAACCAGTTTGGCCGTGAAGCGGGCGTGCTGATTTCGTTTGGTTCGCAAGTCACCAGCGGTGTGCAAAGCCGTGGCCTGGAAGGCAGTTACACACCTGAGCAGGGTTTGAATGCATTGCTTGAAGGCACCGGTCTGCAAGCGCGCGCCGAAGGCAACAATGCGTTCAGCCTGCAACCGGTGGCGGATGCCGCGCTGGAGCTGGACACCTCGAAAGTCGTCGGCGACTGGCTCGGCGACGCTGCGCAAATCAATGTGTTCGAGCACCCGGGCGCGCGCGATGTGATCCGCCGCGAAGAGTTCGAACGCCAGGGCGCCACTCAGGCGCGGGATGTGCTCAATCGCATCCCCGGCGTCAACGCTCCAGACAACAACGGCACCGGCAGCCACGACATGGCGCTGAATTTCGGTATCCGTGGCTTGAACCCGCGACTGGCCGCGCGCTCGACCGTGTTGATGGACGGCATTCCGGTGCCGTTCGCGCCCTACGGCCAGCCGCAGTTATCGTTCGCGCCGATCAGCATGGGCAACATGGATGCCGTGGACGTCGTGCGCGGCGGCGGCGCGGTGCGTTACGGCCCGCAAAACGTCGGCGGCGTGGTCAACTTCGTCACCCGGGCGATTCCCGACGAGCCAACGGTCAAGGGCGGTTTCCAAACTGAAACCAGCCCATCGTCGAGCCACGACGGCTTCAAGACCAGCGCCAACCTGCTGGCCGGCGGCACTAACGCCAATGGCCTCGGCGGTGCGTTGCTCTACTCCGGGACGCGCGGCGGCGACTGGCGCGAACACAGCGACACTGAAATCGACGACCTGATCCTCAAGGGCAAATACCAGCTCGACGAAGCCAATAGCTTCAACGCCATGGCCCAGTATTACGAAGGCAAGGCTGACATGCCCGGCGGTCTGAACGTGGCCGATTACGACGCCGATCCGTATCAATCGACGCGTCCGAAGGACCAGTTCTGGGGCCGCCGCACGATGTTCAATTTCGGCTATCGCTATCAGGAAGATCGCCGCGAATTCACTGCCAACACGTTCTTCACCAAGACCTTGCGCAGCGGTTATCTCGATCAGGGCACCTTCCTTTCGCTGTCGCCGCGCGAGTATTGGGTGCGTGGCCTGGAAACCCGATTCGCCCAAGGTTTCGACCTCGGCCCGACCAGCCATGAAGTCGGCGTCGGCTACCGCTACATCAACGAGGCCGGTCACGAACTGCGCTATCGCACGCCGATCAGCAGCAACCAATACCCAACCACCAACAGTCGCAATGACCGCGACACCCGTGGCGGCACCGAAGCCAATGCGTTCTTCGTCGACGACCGCATCGACATCGGCAAATGGACCATCACCCCGGGCGTGCGCTACGAGATGATCGAGTCGCAGCAGACCAACAACCTGACCAACGTCAAATACAAGGGCGACTACAACACCGCACTGCCAGCGTTGAACGTGCTCTATCACCTGACCGACAGCTGGAACCTGTACGCCAACACCGAAGGCTCGTTCGGCAGTGTGCAATACAGCCAGATGCCCAACCGGGTGACCAGCGGCGAAGTAAAACCGGAGAAGGCGCGTACGTGGGAACTCGGCACGCGGTATGACAACGGCGCGTTGCGCGCGGAAATCGGCGCGTTCCTGATCAACTTCGACAACCAGTACGAAAGCAACCAGACCAACGATTCGGTGATCGCCCGTGGCGAAACTCGCCATCAAGGGATCGAGACCAGCGTCAATTACGCGCTGGATGACTTGAGCCCGGCGCTCGCCGGCTTCGATGTCTACGCCACTTACGCTTATGTTGACGCGACTATCCGCGAAGACGGACCAAACAAGGGCAATCGCGTGCCGTTCTCGTCGAAACACAAAGGCACGATTGGCGTGGGTTACACCGAAGGACCGTGGAAGCTGAATCTCGACAGCAGCTTCCAGAGCGACCAATTCGCCGACAACGCCAACACCTCGAAGGAAAGTGCTGATGGCAGCACTGGCAAGATCCCCGGTTACATGCTGTTCAGCAGCCGCGCGGGGTATGACTTCGGTCCGCAGTTGTCGGACTTGAATGTGGCGGTGGGCGTGAAGAACATCTTCAACACGCAGTACTTCACGCGCTCGTTTGATGACAACAACAAGGGCAAGTATGTGGGTGAGCCGCGTACGGTGTACGTCCAGACTTCTGTAGCGTTCTGAGGATTGAAAAGCCCCTCATCGGAACGCCGCCCGCCTAGCCCTCTCCCTAAGGGAGAGGGTACTGATTGGGGGATGCTTGCGAGGTACGCCGACCTGAACGTGCTGTGCCGAATCCATAATCGACTCGACCTGAAACCGCTTTGCCGAATCCATAATCGACTCGGTCTTTCAGGTCGATGTACCCCGCAATACGACTCGGTCGGCCCCCTCTCCCTCCGGGAGAGGGCTGGGGTGAGGGTCAGCGGGTCATGGTCTACAGTAAAACTTCAAACCAACTTCACAAGGATCGTGAAGCATGCAAACTCGCCCCACCCTCGCCCAATTCGCCCGCCATCTACGAGTCAATCAAACCGACTGTGAACACCTGCTCTGGCAAAAACTCCGCTCCCGCCAAATCGCCAATCTGAAATTTCGTCGGCAATTTCCGTGTCCGCCTTACGTGCTGGATTTTTACTGTGCGGAGTTGAAATTGGCGATTGAGCTGGATGGCGGTCAGCACTTTGAAACGCAGGGACTGATTCATGACCAACGCCGGACGCACTATCTGAATCAGAAGCGCATTGAAGTCGCGCGCTTCAGTAATCTCCAGGTGATCCAGCAGATGGACGATGTGCTGGAGCAGATCATAAGAACTGCAGCGAATCGAAAAATGCCCTCACCCTAACCCTCTCCCAGAGGGAGAGGGGACTGATCGGGGAATGCTTGAGAAATACATCGACCTGAAAGTGCTGTGCAGAATCCATAATCGACTCGGCATTTCAGGTCGATGTATCACGTAAGACACCTCGGTCGACCTCTTCAGACAGCTCGGTCGGCCCTCTCCCAGAGAGGGGGACTGATTTCGGGATGTTTGAGCAATACACCGACCTGAAAGTATTGTGCCGAATCCATAATCAACTCGGTATTTCAGGTCGATGTAACTCATAAGACACCTCGGTCGGCCCCCTCTCCCGGTGGGAGAGGGCTGGGGTGAGGGGCCGCGCTCTTGTGCCTTGCGCAAAAATCCGCCACAAACAAAAACGGGCCTGCATTCGCAGGCCCGTTCTCATTGGCTGGCTTATAAAATCAGCGCATCAACTGTTGATCGCTGCCCGTTCATTCTCAAGAAATTCTTCCTCCAGCAGAGCGTCATTCGCCTTGCTAAATGGCACCACAGCGGCACGTGGTTTACCTCGCAGTTTGCCGAAAAGGTGCTCCAGGGCGTGCTCGAGTTTTTCGGCAGCGCCGTCGATCGCCAGTTCCAGCGAATCGGCTTTATGGGTCACGGAAATCGGTTGATGGCCTTTTGGCCGCGCTTCCAGTTGGCAGCGCAAGTCATGGGGACCTGGTTTGTCACCGTTCTCGTCGCTCAGGTGGACTTCGACACGGGTCAGGTCTTCTTCATAACGTTCGAGCGTGCTCTCAATGGTTGTACGTACCCACTCCTCCAGTCGTTGACTACTTTGAATATGGTTATCGCTGTTGACTTGGATTTGCATAGTTCATCCCTTATTTCAGCTAGCTCGTGAGAGGCCTTGAGTTGAATTTCCTGACCTCCTGGTTACAACAATCGGCCCGACCGACGAACATTTCAACCCCTGAAAAAAGATAAATATTCATTCGCAAAAAAAGCCGGACAACCGAGCAAAGCACTGGTAAGGTCGGGAGTTGGGTCGCCTCACACCCCGGCAAAATTTGCTCACAACTGCCCGTCGTTCAACGGGTGCAAACTGCGAAATATCCCCGCCTCCTCGACCAGCCAATCATGCACCGCACGCACACCCGGATGGCTTAAAGCCCCCGGTGCATAGAGCAACACATAGCGTTTGTGATTAGGCACCGACAGGCCAAACGGCACAATCAACGTCCCTCGCTCCAATTCATCGTTAAGCAAGGTGCGGCGGGCAATCGCCACGCCCATGCCGGCAATCGCCGCTTCGATGGTCAGATGATTGCGATTGAAGGTATGCCCACGCCGTACGTCGGCGCCCTCAAAACCAATCGCGTTCAAATAGAATTCCCATTCCGCGTATTCATAACTGCCACGCCACGCGGTGATGTCGTGCAGTACCGGGAAATGCACCAGATCCGCCGGCCCGTGCAACGGTGGTCGCCCGCGCAACAGGCTCGGTGCGCACACCGGGAAAATCTGCTCGTCGAGCAAGGCTGTGGATAACAATCCCGGGTAACTGCCGTCGTTCAAATCGATCGCCAGATCAAAATCGCCTTCGTGCAAGGGCACGCTGCTGTCCTCTGCCACCAAACGCAACTGAATGTCCGGATAGCGTTGCTGCAGGCGTGGCAAGCGCGGCGTCAGCCACTTGCTGAGGAACGACGGAATCGAGCGCACTCGCAAAATCCCGCTGATCATTCCGGCATCAAGTCGACGCAATTCGGCATCGATGCTGCCATATGCCTCGTTGACGGTAATCGCCAGCCGCTGCCCCTCCGCACTCAGCTCCACACCACGCGCGCGCCGATGAAACAGACGGAAACCAAGTCGTTCTTCAAGTTGACGAATTTGCTGACTGACCGCCCCCGGGGTGATGTGCAGCTCTTCGGCACAACGGGTGAACGACAGGTGCCGCGCGGCACAGGAAAACACCTGCAGCCAGACATAGGTCTGCGCATGCAATTGACGACTCATCGTTTAGTCCTGCTAAAGGCTTACTTAGGAAGTTTCGTTAGTCACGTAGGACCGAGGTAGGCAGTATCGCCGACATTGCGCTTGTCCTACAAAAAATGGCAGCGATTCCTACTCCATTGCTTGTAAGGGTTTAGCATGGCTATCAGTGTTTTCGATCTATTCAAAGTCGGCATCGGCCCGTCCAGTTCCCACACCGTAGGCCCGATGCGCGCCGCCGCGACCTTCGCTCAGGAGCTGATTGATCAACGTTTATTGAACGATGTGCGCCGTGTGGAAATCCGTTTATACGGCTCACTGTCGGCCACCGGCGTCGGGCACGCCACCGACCGCGCAACGGTGATGGGCCTGATGGGCGAATGGCCGGACAGCATCGATCCGGCGACCATCGATTCACGTATCCAGCAACTGCGCGAGACAGGCCAACTGTCCCTCGCCGGTCAGAGAGAAATTGCCTTCGACTGGCAGCGTGATCTCCTGCTGCTGGATGAGAGCCTGCCCTACCACCCCAACGCCATGTCGCTGACAGCCTTTGGCGAAACGGCCGAGCTGTTCGAGCAGACCTATTACTCGGTTGGCGGCGGTTTCATCATCGAGGCGGCAGAAGCCGAGTCCGGTGTCGCCCCGGCGAGTGAAGTGGTGTTGCCGTACGATTTCTCCAGCGCCGCCGAACTGCTGTCGCTGTGCAAACAGCACAACCTGCGCGTCTCCGAGCTGATGATGGCCAACGAACGCGCGTGGCGCACTGACGCGGAAATCCGCCAGGGCCTGCTGCACATCTGGTCGGTGATGCGTGAGTGCGTTGAACAGGGCCTGCGCCACGAGGGGATTCTGCCCGGCGGTCTGAATGTGCCGCGTCGTGCAGCGAAATTGCATCGCAGCTTGTTGGAAATCGGCAAGCCGAACGTGATCAGTTCCACTCTGTCGGCAATGGAATGGGTCAACCTGTTCGCCCTCGCCGTCAACGAAGAGAACGCCGCCGGCGGGCGCATGGTCACCGCGCCGACCAACGGTGCAGCCGGAATCATCCCGGCCGTTCTGCACTACTACATGAAATTCAATCCGGACGCGTCTGACGATGATGTCGTCGCTTTCTTTCTGGGCGCGGCTGCTGTCGGCATTTTGTGTAAGAAAAATGCTTCGATCTCCGGCGCTGAAGTCGGCTGCCAGGGCGAAGTCGGTTCGGCCTGTGCGATGGCCGCTGCTGGCCTGGCCGACGTGCTCGGTGCCACCCCGGAACAACTGGAGAACGCCGCCGAAATCGGCTTGGAACACAACCTTGGCCTGACCTGCGACCCGGTCGGCGGCCTCGTACAGGTGCCGTGCATCGAGCGCAATGCCATCGCCGCCGTGAAAGCGATCAACGCCACGCAAATGGCCCTGCGCGGCGACGGCAAACACTTCATTTCCCTCGACCGGGTGATCCGCACCATGCGCGACACCGGCGCCGACATGCACGACAAATACAAAGAGACTTCACGGGGCGGCCTGGCCGTGAGCTGGGTGGAATGCTGAGGCCCATTCCCTGACCGCCCCGGCAGGCCGCACAAAGCCGCCTGCCAACCGTGAGCCCGAGCAAAAATAATAACGAGGCGATACCGATGACCGATGTACGTACACCTGCTGCCGAAAATCCCGCTGTAGACCGCACACGCAATGCAGAAACGGCCCACAAGGGCTGGAACAAATTCGACACCACCTGGATGCTCGGCCTGTACGGCACTGCGATCGGTGCTGGCACCTTGTTCCTGCCGATCAATGCCGGCGTCGGCGGTTTCTGGCCTTTGCTGATTCTCGCCGTACTGGCTTTCCCGATGACGTTTTTTGCCCACCGTGGGCTGACCCGTTTCGTGTTGTCCGGGCGTTCCGGGGACATCACCGAAGTGGTCGAAGAACACTTCGGCATCGGTGCCGGCAAGCTGATCACGCTCCTGTATTTCTTCGCGATCTTCCCGATTCTGCTGGTGTACAGCGTGGCGCTGACCAACACCCTGAGCAGTTTCCTCGAACACCAATTGCACATCACTCCGCCACCACGGGCGATCCTCTCGCTGGTGTTGATCCTCGGTTTGATGGCGATTGTGCGCTGTGGTCAAAGCGTCATCGTCAAAGCCATGAGCGTGCTGGTTTATCCATTTGTTGCCGCATTGCTGCTACTGGCGCTCAGCCTGATTCCAAACTGGAACGGTGCGTTTTTTGCCAGTGCCCAAGAAGCCATGCCAATGTCCGCTTTCTTCAAGACAATGTGGCTGGCGATTCCGGTGATGGTGTTTTCATTCAACCATTCGCCGATCATTTCCGCGTTCGCGGTTGAGCAGAAACAACGTTACGGCGAGCAGGCCGAACGCAAAAGCAGCGGCATCCTCGCTATGGCTCACGGCATGATGGTCGTCACGGTGATGTTCTTCTGCTTCAGCTGTGTGCTGGCGCTGTCGCCGGCGGATCTGGCAGCGGCCAAGGCGCAGAACATTTCGATCCTGTCGTACCTGGCCAACCACTTTCAGACCCCGGTCATCGCTTACGCCGCGCCGCTGATTGCGCTGGTGGCGATCACCAAATCCTTCCTCGGCCACTACATCGGCGCCAGTGAAGGCTTCCAGGGCATGATCGTGAAAAGCCTGCGCAGCCGTGGCCGGGTGATGTCAGCGAGCTGGCTGAACCGTGCGACCGCCGTGTTCATGATCCTCAGTTGCTGGGCCGTGGCAACGTTCAACCCGAGCATCCTTGGCATGATCGAAACCCTCGGCGGGCCGGTGATTGCCTGCCTGTTGTTCCTGATGCCGATGTACGCCATCCGCCGCGTGCCGGCCTTGCGCCAGTATTCGGGGCAGGTGTCCAACGTGTTTGTGGTGCTGATCGGCCTGATTGCACTGTCAGCGATCATCTACTCGGTTCTGCCCTGAAAACGGGCCATTAAAAAAGGCGAGCCGCGTGGCTCGCCTTTTTAATCCCCGTGTTCATTGTTCGACAATTTTCCCGGCACAGCCCTTGCTACATACCTTTAGGAGCTGCCGCAGGCTGCGATCTTTTGCTCTTCGTGACCGAAATCAAAACACTGAAGAGCAAAAGATCGCAGCCTCGTTTCCTCGACAGCTCCTACATGAAAGCAACAAATACAGGCCACGGAATGGCCGATGATCCGGTTGGGCGAACCAACCCGATCACGGCCGGTCAACAACTGCACGTTCAATCAGGCGGTGACGCATCATGGACAATCCTTTTCAGATCATTACCGATGCCTTTGCGCCGGACTATCAGATCAACCTGAGCATTCAAGGCCTGGACGGCAGCATCATGCTGACCCTGTCCAACAGCGGCCGGATCGTGGCCAAGCGCATGATCAGCGCCGAGCAGCGCAACGACCCCGTGCGCCTCAAGCGTCTGGTGCAAAGCATCCAGTTCGGCATTGCCATCGAGCAAGGCCACAGCGCCATGGCAATCCTCGAAGCGATGACCAGCGGCGACGGGCTGACCCCGCCACCACCACGCCTCATCGGCCAGCCCGGGCAAGCAGCCGGGCTTTAAAGCTCGCCCTTCTCGACTTCCGGATGTTCGCTGGAACCGGCGCCAAGTTTGCGCTGCGGTTTCTCGATCTTCACCGAAGGAAATTGTGACGAGGCGTAACGCACCACAAGAATCGAGAACGCCAGCAACAGAATGCCGCCGCACAGGTAGATAATGCCCATGTCCGGCGGGTTGTGGTGCGAGACGTTGGAGATCAGCAAACGGGTCAGCGCGGTGATCGCCACGTAGATCAGGAAGCGCACCGGCATGTGGTTGGTCTTGAAATAAATTCCGACCATCGCCCCAAGTTCGAGATAGATGAACAGCAACAAAATGTCATCGATCTTGATGTGGCCTTCCTCGAGCATCCCGAGAAACTCCATCACCGCCGCCCACGCCGTCACCGCACCGATGGCGAACAGCGCCAGATAGTGAAAGGTTTCGACGAACAGGTTGCCCAGGGACTCGGCCAGTTGATGCACGTTTTGCCGCAGTTTCTCGGCCCAGTTGATTTTCACGATGATGTTCCTTAGCTCGAATGCGAGCGGATGATGCGTGTTGGACGTGACGGTTTTCTGCACGTAACGGTTTTCATGCAGAAAAGAGGCCACGCCATCATGGCGAACCGCCGCCAGACCCGCGCCGTGGCGTTTGGTCGCACCGCTGTGCTTTTGTGGGAGCGAGCCTGCTCGCGAATGCAGCGACACGGTCGGCCTGACAAACCCGAAATCCGGTCTACATTGAAAAGCCACTACCCATGGCGCAGGGATTCGCTTATCCTTTTCGCTGTATATGGATACAGTAGTCGTCAAGACAACTTAATGTGAAGGCATGTGAGGTGGTGAATGGCCGTCGAAGTGGTATACCGCAGCAGCCGAGATCTGGAGCGCTTGTTCATGGATAAAGCCGAAGCTGACCGTCATGACAAAATGCTCGAACTGGCCGAATATCTGGCCGATGTGCTGCAAAAAGCCGTTCCGTCCCTGACTGAACAGCAAGTGGAAGAAGCCGGGATCTACATGGCGAAGAATCGCGATGTGTTCGCCCGGGCGTTCAAGAGCCAGCCGGATGCACTGTCCGAGCTGCTCAATGCACCGGCAGAACCAGTTGAACAAGCTGAGGCGGCGGAACCTGCTGAAGCACCGGCCAAGCCAGCCAAAGCGGCGAAGGCTGCGAAGTAATCCAGCCCGAATTGAATAGGCCCTGAGTCGAATTGCTCAGGGCCTTTTTCATGCCTGTGAAACTCAGCGATACAAAACTTTCTCCGCCAACTCATCTGCCACCCGCGCCGGTGAACGCTTTTCCGCCTGTGCATGGGCGAACACCTCGGTCAGCCGCGAACTGATTTTCGACAGATGCGCAGTAATCGTCGGCAATTCCTCGCCACGATGTTTCAGCGAAACGTAGATCAAGCCACCGGCGTTGATCACATAATCCGGCGCATACAGAATCCCGCGCCGTTCCAGTTGGTCGGCGACATCCAGATGCGTCAGTTGATTATTCGCCGAACCTGCCACGGCAGAGCAACGCAGTTGCGTGACGCTGTGGCTGTTCAGCACACCGCCCAGACCGCACGGCGCAAGAATGTCGCACGGTGTACTGAGTAATGCATCGTTGGCAATCGGGTGCGCGTTGAGCTGTTCCATCGCCAGTTGTACCTTGCCGTGGTCGATATCGCTGACCAGCAGTTCCGCGCCTGCGGCGTGCAATTGCTCGGCCAAGGCAAAACCGACATTGCCCAGCCCCTGAATGGCGATGCGCAAGCCTTCCAGGTTGTCGCTGCCCAGCCGCGCCATGGCCGTTGACCGAATGCCGGCAAATACACCCATCGCGGCATGCGGAGCGGGGTCGCCGGCCGAGGTGGTGCTGGTGACGTGCTGAGTCTGTTGGGCGATGCAATCCATATCCGCCACCGAGGTGCCGCTGTCGATGGCGGTGATGTAGCGACCGTCGAGCTGTTCGATACAACGGCCAAAAGCTTCGAACAGCGAGCCACGATTTTCCACATGAGCCGGGCGCACGATCACTGCCACGCCTCCGCCCTGCGGCAGCCCCGCCAGCGCAGCCTTGTAGCTCATGCCCTGAGCGAGGCGAATGGCATCTTCGACGGCGGATTCGTCATTGGGATAGGCGAGATAACGACATCCGCCCAAGGCTGGCCCGAGGCGACTGTTATGGATGGCAATGACCGCCTTCAACCCGGTGACCGGATCAACGCTAAGGTGCAGCGATTCCAGGCGAGTGCTTTGCATGAGCGCAAACATCGTTGGGCTCCCGAATCACTTCTTGTAGAACGCCAGTATAGGCCTGCGCCTGAAAATTGCTGGAGCGCACCGGAATAAGCGCCCTCGCCGACAACGGCTTTGCGGCATAACCTGACACCTGCGCAGCAGGGGACTGGACGAATCTTGCGGGCGGGGCTAAAACGAGGCATTCCCCGGAGATTTCGATGAGTGCGCGTCAACGTTTTTTCGAATGCCTGCACCGTTCACCGCCCGCGCTGTTCGAAGCCGCGCTGTGGATGGCGGCCGAGCACGAAAAAACGGTCGATCCCGACGCGCTGTTACAAGAATTCAGAGACCTGCAACAACGAGTCAGTTACGGCTTGCCGATGTTGCCGGTCAGTGAACTGGCGCAGCCCCTGTTGCGCCGCATGACTGATCTGGGCTTTGCCCAGGACCACTTCCTGCCGCTGCGCCCGCAAGCAGCGCTGTTGCACAAGGTGTTGCAGACCCGTCGCGGCCAGCCGTTGGCATTGGCGCTGATTGCCCTGGAGCTGGCGCGTGGCCTGGAGATTCCTCTGGTCGGGATCAACTTCCCCGGACACTTCCTGTTGCGGGTGCCCGGCGCTGATCACTTGCTGGATCCGTGCGGCGGCCGGCGTTTGTACCCAAACGATTGTCGCGAACTGTTGCAGCGCCAGTACGGGCCGAACATGAAGCTGACCGCCGAGCATCTGCTGACCGCCTCGCCGGTGCAAATGCTTCAGCGCCTGTCGCGCAACCTGCGGCAGTTGCACCTGACGCATGATGACTTCATTGCCGCGCTGATCGACGCCGAACGGGTGCTCGAACTGGGTGACGCCGGCGCCGCCGATTACCTGGCACGGGCCAGTCTTTATCAGCGGCTCGACTGCCCGAATGCCGAGCGCTTTGATCTGGAGCATGCGCTGATGCTCAGCGACGATCCGATTCAGCGCCTGCGCCTGACTGAACGCCTCAGCCACCTGCCGCCCAACTCCGTCGTCCATTAAAAATAAAAGATCGCAGCCTTCGGCAGCTCCTACATTGAAATGTGTATTCCCGTGTAGGAGCTGCCGAAGGCTGCGATCTTTTGCTCTTCAGGATTTGACAGATATCCCCATTCCAACTGCCGAACTTCCTTCGGTGGGCGAACGCACCTGAATGATCAGCAATGCAGCAATTACCGCCGGAATCGCACAGAAGAAGAAAATCTGCGCCACTGGAATGTGCATCGCCAACAACAGGCTGCCGAACAGCGGCCCGAGAATCGAACCGAAACGCCCCACGCCCAATGCCCAACCGGTGCCGGTCGCACGCACATGCGCCGGGTAGAAATTACTGGCAAACGCATTCAGCGTCAGTTGCCCGCCAATGATGCAGAACCCGGCGGCGAACACGCAGGCGACCAGATAACGCGGATTGTCATGATTGAGTCCGAGCAGAATCGTGCACAGCGCCGCACCTGCCAACACCGCCGACAGCAAACGCACCTTGCGCTTCAAGCGGTCAGCAAACCAGGCCATGCAGATCGCGCCCAAGGTGCCGGCGAACAGGAACATCGACGTCACCAGATTGGCTTCGTTGAGTTTCAGGCCGCTTTCCAGGAGCAACGTCGGCAGCCAACTGATCATGAAATACAACAGAATCAGGCTGACGAAAAACGTTGCCCAGATCAGCAAGGTCGGTCGCGCGTAGCCATTGCGGAACAACTCGACTACGGTCAGTTTGCTGCCCTGCTCGCGTTCGTTCTGTTCGACGCTGGCAACGGGCGGCTGCCAATCCGGCAGCATGCGCGCGGTGAATTTGCGCAGCCGCGCGTACGGCGGCGCATCGCGCAGCAGACGTGGCAACGACTCCGGCAGCATCCACCAGAGAAATGGGAACAGCAGCAACGGCGTGACGCCACCGGCGAGGAACACCGCCTGCCAGCCGAACTGGTCGATGAAGCCTGCGGCGACGAAACCACCGGCTGCGCCACCGAATGAAAAGCCACAGGCCGCCAGCGTCACCATCAAGGTGCGCAAACGCGGTGGTGAGTATTCCGACATCAACGCCATAGCACTGGGCATCGCCCCGCCCATGCCGATGCCGCAGATAAAGCGCGCGATCATCAGCGTGTTCAACGAGTCGGCGAAGACCATCAGCACCGTCAGCGTGGCGTAGATCAGCACGCAGGCTAGCAGAATGCGCCGCACGCCAAAGCGGTCGGCGAGTGGCGTGACAGCCAGGGAACCGAGGGTGAGGCCGAGCAAGTTGGCACTGAAAACAGGCCCGAATGCAGACTTTTCCAGCCCCCAGTCCTGCGCCAGCGCGGGCACTACATAACCGAGCACCTGGGCGTCATAGCCATCGGTGACCAGCAGCAAGGCGAGCAGGATCAAGAGCAACCACTGATAACGGGACACAGGACGGGCGTCGAGTGCCGCGCGGAAGCTGGCAATCTGGTTGTGCATCGCAAGGTACCTGTTTTGTTTTTATGATTTTTGATGCCGGAACCGAGACCCCTTGTGGGAGCGAGCCTGCTCGCGAATGCGCTGTGTCAGCCAAATGAATGGTGACTGACACTCAGCCTTCGCGAGCAGGCTCGCTCCCACAGGGGAATTACGGGGTATCGGGTTGGTTGGCAGGATGGGCCTTGATGAACGCCGGATGTTCAGCCGCCAGCGCCGCCACACGGCGAATTTTCGGATACGCCTCAAGGCTGACGTTGAAGCGCTCAGCCGCATACAACTGCGGAATCAGGTACACATCGGCCACGCACGGCCACTCGCCGAAACAGAAGCCCTCGTCGCCAATCAATTGCTCCACCGTCGCCAGCCCCTGGCTGATCCAGTGACTGATCCACTCGACCACCTGCGGCTCGTCGTGCCCTGACTGGCGCAGGCGATTGAGCACGCTGACGTTGTGCAGCGGATGCACATCGCAACCGATCACCGCCGCCACACCGCGCACCTGCGCGCGGGCGAACAAATCTTCCGGCAGCAACGGCACCTGTGGATAACGTTCTTCCAGGTACTCGATGATGGCCGGCGATTGAATCAGCAAACCGCCCTCATCAGTGCGCAAGGCCGGCACCCGCCCCTGTGGATTGATCGCCAGATACGCCGCTTGCCGATGCTCGCCGCCGGGTGGCGCGATCAGATTGACTGGCAACGCCTGATAGTCGAGGCCCTTCAGCGCCAGCGCGATTCGCACGCGGTATGACGAGGTCGAACGGTAATAGGTATAGAGATCCATAACCCGCTCCTGTCAGCGCGCCGCCAGCACTTTGCCGCGGCACTCGCCGAAGCCGATCGAGGCGAAACCGTCACGGGCACAACGCGCACGCAGGATGATTTCATCACCGTCCTCAAGGAATTTACGCACCTCGCCAGAAGCCAGTTCGATCGGTTTTTTACCACCCTCGGTGATTTCCAGCAGGCTACCGAACTGACCGCTCTGCGGGCCGGACAACGTGCCCGAACCGAACAGGTCACCGGCCTGCAACTGGCAACCGTTGACGCTGTGGTGCGCGACCATTTGCGCGACGGTCCAGTACATGTAGCGGGTGTTGCTCAGCGTCAGGCGATGGGCCGGCAGGTTTTGCTCGCGCATGGCTTCGGTGAGCAGCAAAACTTCCAGTTCGATGTCGAAGGCACCGCCGTCCTGATCGCGCTTGTCGAACAGGTACGGCAGCGGCTGCGGATCACCTTCAGGACGCTTCGGTTGCGCGGTGCGGAACGGTTCCAAGGCTTCAGCAGTTACAACCCATGGCGAGACGCTGGTGATAAAACTTTTCGAAAGGAACGGCCCCAGTGGCTGGTATTCCCAGGCCTGGATATCGCGCGCCGACCAGTCGTTGAGCAGGCAGAAACCGGCAATGTGATCAGCCGCGTCACCGATGGCGATCGAGTCACCCATCTCGTTGCCTTGACCGATCCAGATGCCCAGTTCCAGCTCATAGTCCAGGCGCGCGCACGGGCCAAACACAGGCTCGGTCTGACCGGCCGGTAGCGTCTGGCCTTTAGGGCGACGCACGTCGGTACCGGAAGCACGCACGGTGGAGGCGCGACCGTGATAACCGATCGGCACATGCTTGTAGTTCGGCAGCAGCGGGTTATCCGGGCGGAACAGTTTGCCGACGTTCTGCGCGTGCTCGATGCCGACGTAGAAGTCGGTGTAATCGCTGATGCGTGCCGGCAGATGCAGCCGGCAATCGGCGGCCAGGGGCAGCAATTTTGCGCCTTGGGCTTCGATGTTGCCGCGGTGTGTGCTGCCTTCGCTGAACAGTTCCAGCAGACGGGTGCGCAGTGCCACACGCACCTCGCGACCGAGTTCGAAGAATGCGTTCAACTGGCCGCCGTGCATGGCTTCGACAGCGCTGCGCGCGACACCGTCGAACAGCCCGGCTTCCAGCGCTACTTGCAGATCGAAGATATGGTCACCAATCGCCACGCCAGCGCGCGGCATCGCACCGTTGCTGCTGAACACACCCAGCGGCAGGTTCTGCAGCGGGAAATCAGCGTGGCCGTTGGCCGAGGCAACCCAGCTGCGGGTGATGGAATTCTGCGTCATGGGTTATCTCCGGGTCGGGTCGAACGTGGCGGGCAAAGTGGCCCAGCAGGCGTCATAAGTGGATTGCAGTTGCGGACAGTCGAGGGCGAAGCGGCTTGGGCGCAGCACCTGACTGGTCTCGAACATGAAGGCCATGGTGTTGTCGATCTTCGCCGGTTTGAGTTCGGCGTTGATCGCTTTGGTGCAGGTCTCGCCATCCGGGCCGTGGGCACTCATGCAGCTGTGCAGCGAGGCACCGCCGGGCACAAAACCTTCGGCCTTGGCGTCGTATTCGCCCTGGATCAGGCCCATGAATTCATTCATCAGATTGCGGTGGAACCACGGCGGACGGAAGGTGTTCTCGGCGACCATCCAGCGCGGCGGGAAGATCACGAAATCGAGGTTGGCCAGACCGTGCACGCTGGTCGGCGAAGTCAGCACGGTGAAGATCGACGGATCCGGGTGATCGAAGCTGACGGTGCCGATGGTGTTGAACCGGCGCAGGTCGTATTTGTACGGCACGTTATTGCCGTGCCAGGCGACCACGTTCAACGGCGAGTGATTGAGCTCGGTGGCCCACAACTGGCCGAGAAACTTCTGTACCAGCGTGGTCGGTTGCTGGAGGTTCTCGTAAGCGGCAACCGGAGTCAGGAAGTCACGCGGGTTGGCCAGACCGTTGCTGCCGATCGGCCCCAGATCCGGTAGACGCAGCGGCGCGCCGTGGTTCTCGGCGACATAGCCGCGGGCTTGCGGGTCGAGCAATTCAACACGGAATTTCAGGCCGCGCGGCAGCACGGCGATTTCCAGCGGCGCGACTTCCAGCACACCCAATTCGGTGGCGATGCGCAGACGGCCGAGTTGCGGCACCAGCAGCAGTTCGCCGTCGGCGTTGAAGAACACCCGCTCCATCGAGCGGTTGGCGACGTAGTTGTAGATGCTGATGCCGGCCGGTTTCTCTGCACCCGCGTTAGCGGCCATGCTCACCAGACCGTCGATGAAATCGGTCGGCTCGGCCGGGATCTCCAGCGGATTCCAGCGCAGGCGATTGGGCGTCACTTCACCCAACGGGCCACCGGCCAGTTGCCGCTCCAGTTTGACGAAGGCCGGGTGATTGGCCGACGGCTGAATGCGGTACATCCAGGTGCGCCGCGCTTCACTGCGGGTCATGGTGAACGCGGTACCGGAAAACAATTCGGTATAGAGGCCGTAGGGGGCTTTTTGCGGCGAGTTCTGGCCGACGGGCAGCGCACCGGGCAACGCTTCAGAGCTGAATTCGTTACCGAAACCGGACTGATACGCCAGCGCCTGAGCGGTTGAATCGAGGTTCATGGAGCCTCCTGAACAGGGAGTCGGCAGTGGCCCATCGCTCTGGCTCAGAGGTTTCGGCACGCCGGGGTTGTTATTATCGTAATTCGATTACGCATAACGTAATTTGCTCGCTATCCAGCGTCAAGCTATAAAGACGCCCATTCGTTTCGGAACCCGGCCGCACCATGGAAAAAACCAGCGACAGCAACGGCAAACAGAAAGTCCGCTCCGCCGAAGTCGGCACCGACATCCTCAAGGCTCTGGCCGAGTTGTCGCCGTCCACTTCGTTGTCGCGTCTGGCCGAACATGTGCAGATGCCGGCGAGCAAGGTTCATCGCTATCTGCAAGCGTTGATCGCTTCAGGATTCGCCGAGCAGAACACCGCTACCAACCATTACGGGCTCGGCCGCGAAGCCTTGCGCGTAGGCCTGGCCGCACTCAACAGTATGGACGTGCTGAAAGTCGCCGCCCTGCCGTTGGCCGAACTGCGCGACGAACTCAACGAAACCTGCTTTCTGGCGGTGTGGGGCAATCAGGGCGCGACCGTGGTGCATATCGAACCGGCGGTGCGCGCGGTGACGGTGGTGACGCAACTGGGTTCAGTGTTGCCACTGCTCAGTTCATCGACTGGACTGGTGTTCAGCGCCTACTTGCCCCATCGGGAAACCGATGAGTTGCGCGAGCAGGAAATTGCCGCTGTGGATCATCCATTGAAGGACGAAAAAACCTACGCAACCCTGTGCGAACAGATCCGCGAACGCGGTCTGCATCATGTGCATGGCCTGCTGATGCCGGGTGTGGATGCATTGTCCGCCCCGGTGTTCAACGCCGTCGGCCAGGTCGCCGCCGTGTTGACCATCGTTGGTCCCACTTCATTGTTCCATGCCGACGAAAACGGCCCGGCGGCGCAGCGGTTGCTGGCGGCGACGCGGGCCGTGAGCTGGCGGATGGGTTATGAACCTCTGCAGGGCTGAATGGCGCCAATCGAGCGAGTAACGAGGGCCGTTACTCGCGCAGTTTCATCTGTCAGTTGAGCAGACGAGTGGTGCTGTTCACGACCGTAGGAGGTGCGGTGATTGCTGTCACGTAGTTGATGCTGACTTCAACACCGGTAACGCCTGCCATCACATCGGCGAAATCCCTGACGCTCGATAGCAGAGCAATCGGGTTCACGGGCGCGCCGATCGCCGCCACTTTGCCAACGTACAACAGAATCGCCCCTCGCCACGCCGATGCAAAATGTGCGTTCGCAGCCTCATCGGAGCCCTGACTGGAAGCCACAATGCCCAGCACAACCGACTGAGTAATGCGCAGTATGGTCAGTGCCAGGCCAAGTGGCGCAACGAACATCGAAGCCACATCCAGGGCAAATTCGGCCAGTACCCTCACATCCTTCCACAGCGCTTCCAGATAACTGCTCGTCTGAAAATCCACATCGGCGACGAGTTGCCCGATTTTAGCCAGGTACTCCTGTTTGAAAGCCAGTACTGGATAACTGTTGGTCAATTCCGGATTGCTGGTCGCTACCGGGTTCGAGTCCCAGTAGGTGTCCAGGAGGTTTTTCACTGCCTGCTGATGTTCCAGACGAGCGAGGCTCAAGACCTTTTTGTTGAAGATCACGCTTTTCAATCGACCAGCAAGTTCCTGGACAGGGAAGAAATCCTTGCCACCAGGCGTATCGGGAATATAGACAAAAAACTCATCACGCCCGCTGACTTTGCGCCCAAAAACGTAAGCCCCGACAAGGGCGCGTCCCCTGAGAGTGAACTCGTATACGCCAATGCCCGGCTTCCCACCCGTGGTGATGATGCCCTGACGAGGCAGATCGCGATCAAATCCGTTAATGAGCCCCTGCAACCAGCTGAATTGGTCGAGGGAGAGCTCGCCTTTGATTTTCTGAATCAATGCAGCCCGGAGCATTTCATTTTGTTTTGTTTTTCGATACAGACTTGCTTTCAAGTCAATGTCGGACGCATTGAGGAATTTATCTTTCAGATATTGAAGATACTTTTCACCAGGCCTCAGATCGATCAGATCATTGATAACTCTGGCATTCAGTTGGGCAATGGGCTGTCCGGTAAACGTCCAGAAGGTGGCCTGCCTGAGTTGCTCTCGCAAATTTTCAATCCCGGCTAATTGAGGGTTCACCCAGGTGAAAAATTTCTCGAACGCGCTTACGTCACTGCGCCACTTTTGCCACTGAATAAACAGATCGGTCAGGCTGATCTTCGAGTCTGCGTGAAATTTGACCCATACCTCGTCAGGGTTAATGTCCACAGATGAACCTGTCCGGGCAAAATACTGCTTCAGCTCCTTCTTCACCAAATGGCTGGAAAACTGTTTGAACGGCTCGACCGCCAGCATTTCCCGGGAATGATGATGAATAGCCTTGAAATCAGCGTTCAGACGATTGAGCAGGTGCTGATCGTTCGAGCTGGCCTTTCTGTACCATTGAGGGGTGGCAGCTTCGGTTTGATCGATACTCCACAAAATGTGATTTTGAACGGCTCCGAACAAAGGCTCCTCTTCGGGTAAATCGACCAACTTAATCTTCGACCACCATTCATTCAGTACCTCAGATGGTTTTAGACTCAGATAATCACTTTGCATCTGCGCACTGTCGCTGGCGTGTGCCTGACTCAGCAAGTACGCCCAGGTTTCAGCCTTGGCCGCCCATTGCGCCAACTTGTGCTGCAGGCTTTTCAGGTCGGTGAATTCAAACCACTCCTGCCCGGCTGGCGAACCCGGTATGTGCAGGACATGCGCGCTGCGATCGGCTGCCACACCTTTCCTGCGATAAACCAGCAAACCATTGAAAGGCTTGAACCAGTGTTTGAGCGCCACGCCCAGCGTTTCAATGGACGTATCGCCGAGGTTATAACCCATCACCAATTTATGAGCTGAAGGTCCCACGTGTTTCTGCAGGATCGCCGCGAACAGGGTCAGCGCTGTTTTACGGCTAAGGACCACTCGCAGCGACCCGGTAACTTCGGCTTGCGAATACAGAAGACGTTGAGCCGTGGTATAGGCAACACGAACGTCCAACGACTTGATGGCACGCAGGATGTTCGATGGACTCAACTTTGGCAGACTGGACGGGACCTCCGGAACGATCTGATATTGCCCTGCCAGATCATGAGCACCTTGCATAAAGGCCTGAGTCAGCGTTTTGCGCTCGGTGAGTTCCACCTTTTTTCCATCCGCCAGAGGCACGGTATGGGTGACTTTCACGAATACCGTGTCCGGGTCGATACGTTCATCTTTACCCGGCGATATGAAGTCCTCTACGGCCAACCGCGCGTAGTCTTTCAGCGAAGCAACTCCGTGAGTGACCTCATGAAGTTTGACTTCGGCTTCAAGCAGCTCTTTTTGCAGGGAAACATACACTTCCTGATTGACATCGGAAGTGCTTTTCAACCATTGCGGCCAAGCATTCCGCTCGACATGCTTAATCAGTTGTACCTGGCGTTTTCTGGCCTGATGATTCAAATCGGGCAACGATTGTGCGGCCTCTACGGCGACAACAGTTTTATCAAACTCCGAGCCTGGCTTACCGACAGATTCAAGATACCCAGTGATGTCGCTGTACATCGTCTGAATCCGCTTACCAACGAATCTCTCAAACAAATTCGCACGAACTTTCAAAAAACGAATAGCAGGGACGTATGCGAACCCAACGCGTTCACTGAGCGACAGCGTTTGCAGAAACTCTTCCTGAGTTTCCGAGGAGCCCAGTCGGCTCAACAACGCTTGTTCAAGTTTCCAAATGGAAGAGAACAATTCGAGACCACGATTCGCGCAGTAGAGTACGACAGCGCCCTGCTCACCGGGAACCAACTGTTCATAGATAGGGGTTGTAAGGGGCAATACAAACATCGCGTTCTGCTCGATGTATTTGCCATTCTGACCTTCAATGAAAACCCCGTAACAAGTGCCGGTCAGACTGGGTTGTACGGTCGTACTGATCAGCGCTCGTTGTTGCTGAGTAATGACCCCTTGAATCGTCAGTGCCTCCAGCTCACTAATGAAAAGGTTAGCTTCGAGTACACCTAAAGCAGACTTTCGCGTTAACTGAGGATAAGCTCCACTTGTTTTTTGAACGGTCAGATTTTCCCAGTACTGCCGCACAGTCGCCGTGTAATCAACCGCCAGTTTCTTCAGCAGATCTGCTACTACTTTTTCAATAGCCGAGATCGGGACTTGCGTAAGAATGTCTTCACGACTGGTAAAATTCGGGTGATTGAAAACACCATAATCATTGACATCATAGTTTGGCGGCCGACCACTTTGCAGGCACTCAAGCGCGACATCCAGCAAACGTCCGACCGGCTGTTTATTTTTCGGTTTGGCGCCCGCCACGACATTGACGAACAGGCTGCTTAGCCGCACACCTTCGGAGATCTTCCATAGCGCTTCACGCAACGTGTCCTGCACCACCACTGAAAATGACGGAACAAGCTTCAATTCCTGCGAGATACTTTCCAGGGCTTTCCCCACTTCACGCAGACTTTGGCTTTCGGCTTCTTTATTAATTTCCATAATGGAATCTCTATCAGCTTGATAATGACAAGTGACCAATTACAACTTGCCTCGCCAAATCAAGCTAATTCAGATCCAGAACAAAAAGATACCCACCGCACTGTTTCCAACAGTGTTTAATTACAACACCAACAAGCCCCTAAGTTACAACTACAAACATCTAACAACCTCACACCTACATCAAACCCAATGTTCTGGCCCTGGCCACTGCATGCGTTCTACGCATCACCCCCAATTTTATATAGATCCTTCGGACATGAGTTTTAACGGTATGCAATGAAAGGAAAAGTTTTTCTGCGATTTGTTGATTGGAATCACCTGCCGCAATCAATACCAAGACTTGTAACTCTCGCTGACTCAGTGAACTTTCAGCTTCAGACTCGGCTACAACTTGCTGCTTTTCCTCCAGCACAATTGTCGGATCAAATATTTTCGGCGAACGCAGGGTGGCCTGGCGTATCAGCAATTGTGACCCCGAGCGCCGGACAATCTTCAACGCGCACTCCACATGCTCAACCACCCGTAACGACTCGCTGTGCAGCAATGCCACTTCGGCGAGGGCAAAATGCAACTCCGCCTCAAGTGTCTGCGCCCCGCACTTGCGGGCTTTATCCAGCAACACCTGAAGTTGCTCCGAGAGATCACTACCGCGTTGCAAAGATGCCGTGGCCAATATCAGCAAATACTGAATACGCGCAATCAGTTGAACCGTCGCCGGAGGTGCCTGCAACGCGTTCGGCGGTTGATAGTGGCGCAGCACCCGGCTCAACGCCTCATGTGCCAACTGCGCCCGCCCCTGCTGCAGCCAGATCTGGCTACTGACCTGTAACAACACACCACGGTAAACCGTGTCTGGAATCCTGCGTTGCTGCATCAACCGCTCGGCCTCGTGCAAGCGCTCGAATGCTTGCGTGTATTCACAGTGGTTGGCCGCTATCTGCGCCAGCCCCAGATAGCCGAACAACACCCGTTTATCGTGACTGCGCAGACAATCCTCCAGGCCACGTTTGAACAGAACGGCGGCTTGTTCCTCCAGCCCCATGACCAACGCCAATCGACCACGACGCAGGGCGATACGACCGAGCAGCGGCGACGGCCGCTCAGCGCGCTGGCCAAGTAACTGCTCAATGCTCAGTAGCAGGTTGTCAGCGCGGGCTGGAGCACCACGCTGCTCAAGCAACTGCGCGTGATCAAGTTCCAGCAAGCCTTCAAACAGCAAGGAGCCTTGTGCCCGCGCCAGACACAACGCTTCGCGACTGATGGCGTGCGCTTGTTCGAGTTCATCACAGAGCAAGGCTTGTTGAGTCAGCCCTGACAGGCACAGCAACCTTGTGGCCCAGGCATCGCCATCGAGCGCTTCCAGAGCTTGCTGAAAGAGTTCGCGCGCAGGCGTCATGCGCCCCTGCAAATGCATCAGCCAGCCTTGTTGCGCTTGCCAGCGTGCAATCAGTTGTCGTTCCAGTGCCGCCGAAGGTTGCGGCATGAACCTCGCCAGGTGCGCGATGCACTGCGTGGCCTGTTCAAAACGGCCGGCAAACAAAAGAGCTGCGGTAATCAGCCCAACCAACTGCGGTGATCCCAAGGTCACTCCTTCGCCCTGAGATTCATGCAGGCGCAACAACAGCACCACCGTTTGCTCTTCAAAAAGATGCTCGAAGTTGAAGTGCTGCAACAGACTCACTGCCGTTTCGAATTCCTCGGCAAGCAACGCCTGCTCGAAAGCCGAGCGCCAGTCCCCGGCAGCGGCGAACCATTGGCATGCCCGACGATGCCATGAGCGGGCCGCAGGCCAGCGCTCATCGCGCATCACCTGAGCCAAAGGTGCAAAGATCTGCAACCACTGGGACGAGTCATTCCATGGTTCGATGAAGCAACCCAGCGTTTGCAGGGTGCGCAGGTAGTCCGCGCCTTCTCCGGCACCGAACAGGTGCTCACACAACTCAGCATTGAAACGCGGCAGATTCGCCAGTACCCGCCAGACCTCGGCCAACTCCGGCGTCAGGCCGCTGAACAGTTCGTGCTGCAAATAATCCAGCAGCGTTTCCACCCTTTGCTGCGGCTGAAGGGTTTGCGACCAGTCGCATTTTTGCAGCAGCGCCATGCGCACCCCGGCGCACCAGCCACCGGTTCGATGAACAATCCGCGCGGCCACACTGGCAGCCTGCTCCGCGGACAGGTGTTTTAACGCCTGAGCGATTTCTTCCGGGGTCAGCGCCAGCGTCGCGCTTTCGCATTCAAACAATTCGTCGTCCAGCAGCAACCGTGGCCAATTGCACTGGGGGCGTCGACGCGCGCCGATCCACCAGATCAATGCCGGGCTGCTGAGCGCCAGCAAGCGGTCCAACAATGCATCGAGAGCCGGATCGGGGAGCCGACAATAGTCGTCGATAAACAGCCAGGTGGGCGCTGACCAGCGTGCCAGTGCCGCCGCCAATTGCGCCTCATCCATTGCTGCCAGCCCCAATGCCAGACTCAGCCGCCGACAGAACTCCTCCGTACTCAACAACACGCCCATCAGTGGCAGCCAGTGCACCGCACAGTGTGCCGGTGCCTGTGACAAGCATTCGGAGAGCAACGCGCTTTTGCCACTGCCGGGCGGCGCGCAGATCAGCCTGATCCGCGCCACAGTCGTCAGTAGCGGCTCACTCAGTCGAGGGCGAAGTTGATGATGAGAAGAAAGTCTGGGCAAGAATCCGGGGCGATCCAGACAGGCAGTCATGGCGGTCATCGGGTGAGCCTTTTTATCGTTGTGCCCTCACCCTAGCCCTCTCCCCTGCACTTGTTGACGAGTATTCAGCGCGCTGATTGGTGTCCATAAAAAAGGCGACCGAGCGGTCGCCTTTTGCCTCGCTTGTGTATCACAACCGTTACCGTACGCCCTCTGCGCGCAAGGCCGCTGGCGTGTAGTCGGCAGCCTTGGCTTCGAAGCCGAACTCGAAACTGTGCTTCTCTTCGTTCTTCATTCCCAGGGCAATGTAGCGACCGGCAATGATGTCGTAGAGCGCTTCGAGGGTGTAGGCCTGCGCCTGGTGATCGTAGTAGTACTGAGCGTGACCTTCGGCGACACGCCACAGTTGCCCGCGACCGTCGTAGTGGTCTGCCAGCGCCACTTGCCAGCTGTCTTCATCGATGTACATGTGACGCTTGGCGTAGATGTGCCGCTCGCTCGGTTTGACCGTGCCGATCACTTCCCAGACGCGGTGCAGTTCGTAACGGGTCAGGTCCTGATTGATATGCCCGGCCTTGACGATGTCGTCGTACTTGAGCTTCGGCGAATCGAGTTTGTAGCTGTTGTACGGGATGTACATTTCCTTTTTGCCGACCAGTTTCCAGTCGTAGCGATCCGGAGCGCCGGAGAACATGTCGAAGTTGTCCGACGTGCGCAGGCCATCGGCGGCGGTGCCCGGGCCGTCATAGGCCACTTGCGGCGCCCGACGCACGCGGCGCTGGCCGGCATTGTAGATCCACGCCAGACGCGGTTCCTTCACCTGATCGAGGGTTTCGTGGACCAGCAGCACGTTACCGGCCAGACGTGCCGGCGCCGTTACCGACTGCTTGAAGAAGGTCAGCACGTTGGCGGCTTTTTCCGGGTCGAGATCCTTCATCAGTTGTGGCACGGCGATCTCTTCTTCGAAGCGGATCGGCGTGTAGCTGCCGTTGGTCTGCGGGGTCACCTGGGTGATGATGCGCCGCAGGTTACCACCGTGATATCGGGTGATGTGGTTCCACAACACCTCCACGCCAGTCTTCGGAATCGGGAAGGCGTAGTAGCGGTTACCAGTGAAATTGGCCAGGCCATTACCATCGTTAATGCTGGTGACATTGAGCGCGCTGCGTTTGGCCGACTCATAGATTTCCGCTGGCACGGCGACCGTGCGGTGGGTCGGATAGACAGGGATCTTGTAGGTTTCCGGGTAGCGTTTGAACATCGCCACCTGCCCGTCCGAGAGCTTGTCCTTGTACTTGTCGACGTTGGAAGCAGTAATGGTGAACAGCGGTTTTTCATTGGCAAACGGGTCGGCGAGGAAGCCTTTGCTGTCCACCGCCCCGGCGTTTTTCGGGATGCCGCCGGTCCATGCCGGTATCGAACCATCAGCATTGCCGACCTTCTCGGCCCCCAGCGGCGTCAGACTGGTGCCGAGCTTGCTGGCCTCTTCCGGCGACACCGCCGCCATCACATTGGCCGCCAGCAGACTCAGGGCCAGCACACCACATTGCAGAATCATTTTGCGCATTGCATTCATCCTTCTCGGGCAGATCAGAAGTTCACGCCGAAGCTCAGGGCGACGAAGTCACGGTCTTCGAGGACGTTGTAGTCGCCACCGAAAAAGTCGGTGTAACTGAGGCTTGCGGTGTAGGTGTTGCGGTAGTCGGCATCGACGCCGACGCTGATCGCTTTCGCACCTTCGTTGAACAGGCCGTTGGGGCCATAACCGGCGACGTCATGCGACCACGACAGGTTGGGTTTGAAGTTGACCCCGCCGATCACGTTGGCGTAATCGAGGATCGCCCGGGCACGGTAGCCCCATGAGGTCGAGGTGACGAAACCGTCGGTATCACCACCGAAACCGTATTGGCCATACACCGAATCGCGGCCATAACGCAGCTCGCTGCGCGACTCCAGGCCACCGACATGCACCACCGCAGCTTCGCCGACCACGGTCAGGCGTTCCGCGCCTAACACCTGATCGAAAAAGTGCGTGAGGGTGCTCTGGATTTGCGTGACTTCTTTGCGCCGATAGCCTTTGTTGTCGGCTCCCGCAGTGGTGGCGATCGGCGAAGCAGCGCCACCGGCAATCGGGTTGAGCAGCGCCAGCGTCAGGTCGTTGGTGTTGACCTGCACCGGTGCATTCGGGCGGTAGCTGATCTCGCCAGTCCATGCCGTGCCGGTGGGCAATGTGGTGGAGAAACTCGCGCCGTAGAGGCGAATGTCTTCCGGGTATTCGAGGTAGTAGCCACCGCGCCCGAGCATCACGCTCTGCGCCAGGCCGGAACCGCTGCCGGGTGCCAGGCCATTGGCGATCCCGACCATGCCCGGCAATGCCGCCAACGTCGAAAGACCGGCCGTGGTTGTGCCTACCGCCGGCGTACGGCTGTGGTAGTTCATGAAGTACAGGCCATATTCGGTGTCATCACCGAGCCAGCGCAACGCCGTCCCCCATTGCCCGGAATCCCGCGCATCACGGTCGCCGCCACGGGGAATCACCACCCCCTCACGGGTGACCTGAATACCTTGGCCAAAGGCCTGGGTCAGCGGCACAAACGGCGCGATCGCCGGGTTGCCAACGGTGTAGCCGTTGTTGCAACCGTCCGCCGCCACATCGACCCCGAAGAAAGTGCCGCAGTTGTCGAGAACGGTCTGGTCCCATTCCAGTTGATAGAAACCTTCAACGGTCAGTTGATCGGTCAGGCCTTGGGAGCCAAACAGCATGTTGACCGGAATCAGACCTTCCTTGATCTCGGCACCGGGACGACGAAAAGCTGAAACGTCGATCGGGTTGATGCTGTTGATCGAGTTACCGATAAACGTACTTTCGCCCCAACTCACCACCTGCTTGCCCGCGCGCACGGTGCCTGGCAGATCGGCAATGGAATAGTTGTGATAGACGAACGCATCAAGAATCTGCGCGCCGGAGGACTTCGCACCTTCCTTGCGTCCGCTGTCGCTGATCGGCTTGAACTCGCGGTCTTCGTCCTTCAGCTCGAAGTCATACCAGTACTTGCCACGCACGAACACACCGGTGTCGCCGTACTTGAGTTCAAGATCGTGAATACCTTTAAAGATCTTCGAGAAGGTCTCACCCTTCTTGAAATTCAAACGCCCGTCATCACCGGTCGAGGATTGCCCGGTCCCGCCATTGACCGTGCCGACCAGCGACTTGTCGGCATCGCGCATGCCCCAGCTCGCACCGATCGACAGCGACGAGTCGAAGGTGCCCTCGATCTCGCCAATGTTGAACGCAACCGCGTGCGCCTGGGCGCAGCAACCCAAAGCCACCGCGGCGGCCAGCGCCTGCGGTGTGAAGATGGCGCGCATTGTTGTTTTTGTCATGCGTCTTCCCCGGTGAGTGACAGAAGGCCCCACCCTACTGCCGGGCAACCGCGTCGATAAGCGCACCAAGGAGGTATTCGTGTTGTCGCTCGAAAGGATGAATGGCCTTGAACGACGGGGCTTTGCGCCGTTCATGGATCGGCTGGATGGAAGATCATCAGTGCCGCGCATGGTGCACATCAGCACATGGGACTGTTACGTGCCCCGCAACAGTGCATGTCCGGAATCGGTATTTTTCCTACGTGTTCAACACCTTATTCTGAACGCGCTTTCACGGGACACGCCGCAAAGCACGAAGCACTGGCCTTTGAGCGACTCAGGCCATTGCTGACAGATTTCAGATGAATCGAAGACTTCGGTTTATCGCCCCGGTGTTCACTGACGTTGATTTGTAGCTCCTTGATCCAACGTCTTACCTTGGCCGCTGCGTTTGCAGCGGCCTTTTTTATGGGCGCCGTTTTACTCACATCACCTGCATCAGCGGGAAGATCCCCCCATTGCTGTAGGAAATATCCTTTTGGTCTTTTAATGCCAAGTTATCAAACCGCTTTCCACATTATTCATACAACCAGGCAGGTCATTACTGACGATTGATGCAGATATTTCCGTTCGAAAGCTGATGTAGGTTAATTGCTCCGCAAACCGAAAAATTTACAGTGAGTAAAACGAATGTTGGAGCAAAGTTTTGTTGAGGGCGCCGAAATAAAAATTGAAGGAAAAGGGTCTACAGCCAACCTCATCATGATCAAGCGTCTTGACGCCATACTGGAGCGCAAGCTCGAGATGACCGATACCGATCGACGGTTCTATGCCTATTCACTTCGAATGATGGAGCGATTCAGAGCGATGGGATTCGCCGACGACTACATTCCCAAAAGTAATCCGTCCCTTTGGAATAACCTCCATACCGCCACACTTGAAGACTTCAAACTGAGCGACGATGAGTCATTACGCTATACGGAAGAGGCCATCGACGCGGCGAAAAAACAAGAATTGGAAGCATTTGAATGCGTCAGCAGATCCAAGAGTTCGACTGCCAAACTCGAACAAGCTGTCAGGCAAGAAAATCTCAGAGATTTGTTATCAGTTTTGGCTATCGGTTTGGCATTTCCCTCCATCGACACACTGTTCGGACGTTATCGTTTTGAAGTTATCGCGCGCGGTGAATTGTGGAGAACATACGAGGTATTATTTCGTGAGGGTGTACTGGCTGAGGGTAATGCGGCTGTTGCCATTCCGGGTCCAAACTGGGAAATCCCGGAATTCATGATTGATAAGCGGTACGAGGAGTAATAGAAGGAGCCTCGCCGCATCCAGAACGCAGCGAGGCTCAAACGTTTCTTAAAGCGAATACTTCTGCAAATTCGCCATCATCTCTTTCAACGCCTCAATATTGTCCTTCGGATGCGCCGCCCCTTCGAAATCACAAATCTGCTGCCAGTGCGCCGCGACATCTTCCGGCGAGAAGCCTACGTGCGGATCAAAGCCGGCACCGAGGCTGCGCTCCCAACGCACCTTGCCCATCCAGCCGCCACCGACTTCGAACAGCCCTGACGTTTCCTGGCATTGTTCACTAGCCAGATATACCACCAGCGGGCTGACCAGTTCTGGCTTCAATTGCTCGAATACTTGCGGCGGGATCAAGCCTTCGGTCATGCGGGTGCCGCCGGTAGGCGCGATGGCGTTGACGAGGATGTTGTTCTTGCGACCTTCGATGGCCAGGGTGCGGGTCAAACCGTAAAGACCCAGTTTGGCCATGCCATAGTTGGACTGGCCGAAGTTGCCGTAGATGCCTGAGGTCGAGGCGGTGAAGATTACCCGGCCGTAGTTTTGCTCGCGCAGGTGTGGCCACGCGGCGCGGGTGACTTTGTAGGCGCCTTCGACGTGGACGCGGTAAACCAGATCCCAGTCGGCGTCGTCCATTTTGTGGAAGGTCTTGTCGCGCAGGATCCCGGCGTTGTTGACCACGACGTCGACGCGACCGAAGACATCAAGGGCGTTTTGCACCAGTTTGTCGCCGTCGGTGACTGAGTCGTGGTTGGCTTCGGCAATGCCGCCGGCCTCGCGGATTTCGGCGACGACGCGGTCGGCAGCGGACGCATTGGCGCCCTCGCCCTGGGTCGAGCCGCCGAGGTCGTTGACCAACACTTTGGCGCCCTGTTTGGCGAACAGCAATGCGTGGGCGCGTCCGAGGCCACCACCGGCTCCGGTGACGATGACGACTTTTTCTTCGAAACGCACAGACTCATTCATCGCAGCAACTCCAGCAGGCCAGTAATGACCCCGAGTGTCAGGCACGCGGCTTTTGGTCACAACGAACACGGCTGAGGCTGAATGGTGTGCGATAAGGTTGGGGGATGATGAAGGCGTCAAAAGATCAAAAGATCAAAAGATCGCAGCCTGCGGCAGCTCCTACATTGAATTTGTGTAGGCGCTGCCGCAGGCTGCGATCTTTTGATCTTTCAGGAGCAGGCGACTTTGCGCGGTGGCAGCACAAAACGATCGCGAAACTCCAGATAATGCTTGAGCACCTGCACCGGCGCCTCGGTCTGTGGATAGTGGCCGATGCCCGGCAGCAACACCGTGTCGGCGTCAAGGATCAACTCACGGTAACGCTCGACCATGTGCGCCCCGGAAATCGGATCGACTTCGCCATCGATCACCCGTAACGGGATTTCACCGCGCTGCATCGCCGTCACCCAGCGATCACGCTGCACACGGCGTTCGGGAATGTAGCTGATCAACTTGTGCATGATCCGTGGCCCGCGATTGCTGTCGACCAGGCTCCAGAAATCGTCCAGCTCGCTTTCGCTCGGCCGGGTTTGCGGGCCGAAGATCTGCCGGAAGCTTTTCACCAGAGCATCGCGAGTGAACGCACGACCGATCATCCAGCCCAACGGGCTGAGCAGCAGTTTCTGCATCAGCACCGGGCGATGGGTTTCCGGAAACAACCCGCCGTTGAGGAACACGCAACTGGCGATCTCGATCTTGTCTTCGTAGTGCCTGGCGAGCAGTTCCTGGGCAACGCTGTCGCCGTAGTCGTGAGCAAGCAAGTGAACCGGTTGCCCGACCTGCAGATGCGCGAGCAATGCCTGCTGCAGGTCAGCCTGCTCCAAAAGGCTGTAGGTGTGATTGAGCGGTTTGGCCGAATCACCAAAGCCCAGCATGTCGCAGGCAATCACTCGATATCGCTGGGCCAGCGGCTGCCACAGATAATGCCAATCCCAACTGGCGGTCGGGAAACCGTGGATTAGCAACAGCGGCTCACCCTGCCCCGCCGTCCAATAGCGGATCGGCTGGCCACGAAAAACAAACGTCTGGCTGCGTTTACGCCAGACACACAGAGGAATCTCGGCAAGAGGCATTAGAGTTTATATCCGGGGTCTTGTTTATCGAGTTTGCGCAGCAACGCTGGCCAGGCCAGCGCGCCACCCATGCCTTGAGCACTTTGGGTGACACCGGCGATCATCGCTTTGGCGCCTGCCAGGATTTGCGGTTCGATGGCGATGAGTTCAGCGCCACCGGTTTGCGCCATGACCTGAATGTCGCAGGCGCGCTGGAAGGTGAACATCATCAGAAAAGTGTCGGCGATGGTGCCGCCACAGGTCAGCAGACCGTGGTTGTGCAGCATCAGGAAATTGTTCTCGCCAAGATCGGCTTGCAGGCGCGCCTTCTCTTCGTGGTTCAGCGCCACGCCTTCGTAGCCGTGATAGGCCAGGCTCGAAAGCACGAACAGCGACTGCTGGCTGATCGGCAACACGCCCTGCTTTTGCGCCGACACCGCGACACCGGAAGCGGTGTGGGTATGCAGCACGCAAACCACATCGTGCCGCACTTCGTGCACGGCGCTGTGGATGGTGTAGCCGGCGGGGTTGATTTCGTAAGGGCTGTCCATGAGTTTGTTGCCGGCCTGATCGACTTTCACCAGGCTCGACGCGGTGATCTCATGAAACATCAGACCAAACGGGTTGATCAGGAAATCTTCGGTGCCCGGCACCTTGGCGGAAATATGGGTGAAGATCAGATCGTCCCAGCCATGCAGCGCGACCAGACGATAACAAGCGGCGAGATCGACACGGGTCTGCCACTCTGCGGCACTGACCTGGTCTTTGACATTAAGGGACGATTGGACGGGGGCTACGCTCACTGTATGCACCTCTGCGTTCTTATAGTTCTGCACGTACGAGCAGTCTAGTCAGGCGCAGAGCATTGCGTAGTTGCATTGCCAGCCAGCTTGATGACTGAGCGGGTCAGCCAGGCAAACTCCTTGGATCCATGTCAAAGCCACGACGCCAACAAAGGCGCGGCAAACAGATTGAGCAACCCGGTCAAAACCATCACCAGCCCGGCGACAGAGCCTTCTTCGCCGCCCACTTCATGGGCCCGACTGACACCGGCACCATGCGCGCCAACCCCGAACAACGCGCCGCGCGCCAAGGCACTGCGCAACGGCAACCACTTCAACAACACGCCGCCGAGCATCGCCCCGAACACACCGGTGAACATCACGAATACCGCGGTCAACTCCGGCACGCCGCCGAGGTCCTGCGCCAGCGACATGGCGAACGGTGTGGTGATCGAACGCGGCACCAGTGACAGCGTCACCGAGCTGTCGAGCGCCAGCGCCCTGGCCAGCCAGAATGAAGTGCCGATCGACGCTGCACTGCCGGCAACCATGCCCAACAGCAGCGCCGACCAATGCCGCATCAGCAAGCGCCGCTGCTGCCAGATCGGCACAGCAAACGCGACAGTGACCGGGCCGAGCACCCGCATCAGCCAATGGGTGTTGCTGGAATATTCGGCATAAGCGGTGTGCAACGGCACAGCGAGCGCCAACAGCAACGCCGGCACCAGGATCAGCGGCGACAACACGTAGTGCCCAGTGCGCCGATAAATCCAGCGGCTGAACAGGTACGCCAACAGGGTGAAGGCCAGCCAGAACATCGGCATCCATTCAAGCTTCATGGGAACGCCTCATGCGCACGGCAAGTTCTACGGTGAAAGCCGTCACCAGCATGACCATCAATGTACTGGCGGCGATCACCAACAGGATTCGCCAGCCGTCATTGCGCAACAGTGCGCCATAGTCGAGCAGGCTCATCAGCGCCGGAATGAAGAACAACAACATCTCGGCCATCAGCAACCCTGCGCCCAATTGCAGGGCGGCGGGTTTTATCCAGCCAAAGGCGAAGGCCAGCAGCAACAGCGCCATACCGATCACACCACCAGGAATCGGCCACGCCAGCCAGACCGCGAGTTGGCAGCCGAGCAAGTAGAGGCCGAGCAATACAGCGAGTTCAGCGAGAAGACGAGACAGATGTTTGAGCGGGACGGCGTTCATGATTTTGCTCCAGACAGGCGCTTATTTTACGAAGCGCCCTGCCATCCCCGAAGCGAATTGTTAGACTCAACACCATTCCAAAATGGAATCGGACAATGGAATTCAAACAACTGCGCAGCTTTGTCGAAGTCATGCATCAAGGCGGTTTTACCCAAGCCGCAAAAACCCTGCACATCAGCCAGTCAGCGGTGAGCAAACAGATCGCGCAACTGGAACAAAGTCTCGGCGCGCCTTTGCTGGAGCGGCTGGGTTCGCAATTGCGCCTGACGGCCGCTGGCAGCGTGGTGCTGCAACGGGCCGAAGGCATGCTGCGCTTGCGCAACGAACTGCTCGCGGAGCTGGATGACCTGAGTCATTTGGCACGCGGAGAGTTGCGCCTCGGCCTGCCATTACTCGGCAGCGACGCGCTATTCGCCGAACTGTTTGCCGAATACCGGCGGCGCTATCCGAATATCAGCATCCAGTTGCTCGAGGGCGGTAGCCGCAACATCGAGCAGGCTGTGCTGAGCGGTGAACTGGAGTTGGGCGGCAGTCTGTTGCCAAAGGATCCGCAATTCGACTGTCAGCCGTTTTGCGATGAGCAACTCGACGCCCTGCTGCCGGTGGATCATCCACTGGCCGATCGAGGTGAAATCGGTCTGGAGGAATTGGCCGAGACGCCCTTTCTGCTCTATCAGCGCAGCTTCGTGCTCAACGACCGCTTGCTGCAGGCGTGCCAGCAACTGGGCTTTACGCCGAAGGAAGGCGGGCGCAGCGGTCAGGCGGATTTTCTTGCGGCGCTGGTGGCCGCCGGGCAAGGCGTGGTGCTGCTGCCCAGCGTGGTTGCACGCGGTCTGGTGCGGCCAGGCGTGGTGCGCCTGACCTTACGCGCGCCGGATTATCTGCGTTGGGATATCGCGTTTATCTGGCGGCGCGGCGCGTATCTGTCAAAAGCGGCGCAGGCATGGCTGGCGCTGTTGCGCGAGCGTGGAATCAGCCCTTGAGCGTGTCGATCAACTGCGCCAGCCAAGGCTCGGCGTCGGTTTCCGGGGTGACGCTTTCGCTGGCGTCGATGCGCAGCATCTCTTGCACTTCGCGCACACCGAGCTCGCCGAACAGTTCACGCATTTGCTCGCCACCGCCGCAGAAAGTGTCGCCGTAACTGGCGTCGCCCAAGGCAATCACTGCGCCCGGCAAACCGAGCAGTGCGGCGGGCAACTGGTCGCGAATCGCTGAGTACAGCGGTTGCAGGTTGTCGGGCAATTCGCCCATGCCGGTGGTCGAGGTCACCGCAAGCAATGCTTCAGGGCCGAACGCCTGGATGTCGGCCAGGCTGGCGCGCGAGTTGTGGAAGGTTTCAAAGCCAGCGGCTTTCAACAGATTCTCGGCGTGACGGGCGACTTCTTCGGCGGTGCCGTAGACCGAACCGGAGAGGATGGCGACTTTCATCAATCTGATCCTGAAACTGAAAAAAAAGAGCCGCGATAGTAACAGTCTCAAGCGCAAAGCTGCGACTGGATCTCAATTGGCGGTAATGGCCAGTAGACAGGCCGTGCGGTTCTTCTAGAATGCCTGCCACTGACAACTCTGAAAGGATTCAAAGATGATCAACGCCAGTCTGCTGCAAATGGTGATCAATGCGTCGAATGACGGGATAGTGGTCGCGGAGAAAGAAGGTGAACAGAACGATATCCTTATCTATGTGAACCCGGCCTTTGAACGACTGACCGGCTACACGAGTGAGGAAATCCTCTATCAGGACTGCCGCTTTCTGCAGTCTGGAGACCGCGATCAGGACAGCCTGAAACTGATTCGCGAGACGCTGGATAACGGCGGCTCGTGCCGGGAAATCCTGCGTAACTATCGCAAGGACGGTACGCCGTTCTGGAATGAACTGTCGATTTCGACGGTGAAAAACGTCGAAGACGGGCAGACATATTTCGTTGGCGTCCAGAAGGACGTCACCGTTCAGGTCAAGGCACAACAGCGCGTGATTCAACTGGAAGCTGAGGTCGTTGCCCTCAAAGCAGAACTGGCTGCATTGAAAGCGACAAACGGTCAAAACAAAATCGCGAACTAAGTGTCATTAACTACAATCACCAATGACTTTGTATCTATATCTTTCGAGTTAGCCATGCAGCGCGACGCCCTCCTCACTCAGGATGAGCTGGATTTCATCCAGACCATGCAGCACAACCCGCAACTGAACGTGCGGGATGCGACGTCGAGTCTGCTGGTTAACGGCGGTTCGCAGATCCGTGATTTGCTCACGCGTCTGGCCGCTCACGAGCAAGTGACCATTCAGGCCAACTTCGAAAATCAGCAGATGACCTTCCCGTTGCATCTGGTCGAAGACGAGTTTCACGCGTTGCACCTGCGTCTTGGCGTACCGAGTATTTACGAAGACGGCCCGATGGTGCGGCCATGGCGTTTGACTCTCGAAGAGCCGGTAGCTCTGGAAAACGCCAAAGGTCAGCCGGGTACCTTATGGGTCCACGAGGTTTCGCACAAAGGTGTGCTGCTGGAAGTGCGCAACAAGACCAAACCGCCCAAGCATTTCGCCCTGTGGTTCAGCCCTTCGGGTTACGAGCGGATTTCATTGCGCGGCAATTTCGAACGGGAAACCGAGAGCGGCTTCTACGCCTACGAACTGAGCCAGACCGACACCGATGAAACCGAACGTCTACGCCAGTTCATCCTGCAGCAACATCGCCTGACGCATCCCGCCCTTCACACCTGAGTTTCAGGTATCCAGATTGCCGGCCAGAAACTGCAGCATGCGCTGACGCATGTTCGCGCCTTCATTGCCCAGACAGGCAACAGAGGATCCGGCCAGGCTGTCCTGCGCCAGATCCGAAGCGTCGCCCGCCAGCATCAACTGACAATCGAGACTCAATGCCAACCGGTTCAAACGCCGAGGCAATTCGGCGCTGGGCGCGTGATTGGAAAACAGCACGAGTGCATCAGGTTTGATCTTTTCGCACACCAACGTCAGCTCATCGAATGGCTGGCCTGTGGTCAGCACCCGAACACCGGAATTGCTGTCGCTGAGAAACAGCGCCGCCACCAACAACTCCAGCTCTCGACATTGCCCGGCCAGCGCGCTGACGATCACTCGGCGCGGTTGCGTACCACGCAGCATGACGATCCGCTGCAATACCCGCGCCCGCAGGAATCCATCGAAGAACAGCCACTCGCTGGTTTGCCCGAAAGCCTCCTGGCGCTGCAACAATTGCAGCCACAAAGGCATGAGGATGTCCTGAAACACCACCGGCAATGAGTATGAAGAGAAAATCTGCCCATAGACGCGGTCCAGTTGCTGGTCGTCGAACGCACTGACCGCCTGCTGGATCTGCTCCTGCCATTGAAGATAATCCGCCTGCACCAAGTCATCCGGGATGATGTGCGCCAATACTTTCATCGGTTCAGTCTTGGCGAGGATCTTGCCGACCTTGCTCACGGCGACCCCGCGATCAATCCAGTCGACGATGCTGCGCACGCGCTCGATATCGGTCATCGAATAAAGCCGATGCCCACTTTCGGTGCGTGTCGGCTGAATCAGACCATAGCGCCGCTCCCACGCGCGCAAGGTCACCGGGTTTACACCTGTCAGGCGTGCGACCTCACGGATAGGGAACAGATCCTCGCGCTCGAGCGCAGAGGATGTCTGCAAAGCAGGCTTTGCGTCCGTGATGACAGGCATAGGGTGTTCAACTTCCATGTCGGAGATATTTGGATCCCATTCTAACGCTTATGCCCCGATTGCGATCAAGTGCAGAAATGCGACGAAAGTCGCTGGTTTAATCGGGAAAAACCGGAATAATCCTTGCTTGTTGAAAAACGCAGGCCTCTACCCCGGCCCTGCGTCAGGCGAAACTCCTACCCGGAGCGACGCAACTGAAATACGGAGATACATAATGTCTACTTCCCCTGTCACGCTGATGGTTGCCCGTCGCGTCGCTGATGGCCGTTATCAGGACTTGATCGCCTGGCTGCGCGAAGGCGAACAACTGGCCACTGATTTCCCCGGTTACCTGGGCTCTGGCGTGCTCGCTCCGCCGCCCGGCGATAACGAATTCCAGATCATCTTCCGCTTCGTCGATGAGCAGACGTTGCATGCGTGGGAGCATTCGGTTTCACGTACCGCGTGGCTGAGCCGTGGCAGCGACCTGTTTGCCCACCCGAAAGAACATCGAGTCAGTGGCATCGAAGGCTGGTTCGGCGCTGCCGGGCAACGTCCTCCACGGTGGAAACAGGCCGTCGCGATCTGGCTGGCGTTCTTTCCGGTGTCACTGCTGTTCAACTTTGTCCTCGGCCCGTTGCTCGCAGAACTGAGCCTGTTGCCGCGTATGTTGATCAGCACGGCGTGCCTGACCCCGCTGATGGTTTACTTCTTTATTCCGCTGTCGACCCGATTGCTGGCGAACTGGCTGAACAGTACGCCGGTACGACTGCCTGTATCGGCGACACCTCAGAAACATTAAAGATCGCAGCCTCGTTGCACTCGACAGCTCCTGCAGGACTGAACACAGACCAGGGCAGGAGCTGCCGCAGGCTGCGATCTTTTCGGGCTCGTCGCTGTTATAGTTTTTGCTCCAACCGCGATGCGAGCCGTTCATGCCTGATTCCTCAGCCCCGATCCTCATCACCGGTGCCGGCCAGCGTGTCGGCCTGCATTGTGCGCAGCGGCTGCTCGAGGATGGCTATCGCGTCATCTTCACTTACCGCAGCGAACGCCCCGGCGTGCAAACGCTGCGCGATCTGGGCGCCCTCGGCCTGTTCGCCGACTTTTCCAGCGAAGCCGCGATTCTCGCTTTCATCGCCGAACTGAAAACCCACACCGACAGCTTGCGCGCCATCGTGCACAACGCCTCCGAGTGGCTGGCCGAAACCCCGGGCAGCGAAGCCGAAGCCTTCACGCGCATGTTCAATCTGCACATGCTCGCACCGTACCTGATCAACCTGCACTGCGGTGAACTGCTAAAGCACTCGACGCCCGCCGACATCATTCATATCAGCGACGATGTCACCCGCAAGGGCAGCAGCAAGCACATTGGCTATTGCGCCAGCAAAGCCGGGCTCGACAGCCTGACCCTGTCCTTCGCCGCCCGCTATGCGCCGACCATCAAGGTCAACGGCATCGCCCCGGCCCTGCTATTGTTCAACCCCGACGACGACGCGGCGTACCGCGCCAAGGCACTGGCCAAGTCCGCGCTGGGCATCGAACCCGGCAGCGAAGTGATCTACCAGAGCCTGCGCTATCTGCTCGACAATCCCTATGTCACCGGTACGACCCTGACCGTCAACGGCGGACGGCACGTCAAGTAAGCCGACTCGCGAGGATGTCCATGACCCGCTCACTGCCCGAGAATTACCGCGAAATCCTCATTGACCTGGGTGAAGATCCCGACCGCGAAGGACTGCAAGACACACCGGTGCGCGCGGCCAAGGCCATGCAATACCTGTGTCATGGTTACGAACAGAGCGTCGATGAGATCGTCAACGGCGCGCTGTTTGCCTCGAACAGTGACGAGATGATCATCGTCGCCGACATCGAGTTGTATTCTTTGTGCGAACATCACCTGCTGCCCTTCATCGGCAAGGCCCATGTGGCTTATATTCCGACGGGCAAGGTGCTGGGTCTGTCGAAAATCGCGCGATTGGTGGACATGTTCGCCCGGCGCCTGCAGATTCAGGAAAACCTCACCCGACAAATCGCCGACGCAGTGCAACAGGTCACCGATGCCGCCGGCGTCGCGGTCGTCATTGAGGCCAGACACATGTGCATGATGATGCGCGGTGTCGAGAAACAGAATTCGACCATGAACACCTCGGTCATGCTCGGCGCGTTCCGCGAGTCGAGCAACACCCGCCAGGAGTTCCTGCAATTGATTGGACGGAGCAAGTAAATGCCACAACTTCAGCCGGGAATGGCGCGCATCCGGGTCAAGGATCTGCGCTTGCGCACCTTTATCGGGATCAACGAGGACGAAATCCTCAACAAGCAGGATGTGCTGATCAACCTGACCATTCTGTACGCCGCGCAGGAGGCGGTGCGTGACAATGATATCGACCACGCGCTGAATTACCGCACGATCACCAAAGCGATCATCGCCCACGTCGAGGGCAACCGCTTTGCGCTGCTCGAACGCCTGACGCAGGAGTTGCTCGACCTGGTGATGAGCAACGGTTCAGTGCTGTATGCCGAAGTCGAAGTCGACAAGCCGCACGCGCTGCGTTTTGCCGAGTCGGTGTCAATCACGCTTGCAGCGAGCCGCTAGCTTCAAGCTTCAAGCGGCAAGCTGTAAACTTCGTATCACCGCCACCCATTTTGCAGCTTGAAGCTCGTCGCTTGAAGCTGTCTCGCAGAGACTCCCATGAACGAGCAACAACGCCTCGAACTCGAAGCTGCCGCCTTCCGCCGCCTGGTCGCCCACCTGGACAGCCGTAAGGACGTGCAGAACATCGACCTGATGAACCTTGCCGGGTTCTGCCGCAACTGCCTGTCGAAGTGGTACAAGGCCGAAGCCGACGAGCGCCAGATCGAGATCAGCCTCGACGACGCCCGCGAAGTGGTTTACGGCATGCCGTACGCCGAGTGGAAAGCCCAATTTCAGCAAGAAGCCAACGCCGAGCAACAAGCCGCGTTCGCCAAAGGAAAAACCCATGAGTGATCTGAACACCCTGCGCACCAGCCTCAAGAGCGGCGAACACGCTTTCGCCGACACGCTGGCCTTCATCGCCGCCGGTTACGACTATCAGCCGCAGGCGTTCAACAACGGTGGCGTGGAAAACGCCGCCGGGCAGAACGAAGGTTCTTGCAAGACCCTGGGTCTGGCGCTGCTGGAAGGCCTGAGCGATGAAGAAGCGCTGTTGGCGTTCGGCGAGCATTACCGCTCGGTAGTGGCGACACCTGAGGGCAGTGATCACGGCAATATCCGTGCGTTGATCCAGCATGGTCTGGCCGGCGTCAAATTCACCGCTCAACCCCTGACCCGCCGCTGATACAGATCCAACACTATCTGATCGTTCCCACGCTCCGCGTGGGAATGCTTCATCGGACGCTCTGCGTCCATTGGGACGCGGAGCGTCCCCGGCTGCGTTCCCACGCAGAGCGTGGGAACGATCGGGCACAAAAAAACCGGCCAATCTGGCCGGTTTTTTTATGTCTGCGATTTAGAACGAAGCGTTCTGCAGACCGTCCAGGTAACGCTCGGTGTCCAGTGCCGCCATGCAGCCGGCGCCGGCCGAGGTGATCGCCTGACGGTAAACGTGGTCAGCCACGTCACCGGCAGCGAAGATGCCTTCGACGCTGGTCGCCGTAGCATTGCCTTCACGGCCGCCGTGCACCACCAGATAACCGTCTTTGAGGGTCAACTGGCCTTCGAACAGCGAGGTGTTCGGGGTGTGACCAATGGCGATGAACACGCCGTCGACGGTGATTTCGTCGAAGCTGCCATCGTTGTTCTTCAGGCGCGCACCGGTCACGCCCATGTTGTCGCCCAGCACTTCGTCGAGGTTGGCGTTCAACTTGAGGATGATCTTGCCTTCAGCGACGCGAGCGTTGAGCTTGTCGATCAGGATCTTCTCGGCGCGGAAGGTTTCGCGACGGTGGATCAGGGTCACGGTGCTGGCGATGTTGGCCAGGTACAGTGCTTCTTCAACAGCGGTGTTGCCGCCACCGACCACTGCAACAGGCTTGTTGCGGTAGAAGAATCCGTCGCAGGTTGCGCAGGCGGAAACGCCTTTGCCCATGAACGCTTCTTCCGATGGCAGGCCCAGGTAACGTGCGCTGGCACCAGTAGCGATGATCAGGGCGTCGCAGGTGTAGGTCGCGCTGTCGCCGGTCAGGGTGTACGGCTTGGCAGCGAAGTCCACGGCGTTGATGTGATCGAAAACGATCTCGGTTTCAAAACGCTCGGCGTGCTCGCGCATCCGCTCCATCAGGGCTGGCCCCGTCAGGCCGTGAACGTCGCCCGGCCAGTTGTCGACTTCAGTAGTGGTGGTCAGTTGACCGCCAGCCTGCATGCCGGTGATCAGCAGTGGCTTGAGGTTGGCGCGAGCCGCGTATACCGCAGCGCTGTAACCGGCAGGGCCGGAACCGAGAATAATCACTCGCGAATGACGGACTTCAGACATGACCTGCTCCTGTTGACCGGGCCGAAAAACTGGCACGGATCGCCGGACTGCCGGCGGGAATAAAAAAGGACCGTGGAAAACCTTGGGGAAGGCTTGAGCTCGACAGTCCTGTAAAAAGTTGGGTGCAGCGTATCGAGGGGGGCAAGATTAAGGAAATACGGTTTAACAATCCAGCTCATAGGTGGTCTCTATGCCGACACACTGACGAGATGGACGTCTTTGTTACAGTGAATGTCGATCGCTCTACCGCGCTTTCGCCGTCGTTGCAAAGCCGGTAAGGTCGGCGCGTTTTCCCTTGCTCGGAGCACCTTATGCCCGCCCCTGTTCTGTCCGGCCCGCAATACCTGCGCGAAGGCCTCAAACTGGTTCTCAGCCCTGGCTTGCGCCTGTTCGTTTTGCTGCCGCTGGCGATCAACCTGGTGCTGTTCGTCGGATTGATTTATCTGGCCGGCCACCAGTTCAGCCTGTGGGTCGATACGCTGATGCCCTCGCTGCCCGAATGGCTGAGTTTCCTCAGCTACATCCTCTGGCCACTGTTTGTAGTGCTAGTGGCGCTGATGGTGTTCTTTACTTTCACCATGCTGGCCAACGTAATCGCCGCACCGTTCAACGGCTTCCTTGCCGAGAAAGTCGAAGTGGTGGTACGCGGCACTGATGACTTCCCGGCGTTCAGCTGGGGCGAACTGATCGCGATGGTCCCGCGCACCCTCGCCCGGGAAATGCGCAAACTCGGCTACTTCCTGCCACGGGCGATCGGACTGTTCATTCTCTCGTTCATCCCGGTGGTGAATATCATTGCTGCACCGCTGTGGCTGTTGTTCGGCGTGTGGATGATGGCGATCCAGTACATCGACTACCCGGCGGATAACCACAAACTGGGCTGGAACGAGATGCTCGCCTGGCTGCGGCAAAAGCGCTGGCAGAGCATGAGCTTTGGCGGGATCGTCTATCTGGTGCTGCTGATTCCGGTGGTCAACATCCTGATGATGCCGGCGGCTGTGGCCGGGGCGACGTTGTTCTGGGTGCGTCAGCGCGGTGGCGAGGTGCTGGCTCAGGAAAAGGCCTGAGCCAGACGCTGTTGTTTTGCCGCTGCCTCAGTGGAAAAAGCTCCACGTCCCGATCAGCACCAATGCCCACAGGCCGATGCCTGGAACGATGATCAAAAAATTCCAGGCATTCAGGCGGTTGTTGCCCAAGCCTTGCGGATCGTTGGCGGCCAGGTTGATCAGTTGCTGGCCTTCACTGGCGACATAAGCTCTGAGCGGCAGCAGTGCCATAGCAAACAAACTCAGGTACAACAAGCCTTCGAAATGGCTCGATAGTTTATCGAGCACCACTGCAAGCAACGTCAATACAACAAACACCGTTGCCCACTGCTCAAGATCCCAGCTGGACTTTCGGCCGCTGTCGTGAATCGTTTTGTCTGCATGACGATACAGCCTGTGCACGAAAAATATATAGAAGATACCGCGCGCCACAGGCCACAGCTCTTCCTGCGTCCGCTGCTTGTACAGGCTCCAGTTTTTGTACGACCAATAATAGAAATACAGGCCAAAACTGAGCACCGACAGCAGAATGAATTTCCATCTGGCAACCACGTAAAATCCCGCAGCCTGCACATCTTCGTTCAACAGATTCGCCTCAGGGGACGCGTAGACATTTTCCGCCATAGCCATTTCCTTGGTTCAAACGTTCAATCAAGGCTAACGACCGACTGGCGAAAATATTGAGCCCAGCGGGGCCAGTGGCTGTCATCAATCCATCATCAACTCGACACAATGACGACATGGCCTCAGTCGACACTGGGGTCATGACGACAGCTCTACATATCACTCTGATCAGCGAAACCTTCCCACCGGAAATCAACGGGGTGGCCAATACCCTTGGCCGCTTGTGCGATGGACTGCGCGCGCGTGGGCATCAGGTTGAACTGGTGCGGCCGCGTCAGGCCGGTGATCCGCAGCGCAGTGAAGATGACGCGCTGCTACTGTGTCGGGGCTGGCCGTTGCCGGGATATCCGGGGCTGCAATGGGGTCAGTCGTCGATGCACAAACTGCTGCGGCGCTGGAAGCGCCAGCGTCCCGATGTGCTGTATATCGCCACGGAGGGACCGCTCGGGTTATCGGCCCTGCGTGCGGCGCGACGTCTGGGGATTTCGGTGGTCAGTGGGTTTCACACCAATTTTCAGCAATACACCAGCCAATACGGGCTCGGTCTGCTGACGCGGATGCTCACGCATTATCTGCGCTGGTTTCACAATCGCTCGGCCATGACGTTGGTGCCGAGCGTCAGCCAGCGCCTGGAACTGGAACGGCGGCATTTCGAGCGCTTGGCACTGTTATCGCGCGGTGTCGACAGCCAGTTGTTTCATCCGAGCAAACGGCTGAATGCCTTGCGTGAGCAATGGGGCCTGTCCGAGCAGGACATTGCGGTGATTCACGTAGGACGACTCGCGCCGGAGAAGAACCTTGGCCTGCTCAAACGCTGCTTCGAAAACCTGCGTGACACTTATCCACAGCGCAATCTGAAACTGATCGTGGTCGGTGACGGACCGCAACGGCTGGCGCTGGAAAAGGATTTGCCCGGGGCGGTTTTCTGCGGTGCGCAGCGCGGTGAAGCGTTGTCGGCGCACTATGCGTCTGGTGATTTGTTTCTATTTCCGAGTCTGACCGAAACCTTCGGCAATGTGGTGCTTGAGGCACTGGCCTCGGGACTGGGTGTGGTGGCTTACGATCAGGCTGCGGCGGCGCAGCATATTCGCCATGGCTACAACGGCGTGCTGGCGATGCCTGGTGATGAGCAAGCCTTTTGCGAGGCGGCGGCATGGTTGCTGGAAGAGGATGAGAGGTTGCGCTGCGTGCGCCTGAATGCGCGCCAGCATGCGAGTCGCCAGGGCTGGCCGGCGGTTATCGAGCAGTTTGAAAAGCATTTGCGCGGGGCTTGTGTGGGGGAGCAAGTGGTGCCGAATGCGCAGACATTGCCTTGAATCCAGGCGACTTGGAGACCGCTATCGCGAGCAGGCTCACTCCTACAGGGGAATGCATTCCAATTGTAGGAGTGAGCCTGCTCGCGATGGCGTCAGTACAGCCGCTGGTTAAACCAGCGTCATCAACGCCTCACGGCTGAACGGCAAAATATCCTGCTCACGCCCTTCGCGGACTTTCTGCGCCCAATCCGGATCGACCAGCAACGCACGCCCCACCGCCACCAGATCGAACTCCTCTTTATTCAGACGCTCCAGCAGATTCTCCAGACTGGCCGGTTGCGCGACCTTGTCGGTGTTGACCATGAATTGCAGGAACTCGCCATCAAGGCCAACACTGCCAACGGTGATGGTCGGCTTGCCGGTGAGTTTGCGGGTCCAGCCGGCCAGGTTCAGCTCGGAACCGTCAAATTCCGGCTCCCAGAAGCGGCGCGTCGAGCAGTGGAAAATATCCACGCCAGCGTCAGACAGCGGCTTGAGGAATTCACCCAGCGCTTCCGGGGTTTGCACCAGACGTGCGGTGTAATCCTGCTGTTTCCACTGCGAGAAACGGAAGATGATCGGGAAACCTTCGCCGACCGCTGCACGTATGGCTTGAATCAGTTCGATGGCGAAACGCGAACGGTTGGCCAGGCTGCCACCGTATTCGTCGGTGCGCTGGTTGCTGCCCTCCCAGAAAAACTGGTCGATCAGATAACCGTGGGCGCCGTGGATTTCCACGCCGTCCATGCCGATGCTTTGTGCATCTTTGGCCGCTTGGGCGAAGGCTGCGATCACATCTTGAATGTCTTGTTTAGTCATGCCGTGCACCACGACCTGACCGTCTTTGATTTTTTCCGACGGACCGTAACCCGGCACGCTAGCGTCCGGCTCGGTGCCGATTCGGCGCACGCTGCCCACGTGCCACAGTTGCGGAACAATCTTGCCGCCTTCGGCGTGAACCGCGTCGACGACTTTCTTCCAGCCGGCCAATGGCGCGTCGCCAAAGAACTGCGGTACGTTCGGATAACCGTTGGAGGCAATGTGGCCGACGGTAGTGCCTTCGGTGATGATCAGGCCAACGCCCGCGGCGGCGCGACGACGGTAGTACTCGATGACTTTCGAATTAGGCACGCCGCCCGGGGAAAAGGAGCGAGTCATCGGCGCCATGACCACGCGGGTCGGCAGTTCGAGGGCACCGAGTTGGAACGGTTTGAACAGGGCTTGAACGGGCATCGAAGGACTCCACAGAGAAGGCTTTATGACGGCGATAATATGGAGACGCGAACCCTTTGAACAGCACTATTGATTTGGGTGATTAAGGATTAAAAGACGCAACGCAAAAGATCGCAGCCTCCGGCAGCTCCTACACGGGGTTTGAGGTCACCTGTAGGAGCTGCCGAAGGCTGCGATCTTTTGATCTTGCTGTTTCAGCTCAGCGCTTTTTCAATCGCATGCACAATGGTCGGATCATCCGGCGCCGTGCGCGGCGAGAACCGCGCCAGCACGCGGCCGTCCTTGCCGAGCAGAAACTTCTCGAAATTCCAGGTGATGTCCCCAGGAAACTCCGCGCCCTCGCCCGCCAGCAGACGGTAGAGCTGGTGACGATCATGACCGTTGACTTCAAGCTTGCTCGACAACGGAAACGTCACGCCATAGTTGAGGCTGCAGAAATCCTGAATTTCCTGTTCGGTACCTGGTTCCTGGCCGGCAAACTGGTTGCATGGCAGGCCCAGCACGCTGAAACCTTTGCCTTTGTATTGCTGATAGAGGTTTTCCAGCGCCGCGTACTGTGGGGTCAAGCCGCATTTGGAGGCGACGTTGACCACCAGCACGACTTGGCCCTTGAACGGCGCCAGCGGTAGCTCCTGACCATCCAGGGCTGTCAACTTAAGGTCGTGAAAAGCACTCATGACGAACTCCAAGATTCCCGTGTTCTACTCGAAACAGCCACTTGGCGAGGTCACCAAGGACAGCCGCGGACTAAAAAGGCGCCCGCAGGCGCCTCTCCAGTACTCGAAGCTTAGCGCAGAAAATCAGTGGTGATGGCCACCTTCGCCATGGACGTGGCCATGAGCGATTTCTTCCTGGCTGGCATCACGGATGTCAACGATCTTCACTTTGAAGTTCAGGCGCTGACCGGCCAGTGGGTGGTTGCCATCAACGGTCACGTCATCGCCGTCAAGGTCACGGATGGTGACGATTTGCATCTGGCCGTCCGGCGCCGAAGCGTGGAACTGCATGCCGACTTCCAGCTCGTCAACGCCTTCGAACATGCTGCGGCTCAGGGTGCTGACCAGCTCGGCGGCGTATTCGCCGTAAGCGTCTTCCGGCTCAACGGAAACTTCCAGCTCGTCACCAACAGCTTTGCCATCCAGAGCTTTTTCCAGGCCCGGGATGATGTTGCCTGCGCCTTGCAGGTAGACCAGCGGAGCGCCGCCGGCGGAGCTGTCGATGACCTCACCAGCGTCGTTGGTCAGGGTATAGTCGATGGAGACAGCCTTATTGGCGGCGATCAGCATGGGGCGAGACCTTTTGCATAAGAATATAGAAAGGCCAAGTTTAGCGAAGCAATCGCGCGAAAGCGAACACAACCCGGACAAACGGGTTTCGACGATCGCAGGCTTTCATCAGGACGAGGACGGTCACTGGGTCGTCGAGCTTTCCTGTGGCCACACCCAGCACCTGCGCCATCAGCCGCCCTGGCAATCGCGCGCCTGGGTGCTGGACCCGGCGCAACGTATTGAAAAAATAGGCCAACCCTTTGCCTGCGGTTGGTGCGCACAAGGCTCGGTTAGCGATAACCTTGGCGACTGAATTTCGGTAGGTCGTCAGCTATAGGCGATCGCCATTGCCATGCAACTTTAGAGAATTCGCATGCAAACTTTTTTTATCGCGCCCACCGATTTTGGTGTGGGTCTGACCTCCATCAGCCTCGGGCTGGTGCGCACGCTTGAGCGAGCCGGGCTGAAAGTCGGTTTCTTCAAACCGATTGCGCAGCCGCATCCGGGTGACACCGGCCCCGAGCGTTCCACCGAACTGGTGGCGCGCACCCACGGGTTGAAACCGCCACAACCGTTGGGCCTGGCGCACGTCGAGCGGATGCTCGGCGACGGTCAGCTCGATGAGCTGCTCGAAGAAATCATCACCCTCTATCAGCAAGCCGCCATTGGCAAAGACGTGCTGGTCGTCGAAGGCATGGTGCCGACCCGCAGCGCCAGTTACGCCGCACGGGTCAATCTGCACTTGGCCAAGAGCCTGGATGCCGAGGTGATTCTGGTCTCGGCACCGGAAAACGAAGTGCTCGCCGAACTCTCCGGCCGTGTCGAATTGCAGGCGCAATTGTTTGGCGGCCCGAAAGACCCGAAAGTCCTCGGGGTGATCCTCAACAAGGTCAAGACCGAAGAGAGCATGGACGCCTTCGCTGCGCGCCTGAAGGAGCATTCGCCGTTGCTGCGCAGCGGTGATTTCCGCCTGCTCGGCTGCATTCCCTATCAGCCGGAACTCAACGCACCACGTACCCGTGATGTTGCCGACCTGATGGGTGCACAAGTGCTTAATGCCGGTGATTACGAAACCCGCCGGATGACCAAAATCATCATCTGCGCGCGGACCATGCGCAACACCGTCGAGCTGCTCAAGCCCGGCGTGTTGGTGGTGACGCCGGGCGATCGCGACGACATCATCCTCGCCGTCAGTCTGGCCGCGATCAACGGCGTGCCGCTGGCCGGCCTGCTGCTGACCAGCGACACCCTGCCCGATCCGCGCATCATGGATCTGTGCCGTGGTGCGTTGCAGGCCGGTTTGCCGGTGCTGTCGGTGAGCACCGGTTCCTACGACACCGCCAACCTGCTCAACGGTCTGAACAAGGAAATACCGATCGACGACCGCGAGCGTGCGGAGATCATCACCGATTTCGTCGCCAGCCATCTCGATGCCAAATGGCTGCACCAGCGCTGTGGCACGCCACGGGAAATGCGCCTGTCGCCAGCAGTATTCCGCTATCAGTTGATCCAGCGTGCGCAAGCGGCGAACAAGCGCATCGTCCTGCCTGAAGGCAGTGAGCCGTTCACCGTGCAAGCGGCGGCAATCTGTCAGGAACGCGGCATCGCCCGCTGCGTGTTACTCGCCAAACCGGAAGATGTCGAAGCCGTGGCCCGCGCCCAAGGCATCGTGTTGCCGCCGGGCCTGGAGATCCTCGATCCTGACCTGATCCGCGAGCGCTATGTCGAACCGATGGTTGCCTTGCGCAAGACTAAAAGCCTCAACGCGCCGATGGCCGAACAGCAACTGGAAGACACCGTAGTGATCGGCACCATGATGCTGGCGCTGGACGAGGTCGACGGCCTGGTCTCGGGCGTGATCAACACCACTGCCAACACCATTCGCCCGGCCCTTCAGTTGATCAAGACTGCGCCGGGCTGCACGCTGGTGTCGTCGGTGTTCTTCATGCTCTTCCCTGAGGAAGTGCTGGTTTACGGCGACTGCGTGATGAACCCGCACCCGAGTGCCACCGAACTGGCCGAGATTGCCCTGCAAAGCGCCGACTCGGCAGCGGCCTTCGGCATCACCCCGCGCGTGGCAATGATCAGTTACTCCAGCGGCGAATCGGCCACCGGCGAAGAGGTCGAGAAAGTCCGCGAGGCCACCCTGCTCGCCCACGAACAACAGCACTCGTTGCTGATCGACGGCCCGCTGCAATACGACGCTGCCGCCAACGCAGACGTCGCCCGGCAACTGGCGCCAAACAGTCAGGTGGCTGGTCGCGCCACGGTGTTCGTCTTCCCCGATCTGAACACCGGCAACACCACGCACAAAGCCGTGCAACGCAGCGCCGATTGCGTCAGCCTCGGCCCGATGCTGCAGGGCCTGCGCAAACCGGTGAACGATTTGCCGCGTGGCGCGCAGGTCGATGACATCGTCTATACCATCGCCCTCACCGCGATTCAAGCCGCCAACCGACCTATGGATGTGTAAATGCTGGACTTTCTACCTGCACCCGTGCGCGGCGTGATCGCTTCGCTGCTGTTAGCACTCAATACGATTCTGCTGTGCTCGTTTCTGTTTTGCGTGGCGCTGATCAAAGTGCTGCCATTCGACCTCGCCCGACGCGCCTCGCTGTGGCTGATGAGCCACACCCACGAAGCGTGGATCAGCAACAACAAGGGCTGGATGAACCTGGTGCGGCGCACGCGCTGGCACATCAGCGGCCTGCAAGGTCTCGACTACCAGCACTCGTACCTGATCACCAGCAATCATCAGAGCTGGGTGGATATTCTGGTGCTGCAATACGTGCTCAACCGAAAGATCCAACCGTTGAAATTCTTCCTCAAACAGGAGCTGATCTGGGTGCCGGTGATCGGTCTGGCGTGGTGGGCGCTGGGCTTTCCGTTCATGAAGCGCTACTCCAAGGCGTATCTGACCAAGCATCCGGAGAAGAAAGGCAAAGACCTCGAAACCACCCGCAAGACGTGTGCGAAATTTCGCAATAACCCGGTGGGGATTTTCAACTTCGTCGAAGGCACACGCTTCACCGAAGGCAAACATGCGCAGCAGCAGTCGCCGTTCAAATATTTGCTCAAGCCCAAGGCTGGCGGGATCGCCTTTGTGCTGGATGCAATGGGCGAACAGCTGGAGTCGATCGTCAACGTGACGATCCACTACCCGGCCGGGCGTCCGGGGTTCTGGGATTTGCTCTGCGGTAATGTGCGCGATGTAGTGGTGCACTTTGAAGAACTGAAGATTCCGCAGCAGTTCATTGACAAGAACTACGATCAGGACGGTGAATATCGCCTGCAGTTCCAAGGCTGGATCAATCAGCTGTGGCTGGACAAGGATGCGCTGCTCGAACAGATGCACCGCGAATATCCTTCCGTATGATCGTTCCCACGCTCCTCGTGGGAATGCCTCACTGGACGCTCTGCGTCCGCTTTAGATGGGACGCGGAGCGTCCCGGGCTGCATTCCCACGCAGAGCGTGGGAACGATCACGAAATATCCGGGCAAACACTAACCCCCTGCAGGAGTGAGCCTGCTCGCGATAGCGGTGTGTCATTCAACATTGTTGGTGGCTGATCCACCGCTATCGCGAGCAGGCTCACTCCTACAATGGACCGAGTTGGCCCCAATAAAAAAGCCCGCCGATGATTGCTCATCGGCGGGCTTTTTGTTTGTCGCTAACGCTTAGATCGCGCCACGCTTGCGCAGCAGATCCAGCACTTGCTTGACGCTGTCTTCCAGACTCAGCGTCTGCGTGTCGATCACCAGATCGGCATCCAGCGGCACGTCGTACGGGAAGGATTCGCCCGGGATGTTGTCGCCAGCGGCGGCATACAGACCTTGCGGATCACGCTCGGCGCAGACAGCCGGCGAGGCCTGCACGTAGACCGTCAGCAGACGATCCTTGCCGATCAGATCCTTGGCCTGCTCGCGACCTTCAGCGCTTGGCGCGACGAACGCCGCCAACGTCAGCAAACCGGCTTCGTTGAACTGACGCGCGACGTGCGCGGCACGACGCCAGTTTTCGGTACGCCCGGCGCGATCCTGTGGCAGACCTTTGTTCAAGTCATGACGCAGGTTCTGACCATCCAGTACAAACACCGCACGACCCATGTCGAACAACTTGCGCTCGACGGCGTAAGCCAGCGTGCTCTTGCCCGCGCCCGACAGGCCGCTGAACAGCACGGTCGCCGGTTGCTGGCCGAAGCGCTGGGCGCGTTCTTCAGTGGCCACGTGCGCCAGTTTGCCGTGATGCGTGGCAGTGCCATGCGTCACCGGTTGCGCGACGATCATGCCGGCGCCGACGGTGCCGTTGGTCAAGCGATCGATGACGATGAACGCGCCGGTGGTGCGGTTGCTTTCGTAACCGTCGAGGGCGATCGGCGCGTCGAGCGCAATCTTCACCTTGCCGATTTCGTTGAGCTGCAACGCGCTCGCCGGGCCTTCTTCCAACGTGTTCACGTCGACCTTGTTGACGATGCTGGCAATCGAGCCCGGCACGTAGCTGGTGGCGCGTTTGATGTCGTATTTCTTGCCCGGCAGCATCGGCTCTTCAGCCATCCACACCAGCATCGCTTCGAAGCTGTCGGTGACCGGCGGCACGTTGTCGGCATGCACCAACAGGTCGCCACGGGAGATGTCGATTTCGTCTTCCATGGTCAGCGTTACGGCCTGACCTGGACCGGCGTGTTCCAATTCACCTTCGAAGGTGACGATGGATTTCACCCGGCTGCTTTTGCCCGACGGCAGCACCACGACTTCGTCACCCTTGTGCACGATGCCGCTGGCCAGCGTGCCAGCGAAACCACGGAAGTTGAGGTTCGGACGGTTGACGTACTGCACCGGGAAGCGCAGATCGGTGAAGTTGCGATCGCCCGCCACTTCCACGGTCTCGAGGATTTCCATCAGCGACTGGCCGGTGTACCACGGCGAGCGCTCGGACTTGTTCACCACGTTGTCGCCCTTGAGGGCAGACATCGGCACGAAGTGCATGCTGGTCGGCTTCATCTTCAAGCCTTCGGCGAACTTCAGGTAGTCAGCCTTGATCGACTCGAACACGCCTTCATCGAAGTCTTTCAGGTCCATCTTGTTGATGGCGACGACGATGTGTTTGATCCCCAGCAAGGACGCAATGAAGCTGTGGCGACGGGTCTGGGTCTGCACGCCGTAACGCGCGTCGACCAGAATGATCGCCAGGTCACAGGTGGACGCTCCGGTGGCCATGTTGCGGGTGTACTGCTCATGGCCGGGGGTGTCGGCGATGATGAATTTGCGTTTGGCGGTGGAGAAATAGCGGTAGGCGACATCGATGGTGATGCCCTGCTCGCGCTCGGCCTGCAGGCCGTCGACCAGCAACGCCAGATCGATGTCGTCACCGGTGGTGCCAACTTTCTTCGAGTCGCGGGTGATCGCTTCGAGGTGATCTTCGTAGATCATCTTCGAGTCGTGCAGCAGGCGCCCGATCAGGGTGCTCTTGCCGTCATCGACGTTACCGCAAGTCAAAAAGCGCAGCAGCTCTTTACGTTCGTGCTGGCCCAGGTAGGCGAGGATGTCCTCGCTGATCAAATCAGATACGTGCGACATGACAGCCCCTTAGAAATAGCCTTGACGTTTTTTATCTTCCATCGAGCCGGCGCCATCGTGGTCGATGACTCGGCCCTGGCGCTCGGAAGTTCGCGTCAGGAGCATTTCTTGAATGATGTCCGTGAGGCTTTCGGCCTCGGACTCCACGGCGCCCGTCAACGGGTAGCAGCCAAGGGTACGGAAACGCACTTTCTTTTTGACGATGCGCGCTTTGTCTTCGTCGGACAGGTGCTCGAGGATGCGCTCGTCGTCGATCATGATCAACGTGCCGTTCTTCTCGATCACTTCGCGTTCAGCGGCGAAGTACAGCGGCACAATCGGGATGCCTTCGAGGTAGATGTACTGCCAGATGTCCAGTTCGGTCCAGTTCGACAGAGGGAACACACGAATGGATTCGCCCTTGTTGACCTTGCCGTTGTAGACGTTCCACAGCTCTGGACGCTGGTTTTTCGGGTCCCAGCGGTGCTTGCTGTCGCGGAACGAGTACACGCGCTCTTTGGCACGGGATTTCTCTTCATCGCGACGGGCGCCGCCGAAGGCTGCGTCGAAACCATGCTTGTCGAGTGCCTGTTTCAGGCCCTCGGTCTTCATGATGTCGGTGTGCTTGGCGCTGCCGTGGGTGAACGGGTTGATGTTCTGCGCCACGCCATCGGGGTTGATGTGGGTGATCAGGTCCAGGCCCAGTTCTTCGACCATCTTGTCGCGGAACTTGTACATCTCCTGGAATTTCCAGCGGGTGTCGACGTGCATCACCGGAAACGGCAGTTTGCCCGGGAAGAACGCCTTGCGTGCCAGGTGCAGCATCACGGCGGAGTCTTTACCGATGGAGTACAGCATCACCGGGTTATCGAACTCGGCGGCCACCTCGCGGATGATGTGGATGCTTTCCGCCTCCAGCTGTTTCAGATGCGTCAGTTTGTCGACCATGGCTACTCACGAAAACTTTCTTATGAACGGCCAGCGGGCCGTGTTCGAGCGGGGAATCCTAGCACAGCGACCTTCTTCTAATCAGGACGCCAGCTAGATCGAAAGGGCATATGAATATGCCCACTCGTTTGGGCGACGATCCCGTGTAGGAGCTGCCGAAGGCTGCGATCTTTTGATCTGATCTTTTAAAAAACAAGATCAAAAGATCGCAGCCTTCGGCAGCTCCTACACAGGGGAGAGGTGATGATCAGATCGGGTTGGGGCAGTCGATGAAGATGTGTTCGACAGCAAAGCGTTTTGCCAGATAGTCACCCAGGGCCTGTACGCCGTAGCGTTCGGTGGCGTGGTGGCCGGCGGCGATGAAGCTGATGTCGTTCTCGCGGGCGCTGTGGAAGGTCTGCTCGGAGGCTTCTCCGCTCAGGTACAGATCAACGCCTGCCGCGACGGCCTGATCGATATAGCCCTGACCGCCACCGGTGCACCAGCCAACCCGACGGATCATCGGATTACCTTCTATCAGCAAAGGTTCGCGACCCATGACTTCTTGCACCTTGCGGGCGAAATCGCGTGCGGTCATCGGTTCTTTCAAAGACCCGACCAGACCAACGATTTTCAGATTATCCGGGTCCAGCGGCCCTTCCACAGTGATGTCCAGTTGACGCGCCAGTTGCACGTTGTTGCCGACATCAGGATGCAGATCCAGCGGCAAATGGTAAGCGAGCAGACTGATGTCGTGCTTGAGCAATGTCTTCAGTCGACGCTGCTTCATGCCAGTGATGCACGGGTTCTCGCCCTTCCAGAAGTAACCGTGGTGCACCAGCACCAGATCCGCCTCGGCTTCGACGGCGGCATCCAGCAACGCCTGACTGGCGGTGACGCCGCTGACGATGCGCATCACTTGCGGCCGGCCTTCGACCTGCAAGCCGTTGGGGCAATAATCGGCAATTTTCGAGCTGCTGAGGTAACGGTCGGCTTCTTCGACGAGGGTGCTGAGGGCAACGGCCATGAAAGACTCCTAAATATCCCGTTCAGAGGCGCGCGCGGCCTCGTATAATGCGCGACATTATGGGCGGTCTGACCCCGCCTGCAACTTTTCCAGGACGTGCTTAATGCTCAAGGCGCTGCGTTTTTTCGGCTGGCCGTTGTTGGCCGGTGTGCTTATCGCTCTGTTGATTATTCAGCGTTACCCGCAGTGGGTCGGGCTTCCGAGCCTCGACGTCAACCTGCAACAGGCCCCGCAAACCACCAGCGTGCAACAGGGCCCGGTGTCCTATGCCGACGCGGTGACCATTGCCGCGCCTTCGGTGGTCAACCTCTACACCACCAAAGTCATCAACAAACCGGCGCATCCGCTGTTTGAGGATCCGCAGTTTCGGCGCTTCTTCGGTGACAACTCGCCAAAGCAGAAACGCATGGAATCAAGCCTCGGTTCCGGCGTGATCATGAGCCCGGAAGGCTACATTCTGACCAACAATCACGTGACCAGCGGCGCGGATCAGATTGTGGTCGCCCTGAAAGATGGCCGCGAAACCCTCGCCCGCGTCATCGGCAGCGACCCGGAAACCGATCTCGCGGTGTTGAAAATCGATCTGAAAACCCTGCCGGCCATCACTGTCGGCCGCTCCGACAACATTCGCATCGGCGACGTTGCATTGGCCATCGGCAACCCGTTCGGCGTTGGCCAGACCGTGACCATGGGCATCATCAGCGCCACCGGGCGTAACCAGTTGGGCCTGAACAACTACGAAGACTTCATCCAGACCGACGCGGCGATCAACCCGGGTAACTCCGGCGGTGCGCTGGTCGACGCCAATGGCAACCTCACCGGCATCAACACGGCGATCTTTTCCAAGTCCGGCGGCTCGCAAGGCATCGGCTTTGCGATTCCAGTGAAGCTGGCAATGGAAGTGATGAAGTCGATCATCGAGCACGGTCAGGTAATTCGTGGCTGGCTGGGCATCGAGGTGCAGCCGCTGACCCAGGAACTGGCCGAGTCGTTCGGCTTGTCCGGGCGTCCGGGGATTGTTGTGGCGGGGATTTTCCGCGATGGCCCGGCGCAGAAGGCTGGCCTGCAACTGGGTGATGTGATTCTGAGCATCGATGGCGAGCCGGCCGGAGATGGCCGTCGTTCGATGAACCAGGTTGCGCGGATCAAACCGACCGACAAAGTGACGATCCAGGTGATGCGCAACGGCAAAGAACTGAAGCTCACCGCAGAAATCGGCCTGCGTCCGCCACCGGCGCCGGTGAAAGAAAAAGAAGAATAAAACTTTTTTCGCGCCAGCCGCGCGAATAAAAGACATTCTCAACAGGCATGTTATATTGTTTCAATTCTAAGAATTGGAACAACATAACATGTCGTCTCGAACAAAGGCCTCCCTGCTCGGTCTGAGCCTTGGCTTGCTGGTCGATCCAGCCTTCGCCGAAGAACCCAAGCCGCTTGAACTCGACGCCATCAGCGTCATCTCCGACTACGAATCGCCGACCGGCCCGGTCAAGGGCTATCGCGCCACACGCTCATCCAGCGCAACCAAAACCGACACCGCGATCCGCGATATACCGCAGGCGATCAGCGTAGTGCCCGCCAGCGTGCTCAAGGATCTGGGCAGCACCAGTGTCGAGCGCGCGCTGGATTTTGCCGGTGGCGTATCCAAGCAAAACAACTTCGGCGGCCTGACGCTGTACGAATACAGCGTGCGCGGCTTCACCACGTCGGAGTTCTACAAGGACGGCTTCAGCGCCAACCGGGGTTATCCGAGCACGCCGGACGCGGCGAATATCGAGCGCATCGAAGTACTCAAAGGCCCCGCCGCCAGTCTGTATGGTCGAGGCGATCCCGGCGGCACGGTGAACATCGTCACCAAAAAACCGCAGCCCGAAGCCTTCACCACTCTGCAAACCAGCGCCGGCAGTTGGGATCGCTATCGCACCGCGCTGGACGTCAACACACCGCTGGATGATGAGGGTGATGTGCTGTCGCGAATCAACCTCGCGGTTGAGGACAACAACAGTTTTCGCGATCACGTCGACAGCCAGCGCGTATTCGTCGCGCCCTCGATCAGCTGGCAATTGAACCCGGACACGTCGCTGCTGGTGGAAAGCGAAATCGTTCGTCACAGCTCGACCTTTGATCGCGGCATCGTCGCGCCCAACAATAAATGGAGCGGTGTTTCGCGCTCGACTTTCCTTGGCGAACCCAACGACGGAAACATCGATAACCACAACAATCTGCTTCAGGCCACGCTGGAACATCACCTCAACGACAGCTGGAAGCTGCGTCTGGCCAGTCATTACAAGGAAGGCAAACTCTGGGGCGATGCTTCGGAAAGTCGTCCATTGAACGCCAACGGCCACACCGTCAACCGCCGCTATCGCGAGCGCGACACGAACTGGCACGACAGCATCACCCAACTGGAACTGCGCGGTCTGTTCGATCTCGGCCCGTGGCAACACGAATTGCTGATTGGCACCGAGTACGAAAACTTCCGCAAGAACGAGCGCGTCACCACTATTGCTGGCGGCCCCTACGCCCTCGACATCTACAAGCCGATCTACGGCCAGCCGAAACCCAACGGCGCGCGTTCGGGTACTGACTTCTTCGAACAGGTCGAAAGTCATGCACTGAACCTGCAAGACCAGATCGTCTTCACCGACAAACTGCGCGGGATGGTCGGCGCGCGCTTCGAGCATTTCGATCAGCACATCGACGATCACAGCCGCAACGCCACCAGTAATCAACGTCACGACGCGCTCACCCAGCGGGTCGGCCTGCTCTATCAACTGACGCCGGAAACCGGGTTGTTCGCCAACGCCTCGACCTCGTTCAAACCGAACAATGGCCTCGACGCCGCCGGCAAATCCTTCGACCCGGAAGAAGGCGTCGGCTACGAAATCGGCATCAAGAACGAACTGTTCGACGAACGCCTGAGCAGCACCCTCGCCTTCTTCCACATCGACAAAGAAAACGTTCTCGCCCTCGACCCGGCCACCGACACCAGCCGCGCCATGGGCAAGGCACGCAGTCGCGGCTTCGATTGGCAGGTCACCGGGCAAGTCACCGATGCGGTGCGAGTCATCGGCGCCTTCGCCTACATCGACGCCGAAGTGACCAAGGGCGACGCGGTGATTTCCACCGGCAGCCGCATCCTCGGCGTGGCCAAGCGTAGCGGCAGCCTACTCGGTGTTTACGAATTTCAGGACGGCCATTTGCGTGGTTCGGACGTCGGTGCAGCGTTCACCTACGTCGGCGATCGCTCGGGAGAATCCGGCAGCGACTTCAAATTGCCGGCGTATCACACCGTCGACCTGCTCGCGCATTACAAGGCCAGCGACAACGTCACTGTCGGCCTGAACCTGAACAACCTCTTCGACGAGAAGTATTACGAGCGCTCCTACAGCAACTACTGGGTCAACCCCGGTGAGCCGCGCAATTTCACCGTCAGCCTGACTCTCAACCTGTAAAAGGACGTCACCATGCAATACGGCAAATCCCTTGTGCTTATCGCCGCGCTGTTCGCCGGTCAGGTATCGGCCCATGGCCTGTGGACCGAACAACGTCGTGGCAACATCGAAGTGGTCTACGGTCATGGCGCTGAGGACAACGCGTTCAAGGCGCAGAAGATCAGCGGCGCGTGGGCTTACAACGCGAGCGGCAAGATGATTCCGGTGAGCGTCGAGCGCCTGACGGATCACGCACGACTGAAACCACTGAAAGCTCCGGCCGTCCTGGCCGTGGCGCTGAACAACGGCATGTGGTCGCAGACTGCTGACAAAAAGTGGGTCAACGAAGGCCGGAGCAAAGTGCCGGGCGCTGTCGAAGCGACGCAGACGTTCAAATACAGCCTGGCGATTTATCAGCCGGGAGCGAAGTTGCCAAAACTGGATCAGATCAAATTGCTGATTCTTCCGGAGGTTGATCCGCTCACCGTGGGGCCAGGGAAATCATTACCGGTGCGGGTGCTGCTCGATGGCAAACCGGCGGCGGGGGTGAAGTTGATTGGCGATTATCGCAGTGCACCGAACACGTTGAGCACCGAGACTGACAAGGATGGTCGGGCGCAGGTGTTGGTGAGGAATGAAGGGTTGAATGTGATTGCGGCGCAGGTCGAGGTGCCGGTGAAAGGCAGCGCAGATGTGGATAGCCGCGGCTTGTTCACCTCACTGACCTTCCTCGGCGAACCGCATCACGAATAAAAACCCACCCTCACCCCAGCCCTCTCCCGGAGGGAGAGGGAGCCGACCGAGGTGTGAGGCTTCATGCATCGACCTGAAAGACCAGGTCGATTATGGATTCAATACAAATCGTGCACGTCGACGAAACTCTGCAATATCCCCCAATCAATCCCCTCTCCCTCTGGGAGAGGGCTAGGGTGAGGGGCATTTGCTTTTATAGGTCGCCGAGGCCATCGATCAACGCCTGATTCTGCTCCGGCGTGCCAATCGAAATCCGCAGGAACTGCGCAATCCGCTCCTGCTTGAAGTGCCGCACGATCACGCCCTGCTCACGCAGCTTGGCCGCCAGCCCCGCCGCATCATGCTGCGGGTGCCGAGCGAAAATGAAGTTCGCCGCCGACGGCAGCACTTCAAACCCCTTGGCCTGCAACTGTGCAATCACCCACTCACGGCTCTCGATGACCAGACGGCAAGTCTTGTCGAAATACTCACGATCTTCGAACGCCGCTGCCGCCCCGACAATCGCCAGACGATCCAACGGATAGGAGTTGAAGCTGTTCTTGATCCGCTCCAGCGCCTCGATCAGATCCGGATGCCCGACCGCGAAACCAACGCGCAAACCCGCCAGCGAACGCGACTTGGACAGGGTCTGCGTCACCAGCAGGTTCGGATAACGGTCCACCAGACTGATCGCCGTCTCGCCGCCGAAGTCGATGTACGCCTCATCCACAACCACTACCGAATCCGGGCTGGCCTTGAGTATCTGCTCAACCGCGTCCAGTGCCAGCAGGCAGCCGGTTGGCGCGTTCGGGTTAGGGAAGATGATCCCGCCATTCGGCTTGGCGTAGTCGGCCGGATCGATCTGGAACTGCGCGTCCAGCGGCACCGCATCAAACTCGATGCCGTACAAACCGCAGTAAACCGGATAGAAGCTGTAGCTGATGTCCGGGAACAGCAGTGGCTGATCGTGTTGCAGCAGACCGTGGAAGATGTGCGCGAGCACTTCGTCCGAACCGTTGCCGAGGAAAACCTGATTGCTCTGCACACCGTAATACTGGGCGACGGCGGTTTTCAGCAGGTCGCTGTTCGGGTCCGGGTACAGACGCAGGTTGTCATTCAGTTCGGTCTGCATCGCTGCCAAGGCTTTTGGCGACGGGCCGTACGGGTTTTCATTGGTGTTGAGCTTGACCAGTTTGGTCAGCTTCGGTTGTTCGCCCGGCACGTAGGGCACCAGATCCTTGACGAACGGGCTCCAGAATTTACTCATCGCTCAGTTCCCCTGCCCTTTTAGAAAGTCTTCGTCTTTGATGCGGTATTCAGCACTGCGCGCGTGGGCGCTCAGCGACTCGCCACGGGCCAGCACCGATGCAGTTTTACCCAGTTCGGAAGCTCCGGCCTCCGAGCAGAAGATGATCGACGAACGCTTCTGGAAGTCGTATACGCCCAGCGGCGAAGAAAACCGCGCGGTGCCCGAGGTCGGCAGTACGTGGTTCGGGCCTGCGCAGTAGTCGCCCAGCGCTTCGGAGGTGTGACGGCCCATGAAGATCGCGCCGGCGTGGCGGATCTGCGGCAGCCAGGCTTGCGGATCGGCGACCGACAATTCCAGGTGCTCCGGTGCAATGCGATTGGCGACTTCGATGGCTTGGGCCATGTCCTTCACGTGAATCAACGCACCACGACCATTGATCGAGGTTTGGATGATGGTGGAGCGATCCATGGTCGGCAGCAGCTTGTCGATGCTCGCAGCGACCTTGTCGAGGAATTCGGCATCCGGGCTGACCAGAATCGCCTGGGCGTCTTCGTCGTGCTCGGCTTGCGAGAACAAGTCCATGGCGATCCAGTCCGGATCTGTCTGGCCGTCGCACACCACGAGGATCTCCGAAGGGCCGGCAATCATGTCGATGCCGACCTGACCGAACACGTGACGCTTGGCAGTGGCGACATAGATGTTGCCCGGGCCAACGACTTTGTCGACTTGCGGAACACTTTCGGTGCCGTAGGCCAACGCAGCGACGGCTTGCGCACCACCGATGGTGAACACCCGGTCGACGCCAGCGATGCATGCGGCCGCCAGCACCAGTTCATTGATTTCACCACGCGGGGTCGGCACGACCATGACCACTTCGGTCACGCCGGCGACCTTGGCCGGAATCGCGTTCATCAGCACCGACGACGGGTACGACGCCTTGCCACCCGGCACGTACAGGCCTGCGCGATCCAGCGGCGTGACCTTCTGGCCCAGTACAGTGCCGTCAGCTTCGGTGTAGCTCCAGGAATCCTGCTTCTGTTTTTCGTGGTAGCTGCGCACACGGGCCGCGGCTTTTTCCAGGGCTTCGCGCTGGGGCACGGTGATGCGGGTCAAAGCCAGTTCCAGACGCTCACGCGGCAGGATCAGGTCAGCCATCGAAGCGACTTCAAGGCCATCAAACTTTTGGGTGAACTCGACCAGCGCCGCGTCGCCGCGTTCGCGCACAGCCTTGATGATGTCTAGCACGCGCTGATTGACCGAGTCGTCAGACACACTTTCCCAGCTCAGCAGATGATCCAGATGATGCGCAAAATCCGGGTCAGCAGCGTTGAGTCGGCGAATTGCAGTCGGTGCGGTCATAGCGAGAGCCTCATAGGAATGGCAAAAACTCAGGCGCCCTAACTTAGCAGTCGTTTCCGCTTGGGCACCTGAGATTCTGGCTATGAGGCGGATAGACGGGCGCGACTTAACGTCGCGCAGGTGAATCAGCCGCGGTGTCGCGATTCCACTGCGTTGCGCAGGGTATCGATCAACGCCTGGATTCGGGCGTGTTGCATTTTCATCGAAGCCTTGTTGACCACCAGGCGCGAGCTGATCGTGGCGATCAGTTCCTGAGGTTCCAGGCCGTTGGCGCGCAGGGTGTTGCCGGTGTCGACCACGTCGATGATCTTGTCGGCCAGACCGATCAGTGGCGCCAGCTCCATTGAGCCGTAGAGCTTGATGATGTCGACCTGACGGCCCTGCTCGGCGTAGTAACGCTTGGCCACATTGACGAATTTGGTCGCCACGCGCAGACGGCCTTTTGGCTCCGGCGCGCCGATCTTGCCGGCGGTCATCAGCTTGCACTGGGCGATCTGCAGATCCAGTGGCTCGTACAGACCCTGGCCGGTGTATTCCATCAACACGTCTTTACCGGCAACGCCAAGGTCGGCCGCGCCATGCTCGACATAGGTCGGCACATCGGTGGCGCGCACGATCAGCAGACGAACGTCGTCCTGGGTCGTGGGAATGATCAGCTTGCGGCTCTTGTCCGGATTCTCGGTCGGCACGATGCCCGCTTCGGCAAGAAGCGGCAGGGTGTCGTCAAGGATGCGGCCCTTGGACAGTGCGATGGTCAACATGGGAAACGTCAGTCCTTATCAAGGTACTCATGTCCGGTCGCAATCGGCGCCGGACATACATCGAGCCGGAAACCGGCTCGACTCTTAAAATCAGTGGACACGTCCCTGTGTCCCAATGCAGCAATCAGCCCGGAACGCGACGGATCTTGGCGCCCAGCATCTGCAGTTTTTCTTCGATGCACTCGTAACCACGGTCTATGTGGTAGATGCGGTCGATCAAAGTATCGCCTTCGGCAACCAGTGCCGAGATTACCAGGCTGGCCGAAGCACGCAGGTCGGTCGCCATCACTGGCGCGCCTTTCAGAACTTCAGTACCGGTGACGATGGCGGTATTGCCTTCGACCTGGATCTTGGCACCCATGCGGTGCAGTTCGTACACGTGCATGAAACGGTTTTCGAAGATCGTCTCGATCACGGCACCGGTGCCTTCGGCAATGGCGTTGAGCGAGATGAACTGCGCTTGCATGTCAGTCGGAAACGCCGGGTACGGCGCGGTGCGCACGTTGACGGCTTTCGGACGCTTGCCGTGCATGTTCAGCTCGATCCAGTCTTCACCGCAGGTGATTTCTGCGCCGGCTTCACGGAGTTTTTCCAGAACGGCTTCGAGGATGGTCGGATCGGTGTCCTTGACCTTGACGCGACCGCCGGTCACGGCAGCGGCGACCAGGTAGGTGCCGGTTTCGATACGGTCAGGCATGACCTTATAGAAAGCCGAACCCAGACGCTCGACGCCATCGATGGTGATGGTGTCAGTACCAGCGCCGGACACCTTGGCGCCCATGGCGTTGAGGAAGTTCGCCAGGTCGACCACTTCAGGCTCGCGAGCAGCGTTCTGCAGCACGCTGCGGCCCTTGGCCAGAGCAGCGGCCATCATGATGTTCTCGGTACCGGTCACGCTGACGGTATCGAAGAAGAAGTGTGCACCGCGCAGGCCACCTTCAGGCGCCTTGGCCTTGATGTAGCCGCCTTCGACGTCGATCACCGCGCCCATGGCTTCGAGGCCACGGATGTGCAGGTCGACCGGACGCGAACCGATGGCGCAACCGCCAGGCAGTGCGACTTCGGCTTCACCGAAACGAGCAACCATCGGGCCCAGTACCAGGATCGACGCACGCATGGTTTTCACCAGTTCGTACGGGGCGATCAGGGTCTTGATGGTGCGCGGGTCGATTTCGACGCTGAGTTTTTCGTCGATCACCGGCTCGATGCCCATGCGACCGAACAGCTCGATCATGGTGGTGATGTCGTGCAGGTGCGGCAGGTTGCCAACGGTCACCGGGCCATCGCACAGCAGGGTGGCGGCCAGGATCGGCAGGGCGGAGTTTTTTGCGCCGGAAATGCGGATCTCGCCATCAAGACGAGCGCCACCGGTAATAATCAATTTATCCATAAGAATCTCGACGCCCTTAGGCTCAGGTGCGCTCGGCCCAGGCCGCGCTGCTGAAAAATTTCATAGTGACCGCATGGATGCTGCCATCGGTGATCCATGGGTTCAAATGGGCATAGACCTGCTGCTGACGCTTCACCGGGCTCAACGCCGCCAGTTCATCGCTAATCACGTTCAGCTGGAAATTGCAGCCTTCGCCCTCAACTTCTACCAACGTTCCGGGCAGCTTTCCTTCAAGGAAGCTCTTCACTTCTACGGCCTGCATGCTCAACCTCAATCGGCGCCCTGTGCGCACGGGTCGGACATCATACAAAAAAGCCCCGCGCCTGCGAACCCCGCATGGCAGGACTCTGACGGGGGGCTTCTTTATAGATGTGGGTTCAGGGGTGCGCCAACAGTTCGGTCAGTTCACTGACCTGAGCAATTTCGCGCATATCTTCGGGCATCGCACGGATGCTGACAGCCTTGCCGGCCGCATTCGCATCGCGCATGAAGCACAGCAGCAACGATAAACCGACGCTGCTGGACTTCTTCACCGCCGAGCAATCGATCACCAGCGAAGAGGCCTTGCTGGACTTGATCAGCGCCTGGCCTTGCTTGCGCAGGTCAGCGCCGGTGCGATAGTCCAGCACTCCGCTAAGCAGAAGCTCGTCGACATCACTCATACGAACTGCGGCCTCATTCATTGCGCGGGGTTCTTTTCGGTGGCTTCTTTGGCCTTGGCCACTTCCCCGGCCCAACCATTGATGGTCTTGTCCAGATCGTTGCCATTGCGCTGCATCGCGTCGGCGAACTGATCGCGGAACAGTTTGCCGATGTTGATGCCGTTGATGATCACGTTGCGCAGTTTCCACTCGCCGTTGATCTTCTCCAGCGTGTACTGCACAGGATAGATTGCGCCGCTGCTGCCCTTGACGGTCATGTTTACGCTGGTGCGATCGCCCGATTCGTCCTTGGCAGGGTCAACGGTGATGCCCTGGTTGTTGTACTCAAGCAGAGCGTTGCCGTAGAACTGGAACAGGCCTTTCTTGAAGTTTTCCTGGAAGGTCTGCATCTGCGCAGGCGTGGCCTTGCGCGAGTACTTGACCGTCATGATGCTCTTGGAAATGCCTTCGGCATCCACCACTGGCCCGACGATGTTGTTGAGCGCCGTGTAGAAATCCGTCGGGTCCTGCTTGTATTTCTCTTTGTTGGCAGCCAGGTCGGCCAGCAACCGGGTGGTGGTGTCCTGCACCAGATCATGTGCCGAAGTCGCAGCAGCCACGGCGTTACCCATCAACGGCAAGGCCGCCAACAGCACCAACAGGCTGCGTCGCAAGATAGAGATCATTCAAAAGCTCCTCATTTGGCGTCTTTGCTAACGGTATTGAGCAGGAATTTACCGATAAGGTCTTCCAGTACCAGTGACGACTGCGTGTCATGGATGGTTCCACCATCCTTTAACGGTTTGTCTTCCCCGCCGACGCTGATACCGATGTACTTCTCGCCCAGCAGACCAGCGGTCAGGATAGACGCTGTGGAGTCGGTCGGAAGATTGTCGACCTTTTTATCCACTTGCAGAGTGACCCGACCGGTGAAGCTGTCGCGATCCAGATCGATCGCCGTGACCTTGCCGATAGTTACACCGGCCATGGTCACTTTGGCTCTGACCGTCAAACCGGCAATATTGTCAAAGTAGGCATAAAGTTTATAGGTGTCGGTGGTCGACGTCGGAGACAGACCACTGACCCGCAAAGCAAGCAGCAACAAAGCCAGGATCCCTGCCAGCAGGAACAGGCCGACACCGATTTCCAGGGTGCGGTTTTGCATCAGAAATCTCCAAACATCAAAGCGGTCAGAATAAAGTCCAGGCCGAGCACTGCCAGCGAGGCAAACACCACGGTCTTGGTGGTGGCACGACTGATGCCCTCGGAAGTGGGCTCACAGTCATAGCCTTGGAATACGGCAATCCAGGTCACTACAAAGGCGAAAACAATACTTTTGATCACGCCATTGAGCACATCACTGGTGAAATTCACGCTGTTCTGCATGTTCGCCCAATAAGAGCCTTCATACACACCCAGCCAGTCGACGGCCACCCACGAGCCGCCCCAGATGCCTACCACACTGAAAATCATCGCCAGCACCGGCAGGGAAATGAAGCCGGCCCACAGGCGCGGGGCAATGATGTACTTGAGCGGATCGACACCGATCATTTCCAGGCTGGACAGCTGTTCGGTGGACTTCATGTTGCCGATCTCGGCGGTCAGTGCCGAACCGGCACGACCGGCAAACAACAGCGCAGTCACCACCGGCCCCAGCTCACGCAGCAAGGTCAGCGCAACCATCTGCCCCACGGCCTGCTCCGAACCGTAGCTCGACAGAATGCTGAAGCCCTGCAGCGCCAGCACCATGCCGATGAAAATACCCGAAACGACGATGATCACCAGCGACATCACGCCGACCGAGTGCAACTGTTTGACCAACAGACCAAAACCGCCGCTGATACCACCACGCCCCAGCAAGGCATGAAACAGGAACAGCGTCGCACGACCGAACACCGCGACGGCGTCGATCGCAGACTCGCCGAACCGGCGTACGCGTTCTATTAATGAAATTCTGCGCATCAGCGCTTCCCCAGAAGATCTGCGCGGTAATCCGTCGCGGGAAAATGGTACGGCACCGGGCCATCGGGATCGCCGGTCATGAACTGACGGATACGCGGCTCGTCCGAGTTCATCAACTCGTCCGGCGTACCCTGCCCCAGCACCTGACCATCACCGACGACATAGATGTAGTCGGCAATGCTCGCGGTTTCGGCCAGATCGTGGGACACCACGATACTGGTGATCCCCAGCGCGTCGTTGAGCAGGCGAATCAGACGGACCAGCACGCCCATGGCGATCGGGTCCTGCCCGACGAACGGTTCGTCGTACATGAGGATCTGCGGATCGAGCGCAATAGCTCGCGCCAGTGCGACGCGGCGCTTCATGCCACCGGACAGTTCATCCGGCATCAACTCGATGGCACCGCGCAGACCGACCGCCTGCAATTTGAGCAGGACGATGTCGCGGATCATTTCTTCCGGCAAATCGGTATGAACACGCAGGGGGAAAGCCACGTTCTCGAAAACATCGAGATCGGTGAACAGCGCGCCGCTTTGAAACAGCACACCCATGTGCTTTCGCGCATCGAACAGATCACTGCGCGAAAGCGCAGGCAGATTCTGGCCGTTGACCCAGACTTCGCCGCTGGCAGGGCGCAGTTGTGCCCCCATCAATCGCAGCAGCGTGGTCTTGCCACACCCGGAAGGTCCCATGATGCCGGTGACCTTGCCGCGCGGTATGCGAATATCGACGTTATTGAAAATGCTGCGCGCACCGCGCTTGAAGGAGACTCCCTTCAGCTCGACCGCGTAGGCGTTATCGGCACTCATCTAAACTCCTTGCGATGCAGCCTCTCACTCGGACGCCTGTCTTTACTTAAAAAGTACGTACATCCCGGGCAGGCCGAACTGGCGGCGAACTATATCACTGCAAAGGCTACGCGCCCAAGGCTTGTACCAGCCTGCGTTCGGCGATATGACAGGTGCGCAGGCTCTTTTCCCGGGTTTTGGTAACGAGTAATGACAAAGCACGACGAACTTGCGTGAGGCTTTGCAACATAACCGCTATAATCGCCGCCTTTTCATCGGGCTATACGATTTCTGACATGAGCCAATCCAGCGACCTGATTCAATCGGCACAACGCACCATCCAACTCGAAGTGGAAGCCGTACAAGGCTTGTTGCCCCATATCGACGCCGATTTCGTACGCGCTTGCGAGATGATTCTGGCCAGTAAAGGCCGTGTAGTCGTGGTCGGCATGGGCAAGTCCGGGCACATCGGCAACAAGATTGCCGCCACCCTGGCCAGCACCGGCACCCCGGCCTTTTTTGTCCACCCGGCCGAAGCCAGTCATGGCGACATGGGCATGATCACTCGTGACGATGTGATTCTGGCCCTGTCGAACTCCGGCTCGACCAATGAAATCGTAACCCTGCTGCCGTTGATCAAGCGTCTGGGCATCCAGTTGATCAGCGTCACCGGCAACCCGCAATCGCCGCTGGCCAAGGCTGCCGAGGTCAATCTCAATGTTCATGTCGAGCATGAAGCCTGCCCGCTGAACCTGGCACCGACCTCGTCGACGACCGCAGCACTGGTCATGGGCGATGCACTGGCCGTGGCACTGCTGGAAGCACGCGGCTTCACCGCCGAAGATTTCGCTTTCTCGCACCCGGGTGGCGCCCTCGGCCGTCGCCTGCTGCTGAAAGTGGAAAACGTCATGCACGCCGGACAAGAGTTGCCGCAAGTCCAACGCGGCACGCTGCTCAAGGACGCACTGATGGAAATGACCCGTAAAGGTCTGGGCATGACCGTCATCCTTGAAACCGACGGTAAACTCGCCGGGATCTTCACCGACGGCGACTTGCGCCGCACGCTGGATCGCAGCATCGACATCCGCAGCGCCACCATCGACCAGGTAATGACGGCCCACGGCAAGACTGCCCGCCCGGAAATGCTGGCCGCCGAAGCCCTGAAAATCATGGAAGATCACCGAATCAACGCATTGGTAGTCGTAGACGAGGAAGATCGCCCGGTCGGCGCCTTCAACCTCTCCGATCTGCTGCGCGCAGGAGTCATGTAATGAGCAACGATCTGCTGCAACGCGGCAAAGCGATCAAACTGGCGGTTTTCGACGTCGACGGCGTCCTCACCGACGGTCGCCTGTACTTCCTTGAAGACGGCAGCGAGTTCAAGACCTTCAACACCCTCGACGGTCAAGGCATCAAAATGCTGATGAACGCCGGCGTGCAGACCGCTATCATCAGCGGTCGCAAGACACCCGTCGTTGAACGTCGAGCGAAAAACCTGGGGATTCCCCACCTGTTTCAGGGCCGTGAAGACAAACTGGTCGTGCTCGACGGCCTGCTTGCGCAACTGGGCCTAAGCTATGAAGAAGTCGCCTACCTCGGTGACGATCTGCCCGACCTTCCGGTGATTCGCCGTGTTGGTCTGGGCATGGCCGTAGCCAACGCCGCCGATTTCGTCCGCGAACACGCCCATGGCGTAACCCGGGCCCGTGGTGGCGAAGGCGCCGCCCGCGAATTCTGCGAATTGATCCTGCGCGCCCAGGGCCGCCTCGATGCGGCCAACGCCGCGTACCTGTGAGCCAAACCATGTTCAGCAAAAAATTTCGTAACTTCCTGCTGTTTGGCTGCATCGCTGCGATTTTCGCAGCGGTCGGCTATTGGAATATCAGCCCGGAACGCTTTCTCGACAAACCACCGGTCACCTCGGTTGAAACGCCTATCGACTGGTATGCAACCAACACGCATACCCTGCAATACCTGCCGGATGGCAAGGTGCAGTATGAAATGACGTCCGAAAAAGCCGAGCACGTGAAGGCAACCGACGTCACGCTCGTGACCAAACCCGACCTGAACATGTATCGCGGAACAGAATTCCCGTGGCACGTGACCAGTGAGCGCGGTGAAGTGAACTCAGGCGGCACCGAAGTCGAACTGATCGATTCGGTACGCGTTGCGCGCACCGATGAAAAGAAGCGTGACATCCTGATCACTTCCACTCGCATGACCGTGTTCCCGCAGCAGGAATATGCGCAGACCGAGCAACCCGTTAGAATCGACGGCGCTGGCGGTGTATCGACTGGCGTTGGAATGAAAGCGTACCTGAAGGAAAGCAGGATACACCTGCTATCGAACGTAAGAGGACAGTATGAGGCTCGTTAAAACCCTCCCTATTTTGCTCAGTCTGGGCGCAGCACTGGGAAGCGTGAGCGCCTGGGCTCTGCCGAACGATCAGCAGCAACCTATCCGCATTCAGGCCGACGACGCCCAACTGGACGACAAGAACGGCATCGCCACCTATAAAGGTGATGTGATCATCACCCAAGGTTCGATGATCGTTAAAGGCAACACCGTCACCATGACTCGCGCCCCGAATGGAGATATCGACGTAGTGACCTCCGTGGGCAACCTGGCTTATTTCGAGCAGCTGCAAACCCAGGGCGACACCAAACCGGTTCAAGGCTACGGCGTGACGATTCAATACCACGCCCAGCAAAACCGCGTCGTGCTGATCGATAAGGCCAAGGTCGTCGACAAAGACGGCAACGTCACTCAGGGCGAGAAAATCGTCTACGACACCGTGAAGAAACTGGCCAGCGCTGGTCGTGCTACCGGCAGCAAGGTCACCGAGGCGCGTCCGCGCATCGACATGGTGATCCAGCCGAAGAAGAAAACCGACGAGAAAACCCAGTAATGGCAACTCTGAAAGCTCAGCACCTGGCCAAGGCCTATAAAAGCCGCCAGGTCGTGCGTGACGTCAGCCTGTCGATCGACAGCGGCCAGATCGTCGGCCTGCTCGGCCCGAACGGCGCCGGCAAGACCACGTGTTTCTACATGATCGTCGGCCTGGTACAGGCCGATCAGGGTCGCGTGCTGATCGACGATCTGGACGTCAGCCACCAGCCGATGCACGGTCGCGCCAAGGCCGGTATTGGCTATCTGCCGCAAGAGGCGTCGATCTTCCGCAAACTGTCGGTGGCCGATAACATCATGGCCATCCTCGAGACCCGTCAGGAGCTCGACAAGGCCGGCCGTCGCAAGGAGCTGGAAAGCCTGCTGCAGGAATTCCACATTAGCCACATCCGCGACAACCTTGGCATGAGCCTGTCCGGTGGTGAACGTCGCCGGGTGGAAATCGCTCGCGCGCTGGCAACGGCACCGAAATTCATCCTGCTCGACGAACCGTTCGCCGGTGTCGATCCGATCTCGGTCGGCGACATCAAGCAGATCATCCACCACCTCAAGGCCAAGGGCATCGGTGTATTGATCACCGACCACAACGTCCGTGAGACGCTGGACATCTGCGAAACCGCTTACATCGTCAACGATGGTCAACTGATCGCCGAAGGCGATGCAGAAACCATCCTGGCCAACGATCTGGTCAAGGAAGTGTATCTGGGCCACGAGTTCCGCTTGTAAGCGTAACAGTGCCCGGTGCGCCGCCCGGGCGCTGTATCGATTCAAGCAGGAATTAATACGCTTTAATTGTTACAGCGCTCTAGGCAAACACTTCAGTTTCAGGCATATAATTTGCTTAAGTTTGGCGCCCCGGCGCCCTGTAGTGGATGGCGCATAGCGCCGGCGAATAAGGTGTTAAGCCCCTGCCATGAAACCATCGCTAGTCTTGAGAATGGGCCAGCAGCTGACGATGACACCGCAGCTGCAACAGGCCATCCGCCTGCTCCAATTGTCGACCCTGGATCTGCAACAGGAAATCCAGGAGGCTCTGGAATCCAATCCGATGCTCGAACGCCAGGAAGAAGGCGACGACTTCGACAATTCCGATCCCATGGCCGACAACGCCGAACAGAAGCCCAACACCGAGATCCAGGAACCCTCGTATCAGGAAACCGCGCCCACGGTGGACAACCTGGAGGAAGGTGACTGGAGCGAGCGTATCCCCAACGAACTTCCGGTCGACACCGCCTGGGAAGACGTCTACCAGACCAGCGCCAGCAGCCTGCCCAGCAGCGATGACGACGAATGGGACTTCACCACCCGCACGTCCGCCGGCGAGAGCCTGCAAAGCCACCTGCTGTGGCAACTGAACCTGGCACCGATGTCCGACACCGATCGCCTGATCGCCGTGACCCTGATCGATTGCATCAACAATCAGGGCTACCTGGACGAAACCCTCGAGGAAATCCTCGAGGCGTTCGATCCGGAACTCGACATCGAACTCGATGAAATCGAAGCCGTCCTGCACCGCATCCAGCAATTCGAACCGGCCGGTATCGGCGCGCGCAACCTTGGCGAATGCCTGCTGCTGCAATTGCGTCAGCTACCCGCCAAGACGCCGTGGCTGGCGGAAGCGAAACGTCTGGTCAGCGATTACATCGACCTGCTCGGCAGTCGCGACTACAGCCAGTTGATGCGCCGCATGAAGCTCAAGGAAGACGAGCTGCGCCAGGTCATCGAACTGGTGCAAAGCCTCAATCCGCGCCCTGGCTCGCAAATCGAATCCACTGAAGCCGAATACGTTGTCCCTGACGTCATCGTGCGCAAGGACAACGAGCGCTGGCTGGTCGAGCTGAATCAGGAATCGGTACCGCGCCTGCGCGTCAACGCCCAGTACGCCGGTTTCGTCCGTCGCGCCGACACCAGCGCCGACAACACCTTCATGCGCAATCAGTTGCAGGAAGCCCGCTGGTTCATCAAGAGCCTGCAGAGCCGCAACGAAACCCTGATGAAAGTAGCTACCCAGATCGTCGAGCATCAACGCGGTTTTCTGGAGTACGGCGACGAAGCCATGAAGCCGTTGGTTCTGCACGACATCGCTGAAGCGGTCGGCATGCACGAATCGACCATTTCCCGGGTGACCACACAGAAATTCATGCATACCCCGCGCGGTATTTATGAACTGAAATACTTTTTCTCCAGCCACGTCAGCACCTCCGAAGGCGGCGAATGCTCGTCCACGGCGATCCGCGCGATCATCAAAAAACTGGTTGCCGCGGAAAATCAGAAAAAGCCGTTGAGTGACAGCAAGATCGCTGGTTTACTGGAGGCACAAGGCATTCAGGTGGCTCGCCGCACCGTCGCCAAGTACCGCGAATCCCTCGGGATCGCGCCTTCGAGCGAACGCAAGCGGTTGATGTAAGCCACGTTACAGCGTTCCAGTGGCAGGCTATCCGGCCTGCCGCTTTATGCACTGGCAACGAAGGAGAAGCTGTATGCAAGTCAACATCAGTGGACACCAACTGGAAGTGACCCAACCTCTGCGTTCCTACATCGAGGAAAAACTCCAACGACTGGAGCGCCATTTCGACAAGATCACCAACGTGCAAGTCACGATGTGCGTCGAAAAGCTGAAGCAGAAAATCGAAGCCACCTTGCATATACCCGGCAGCGAAGTGGTCGCCAACGCGGAACATACCGATATGTACGCGGCGATCGACGCCTTGACCGACAAGCTGGATAAACAACTCAAAAAGCATAAGGAAAAGACCCAGAGCCTGCTCCAGGGCGCTACCGGTCGATAACCCCCCACCCCATGATCCGACTTGAAAGTATCCTGACCCCCGGCCGTTCCCTCGTGAACGTGCCGGGCGGCAGTAAAAAGAAAGCCCTCGAACAAATTGCCAACCTGATCGCCCGCGAAGTGGCGGATCTGGAGATGCAAGATGTCTTCGAGGCGTTGATTGCCCGTGAAAAACTCGGTTCCACCGGTTTTGGTAACGGCATCGCCATTCCCCATTGCCGCCTCAAGGGTTGCACTGCACCGATCAGTGCGCTGATGCACCTTGATGCTCCGATTGATTTCGACGCCATTGACGGCGCACCGGTTGACCTGCTGTTTGTTTTGCTGGTCCCGGAGGCTGCCACCGATGCGCACCTGGAGCTGCTGCGCCAGATCGCGAGCATGCTCGATCGCAAGGAAGTGCGTGAAAAACTGCGCAGCGCTCCAAGCAATGAAGCCTTGTATCAGGTTGTCCTGGACGAGCAGAACGGGCACTAATCATGCGCTTGATCATCGTCAGCGGCCGTTCCGGCTCGGGTAAAAGTACGGCTCTGGATGTCCTTGAGGACAACGGCTATTACTGCATCGACAACCTGCCCGCAGGTTTGCTGCCGGAACTGGCCGAACGCGCGCTGATTCACACGGAACTGGCGCAGCCGCTGGTAGCCGTGTCCATCGATGCGCGCAACCTGCCGAGCCACCTGACACGCTTTCCCGAACTGCTTGAAGATGTCCGGGCCAAACACATCCAATGCGACGTCCTGTATCTGGACGCCGACGAAGAAACCCTGCTCAAGCGTTTCTCCGAAACCCGCCGTCGTCACCCGCTGAGCAACGCCAACCGCTCACTGGCCGAGGCGATCCAGGATGAAACCGCCCTGCTCGGCCCGATTGCCGACCTCGCCGACCTGAAGATCAACACCACCAATCTGAACCTGTACCAGTTGCGCGACTCCATCAAGCTGCGTCTGCTGAACCAACCGGAGCCGGGGACCGCATTTCTGGTCGAGTCCTTTGGCTTCAAGCGCGGCATGCCGGTAGACGCGGATCTGGTATTCGATGTGCGCTGCCTGCCCAATCCATACTGGAAGCCGGAACTGCGCGCGCAATCGGGTCTCGATGCGCCGGTGGCTGAATACCTGGCGGCACAGCCGGAGGTCGAAGAAATGTTTCAGGACATCTTCACCTACCTGCACAAGTGGCTGCCGCGCTTCGCCGCGAGCAACCGCGCTTACGTCACCATTGCCATTGGCTGCACCGGCGGGCATCACCGCTCCGTCTACCTGACCGAACGTCTGGGTCAGGCCCTGCAGAAAACCCTGAAGAACGTCCAGGTTCGCCACCGCGACCTCACTTAAAGGATTCACACCGCGATGCCTGCTCTGGAAATCGAAATCATCAACAAGCTGGGCCTGCATGCCCGCGCATCGGCCAAGTTTGTTGGAGTGGCCGGGCAGTATCCGGATTGCACGATCAGAGTGGGTCGTACACCAGAGACCACGGTTGATGGCAAAAGCATCATGGCGATGATGATGCTGGCGGCTGGCAAGGGCACCAAGATCTATCTGAGTACCGAAGGGCATCAGGAACAGGAAGCGCTGGATGCGCTGGTGGCGTTGATCAACAACTACTTCGACGAAGGCGGCTGACAGCCAAAATCAAAAAGTCGCAGCCCATGTCGCACCAATCCCCTCGTAGGAGCTGCCGCAGGCTGCGATCTTTTGATCTTCAACCCAACGCCGTATCCATCACCATCATCAGACAAAACCCGATCAACAGACCAAGACTGGCCAGTTTGTCATGACCATTGCGTCGCGACTCGGGAATCACTTCGTGCGTCACCACCAGCAACATCGCCCCCGCAGCCAATGCCAGACCTAACGGCAACAACACCTGCGCCAGACTGACCAGCCAGGCACACAACAGCGCAAACACCGGTTCGACCAGACCTGACGCCGCGCCGATCAGAAACGCCCTGACCCGCGACATCCCCGCCCCGGCCAACACCAGCGCAATCACCAGACCTTCCGGGACATCCTGCAAAGCGATACCCATGGCCAGGCTGTCCGCATCCGGCATGCCGCCGCCAGCAGAAACGCCAACGGCCATGCCTTCAGGGATGTTATGGGCAATGATGGCGAACACGAACAGCCAGATACGTGGCGGAATCACCGGATGCTCGACGGTGCCGACGAGCATTTCCGGGGACGCGCCGGAAACCTTGCGATCGACCAGATACAGCCCGAACGCACCCAGCATGATGCCTAAGCAGATCAGGCCGCTGGCGCCCCACGGTGTCAGTCCGAGGTTTTCGGCGGCAGCAATGCCCGGCACGATCAGCGAAAACGCCGTCGCCGCGAGCATCACCCCGGCACCAAAACCCAGCAACGTATCACTGAGTGTCTGCGGCATCCGCCGAATCACCAGCACTGGCACAGCTCCGAGCGCCGTGCCGAGGGCGCAGATCGCGCCGCCCTGCAACGCCCGCAACAGCCTCGGTTCCAGATTCAGCCATTCCAGTCCGTGGGCGACCAGCAAAGTCATGCCCGCCAACAGCAACAGCGATCCTACTGCGTAACGAAACATACGCCCACTTCCGATCGCCAGTGTTTCAGTGCCCATAGTCAGCCTTGGATTGTTTTTATAGAAGACTTAAACCAGCGCAGCCTGATAACGCGCAGCGACTTCAGGCCAATTGATCACGTTGTAAAAAGCGTTGATGTATTCCGGCCGACGGTTCTGATACCGCAGGTAGTAGGCGTGCTCCCAGACATCGAGTCCGAGAATCGGCGTATTGCCATTCATCAACGGACTGTCCTGGTTGCCGCTGCTTTCCACCACCAGTTTTTTCTCCGGGGTCACGCTCAGCCAGGCCCAGCCGCTACCAAAGCGGGTCAGCGCGGCTTTGGTGAAGGCTTCCTTGAAACTGTCGAGGCCGCCCAATTGCTCATCGATGGCCTTGGCCAGCGCACCGTCGGGTTTGCCGCCACCGTTGGGTACCATGACCTCCCAGAACAATGAGTGGTTGGCGTGACCGCCGCCCTGATTGATCACCGCCGCACGCAGTTTTTCCGGCAATTGCTGAACACTAGCGACGAGTTTTTCCACCGGCCACTCGGCGTATTCAGTGCCTTCAACGGCGGCGTTGAGGTTGTTGATGTAGGTCTGGTGATGCTTGGTGTAGTGGATCTCCATAGTCTGCGCATCGATGTGCGGTTCGAGCGCGTCGTAGGCGTAAGGCAAGGCAGGCAAGGTAAAAGCCATTTCAATGGACTCCATGGTGATGGGGGGCAGGCGCGCGGCGCGCATTGCCGGTATCCGGATGCAGCAGGCGTTGGGTGCGCGGGTATTCACCGTGCTCGCTGATGAAATTCAACAGCTCGACGTAAGTCTTGCTGCTCTGGCGCAGCGCTGCTTCACGCAAGGCCAGGCGCTGACGTTCGTCCTGCATGGTCTGCAACAAGCGTTGATGGATGGCGCAGAGGTATTCGGCGCTCTCCTCCGGCTGATTCAGGCGCAAGTGCAGATCGGCCAGGTTGTGGTGGGAGATGACGCAAGCCGCCACCGCCTCGTCGGCATCCGCCCAGCGTTCGAACAACACTTGCGCCAGGGCCAGGGCTTGCAGGTAAGCCTCACGGGCGTCGATCAGTTCGCCGAGCATGAAGCAGCGATTGGCCCGTTCGATCGTGCGTTTCCAGTGCTCCATGGTGAGCCTCCAAAGCGGTTGCGGGGTTTACACGCCGCCGGCGGTGAGTTTCTCTGGGTTGAGCAACTCTTCCAGTTGGCTGCGCGACAGGTCGGTGTGTTCCAGGGCGACGTCGATCACCGCACGGCCTTCCTTGTAGGCCTGCTTGGCGATTTCGGCGGCTTTCTGGTAACCGATGATCGGGTTGAGCGCGGTCACCAGAATCGGGTTGCGCGACAACGCTTCTTTAAGGCGCGACTCGTTCACCTTGAAGCTGGCGATGGCTTTGTCGCCGAGCAAGCGGCTGGAATTGGCCAGCAGCTCGATGCTGCTCAGTAGGTTCTGCGCGATGATCGGCAGCATCACATTCAGTTCGAAATTGCCCGACTGACCGGCGATGGTAATCACCGAGTCGTTGCCGATCACTTGCGCGGCGACCATGGCGGTGGCTTCCGGGATCACCGGATTGACCTTGCCCGGCATGATCGACGAACCCGGTTGCAGGGCTTCCAGTTCGATTTCGCCGAGGCCGGCGAGCGGGCCGGAGTTCATCCAGCGCAGGTCGTTGGCGATTTTCATCAGCGACACCGCAGTGGCCTTGAGCTGGCCGGAGACGGCGACGGCGGTGTCCTGCGAGCCGATCAGCGCGAACAGATCCTTGCCCGGGGTGAATTCCACGTCGGTCAATTGACTCAACTGGCGGCTGAAACGTGCGGCGAATTCAGGATGCGCGTTGATCCCGGTGCCGACCGCCGTGCCGCCCTGCGCTAGGGATTGCAGGCTTGGCAGCAAATCCTGCAGATGACTGATGTTGGCCTTGAGCTGCTGCGCCCAACCGTTCAGTACCTGGCTCATGCGCACCGGCATCGCGTCCATCAAATGCGTGCGACCGGTTTTGACGTGGTGATGCACTTGCGCAGCTTTTTGCTCGATCACTTGCACCAGGTGCAGCAGCGCCGGCAGCAGTTGTTCGTGCAGGGCCAGCGCAGCACTGACGTGGATGGTGGTCGGGATGATGTCGTTGCTGCTTTGCCCGCAGTTGACGTGATCGTTGGCGTTGACCGGCTCGCCGAGCAGACGGCTGGCCAGGGTGGCGATCACTTCGTTGGCGTTCATGTTGGAACTGGTGCCGGAACCGGTCTGGAAGATGTCCACCGGGAAATGCTGCATGAAGTCGCCTTCGAGCAGACCTTGCGCGGCGTCGCTGATGGCTTTGCCCTGGGCGGCGCTGATCTGGTTGAGTTCAACGTTGGCGCGGGCGGCGGCGGCTTTAGCGAGGATCAGCGCGCGGATGAATTGCGTCGGCATCGGTTTGCCGCTAATCGGGAAGTTATCCACCGCGCGCTGGGTTTGCGCGCCGTAGAGAGCGTCCACCGGCACCTGCAGTTCGCCCATGCTGTCGCGCTCAATACGTGTCTTGGTCATCTGAAAATCCTTGCACCAGTTCAATAAGAGGAATCGAGGGCAGCAGTTCGCAGGTGGCGAGCTGCCAGGTGTAGCGTTGCCAACGTTGGAGCCGGCATTTGCACAGGGACAGGCGCTCCATTTCACGCAGCGGACGCCAAGCTTGATCGAGACAGAAGCTGCGCCAGTGCCACGGCAAGGCGATATCGGTGGCCGTGTCGAGCAGCAGACGGAAGGAAGTTTCAGCGATGGTCCAGGGAGAAGTCGCCGTACAACAGGCCAGATACCGACCCTCGGCCAGATAGTGTTCGATCAGGCGCGGTTCGTCGGGATCCATCGCGCAACGGATCTGGCGACTCATCCAGCGCCAGCTTTCGAGGTACGGCTGCTCGTGCAAGGCAGAACTCATGATCCGGGGCTCATCCGATAATGAGATTTATTATTAGATGATAATGAGAACCAAAACAAGAGCGCCGAACTATGCAGATCTCATTGTGGGAGCGAGCCTGCTCGCGAAGGCGTCGTGCCGGTCACCACTGCGGTCGGCCGTGAAATCGCTTTCGCGAGCAGGCTCGCTCCCACATTGGTTTTGTATGGAGCCAATAAAAAAGGCGCGCCACCCGATGAGGTGGCGCGCCTTTTGTGTGTGACGGCCGGGGTTTAGCTGCCCGCGACGGTCATCCGCTCGATCAACACCGAACCGGTGCGAATGTTGCTGCGCAGCTCCAGATCATTACCGACCGCGACGATCTGCTTGAACATATCGCGCATATTGCCGGCGATGGTCACTTCCTGCACGGCGAACTGAATTTCACCGTTCTCGACCCAGAAACCCGCCGCCCCGCGCGAATAGTCGCCGGTGACCATGTTCAAGCCATGGCCCATCAATTCAGTGACCAGCAAGCCACGACCCATGCGCTTCAACAGTGCAGCCTGGTCTTCATCGCCATGGGTGACGAACAGGTTGTGTACGCCGCCTGCGTTGGCCGTGCTCGGCATACCGAGTTTACGTCCGGAGTACGTGCCGAGGATGTACGACACCAACTCGCCCTTTTCGACGAACGGTTTGGCATACGTCGCCAGACCATCACCGTCGTAGGAAGCACTGCCCATCGCGCGCATCAGGTGCGGACGCTCATCGATGGTCAGCCATTCCGGGAACAGCTTCTGCCCCAGAGTGCCTTCAAGGAAGGACGACTTGCGATACAGGCTGCCACCGGACACCGCCGAGAGGAAACTACCAAACAGACCACCCGCCAGTTCTGCGGAAAACAGCACCGGCACTTCGCAAGTCGGCACCGGACGCGCGCCCAGACGGCTCGCCGCCCGTTGCGCAGCACGCTGGCCGATGCTTACCGGATCCGCGAGCAAAGTGCCCTGACGGTTTACGTCATACCAGTAATCGCGCTGCATCTGGCCATCGGCCTCGGCAATCATCACGCAACTCAGGCTGTGCCGCGTCGATGCGTAGCCACCAATGAATCCGTGGCTGTTGCCGTACACGCGGCAGCCCTGATGAGTGCTGAGCGTGGTGCCGTCGGCGTTCTTGATCCGCGCATCGGCGTCGAATGCCGCCGCTTCACAGAGCAAGGCCTTCTCGATGGCCTGCTCCGGGGTGATGTCCCACTCGTGGAACAGGTCAAAATCGTGTTGTTCCTTGGCCATCAACGCCGCATCAGCCAGGCCCGAGGCTTCGTCTTCGGAAGTGTGTTTGGCGATTGCCAGTGCGGCAGCGACGGTTTCGCGAATCGCGTCAGGCCCGGTGGCGGACGTGCTGGCCGAGCCCTTGCGCTGGCCCACATACAACGTGATGCCAAAACCCTGATCGCGGTTGAATTCGACCGTTTCGACTTCGCGCTGACGCACCGACGTCGACAGTCCCTGCTCCAGCGACACCGCGACTTCACAGGCACTGGCGCCCTGACGCTTGGCTTCGGCGATGATCTGCTCGACTTGTTCCTGCAGTGCCGGCAATGCCTGCGGGCCGACGCTTTGAACTGCACTCATGCTCATCTCCACTCAAATTCTGCTTTCGGCTGGGGTCATCGAGCGACCGGGCCGGACAAGCGGCCCCCGACTGGTTATCATGGCGGCGTTTCTTTGCGGACTGCCACCATGGTTGATTCTTACGACGACTCCCTCGATACGGGAGAAAAAAGCAAATCTCAGGTCAAACGCGAGCTGCATGCTCTGGTTGACCTCGGCGAGCGCCTGACAACACTCAAGCCAGACTTGATCGCAAAACTGCCGCTGACCGACGCCATGCGCCGGGCTTTGGCCGATGCGCCCAAGCACACCGCGAACATCGCGCGTAAACGGCACCTGCAGTTCATCGGCAAACTGATGCGCGATCAGGACACTGACGCGATTCTGACCTTGCTCGATCAACTTGATGCCTCCACTCGCCAGTACAACGAGCGTTTCCACAATCTCGAACGCTGGCGTGATCGCCTGATCGCGGGCGACGATGCCGTGCTGGAAAAATTCGTCGTCGAGTATCCGGACGCCGATCGCCAGCAACTGCGTTCCCTGATCCGTCAGGCTCAGCATGAGGTTGCGCAAAACAAACCTCCTGCTTCCAGCCGCAAGATCTTCAAGTACATCCGTGAGCTGGACGAAACTCAACGCGGTCTGCGTTGATATTCGCCACCGGGTGGCCGCCCTGCGCGCCACCCGAAGCTCCACCTATTCTTATGCGCCCGTGCCACCCACGGTGATCGCATCGATTTTCAACGTCGGCTGACCGACGCCTACCGGCACCGATTGCCCATCCTTGCCGCACGTGCCTACGCCGCTGTCCAGCGCCAGATCGTTACCGACCATCGACACCCGGCTCATCGCCTCGGGGCCGTTGCCGATCAACGTCGCGCCTTTGACCGGCGCAGTGATCTTGCCGTCTTCGATCAGATACGCCTCACTGGTGGAGAACACGAACTTGCCGCTGGTGATGTCGACCTGACCACCGCCGAGGTTGGCGCAGTAAATGCCCTTCTTCACCGAAGCAATGATTTCCGCCGGATCGCTTTCGCCGCCGAGCATGTAGGTGTTGGTCATTCGCGGCATCGGCAGATGCGCATAGGACTCCCGGCGCCCGTTGCCGGTGCGAGCCACGCCCATCAGGCGCGCGTTGAGTTTGTCCTGCATGTAGCCTTTGAGTACGCCATTTTCGATCAGCGTGGTGCACTCGGTCGGCGTGCCCTCGTCGTCAACGCTCAGCGAACCGCGACGGCCGCTCAAGGTGCCGTCATCGACGATGGTGCAGAGTTTCGACGCAACCATTTCACCCATGCGACCGCTGTACGCCGAGCTGCCCTTGCGGTTGAAATCGCCTTCCAGACCGTGGCCGACCGCTTCGTGCAACAGCACGCCAGACCAGCCCGAACCCAACACCACCGGCAACGTACCGGCCGGCGCCGGAATCGCTTCCAGATTCACCAGCGCCTGGCGCAACGCTTCACGGGCATAGCCCATGGCGCGGTCTTCGGCAAGGAAATAACGGTAATCGGTACGCCCGCCGCCGCCATGCCCGCCACGCTCGCGACGGCCATTCTGCTCAACGATCACGCTGACATTGAATCGCACCAGCGGCCGTACATCCGCCGCCAGCCCGCCGTCGGTGGAGGCCACCAGAATCCGCTCCCAGACCCCTGCCATGCTCACACTGACCTGCTGGATACGCGGGTCGAGCGCGCGGGTGGCGACATCGATGCGCTTGAGCAGCTCGACTTTCTCGGCGCGGCTCAATACTTCCAGCGGGTTATCCGGCGCGTATAACTGTGCAACATCTTGAGTGGTAAACGCCTGGACTGTGCCGTTCTGCCCGGCCCGGGAGATCGACCGCGCCGCGCGGGCGGCTGCGCCGAGGGCTTCGAGGGTGATCGCGTTGCTGTAGGCGAAACCGGTTTTCTCACCGGACTGCGCGCGTACGCCGACACCCTGATCAAGGTTGAAGCTGCCTTCCTTGACGATGCCGTCTTCCAGCGCCCAGGACTCGGAAATCTGCCCTTGGAAATACAGATCCGCCGCATCGATGCCGGGGCCGGCCAGATCGCCGAGCACGCCTTGCAGACTCTCGATCGTCACGCCGCCGGGCGCCAACAGGTGATCACTGACTGAGGACAACAACTCGCTCATAGGTTTACGCCTTAAATTCGTGTTCTGAGGCAGGCCGCTGTGCGCCCTGCGAGAAAAACCGCCGATGACGCGTCACCGGCATTCGCGCCCTGATGGACGCTTGTTCATTGCTATCGCGCTCGGCCAACAACACCGCTTCGCCTTGATCCTGACTCGCCAGCACACGGCCCCACGGATCGATAATCGCCGCATGGCCAAAGGTTTCTCGCGGTCCCGGATGGGTTCCGCCTTGTGCTGCGGCAAGCACATAACACTGTGTCTCGATGGCGCGTGCGCGAATCAGCACATCCCAATGCGCTGCGCCGGTCACCGCAGTAAAAGCTGACGGTGCGGTAATCAACTCTGCACCGGCGGCACGTAATTCGCTGTACAGCTCGGGAAAGCGCAAGTCATAACACACGGTCAGACCGACTCGCCCCACGGGCGTATCGGCAACGACAACGCCACTGCCATAAGCATAGTCATCGGATTCGCGATAACGGCCGCGATTGTCCGCCACATCGACATCGAACAGATGCAACTTGTCATAGCGTGCAACGACTTCGCCCTGTTCATCGACCAGCAGCGAGCAGGCATTGGCTTTGGCCGTCGGCTGATCCACTGGAGGCAAGGGCAAAGTACCGGCCACTATCCATAACTTGAGGTCGCGGGCGGTCTGTTTCAACCACGGCAGGATCGGTCCTTCGCCCAATGCTTCGGCACGGCCGATGTCAGCGACGTCGCGACGGCCCATGGCGGCGAAGTTTTCCGGCAGCACCGCCAGCTTCGCGCCACCGGCCGCTGCCTGTTCGAGCAGGCGCCGGGCCTGAGCCAGATTGGCCAGCACGTCGCTCTGGCTGACCATTTGAATCACCGCTAAAGACATGGCGAACTCCGCAAGAGATATGCGGCCATGCTACTCCATCGGTTCAGTGGCTGGCTGTTCAAAAAGGCTTGTCGAAGGTGATTTTCGGCTCTTTCCATGGGCCTTTGACGGTGTATTTCACACTGGCAAAGCGCGCCACACGGTCACCGATCAGTTTGTCGATCAGGAACAACGCGCCGCCGACCGCCGGTGCGCCAACGATCAACGCGGCAATCGGCAGGTTGTTGGTCACCGGCAAGGTCACCAGCAACTTGGCATCGACCTTGTCGCCGACCAGGTCCAGCGTACCGTCCAGCTCAAGGTTGCTCGAAGGACCGGTCAGGCGAATCGGCTCACGGGTGACATACACACCATTGTTCGCCACTAACAGGCCTTTGACCCGGTCGTAGCTCAAGCCTTTGCCGAACAGATCGGAGAAGTCCAGACGCAGACGCCGGCCGATGGAGTTGAAGTTAAGCAGGCCAAATACTCGCAACGCCTGCGCGCCGCCCTCTACTTCAACAAACTGACCTTTGTTCAACGACGCATCGAGCGTGCCGGAGAAGCGCTTGGTCGCCAGCCAGGCCGGCGAGCCCGGCCAACGGCCGTCGACGTCCATATGAAATTCTTCGCTGGTCACGCTCGGCGCAAAGCCCCAGCCCTTGAGCACATCGGCGAGGTTCTTGCCGCCAATCCGGCCCTTGAACCAGCTATTGGTCGCCCCGGGCGCACCTTCCCAGCCGCCATTGCCCTGCAACAGGATGCCTTTGAGGCCCATGTCGAGATTATTCAGGGCGATGCCCTTGGCGGTTGGTCGCACTTTCAAAGACCAGCCACCGACCAGATCCGGCCCCAGAAACAGTTGATTGATCGTGATATCTAGCGCCGGAATCTTCGTCGGATCCACCGAAACCAAAGGGTCCGGCGAATTCTCGTCAGCCTGCACCGTCGGGTCCGGCGCCGGCAGCTTCACGTATTGCAGATTGACCGCAATCGGCACGGCTTTGGCATCCGGCAGGTTCGCCGAGCCTTTGGCCTGCTGGCTATCGAGGGACAGATTCCACGCGCCCGGCTTGCGATTGACCTGAACCGACGCCTGATCCAGCGTGGTCCCGAATGCCGTGAGCTTACCGACCTTGAAATCAGCACTGTTGAGCAATTGCTTGGCGCTGCCGCCCGGATCCTGCCCGGCGTATTTGTTCACCAGATCCTGCCACGGCGCGACGTCCAGTTCCGAGAGCACGCCGCGAATCCGCAAGCCTTTGGCGCCCGGCAGCACCGCTTCGCCGGCACCGAGGAACAATTCGCCCCGGCCCTCGGCAAAATTGCTCGGCGGTGCCGCGAAGGTGAAATTGGCCAGTTGGTCGTAGTTGAACCAATAACGCCGCTCCTGCCCCTGCAAGGTCATGCGGAACACGGTATCGCGTCCGACATCTGCCGCCATACCGAACGGTGCCGGCAGATCCACCGCCACACCCTTCATGCTGGAGCTGACCATCAACTGGCTGTCGGCGCCGTCCAGATTCAATTGCAACTGATAAGGAATGGTTCCGAAGACCGGCAGTGGTTGTGTCACGCCCAGCCAGTCGGTGAGTTTCTTGACCTCAACCTGCCCGGATGCCGCCACCCGAGTCCTGAGTTTGCCAGGGCTGCCATCGGCGAAAATCTGCGCCGTGACCGGTTTGTCGAAGGCGCGCGCGGCGATGTTCTGCCCGCTGAGTCCTTTGGCGCTGTCGAAGCGGAAATCGCCTTTGAGTTGAGTCAGCTCCAGCTTTGGCTCGGCGAGTTTCAGGCGCGAATTGGCGGTTTTGAAGTCGACAAGGATTTTCGGCTGGTCGCCACCCTTGTCCAGCGGGATATCGAGCTTGAGCTTGCCTTGCAGATCCCCGGCCCCTTCCCAACCGGCAAAAGTTTCACCGGTGCCGATCGGTGCGTCCTGCAGAATTTTCAGGCCATCACCGAGGCCGCCGGCAAAGCCGCCATCGAGATACATGTGCGTGTGTTGCCCGGCCGGTACGTGGGGAATATTGACGAAGACATCGCTGACCTGAGTGTCGAGCAACTGGCCCTTGTCAGCCCAGATCCGCACGCCACTGTCTTCGATGAACACGTCGCCACTGACCTTGCTCACGTGCGGCCAGCCTGGCTGGAAGGCCAGTTCAGCGTCGTGCACCTTAAAGAACAGGCTGATGCTGCGGTCGGCCTCCCCGGCATTTTTGCTCAGCGAGCCCTGATACTGGAAGAAACCCTGGTCGACCGCTCCTTTGAGGATGGCCGTACGCAGCCACTCGTCGAGTGCTGGACTAAGCACTTCGGGGAGATATTTGGCGGTATAACGACCGTCGCCATCGACCAGACCGACCCGCAGGTCCATGTAGTCTTCCTGGCTATGGTCGAAATGCAGGCGTATCAGGAAATCGCCGGCAATCTTGCCCTCCTCGCCAAGCACCTTCAGGTACGGAGCGATCAGGGTGAAGCCGTCTTTGTCGAGCTTCCAGGTCAGGCGTGCATTGGCCTGAATGTACTGCCATGGCTTAGCGAAAATCGGGTCGAGGTGCAGGACAAAATCCTTGCTGTCCATGCGCAACTCGCCACCGTCGAGGTTGCCGCTGAGGCTACCGCTGACGTTTCGAGCCGCCGGAGCGCCGTGATAGGCGTCGAAACCGACATTGTCCAGATTGGTGGCGAAACTGAACTTATTGCCATCGGTGGCATTGGGGCGGAAATCCAGCAGCACGTTACGCAGGCCACCGGTGACTTTCAGATGATCGACAGCCGTAGCGAAACCTTGCGGCAACGGCCCCAACGCATTGAGCAACGGGGTGATCGGAGTCAGATCGAGACGATCCGCTTGCAAGTGCCAGAGCTCGTCCACCTTGTCGGTCGCGCGCGTCTGCTTCAGTTGTACATGCGACTCCCAACGGCTTTCGCCGAAACTCATCGCCAGTGCATCGAGGGTAACGGTCGCGCCCTCGGCACTGTTCTCGTAGTAGGCGTTAAGCGCCAGATTATTGATCTGGATCGGCTTGCGATCGGCATAGGCGCCGGTCAGTTGCGGAGCATTCAAGCGTAACGCAGCACTCTGCAGCGTGCCTTTGGCCCAATTGACCCAGAGTTCGCCGCCGGCCTTGATCTCGGAAAAATTCCATTGTTGGGTAAGACGCTCTGGCAGCCATTTCGACCAGTCGCTTTGCGGCAGGCTGGCGTAACCGTCCACCACACTGTCCTTCAATTGCTCGGGGCGAATCCGCGTGCGCAGGCTCAGTGCAACGGGCTGGCCATCCGGCAAGGTCAAACGCGCATCGAGCCGTTGACGGCTGGCGCCGGTTTTCAGATTAAGGCCGACATAAGTTAGGGTCAGCGGCGCGTGATCCAGCGGTTGCAGGGTCACCTGACTGTCGAGCACCGACAGTTGCTGAATCATTTGCGAGCGATTGAACAGTTGCTGCGGGTCGAGCGGTTGATCGTTCTGCACCGGCAAGCCTTCCAGCGCCCAACTGCCGTCCTCGGCTTCCTTGAGGCTGATTTTCAGGCCGTTGAGTTCAAGGTGGGCAATGCGCACTTCGCGCGCCAGCAGGCTGGCCCACAGATCCGGTACCGCCCGTACCCGATCCAGACGCAACGCATTGGCGCCAGCGCCGACCATCACATCATGGGCCAGCAGGATCGGCGCAAAACCGCTCCAGTTGCCTTCAAGTTCGCCGATCTGCAACGGCATGCCGAGGGCGGCACTGGCCTTGTCTTCGATGTCGGCGCGATATTCGGCCACCAACGGGGTCAGCTCACGACCGAGACTGACGTACAACGCCATCAACACCAGAACCAACGCGCACAGGCCCAGCCCCCAGCGGGTGAATGTGGCCAAAATGCGTGTCAGACGCTCCATGTCAGTTGGCTCCCATGGCAAAAATACTGCGAAAAGCTGAGGCCAGCCGCGGTGGAATAAAAGTGACGCAGGGGATCAGAGCAGCACCACGTCATATTGTTCCTGGGAATACATGGTTTCCACCTGGAAGCGTATGGTGCGACCGATAAACCCTTCAAGCTCGGCGACGTTACCGGATTCTTCGTCAAGCAAGCGATCCACCACTTTCTGGTTCGCCAACACACGATAACCCTCAGCCTGATAGGCCCGGGCCTCGCGGAGAATCTCGCGGAAAATCTCGTAACAGATGGTTTCTGCAGTCTTCAGTTTGCCGCGCCCCTGACAGCTGCTGCACGGTTCGCACAGCACCTGCTCCAGACTTTCCCGAGTACGCTTGCGCGTCATCTGCACCAGGCCCAATTCGGTGATGCCGATGATGTTGGTCTTGGCGTGATCTCGTTCCAGTTGTTTTTCCAGCGTGCGCAACACTTGGCGTTGATGCTCTTCATCTTCCATGTCGATGAAGTCGATGATGATGATCCCGCCCAGGTTGCGCAGGCGCATTTGCCGGGCAATCGCGGTGGCCGCTTCGAGATTGGTCTTGAAGATGGTTTCTTCGAGGTTGCGATGGCCGACGAAAGCCCCGGTGTTCACATCGATGGTGGTCATGGCTTCCGCCGGATCCACCACCAGATAGCCACCGGATTTCAGCGGCACCTTGCGTTCGAGGGCTTTTTGGATTTCGTCTTCGACGCCATAGAGGTCGAAAATCGGTCGTTCACCCGGGTAGTGTTCCAGACGATCGGCGATTTCCGGCATCAGTTCGGCGACGAACTGCGTGGTTTTCTGGAAGGTTTCCCGGGAATCGATGCGAATCTTCTCGATTTTCGGGTTAACCAGATCGCGCAATGTACGCAGCGCCAAGCCGAGGTCTTCGTAAATCACACTTGGCGCGGCAATGGTTTTGATCTGTTCGTTGATCTGATCCCACAGACGTCGCAGGTAACGGATGTCCATGAGGATTTCATCGGCGCCAGCGCCTTCGGCGGCGGTGCGCAGAATGAAACCACCGGCCTCCTTGATGCCTTCCTTGGCCACGCAATCACTGACCACCTGCTTGAGGCGTTCGCGTTCGGCTTCGTCTTCGATTTTCAAAGAGATGCCGACGTGGGCGGTGCGTGGCATGTACACCAGATAACGCGAAGGTATCGACAGCTGCGTGGTCAAGCGCGCGCCTTTGGAACCGATCGGGTCCTTGGTGACTTGCACCACCAGGCTTTGACCTTCGTGCACCAGCGCGCTGATACTTTCGACCGCAGGACCTTCACGTAGAGAGATTTCGGCGGCGTGAATGAATGCCGCGCGGTCCAGGCCGATGTCGACAAACGCTGCCTGCATACCCGGCAGCACGCGGACGATCTTGCCTTTATAGATGTTGCCGACAATCCCGCGCTTTTGTGTGCGCTCAACGTGGACTTCTTGCAGCACACCGTTTTCGACCACCGCCACGCGCGACTCCATCGGCGTGATGTTGATCAGAATCTCTTCACTCATGGCAGGATCTCGTTCAGGCATGTTCACGATAATGGCCGCATCTGGATGGGTACGACGCTTATGGCGCGTTCAGGTTTTGCCAACAGGGTATGCCGAAATGGCCTAACAGTTCTGCGGTTTCGCAAACAGGCAACCCGACCACCGCCGAGTAACTGCCATTGAGGCCCGCGACAAACACCGCGCCGAGTCCCTGAATGCCATAACCACCGGCCTTGTCCCGTGGCTCGCCACTGGCCCAGTAAGCGGCCGCTTCCTCAATGCTGATCGCGCGAAACCGCACCAGACTGCGCACCACCCGCGACTCGCAGCGCTCGTCTTCAAGCACGGCGATGGCGGTCAGCACTTCATGCTCCTTGCCGGACAACATCATCAGCATGGCGCATGCATCGGCTTCGTCCACCGGTTTGCCCAGAATTTTGCCGTCCAGCACCACGGCAGTATCGGCACCCAGCACGCAGAATGGCTGAGTGGACACGACCGTGTGGCGTCCGGCCTCGGCTTTGCCGCGCGCCAAGCGTTCGACATAGGCCGAGGGCAATTCTTCGGGTGATGGGGTTTCGTCGATATCCGCACTGATGGCGGAGAACGGAACGCCGATCTGCGTGAGCAATTCACGGCGACGCGGCGATCCGGAGGCGAGGTAAAGCGGCTTCATCAAAACATCTCCCTGTTCAGTGCCCAACTTCACCGGCTCAATTGATTTTGTAGCGTCGGCGCAATCCGCGTAGGGCAAAGCTGACCCAAGGCCAGAGCAAGGCGCTGACCAGCGCCGGAAGTACCAGCGCCAGGGTTGGTTGACGGTTACCGGTCAAGGCACTGAGCCACAATTGCACCAGTTGCGCGAGGCCGAAAATCACCAGAATTACCAGGCATTGCTGCCACATCGGGAACATCCGCAGGCGTTGTTGCAATGACAATACGAGGAAGGTGATCAGGGTCAGGATCAGCGCATTCTGACCGAGCAGATCGCCCTGCAGCACGTCTTCGGCCAGGCCCAGGCAAAACGCCGTGACCATGCCCACCGTGTGCGGCATATACAAAGCCCAGAATGTCAGGAGCAAAGCCAGCCAAAGCGGGCGCAGGATCTCCATGAAAATCGGCAATGGCGACACGCTCAGGAGTATGCCGACAACAAACGTCAGCCAGACAATCCAGCCGTTACGCGATGCGGTAGCCCCGACCATTATTCTTGTCTCCCGGTTGTCGCTGGTGCATTGACGGGCGGTTTGGCCGCAGGTCGCGCAGCCGGCTGGGCAGCTGGAGGTTTGGCCGCCGCTGGCGGTTTGCTTGCCGCGGGCTTGGCCGGTGTGGCGCTAGCGGCGGCGGTCGGTGCGGCAGGCGTCGCGGGCGTCGCAGTGGCTGCGGCAGGCGGGGTCACGGTTTTCGGTACAGTGGCCGGAATAATCGGGCCGCCGCCAAAAGCATCAAGATTTTCCTGCGCTTGCGCCGCATCGTTGGCACGCTCTTCGGCGGTGCGGTTGTCGCTGAACACCAGCAACATGTAGCGGCTGCGGTTCAGCGCGGCGGTCGGTACGGCGCGAACGATGGCGAACGGCTGACCGGAATCGTGGATCACTTCCTTCACCGTCGCGACCGGATAGCCTGCCGGGAAACGCTGACCAAGGCCGGAGCTGACCAGCAGATCGCCTTCCTTGATATCGGCCGTGTCGGCGACGTGGCGCAACTCCAGGCGCTCAGGGTTGCCGGTGCCGCTGGCAATGGCCCGCAGCCCGTTGCGATTGACCTGTACCGGAATGCTGTGTGTGCTGTCAGTGAGCAGCAAGACACGCGAGGTGTAAGGCATCAACTCGACCACCTGGCCCATCAGACCGCGCGCATCGAGCACCGGCTGACCGAGCACCACACCGTCACGCTCACCTTTATTGATGATGATGCGATGGGTGAACGGGTTGGGGTCCATGCCGATCAACTCGGCCACTTCGACCTTTTCGTTGACCAGTGCAGAGGAATTGAGCAACTCGCGCAACCGAACGTTCTGCTCGGTGAGGGCGGCAAGCTTTTGCATGCGCCCCTGCAGCAGCAGGTTTTCGGTTTTGAGTTTTTCGTTTTCGGCGACAAGCTCGGTGCGGCTGCCGAACTGGCTGGCGACACCTTCCCACAAGCGACCCGGCAGGTCGGTGATCCAGTAGGCATCCATCAGCACCAGCGACGCTTGCTTGCGCGCAGGCTTGAGCAGGTCAAAGCGGGCATCGACCACCATCAGCGCGATCGATAGCACGGCCAGCACCAACAGGCGCACGCCCAACGAAGGGCCCTTGGCGAAAAGCGGTTTAATAAGCCGCTCCTCCCAAGCAAATGTTCTGTTTATTCATACGGCATCAAACCGGCCTGGATGAAGACTGACAGAAGATAAACGCCAACAGGCAGCACTGCAAAGTGCTGCCTGCGCGCTCACCCACGTATTGCACTCGGCGACTTATTCGCTCGAGAGCAGGTCCATGGTGTGCTTATCCATCATTTCCAATGCACGGCCACCGCCGCGAGCCACACAGGTCAGCGGATCTTCGGCAACGATCACTGGCAGACCGGTTTCCTGGGCCAGCAACTTGTCGAGGTCACGCAGCAGCGCGCCACCACCGGTCAGCACCAGGCCACGCTCGGCGATGTCGGAAGCCAGTTCCGGCGGCGATTGCTCCAGGGCACTTTTCACAGCCTGAACGATGGTTGCCAGGGACTCTTGCAGAGCTTCCAGCACTTCGTTGGAGTTCAGGGTGAATGCGCGTGGAACGCCTTCGGCCAGGTTGCGACCGCGAACGTCGACTTCGCGAACTTCGCCGCCCGGGTAGGCCGTGCCGATTTCCTGTTTGATGCGCTCAGCGGTGGATTCACCGATCAGGCTGCCGTAGTTACGACGCACGTAAGTGATGATCGCCTCGTCGAAGCGGTCGCCGCCAACGCGGACGGATTCGGCATACACCACACCGTTCAGGGAGATCAGCGCGATTTCAGTGGTACCACCACCGATATCCACGACCATCGAGCCGCGCGCTTCTTCGACCGGCAGGCCGGCACCGATCGCAGCCGCCATTGGCTCTTCGATCAGGAACACTTCACGGGCACCGGCACCGAGGGCCGATTCACGGATGGCGCGACGCTCAACCTGGGTGGATTTGCATGGAACGCAGATCAGCACACGAGGGCTAGGCTGCAGAAAGCTGTTTTCGTGAACCTTGTTAATAAAGTATTGCAGCATCTTTTCGCAGACGCTGAAGTCGGCGATCACGCCGTCTTTCATCGGACGAATGGCCGCAATGTTGCCCGGCGTACGGCCGAGCATGCGCTTGGCTTCGGTGCCGACAGCAACGACACTTTTCTGGTTACCGTGTGTCCGAATGGCCACAACCGATGGCTCATTCAGGACGATACCGCGCTCGCGCACGTAAATAAGGGTGTTGGCAGTGCCCAGGTCAATGGAAAGATCGCTGGAAAACATGCCACGCAGTTTCTTGAACATGGGAAAGGGACCCTAGGCAACGCGTGGGTAAAAAAGTGCGGCAAACTCTAACAACGACAGGGATTTTGGGCAAGGCGCCAATATGTTAAATTGGCCGCTTTTCTGTGCACCAAGCCCCACAATCGCGGCCTTATGACCGTAGAAGTGCGGTAGTGTTCCGACAATCTAACACACGGACGCCGTCCGTTCTGTTTTCCACAGGAGAATCCCGATGGCGCTAGAACGCTCCGACGTGGAAAAAATCGCTCATCTGGCCTGCCTTGGCCTTAATGATGCCGATCTTCCACACATTACTTCCGCCCTCAACAGCATTCTCGGTCTGGTCGACGAAATGCAGGCTGTTAATACCGACGGAATCGAGCCTCTGGCCCACCCGCTGGAAGCCAGTCAGCGCCTGCGCGCCGACGTTGTGACCGAGACCAATCACCGCGAGGCCTACCAATCCATCGCACCAGCGGTCGAAAACGGCCTGTATCTGGTTCCGAAAGTCATCGACTAAAGGGAAAGAGCCTGCAATGCATCAAATGACTCTGGCCGAGATCGCCCGCGGTCTCGCCGATAAAAAGTTTTCCTCCGAAGAGCTGACCAAAGTCCTGCTGGCGCGCATCACCCAGCTCGATCCGCAGCTCAACAGTTTCATCAGCCTCACCGAAGAGCTGGCGCTCGAGCAGGCGAAAGCCGCCGATGCACGCCGGGCCAACGGTGAGATCGGCGCCCTGCTCGGCGCGCCGATCGCTCACAAAGACCTGTTCTGCACCCAGGGCATTCGCACCAGCTGTGGCTCGAAGATGCTCGACAACTTCAAGGCTCCGTACGACGCCACCGTGGTTGCAAAACTGGCGGCTGCCGGCGCTGTGACCCTGGGCAAGACCAACATGGACGAATTCGCCATGGGTTCGGCCAACGAGTCGAGCTGGTACGGCGCGGTGAAAAACCCGTGGAACCTGGAACACGTGCCGGGCGGTTCGTCCGGCGGTTCGGCGGCGGCAGTAGCCGCTCGTCTGTTGCCTGCGGCCACGGCCACCGACACCGGCGGCTCGATCCGTCAGCCAGCTGCGTTCACCAACCTCACCGGCCTGAAACCGACCTACGGTCGTGTTTCGCGCTGGGGCATGATTGCTTACGCCTCCAGCCTTGATCAGGGCGGCCCGTTGGCGCGCACCGCCGAAGACTGCGCGATTTTGTTGCAAGGTATGGCCGGCTTCGATCAGAACGACTCCACCAGCATCGATGAGCCGGTGCCGGATTACTCCGCAAGCCTCGGCGACTCGCTGCAAGGCCTGCGCATCGGCGTGCCGAAGGAATACTTCAGCGCCGGTCTCGACCCGCGCATCGCCGAGCTGATCCAGAACAGCATCAAAGAGCTGCAGAAGCTCGGTGCGGTGATCAAGGAAATCAGCCTGCCGAACATGCAGCACGCGATCCCTGCGTACTACGTGATCGCCCCGGCAGAAGCGTCTTCGAACCTGTCGCGTTTCGACGGCGTGCGTTTCGGCCATCGCTGCGAGCAACCGAAAGACCTGATCGACCTGTACAAGCGCTCCCGTGGCGAAGGCTTCGGCCCGGAAGTGCAGCGCCGGATCATGGTCGGTGCCTACGCGCTGTCCGCCGGTTACTACGACGCCTACTACCTGAAAGCGCAGAAGATCCGTCGCCTGGTGAAGAACGATTTCATGGCTGCCTTTAATGAGGTCGACATCATCCTCGGCCCAACCACGCCGAACCCGGCCTGGAAACTCGGCGCCAAGAACAGCGACCCGGTCGCTGCCTATCTGGAAGACGTCTACACCATCACCGCCAACCTCGCGGGCCTGCCGGGCCTGTCGATGCCGGCCGGTTTTGTCGACGGTCTGCCGGTGGGCGTGCAGTTGCTCGCGCCGTATTTCCAGGAAGGTCGCCTGTTGAACGTTGCCCACCAGTATCAGCTCAACACTGACTGGCACACCCGCACCCCAACCGGCTTCTGAGGAGACACACATGCAATGGGAAGTCGTGATCGGGCTGGAGATTCACACTCAGCTCACTACCCGGTCGAAAATCTTTTCCGGTAGTTCCACCACATTCGGTTCCGAGCCGAACACTCAGGCCAGCCTGATCGACCTGGGTATGCCCGGCGTTCTGCCGGTGCTGAACCAGGAAGCGGTGCGCATGGCGGTGATGTTCGGTCTGGCGATTGACGCCCAGATCGGTCAGCACAACGTGTTCGCGCGCAAGAACTACTTCTACCCGGACCTGCCGAAGGGCTACCAGATCAGCCAGATGGAGTTGCCGATCGTCGGCAAGGGCCACCTGGACATCGCCCTGGAAGACGGCACGGTCAAACGTGTCGGCATCACCCGCGCGCACCTGGAAGAAGACGCCGGCAAGAGCCTGCACGAAGAGTTCAACGGTGCCACCGGCATCGACCTGAACCGTGCCGGCACACCGCTGCTGGAAATCGTGTCCGAGCCGGACATGCGCAGCGCCAAGGAAGCCGTGGCTTACGTCAAGGCGATCCACGCGCTGGTACGTTATCTGGGTATCTGCGACGGCAACATGGCCGAAGGCTCGCTGCGTTGCGACTGCAACGTGTCGATCCGTCCGAAAGGCCAGGTTGAGTTCGGCACGCGCTGCGAGATCAAGAACGTCAACTCGTTCCGCTTCATCGAGAAGGCGATCAACTCCGAGATCCAGCGTCAGATCGAGCTGATCGAAGACGGCGGCAAAGTGATCCAGCAGACCCGTCTGTACGATCCGAACAAGGACGAGACCCGTCCGATGCGTTCGAAAGAGGAAGCCAACGACTACCGTTACTTCCCCGATCCGGACCTGCTGCCGGTGGTCATCGAAGAGTCGTTCCTCGGCGAGGTGCGCGCCACCCTGCCGGAACTGCCACCGCAAAAACGCGAGCGCTTCCAGAGCCAGTTCGGTCTGTCGGCGTACGACGCCAACGTGCTGGCCACCAGCCGTGAGCAAGCGGACTACTTCGAGAAAGTCGCAGCCATCGGCGGCGACGCGAAGCTGGCGGCTAACTGGGTGATGGTCGAGTTGGGCAGCCTGCTCAACAAGCAAGGCCTGGACATCGACGAGTCGCCGGTTTCCGCTGAACTGCTGGGCGGCATGCTGCTGCGCATCAAGGACAACACCATCTCCGGCAAGATTGCCAAGGTTGTGTTCGAAGCGATGGCCAACGGTGAAGGCAGCGCAGACGAGATCATCGAAAAACGTGGCCTGAAGCAGGTTACCGACAGCGGCGCGATCTCGGCCGTGCTCGACGAAATGCTCGCGGCCAACGCCGAGCAAGTTGAACAATACCGTGCGGCTGATGAAGCCAAACGCGGCAAGATGTTCGGCTTCTTTGTCGGTCAGGCGATGAAAGCGTCGAAAGGCAAAGCCAACCCGCAGCAAGTGAACGAACTGCTGAAAAGCAAGCTCGAAGGCTGATTCTGGCCCCGCGCTCGGGGATCGTTCCCACGCTCTGCGTGGGAATGCCGCCCCGGACGCTCCGCGTCCATTGCGGTGTGACGCAGAGCGTCACGGGATGCATTCCCACGCTGGAGCGTGGGAACGATCACTTTGGAGTATCTGAATGAAACGTCTGCTCGGCGCCTGCGCCCTGCTCTCCTTGCTGGCCGGTTGCGCCAGCACCGACATTATCGACCCGCACGGTTACGACCAGACCGGTGTCGCCTCTTATTACGGTGCCAAGCACCACGGTAAACGGACCGCCAGTGGCGAGCCGTTCAACCAGAATTCCCTGACCGCCGCCCACCGCCAGCTACCCTTTGGCACGCGGGTGAAGGTCACCAACCTGAAAAACGATGAATCTGTTGTGGTCCGCATCAACGACCGTGGCCCGCATACCCGTGGACGCCTGATCGATGTGTCCCGTAAGGCCGCCGAACAACTCGGCATGCTGCGCAGCGGCACCGCGCGGGTTCGCGTGCAGGCTCTCGACGACTGATGGAGCGCTGACCATTTTCGGATTAGCCGATTTACCCCTGATCAGCGTGATCGAACTGCTCGCCGGCCTGTGCCTGCTGATCTTCGGCGCCGAACTGATGGTGCGCGCGGCGGTGCGCCTGGCAGCACGCCTGCATGTGCGACCGCTGATCATCGGCCTGACCATCGTCGCCCTCGGCAGCAGCGCACCGCAAATGGCCGTCAGCCTGCAAGCGGCGCTGGCGCATAACCCGGACATCGCCGTAGGCAGTGTGGTCGGCAGCAGCATCTTCAATATCCTTGTCACCCTAGGGCTTTCCGCGCTGATCATTCCTCTGCGCGTCTCGCGGCAACTGGTGCGCCTGGATATTCCGCTGATGATCGGTGCCAGCCTGCTGGTATTCGTACTGGCATGGAATGAAGAGATCGGGCGCTTCGACGGCATCCTGTTGTTGGCGGCTTTGGCGTTGTATCTCGGTTTACTGCTGCGCCAGTCACGGCATTCGACGCGACCGCATTCGGAACATCCTGAAACGGCGCAAGCCTCGTGGTTCAGCAGCCTGTTAATGATCGTTATCGGTCTGGCGATGCTGGTGTTTGCCGGGCATCTGCTGCTGGGCGCCGCGGTTGTGGTAGCTACTGATCTTGGATTCTCCGAGCGCGTCATCGGCCTGACCGTGGTGGCCGTCGGCACGTCGCTGCCGGAACTGGCTACGTCATTGATCGCAGCCTTGCGCGGACAACGCGACATCGCCGTCGGCAACGTGATCGGCGCCAACCTGTTCAACCTGCTCGGGGTGCTCGGCCTGACCGCATTGATCGCACCGACGCCGCTGTCGGTGTCGCCGAACGCACTGGATTTCGACTTGCCGGTGATGCTCGGCGTTGCCGCACTGTGCCTGCCGGTGTTCTATTCCGGCTACCGCGTGACGCGCGCCGAAGGTTTGCTGTTGCTCGGTTTGTACCTGGCGTACGGGCTGCACGTGGTGTCGTTTACCACCGGCATGCCGCTGGCCGGCAAGCTTGAGCGGCTGATGCTGTTTTATGTCTTGCCGACGCTGTTGACGTTCCTGCTGTTCACGTCGATCCGCGCCTGGCGCCGCCAACACCACAAGAGTGATAAACCATGACCGAATCGAAGAAGTCCGGGGTTGAAGTCCGCCGCCAGGTAATGGGCGATGCGTTTGTTGATCGCGCGCTGGGCAACGCCACCGAGTTCACCCAGCCGTTGCAGGATTTCGTCAATGAACATGCCTGGGGTGGCGTGTGGAATCGTGAAGGTTTGCCGCTGAAAACCCGCAGTTTGATCACCCTCGCCGCGCTGACCGCATTGAAGTGCCCGCAAGAGTTGAAAGGTCATGTGCGCGGCGCGCTGAACAACGGCTGCACGGTGGACGAGATCCGTGAGGCGTTGCTGCATTGCGCAGTGTATGCCGGCGTGCCGGCGGCGATCGATGCGTTTCGGGCAGCGCAGGAAGTGATCGACAGTTACGAGAAAAGCTAAAAGATCGCAGCCTTCGGCAGCTCCTACATGGAAATGCGGTCTCCTGTAGGAGCTGCCGCAGGCTGCGATCTTTTGATCTTGCCTTTATATCCACCCACCCCACTGCAAAACGAAGATCCCGACGTTGGTGGTAATCGCCGCCATCAACGTGGTCATTACGATAATCGCCGCCGCCAGTTCATGATTGCCCTGCGCCGCCCGCGCCATGACGAAACTTGCCGCCGCCGTCGGGCTACCGAAATACAGAAACAGAATCCCCAACTCCGCCCCACGAAAGCCCCACAACCACGCCCCCAGGGTCGCCAGCACTGGCAAACCAACCATCTTCACCAGACTCGAACTCAGCGCCATGTTGCCGCTCTTGCGCAGCGCCGCCAGCGACAGAGTGCCGCCAATGCAGATCAACGCCAGCGGCAAAGTGGTTTGCGCCAGATACTGACCTGAGGTCTCCAGCCAGCCCGGCAAACCAATCTTGAAATAGGCAAACGGTGCTGCCGCAATCACGCTGATGATCAACGGATTGCTGAACACGCTTTTGCAGATGCTCCACGGATCGGATTTGATCACCGGGCTGTATACCGCGAGCACGATGGTCGACAGCGTGTTGTAAAACAGGATCACCAGCGCCGCGAGAATCGCCCCGAGGGAAATCCCGTAATCGCCGTACATGCTCGCCGCCAGCGCCAGACCGATCACGCCGTTATTGCCGCGAAACGCGCCCTGGGTGTAGATGCCGCGATCTTCGCGCGGGCATTTGAAAATCGCCCAGCCCCAGGCCAGGGCAAAACTCACCAGCGTGGCGAGGGAAAAGTAGATCAGCAGGGACGGTTGCAACGCGGCGTGCAGGTCGGCATGCAGAATGCCGAGGAACAGCAGCGCCGGCATGGTGACGTTGAACACCAGCGACGAGGCCGTGTGGATGAAGTTGTCGTTGATCCAGTCGATGCGCTTGAGCAGCACACCGAGAAACAGCATGGCAAAAACCGGCGCGGTGATGTTCAGGGTTTCGAGAAAGATTGCCAGCATGCCGGGGAGCCTTGGGTGAGCGTCGTTAGGGGGCTAATGATAAGCCAAAAGCTTGAAAAGCCCCTCACCCTAACCCTCTCCCCGAGGGAGAGGGGACTGACCGAGGTGTTTTGCGGCATACATCGACCTGCAAGACCGAGTCGATTATGGATTCGGCAAAGCACTTTCAGGTCGATGTACTTCTTAAATATTCCCGGATCGGCCCCCTCTCCCCCCGGGAGAGGGATGGGCGGGCGGCGTTCCGATGAGGGTAGCTTTTACTCCCCCCTTCAAAAAACCATCAGGTAATCGGCGCCGGATTGAACAACGTAATGTCGTTATGCAGCTTGTGCTTCTCCGCCCATGTCTGCTGCTTGCCGCTCGCCACATCCAGGTAATAGTGAAACAGCTCCCAACCCAACTCCTCGATGGTCGCCCGCCCGGTAGCAATCCGCCCGGCGTCGATATCGATCAGATCCGGCCAGCGCTGCGCCAACTCCGTACGCGTCGAGACCTTCACCACTGGCGCCATCGCCAAACCATACGGCGTACCCCGCCCGGTGGTGAACACATGCAGGTTCATCCCCGCCGCCAACTGCAACGTCCCGCAAACAAAATCACTCGCTGGGGTCGCACAGAAAATCAAACCCTTCTGCTTGAAGCGCTCGCCAGGGCCAAGCACGCCATTGATTGCGCTGCTGCCGGACTTGACGATCGAACCCAGCGACTTCTCGACAATGTTCGACAGCCCGCCCTTCTTGTTCCCCGGCGTGGTGTTGGCGCTGCGATCCGCTTCACCCTTGGCCAGGTAACGGTCGTACCAGTCCATCTCGCGCACCAGCTCCTCGGCAACGGTTTTGCTTTCGGCACGTGAAGTCAGCAGGTAAATCGCATCGCGCACTTCGGTGACTTCGGAAAACATCACCGTCGCCCCCGCCCGCAACAGCAAATCCGAGGCGTAGCCCAGCGCCGGGTTGGCGGTGATGCCGGAAAACGCATCGCTGCCGCCGCACTGCATGCCGAGGATCAACTCGGACGCTGGCACGGTTTCGCGGCGGCGCTGGTCGAGTTTCTTCAAACGGACTTCGGCCAGCGCCATGATCTGCTCGATCATCTCGGTGAAACCGTGACTGGAGTCCTGCAAGCGATACAGCCACGGATCGCTGAGATCCACCGAAGCATCGTCCTCGTGCATGACCTGCCCGGCCTGCAACTTCTCGCAGCCTAGGCTGATCACCAACGCTTCACCACCGAGGTTCGGGTTGCGCGCCAGATTGCGCACGGTACGAATCGGGATGTAGGCGTCGGTGGCGGTAATCGCCACGCCGCAGCCATAGCTATGAGTCAGCGCCACCACATCATCGACGTGCGGATACTTCGGCAGCAGCTCTTCCTTGATGCGTTTTACCGCGTGATCAAGCACGCCGGTGACGCACTGCACGGTCGTAGTGATGCCGAGAATGTTGCGCGTGCCGACGGTGCCGTCGGCGTTGCGATAACCCTCGAACGTGAAACCTTCCAGCGGTGCCTGCGCGTCCGGCACCTCGGTGGACAGCGGCAAGCTGTCCAGCGGCGGCGCGGTCGGCATGCGCAGTTGATCTTCCTTGACCCAACTGCCTCGGCGAATCGGCTGCAACGCGTAGCCAATCACCTGACCGTAGCGAATCACCTGGCCGCCCTCGGGAATGTCTTCAAGGGTGACCTTGTGGCTCTGCGGCACAAATTCCAGCGTCACCAGGCCATCGGCAAATTCAGTGCCGGCCGGAGCGCCCTGGTCGTTGACCACGACCACCACATTGTCCCGCTCGTGCAGGCGGATGTGGCGCGGCGAGTCGGAATGTTCAATCAACTGCATGACGCCGCTCCTCAGGAATGCGCTTGAGACAATTTACCGGTGGCTTCAGTACCGCCATTGGTTGGCGGCTCTTTGAGGACCACACGTTTGATCGGGCCAACGATGACCAGATAGCTGAACACCGCGACCAGTGCGTTGGCACCGACAAACACCAGCGCCCATTTGAACGAGCCAGTGGAGCTGATGATGTAGCCAATCACGATCGGCGTGGTGATCGATGCAATGTTGCCGAAGGTGTTGAACAGGCCTCCACTCAGGCCGGCGATCTGTTTTGGCGAAGTGTCGGAAACCACTGCCCAGCCGAGTGCACCAACGCCTTTGCCGAAGAAGGCCAAAGCCATGAAGCCAACGACCATCCATTCCACTTCAACATAGTTGCAGGCAACGATGCTGCTGGAAACCAGCAGGCCGGCAATGATCGGCGCTTTGCGCGCGAAGGTCAGCGAGTGGCCCTTGCGCAGCAGATAGTCGGAAATCACCCCGCCGAGTACGCCGCCGATAAAGCCGCAGATTGCCGGCAACGAGGCAATGAAACCGGCCTTGAGAATGGTCATGCCACGCTCTTGCACCAGATACACCGGGAACCAGGTCAGGAAGAAATAGGTGATGCCGTTGATGCAGTACTGGCCCAGATACACGCCGAGCATCATGCGATTGGTCAGTAACTGACGGATGTAATCCCACTTCGGACCGTCGGACTTTTTGCCCTTTTGGTCCATATCGACCATGCCGCCGTTTTCAGCGATGTGTTTGAACTCGGCTTCGTTGATACGCGGGTGTTCACGCGGGCTGTAGATCACTTTCAGCCAGACCAGCGAGAAGATGATCCCGAGAATCCCCATAACGATGAACACGTGCTCCCAGCCAAAGGAGTAAACGATCCAGCCCATCAGCGGTGCGAACAACACGGTGGCAAAGTATTGCGCCGAGTTGAAGATCGCCGAAGCGGTACCGCGTTCAGCGGTCGGGAACCACGCGGCGACGATGCGCGCGTTGCCGGGGAACGAAGGCGCTTCAGCCAGGCCCACGAGGAAGCGCAGCATGAACAGCGCAACGATGGCGGTGGACATGCCGAACTCACCGACAAAGCCTTGCAGCACGGTGAACAGCGACCAAGTGAAAATGCTCAGGGCATAGACTTTTTTCGAGCCGAAGCGATCGAGCAGCCAGCCGCCGGGAATTTGCCCGGCCACATAGGCCCAACCGAATGCGGAGAAGATATAGCCGAGGGTGACCGCGTCAATGCCCAGATCTTTTTGCAGGCTGGAGCCGGCGATGGCGATCGTGGCGCGGTCGGCGTAGTTGATCGTGGTCACCAGAAACAGCATGAGCAGGATCAAATAGCGGACGTGAGTCGGCTTGGACGATTGCATGTAGATGTACTCCCACTGATTATTTTTATGCGCGGGTGAATCTTCTTTGGTCTTGCATCTATTCCCTGTAGGAGCTGCCGAAGGCTGCGATCTTTTGATCTTAAAAGATCGCAGCCTTCGGCAACTCCTACAGGGGTATTGCCTTATCAGGAACCGATGTAGCTGGTCTTCACGACCGTGTAGAACTCTTGCGCATAGCGGCCTTGCTCACGTGATCCATAGGATGAACCTTTACGGCCGCCGAACGGAACGTGGTAATCGACGCCAGCGGTCGGCAGGTTGACCATCACCATCCCGGCTTGCGAATGACGTTTGAAGTGGTTGGCGTACTTCAGCGAGGTGGTCGCAATACCCGCCGACAGACCGAACTCGGTGTCGTTGGCCATCGCCAGCGCCGCGTCGTAATCGGCCACGCGAACAATGTTGGCCACCGGGCCAAAGATTTCTTCGCGGCTGATGCGCATCGACGCTTCACTGTCGGCAAACAGGGTTGGCGCGAGGAAGTAGCCTTCGGTGTCGCAGGTCACCAAGCCACCGCCGCTGACCAGACGCGCACCTTCGGACTGGCCGATATCGATGTACTTCATGTCCTGTTCCAGCTGCGCTTGCGAAACCACTGGGCCGATATCAGTGCCGGATTTCAGCGCGTGGCCGACCTTGATCGACTTCATGCGCTCGGCCATGGCTTCGACGAATTTGTCGTGGATCCCGGCAGTCACGATCAAGCGGCTCGACGCGGTGCAACGCTGGCCGGTGGAGTAGAACGCGCTCTGCACCGACAGCTCGACCGCTTGTTTGAGGTCGGCGTCATCGAGAATGATCTGCGGGTTCTTGCCGCCCATTTCCAGCTGAACCTTGGCCTGGCGCGACACGCAGTTGACCGCGATCTGACGACCCACGCCCACCGAACCGGTGAAGCTGATGCCGTCGACTTTCGGGCTCTGCACCAACGCATCGCCAACCACGCGACCGCTGCCCATCACCAGATTGAACACGCCAGCCGGGAAGCCGGCGCGGGAGATGATTTCCGCCAGTGCCCAGGCGCAGCCCGGAACCAGATCGGCGGGTTTCAATACCACGCAGTTGCCGTAGGCCAGGGCCGGGGCGATTTTCCACGCAGGAATCGCGATCGGGAAGTTCCATGGGGTGATCAGACCGACCACGCCCAGCGCTTCGCGAGTCACTTCAACGTTGACGCCCGGGCGCACCGACGGCACGTAGTCGCCGGACAAGCGCAGGCATTCACCGGCGAAGAATTTGAAGATGTTGCCGGCGCGGGTCACTTCACCGATGGCTTCGGGCAGGGTCTTGCCCTCTTCCCGGGCCAGCAGGGTGCCGAGCTCTTCGCGACGGGCGAGAATTTCGCTGCCGACTTTATCCAGCGAATCGTGACGGGCCTGAATGCCCGAAGTCGAGTACGCCGGGAACGCGGCGCGGGCGGCGTCGATGGCGGCGTGAACCTGAGTCAGATCAGCCTTGGCGTAGTCGCCGATGGTGTCGCTCAGTTCCGAAGGGTTGATGTTGGCCGAGTAGTCGGCACCGGCAACCCATTCACCGTTGATGTAGTTGTCGTAGCGTTTTGCAGTTGTCACAGGGGCAGCCCTCACATCTCAAAGCCTTCACGCAAAAAGCCGCTGATTGCTCAGCGGCCTCGCTTTTATCGGGTGTTACTGCGCACCTTGCTTGTCGATCAGCGCGGCGAGCATTTCGTACTCTTCGCCGGTCAGATCGGTCAGCGGCGCCCGCACCGGGCCTGCGTCATAGCCGGCGATTTTCGCGCCTGCCTTGACGATGCTCACGGCGTAACCGGCCTTGCGGTTGCGGATGTCGAGGTAAGGCAGGAAGAAGTCGTCGATGATCTTACCGACAGTGGCGTGATCTTCACGGGCGATCGCGTGGTAGAAGTCCATCGCGGTTTTCGGGATGAAGTTGAACACCGCCGAGGAGTAAACCGGCACGCCCAGCGCCTTGTAGGCAGCGGCGTAGACTTCGGCGGTCGGCAGACCACCCAAGTAGCTGAAGCGATCACCGAGGCGGCGACGGATCGACACCATCAACTCGATATCGCCCAAGCCATCCTTGTAACCGATCAGGTTCGGGCAGCGCTCGGCCAGACGTTCCAGCAGCGGCGCGTTGAGGCGGCAAACGTTGCGGTTGTAGACGACCACGCCGATGTTGACCGATTTACACACGGCTTCAACGTGAGCGGCAACGCCGTCCTGGCTGGCTTCGGTCAGGTAGTGCGGCAGCAGCAACAAGCCTTTGGCGCCCAGACGCTCGGCTTCCTGAGCGTATTCGATGGCCTGGCGAGTCGAACCGCCGACGCCGGCCAGAATCGGCACGCTGGTTTCGCAGGTGTCGACGGCAGTCTTGATGATTTCCGAGTATTCGCTGGCGGCCAGGGAGAAGAACTCACCGGTGCCGCCGGCGGCGAACAAGGCTGAAGCGCCATACGGAGCCAGCCATTCCAGGCGTTTGATGTAGCCCGCGCGGTTGAAATCACCCTGCGCGTTGAAATCGGTCACCGGGAAAGACAGCAGGCCGGCAGAGAGGATGGACTTCAGTTCTTGTGGATTCATTATTCGAACACCCTGGTAGCAACGTTTTTTGTGATTGGTCCGTTCAGCCTTCGCTGAAGTTGTAGGTCATCGTACAACTTAAAAGATAACCGTCAACTGCATTTCATCGTTGGGGGTGTTTTTTTGTCGGACAAAAGTGTTTAAGCCAAATGGCGAATCAGCGTAAAGGCCCGTTTTTACTGGGCTACATTGCAGAAATGTCTGGTCAAGATTCGTTTACTGAGCGCAGCTACCACGCCGGGTAAGGTGCGACGACTGCCACGAAGGATCGTGGCGGACCACCGAAGGAAACCGAAATGTCCACGAATTACGCTGCCCCGACCCTTTCGCAAATCGCCGCTTCGTCCTCCGACATCCTCACGCTTCAGCTATCGACACTGCCCGATGTGTTGACCGCACTCGTCCCGGATTCCAGCGACTTCCCGGCGAACTGGAGCGTTTACCCGATTCTCGGCGACGACCCGGAAACGCCCCTGTGGGCAGGCGAAGAAGTGGATACCGGCACCTGGGACGATGCCGAAGACGAGATGGAGAAACTAATGGGGATCGAATTGCAGATCCCCAAAGAGGCACTGCGTCCGTACCTGAACACGGATGTCGAATTGCGCTACAAGTTTGTCGATGAGTCGAGTATGGAGCCGTTTTCGCAGGTGTTGATGTTGCGGATCGAGGCCTGACGGCTTAACCCCGCTGCGCCTGCGCCTCTTCATGAGCCTGGCGCAGTCTTTCACGGCTGTTGGTCAGGTGCAGACGCATCGCCGCACGCGCCGCATCGGAATCCTGACGGGCAATCGCGTCGTAGATTTCTTCGTGCTCACGGCTCAGGCGACTCATGTAGTGCTGTTGGTCATCGTGGGCCAGTCGTGCCGAATTCAGCCGCGTACGCGGAATGATGCTGGTGCCCAGGTGGGTCATGATGTCGGTGAAGTAACGGTTGCCGGTGGACAGCGCGATTTCCAGATGGAAGGCAAAGTCCGAAGCAACAGCATCACTGGCATGGGCAGCGCTTTCGTTGAGCGCATCAAGGGCGGCACGCATGGTCGCCAGTTGCTCGGCGCTGCGACGTTGCGCGGCAAGGCCGGCAGATTCCACTTCAAGGCTGATGCGCAATTCGAGAATCGCCAGAACATCACGCAGGGTAACGACGGTGGCCGGGTCGATGCGGAAACCACTCGGGCTTGGCGTGTCGAGCACGAAAGTGCCGATGCCGTGGCGGGTTTCCACTTGCCCTGCAGCCTGCAAACGCGAGATCGCCTCGCGCACCACGGTGCGGCTGACGCCATGGGCTTCCATGATCGCCGACTCGGTAGGCAGTTTGTCACCGCGCTTGAGCAGGCCATCGCGGATCTGCTCGCTCAGCACCGTCACCAGTTCCTGGGCCAGGCTGCGGCGCTTGCGCGGGAGACGCGGGGTGTCGATCAGGTTTTCCATGGTGTGCATCTTGTCTCGAAAATTCGGCTTGTGGGCATGATAGCTCAAGCGGGTTGTACGATCACTTTCCGGTTTACATCGCTTTATGTAGGAGTGAGCCTGCTCGCGATGACGTCCGCACATTCAGCATCAATGTGACTGACCCAACGCTATCGCGAGCAGGCTCACTCCTACAGGGGGTTAGCGGTGATCAGGCGGTCACGGTCTGTTCAACCAAATGGCCGCTGTCGATCCGCACGTGCCGTGGATGGAAGCGTTTCAAGCTGCTGCGATGGCCAACGCTGACAATACTCAGCCCCGGCAACTGATCGATCAGCGCCTGATACAGCGCCGCTTCATCCTCTTCATCCATCGCCGAAGTCGCCTCATCCATGTACAGCCACTGCGGTGCATAAAGCAACGCACGGGCGAAAGCCAGTCGTTGCTGCTCACCCGGCGAGAGCATGCGTTGCCAGTGATTGGCCTCGTCCAGTCGCCCAATCAGATGCGGCAAGCGGCAGGTTTCCAGCACTTGTGCATAACGCTCCGGCGCGTAACTGTCGCCCGGCTGTGGATAACTCAACGCCTCGCGCAGAGTGCCGATCGGCAGATACGGTTTCTGCGGCAGGAACAGATACCGCGCCGCCGGCAAACGAATGTTGCCGTGCCCCGCCGGCCACAAATGCCCCATCGCCCGCAGCAGCGTCGACTTGCCGCTGCCGGAACGGCCGCTGAGCATCACCCGCTCACCGGGTTCCACAGTCATATCGGCATTGGTCAACAGATGGCGACCATCGGCCAGATCCAGACCGAGGTTGTGCACCTTCAATTCGCTGCCCTGATTCTGCACATCGATGGCCGGGGTGCGTTCTTCGTTGTTGCTCATCGCATTGCGGAAACTCAGCAACCGGTCACACGTAGCGCGCCACTCTGCCAGTCCCTGATAAGCACTGATGAACCAGCTGAAGTTCTCTTGCACATTGCCGAAGGCCGAGTTGATTTGCATCAGCTCACCGAGTTCGATTTTGCCGCTGAAGTACCGTGGGGCAGCCACCATGAACGGAAAAATGATCGCGATCTGCTCATAACCCGAGGTAAAAAACGTCAGCCGCTTGGACACTCGCATGATGTCCCAGAAATTGTGCCAGACCAGCCCGAAACGGTTACTCAGGCGCCGGTTTTCATTCGGTTCGCCGTTGTACAAGGCGATACTCTCTGCATTCTCGCGAACCCGCACCATCGAGAAACGCAGGTCGGCTTCAAAACGTTGCTGGTTGTTGTTCAAACCGATCAGACGCCTGCCAATCAAATGCGTCAGCCAACTACCAATCACCGCGTACACCAATGCACACCAGAACATGTAACCGGGAACCGTGAAACCGAACACCTCAATGCTTCCGGAAACGCCCCACAGGATGATCGAGAACGACACCAGACTGACGACTGTGCGGATCAGACCCAAGCCAAGGGCCAGTGTGTTGGCCGTGAATTTATTAAGGTCTTCGGAGATCCGCTGGTCCGGGTTATCGGTATAGCCACCCTGCTCCAGCTGGTAGTAGTTCTTGTGCTCCAGCCACCGGGTGAAATGCTTTTCGGTGAGCCAGGCACGCCAGCGGATGGTCAGCATTTGCGTCAGATACTGGCGATACACGGAGCCGAGAATCGCCACCGCCGCGATACCGCAGAAATACAGGATCAACTGCCAGAAGGCCGCCTCGTCCTTCTTCTGCAAGGCGTTGTAAAAATCCTTGTACCAACTGTTGAGCCACACCGCGATCCATACGCTGAACAGCGTAAGCGCGATCACGGCAATCAGCAGCGTCCAGGCCTTGCCCTTCTCTTCGCTGCGCCAGTAAGGCGTGATCATCGCCCAAACCTTGCGAAAAAACTGCCCGCGCACAGCATCGTTGACCGCGGAATATTCAGCGTTCTGATTCATGGATAAGGCTCGAAATAGGAAAGAACAGACACGCACCGATCATAGATGATCGGTGCGTTTTATCGCGAGGGCTGGCGATAGTCGTTCAGCGCAGGTTCAGCGACGAACCGGGCGCTTCTGCAGTTTGCGCTGCAGGGTGCGGCGGTGCATGCCCAGGGCGCGGGCAGTGGCGGAAATGTTGCCTTCGTGTTCGGTGAGCACACGCTGGATGTGTTCCCACTGCAGGCGATCGACCGACATCGGGTTTTCCGGCACCAGACTGTCGAGGTCGGCGTGCTCGGAGAGCAACGCAGCCAGCACATCGTCGGCGTCGGCCGGTTTGCACAGATAGTTGCAGGCGCCGCGCTTGATAGCCTCGACGGCGGTGGCAATGCTCGAGTAACCGGTGAGGATCACCACGCGCATTTCCGGGTCCAGCTCCAGCAGTTTGGGCAGCAGCACCAGGCCGGAGTCGCCGTCCATTTTCAGGTCGAGCGCGGCATAATCAGGCAGGTCTGCCTGGGCGATGGTCAGGCCTTCTTCGGCCGAGCCGGCAGTGCTGACGCGAAAGCCACGACGAGCCATGGCACGGGCCATTACTCGGGTGAACGTTGCGTCGTCGTCGACCAGCAGCAAATGCGGCAGTTCTTCGCCTTCGACTTGGATTTCGTCACTCATGTTGGTCTCCTCGGGCGCCGTGGGGCAGGCGCAGCTCGGTGAGCGTGCCGCCTTCCTCATGACTATAGAGTTTCACTGAGCCGCCGGCGCGTGTCACGCTGGCCTTGCTCAAAAACAGGCCCAGGCCGAAACCTTTGCCCTTGGTGGTAAAAAACGGTTTGCCGATTTGCTCGGCGATGGCCAGCGGCACACCGGCGCCGTGGTCACGAATGCTGATGGTCACGGTTTCCGCGTCCCAGTCCAGGGTCACCTTGAGGTTTTCCGGGCAGGCGTCGGCGGCGTTGTTGAGCAGATTCAACAGCGCCTGAGTCAGGTCCGGCGGCGGCGCCATGCGCGGCACAGTGCCTTGGCCGAGGCGGTGGAAGCGATAACTGGCCTCCGGACGCATCAGATGCCAGCGGTTCAGCGCTTCGTCGAGCCAGTCAGTGACGTCCTGCATCTCGACAGCCAGACGCCGGTTGGCTTCGGCGGCCCGCACCAGTTGTTGCAAGGTCTCCTTGCAGAGTTTGACCTGATCCTGCAGCACCTTCAGATCGTCCTGCAGCATCGGGTCGGGATGGTCCTGCTGCATTTCCTTGAGCAACACGCTCATGGTCGCCAGCGGCGTGCCCAGTTCATGGGCAGCGCCAGCGGCCTGGGTGGCGACGGCGAGCAATTGCTGATCGCGCAGACCTTCTTCACGACGGATCGCCCGTAACTCTTCCTGACGGCGCAGCTCCTCAGCCATGCGCGCGGCGAAGAAGGTGATCACCGCAGCGGCCAGCGCAAAGCTCAGCCACATGCCGTAGATCTGCAGGTTTTCACGGGCGACCGGCAAGGTTTCCAGCGGATAGAAACGCGTCAGCATCACGGTGTACAGCGCCAGCGCGATGCCGGACAGGATCACCGAATAGCGCCATGGCAGCGTCACGGCGGCGATGGTCAGCGGCACCAGGTAGTAGGAAACAAACGGGTTGGTCGAACCGCCGGAGAAATACAGCAGCGCACTGTGGATCACCAGATCACAGGCCAGCTGCAGCGCATATTCGAGTTCGGTCACCGGCCACGAAGTGCGCAAACGCACGGCAGTGAACACGCAGAGCAGCGTCGAGCAGCCAAGGGTCATCGCCAGTTGCACCCACGGCAACGGCAACAATTGCAGCCAGTAGGCCAGGCCTACGGAGCCAGCCTGCGCGGCGAGCACCAGGGTGCGGATGAAAGTCAGCCGCCAGAGGTTCTGGCGAGTGGCGGAAGTCAGTTGTACGGGGGCGAGCATGAGCTCTCCTGATGAGCGCTCCAGGCGGATCGCACGGAGTATAACCAACGCGCGGCCTTGAGAGGCGAAAGTGCGGCAAACGACCACATGGCGGAAACATCTTCGGCGGCTATAAGGACGCCTTCGCGAGCAGGCTCGCTCCCACCTTTGAAATGCATTCCCCTGTGGGAGCGAACCTGCTCGCGAAGGGCTGCGCAGCAGCCCCGGCCATCTGTATAGAAGTTGTAACTGGGCGAACCGGATCATAAAAGCTAGAGTCTGATGGTTTCACGCAGGCCCCCGAACCATCACCTGCGCCCTCATCAAGGAGCTTTCATGCACACATTTCGCCGCAGCGCCGCCCTTCTCGCCCTGACCGTCGGCAGCATCGCCAGCCTTCCGGCCCTGGCCGCCGATGAGCTGCACTACAACCAGATTTCCCTGCGCGCCGAAGTCAGCACGGAAGTGGCCCGCGACCTGATGATCGTCACCCTCTACACCGAAGAACAAAACACCGACCCGGCCAAACTCGCCGCCGACGTCAGCACCACCATGAACAAGGCCCTGGCCCAGGCCAAGCAAGTCAAAGACATCACCTTGCGCCAAGGCAGCCGCAACAGCTACCCGATCTACGACACCAAAGGCCAGAAGATCACCGGCTGGCGTGAACGCGCCGAACTGCGCCTGGAAAGCGCCGACTTCGCCGCCCTGTCCAAACTCACCGGCGAACTGCTGGGCGACCTGAAAATGGGCGGCATGGACTTCGCCATCGCCGACCCGACCCGCAAATCCAGTGAAGACCAGTTGCTCAAAGAAGCAGTGACCGCCTTCAAGGCCCGCGCCCAACTGGCCACCGACGCACTGGGCGGCAAGGGCTACAAAATCGTCAACCTGAACCTCAACAGCAACGGTTATCCGCAGCCGTACCTGCGCGCACCGATGATGATGAAAGCGGCGGCGATGGATTCGGCGCCGGTGACACCGGAAGTTGAAGCGGGCACCAGCCAGGTGAGCATGACGGCAGATGGCTCGATTGAAGTGTTGATGCAGTGATTTGATCTGCGCTGAATGAAAAACCGGCGATCAGAGCATGGTCGCCGGTTCCACCCTACAACCCCCGCAAAGCAGGCGACAACGTTGATAGGTCAGACAAGCCTTCTACTGTTCTAGAGGTTTAAGTCCCAATCGCATCGACGATGCGCTGTGCATCTTCCCTCGTAGCGCATAACTGTGAATAAGGGGTTCCGTCCTTATAACAAACTTGAAAGCGGGAGGCGCCCCATTCATATTCGTAAATCTTGAAGGCTTTGTAGTCAGTAATAATCGGATAACTCATGGTCAAGTCCTTATGTGTTTTCGTTCAAGCCTCTAAGTCGCTCCTTGCAGTAGCGGAACGTACTCGGCTTGAAGAAATACTCAGGCGCATTGGAAAGATTATCTACTGTCATAAATTACAGGTTTTCGGTGAACTTCATATCGAATTGAAATAAGCCATTGAGTCAAGCATTCATCTGCTTATGAAACCAAAAAACCGGGCCGTTACTGGTGACAATCACCATTCTTGTACCTGGAATTTTTGGTGAATGAACCGGCTCCATAGCGAGCACGCTCGCTCCTACAAGGGGAACGCGTTCCACCTGCTCGCGAAGAACGATAAAACGGTCTCAGGTCTGCGGATCAACCCGATCCAGCGCCCGATTCACCGCCAACTCGGCCAGCATAATGATCTGCTGAATCGCCAACGCCGTATTACGCTCGGGCCGACCCAGTTGATCGGCAAAGTTACCGGTTAACGTGTTCGCCGACGCCAGTGACTCACAGGCATGCGTCAGCAGGCTTTCGGTGTCGATGTTCGGCTGGATCAGGAACATCGTGCTGGGCTGCCGGGGTTTGACCGGGTCGGGGCTGAGGTAGAAATCCAGGGCGCGTTTGATGGCTTCGCGGGTTTTGATCTGGTCTTCGGCGCGGATGGCGTCTTCGAGTGGGGTATCGAGGGGTGGGTCAGGTATCAATTTATCCATGGAAAATTTCCTTATGAACTGACGCCATTCATTTCCGATCTCACTCGAGAAATGAGGTGGCAACTATGTACGGAGTGAGATTACCGGTAAGGAAACCAACCCGGCCGGACAAAGTCCGCCCGTACATAGCCGCCATAAAAACTGCTGACAGCATGAGCTGGCGGCGATTATGGAGGGGCTTGTGCAGGTTTCCAAATTCAATAACCGGGAATCTCACCTCCCGATCGCTGAGTTTTCAGCGACACCCAGAGCCTAAAGAGCGCACGTCCGACGGACAACCTGAAAACCTTGTGGGAAGGTTCTGGTTATTTGCATCAGATTTAAACAGCCAAAAGCCAACCCTCACCCTAGCCCTCTCCCAGAGGGAGAGGGGACTGACCGTGTTGTTTGGGAGAGTTACGCCGACGTGCGATTGCCGTGTTGAACTCAGATTCTGAAACAGATCAAAAGCCCCTCACCCTAGCCTTCTCCCATAGGGTGAGGGGACTGACCGTGTTGTTTGGGAGAGTTACGCCGACGTGCGATTGCCGTGTTGAACTCAGATTCTGCAACAGATCAAAAGCCCCTCACCCTAGCCCTCTCCCAGAGGGAGAGGGGACTGACCGTGTTGTTTGGGAGAGTTACGCCGACGTGCGATTGCCGTGTTGAACTCAGATTCTGAAACAGATCAAAAGCCCCTCACCCTAGCCCTCTCCCGGAGGGAGAGGGGACTGACCGAGTTGTTTGGGAGAACTACGCCGACGTGCGATACCGCGTCGAACTGAGGCTTTGAAAAACACACAAATCGGCCCCCTCTCCCTCCGGGAGAGGGCTGGGGTGAGGGGCGAATCCACCAAAAAACCAAAGCCGAACACCCGCTCTTCACCACTCACTAGGCCGAGTGTCAGCTCGCCTGCTTTTGATCTTGATCCACGGGCGACGTCGGAAGGCTGAGCGGAGGGATTGATCCGGGCGTGGGAGCGCAGCGACCGTTTGGCGAAGCCAAACACAGCGGGAGTAGGTGCAGCGAAGCAAACCGGAGACGCTGCGCCCGGATCGATCCCGCAGCGAAGGGACCCCGAGCCCCAGCGAGCGGGCCGCACGTAGGAGCAAGCGTTTTTTGCTTACTTTTTTTGGCGTTTGAAAAAAAGTGAGTCGCCGTAAGGGCGAAACCCTAAGCCGCCGTTACCGCAGCAACGGATATACACACAAGCGCTAGATATACCGAGATAGACACTTCAACAGGAAAAACGATATTTCCGCCAACACCCCCGCCCCAGCTACTCTTCCACGATTACCACCGCCGATTCCCCGGGGACCCCATGCCAAGATCCACCCTAAAACCGCTCTTGATCTCCCTCGCACTAACCGCCATAGCCCCAATCGCCAACGCCGCCACAACCCTGGTCTACTGCTCCGAAGCCAGCCCCGCCGGCTTCGACCCCAGCCAATACACCAGCGGCACCGACTTCGACGCCTCCGCCGAAACCGTCTTCAACCGCCTCACCCAATTCAAACGCGGCGGCACCGACATCGAACCCGGCCTGGCGACAAAATGGGACGTCTCCAGCGACGGCCTGCAATACACCTTCCACCTGCGCCAAAACGTAAAATTCCACACCACCGACTACTTCAAACCCACCCGCGACTTCAACGCCGACGACGTCCTCTTCACCTTCCAGCGCCTGCTCGACCCGGATAACGCCTTCCGCAAGGCCTACCCCGCCGAGTCCCCGTACTTCACCGACATGGGCCTCAACACCACAATCAAATCGGTAGAAAAAAGCGACGAGCAAACCGTGCGTTTCAACCTCAACAACGTCGACGCCGCCTTCGTGCAAAACCTCGCCATGAGCTTCGCCTCGGTGCAATCTGCCGAATACGCCGCGCAACTGTTGAAGGAAGGCAAAGCCGCCGACCTCAACCAGAAACCGATCGGCACCGGCCCGTTCGTGTTCAAGCGCTACCAAAAGGACTCGCAAATCCGCTACGCCGCCAACACGGCCTACTGGAAACCCGAAGACGTGAAGATCGACAACCTGATTTTCTCGATCACCCCGGACGCCGCCGTGCGCCTGCAAAAACTCAAGGCCGGCGAATGCCAGGTCAGCGGCTACCCACGCCCGGCCGATATCGAAGTGATGGAAAAAGCCCCGAATCTGCGCGTGCTCAAACAGGCCGGTTTCAACCTCGGTTTCCTCGCCTACAACACCACCCACGCGCCACTCGACCAGCTCAAGGTGCGACAGGCGCTGGACATGGCCATCGACAAACCGGCAATCATCAAAGCCGTCTACCAAAGCGCCGGCCAGCTGGCCCAAAACGCCTTGCCGCCGGCGCAATGGTCGTATGACCCGAACATCAAGGACGCTCCCTACGACCCGGCAAAAGCACGGGTGCTACTGAAAGAAGCAGGGGTTGCGCCGGGTACAACCATCAACCTTTGGGCGATGACAGTGCAACGCGCCTCAAACCCGAATGCGCGGATGTCGGCGCAGATGATCCAGCAGGATTGGGAGAAAATCGGCATCAAGGCCAACATCGTCAGCTACGAATGGGGCGAGTACATCAAACGCGCAAAAAATGGCGAACACGACGCCATGATCTATGGCTGGACAGGTGACAACGGTGACCCGGACAACTGGCTGGGCGTGCTCTACAGCTGCGCGGCGGTAAAAGGCAGCAACTACGCCAAATGGTGCGATCCGGCCTACGACAAACTGGTGCAACAGGCCAAGTTGTCCACCGACAAAGATCAACGGGTAAAACTGTATCAACAGGCGCAACTGATCCTCAAACAGCAGGTGCCGATCACACCGATTGCCAACTCCACGGTGTTCCAGCCGCTGCGCAAGGAAGTCACTGACTTCCGGATCAGCCCGTTCGGTCTAACCCCCTTCTATGGCGTGGGTATAAATAAGTAACACCAAGCCCCAAGGCGGCGCGCACAACGTGACCGGCGCACCGTTTTGGGGCCTCATTTGCACCGTAAAAACCACCCGCAAACGGTCAAATGCGTCAGAAGTTATACAGATGCGACATTAAGGTACGTTCGTGCCACGCTTTGAGGCCAGCAGTCGTTCTGGATCTTGCAATGGGTATGGCCCCTGCATAAGTATCCGCAGGCACGACTCACGAGGTCGTACCTCACAACTAAAAAATGACAACAAATCATGAGGCCAACATGCTTAAACACGCGGTCATTCCGTTTTTAGTCGGCGCAGGCTTGTTAGCCTCCGCACCTTTCGCATCCGCTGCGACTAACCTGGTGTTCTGCTCCGAAGGCAGCCCGGCCGGTTTCGACCCAGGCCAGTACACCACCGGAACCGACTTCGACGCCTCAGCCGAAACCATGTTCAACCGTCTGACCCAGTTCGAGCGCGGCGGCACCGCCGTGATTCCTGGTCTGGCGACCAAGTGGGACATCTCCGATGACGGCCTGACTTACACCTTCCACCTGCGTGAAGGCGTCAAGTTCCACACCACCCCGTATTTCAAGCCGACTCGTGAGTTCAACGCCGACGACGTGCTGTTCACCTTCAATCGCATGATTAACAAGGATGACCCGTTCCGTAAGGCGTACCCGACCGAATTCCCGTACTTCACCGACATGGGGATGGACACCAACATCACCAAGATCGATAAAGTCGACGACCACACCGTCAAGTTCACTCTGAAAGAAGTTGATGCCGCGTTCATCCAGAACATGGCGATGAGCTTCGCCTCGGTACAGTCCGCCGAGTACGCAGCGCAGCTGCTGAAAGAAGGCAAGGCTGCCGACATCAACCAGAAGCCGATCGGCACTGGTCCGTTCGTGTTCAAGAGCTATCAGAAAGACTCCAACATCCGTTACACCGGCAACAAGGATTACTGGAAGCCTGAGGATGTGAAGATTGACAACCTGATCTTCGCCATCACCACCGACCCGTCGGTACGTATTCAGAAGCTGAAAAAGAACGAGTGCCAAGTCACCCTGTTCCCGCGTCCGGCCGATCTGAAAGCGCTGAAAGAAGACAAGACCCTGAAGATGCCTGACCAGGCTGGCTTCAACCTGGGTTACATCGCCTACAACGTGATGGACAAGGTCAAGGGCAGCAACGAGGCCAACCCGCTGGCAGACCTGCGCGTACGTCAGGCGCTGGACATGGCCGTCAACAAGCCACAGATCATCGACTCGGTTTACCAGGGCGCCGGCCAACTGGCCGTCAACGCCATGCCGCCGACCCAGTGGTCTTACGACACCACCATCAAGGACGCCAAGTACGATCCTGAGAAAGCCAAGCAACTGCTGAAGGAAGCTGGCGTCAAGGAAGGTACCGAAATCGTTCTGTGGGCGATGCCGGTGCAGCGTCCGTACAACCCGAACGCCAAACTGATGGCTGAAATGCTCCAGTCCGACTGGGCCAAGATCGGCTTGAAAGTGAAGATCACCAGCTACGAATGGGGCGAGTACATCAAGCGCTCCAAAGGTGGCGAGAACCAGGCCATGATCATTGGCTGGAGCGGTGACAATGGTGATCCGGACAACTGGCTGAACGTGCTGTTCGGTTGCGACTCGCTCAGCGGCAACAACTTCTCCAAGTGGTGCGACAAGAAGTTCGATGGCCTCGTCAAAGAAGCCAAGCGCACGACCGATCAGGGCAAGCGCACCGAACTGTACAAACAGGCGCAACACGTCCTCAAAGATGCGGTCCCTATGACACCTATCGCTCACTCGACGGTGTACCAACCCATGCGCGCCAACGTGCAGGATTTCAAGATCAGCCCATTTGGCTTGAACTCCTTCTACGGCGTCAGCGTCAGCAAATAAGGCACTGCAGCGGCGACGTTTTTAACGTCGCCGTTGTTTTACCTGCCGGGAAGCTAGGAAATTGCCTACAACCAATTCCGCTGCGGATTACTGCAGAGGTATAGGACGCGTCGCCTTTTCCTACGAGATTTGAGGCATTTACGCATTTACTGCCAGAACCGCGGCCCCTACCGTCGGGTACTGACCAGTGTCTGCGTGGGCCACCGGTTTGCCGTACGTACTGGATTGAGCTCGATGCAACCAAAACGTCTCTGGATGAGGTGACGGTGCATTGAACAACACTAAAAAAAGAGGGAGCGTCATGCGCCATACCTTGATTTATTCCGCATTGCTGGGTGCCGGCCTGTTGGCCGCCTCGTCCGCCAGTTTCGCCGCCAGCAAAAGTCTGGTGTTCTGCTCTGAAGGCAGCCCGGCGGGCTTTGACACTGCGCAGTACACGACAGCGACCGATAACGACGCCGCCGAACCGATCTACAACCGTCTGGTCGAGTTCGAAAAAGGCGCGACCAATGTCGTTCCGGGCCTGGCAACCACGTGGGACATTTCCGAGGACGGCCTCAAGTACACCTTTCACCTGCGTGAAGGTGTGAAATTTCACACAACGCCGTACTTCAAGCCAACCCGCGATTTCAACGCCGACGACGTGCTGTTCACGTTTAATCGCATGCTCGATGCCCAGCAACCTTTCCGTAAGGCGTACCCCACCGAATTCCCATATTTCAACGGGATGAGCCTGAACAAGAACATCGCCAAGGTCGAGAAGACAGGGCCGCTGACCGTGGAGTTCACGCTCAACAGCGTCGACGCCGCGTTCATCCAGAACATCGCCATGAGCTTCGCCGCCATCCTGTCCGCCGAATACGCCGACAAGCTGCTGGCCGAAGGCAAGCCAAGCGACATCAACCAGAAACCGATCGGCACCGGGCCGTTCGTGTTCAAGAGTTATCAGAAAGACTCGAACATTCGTTACACCGGTAATAAACATTACTGGGATCCGAGCCGGGTCAAACTCGACAACCTGATCTTCGCGATCAACACCGACGCCTCGGTGCGCGTGCAGAAGCTCAAGGCTGGCGAATGCCAGATCACCTTGCATCCGCGCCCAGCCGATGTTGAAGCGTTGAAGGCCGACCCGAAACTGCAACTGATTTCCAAGCCGGGTTTCAACCTCGGCTACATCGCCTACAACGTTCGCCACAAGCCATTCGACCAGCTCGAAGTGCGCCAGGCGCTGGACATGGCGGTGAATAAACAAGGGATTCTCAACGCTGTTTATCAAGGCGCCGGCCAACTGGCCGTCAACGCCATGCCGCCGACTCAATGGTCCTACGACGACAGCATCAAGGACGCCGCCTACAACCCGGAAAAAGCCAAAGAGCTGCTCAAGGCTGCCGGCGTCAAGGAAGGCACCGAGATCACCCTGTGGGCGATGCCGGTGCAGCGCCCGTACAACCCGAACGCCAAACTGATGGCCGAAATGCTCCAGGCGGACTGGGCCAAGATCGGTCTGAAAGTGAAGATCGTCAGCTATGAATGGGGCGAGTACATCAAACGCACCAAGAACGGCGAGCACGACGTCAGCCTGATCGGCTGGACCGGTGACAACGGGGATCCGGACAACTGGCTCGGCACGCTGTACAGCTGCGATGCCATCGGCGGCAACAACTACTCCATGTGGTGCGATCCGGCTTACGACAAGCTGATCAAAGAGGCCAAGGTCGTCACCGACCGCGACCAACGCACCGTGCTCTACAAACAGGCTCAGCAATTGCTTAAACAGCAAGTGCCGATCACGCCTGTCGCCCACTCGACGGTCAACCAACCGTTAAGCGCCAGGATCGAGGGCTTCAAAGTCAGCCCGTTCGGTCGCAACGTGTTCTCGGGTGTCGGTATCGATTAAACCAAATGATTAGCCGCAATGCTGGGGGGCGCTGTCTAGCCCCTCACGCAAGCGCTTTGCCGAAATTCGCCAATCCGGCTTTTGGCAAACGTTTGCGATGTGTGAACGAGTTCTAAACCAATAACCGGCATACCAAAAAAAAGCCGGCATAAAAAGAAAGTAAAGGAGCTTCACCCATGAAACTGAGCAGCACCGCGATACTGGCCCTGGCCATTAGCAGCATCACCGCCACGGCGTACGCAGAACCTGCAAGTCAGGAGTTCGTCCCTACCACATTGGCCGGCAGTAGCGCCCAAAGCGAGGCCAAAGGCTTTATCGATGGACAAAGCCTGGGCGGCACAACCCGTAACTGGTACGCCAATGAACTGCGTCGTCGTGACGACAGCTTCAGCTACGTGAAAAACAGCGACAAATACACCTCGCCAACGGTAAGAACAAAGACCCCGCGTCGTATCAACTGGGTTCAGGGCACCATCGTCAACTACACCTCGGGCTTCACCCAAGGCACCGTTGGCGTGAGCACCGAAGTTGCCGCTTACAACGCCATCGTTCTCGACCGTGACCGCAAGGATATTGCTGGCGGCTCCAACCGCACCCTCGCCCATTCCGACGGTGATGCGGTCGACCAGTGGAGCAAACTGGGTCTGGCCAACGTCAAGTTCCGCGTGTCCAACACCACGTTGACCGCAGGTCGCCAGAACTTCAGCACGCCGATTGTCGATGTTATCGGCAACCGTCCGCTGCCTTCGAGCTTTGAAGGGATCAGTCTGCATAGCGAAGAGTTGAACAACCTGTCGTTCGACCTCGCCGGTTTCGACCGCGTCTCGCCACGTACCGAGCAGAGCCTGTCGAAATTCCGTTCCGAATACGGCGCCAACGGCGAAGAAACCGACAAGGTCTACACCGCGGGCGTGAACTATCAGCCGCTCAAAAGCCTGAAAACCAGCCTGTACGTCGCCAACGTCGAAGACTTCTGGAACCAGTACTACTTCGGCGGAACCCACGAATTGGGTGACAGCCAGGTATTGAGCCTGACCACCGGCCTGAACTACTACAAGACCGTCGACGAAGGCAAAAAGTTGATGGGCAACATCGACAACGATACCTACTCGCTGTCCTTGGGACTGACCCACCAGGCCCACAGCCTGACCTTCTCGTATCAGCAAGTGAACGGTAACGAGTACTTCGACTACCTGCACGAAACCAACGGCATCTACCTGGCCAACTCCCTGCTGTCGGACTTCAACGGCCCGAACGAGAAATCCTTCCAGATCGCCTACGGCATCAACATGGCCGAGTATGGCGTGCCAGGTCTGAAGTTCAACATCTACCAGGCTCGCGGCTGGGGCATCGACGGTACTCACTACCGTGGCACCGCTTACACCATTCCAGATGACAAGCGCGGCGATCTGAGTCTGATGGACGGCGAATCCCACTACGAATACGGCATCGGTGCTTCCTACGCCGTGCAGAGCGGTCCGCTCAAAGCCACCGCGATTCGCGCGACGTACACCACGCACCGCGCCAGCGAGCATCAGGCTGACGGCAACATCAACGAGTTCCGTCTCGTGACCACGATTCCATTCAACATCCTGTAAAAACGCCAGCCGACGGCTGACTCATGATGAGTCGGCCGTTCGGCTTTTTGTCTTCAACCGATTGCAGAGGGTTATCGATGAAAATGCTTCCCCTACGTGCGGCCATCGCGGCTGCGTTGCTGAGTGTCGCTGTCGGCGTCTCGGCCAAACCCTTGGTGGTCTGCACCGAAGCCAGTCCGGAAGGCTTCGATATGGTCCAGTACACAACTGCAGTCACGGCGGACGCTGTGGCCGAAACCATCTTCAACCGCCTGGCCGACTTCAAGCCCGGCACCACTGAAGTGATCCCGGCTCTCGCCGAGTCCTGGGACATCAGCGAAGACGGCCTGACCTACACGTTCCACCTGCGCAAAGGCGTCAAGTTTCACACCACCGAATATTTCAAGCCGACCCGCGACATGAACGCCGACGACGTGGTCTGGAGCTTCCAGCGTCAGCTGGACCCGAATCACCCATGGCACAAACTGTCGAGCGTGGGCTTCCCGTACTTTGAAAGCATGGGCTTCAAGGAACTGCTGAAAAACGTCGAAAAAGTCGACGACAACACGGTCAAGTTCACCCTGACCCGCCGCGAAGCGCCATTCCTGGCCGACATCGCGATGGCGTTCTCCTCGATCTACCCGGCCGAATACGCCGACCAATTGCTCAAGGCCAACAAGACAGGTGACTTGAACAACAAGCCGATCGGCACCGGCCCGTTCATCTTCCAGCGTTATGCAAAAGACGCGCAGGTGCGTTTCAAGGCCAACCCAGATTACTTCCGTGGCAAGGCGCCGGCTGATGCGCTGATCCTGGCGATCGCCACCGACAACAACGTGCGCCTGCAGAAGCTCAAGGCCAACGAGTGCCAGATCGCCCTGTATCCGAAACCGGATGACATCCCGAGCATCAAGAAAGACAGCAACCTGAAAGTCGATGAACTCGACGCGATGACCGTCTCGTACATCGCCATGAACACCCAGCACAAGTACATGAGTGACGTACGCGTGCGTAAGGCGATCGATATCGCCTTCGACAAAGAAGCCTATGTCAACGCGCTGTTCGGCAAAGGCAATGCGTCGGTCGCGGTCAACCCGTACCCGCCGACCCTGCTCGGCTACAACCACGACCTGAAGAACCCGCCACGTGACCTCGACGCCGCCCGCAAGCTGCTCAAGGAAGCCGGGGTTCCGGAAGGCACCGTGTTTACCCTGTTCACCCGCAACGGTGGCGGTCCGACCAACCCCAACCCGATGCTCGGCGCGCAAATGATGCAGGCTGACCTGGCGAAAGTCGGGATCAAGATCGACATTCGCGTGATGGAATGGGGCGAAATGCTTAAACGCGCCAAGGCCGGTGAGCACGACATGGTGTCTGCCGGATGGGCGGGCGACAACGGCGACCCGGATAACTTCCTGACGCCTATGCTCAGTTGCGAAGCGGCAAAAAATGGCGAGAACTATGCTCGCTGGTGCAACGAGAAATTCCAGGCACTGCTGGATGAAGCACGGGCTAAAGTAGATCCGGCCGAACGCGCAAAGCTCTACGAACAGGCGCAAGTGCTGTTTAATCAGGATCAGCCATGGATCAGCATGGCCCACACCAGGATGTTTACCGCAATGCGCAACAACGTAGAGGGCTATCACATCAGCCCTCTCACCACTAATAACTTCGCCACCACCCAGGTGAAGTAGATAAGAAACTCCCGGCGTCCCTGACCCCAGGGATGCCGGGCACGCCTAACCGGCTGATGAGGTACCACACACGATGTTTAGTTTTATTGCCCGCCGACTGGGGTTGTTGATCCCCACGTTTTTCGGCATCACCTTGCTGACTTTCGCGTTGATTCGCATGATTCCGGGCGACCCCGTGGAAGTGATGATGGGCGAACGTCGGGTCGACCCCGAAATGCACGCTCAGGCAATGGAACGCCTAGGTCTGAACAAGCCGCTGTATGCCCAGTATCTGGACTACATCGGCAAACTGGCTCACGGCGATCTCGGCGAATCCCTGCGCACGCGTGAAAGCGTATGGACCGAGTTCACCTCCCTCTTCCCGGCGACCCTGGAACTGTCCATGGCCGCCCTGCTGTTCGCCGGCATTCTGGGCCTTCTGGCCGGGGTGATCGCGGCACTCAAGCGAGGATCATTGTTCGACCACGGGGTGATGGGCATCTCCCTCGCGGGTTATTCGATGCCGATCTTCTGGTGGGGCCTGATCCTGATCATGTTCTTCTCGGTGAGCCTGGGCTGGACCCCGGTTTCCGGGCGGATCGACCTGCTCTACGACATCGAGCCGCGCACCGGCTTCATGCTGATCGACACGCTGCTGGCCGATGACGTCGGGGCGTTCTTCGACGCGCTGCATCACCTGATCCTGCCGGCCATCGTCCTCGGTACCATCCCGCTGGCAGTGATCGCGCGGATGACCCGTTCGTCGATGCTCGAAGTGCTGCGCGAAGACTACATCCGCACCGCCAGGGCCAAAGGCCTGTCGCCGTCGCGCGTGGTGTTCGTCCACGGTCTGCGTAACGCACTGATTCCGGTACTCACCGTGGTCGGCCTGCAAGTCGGCACTCTGCTCGCTGGTGCGGTTCTGACCGAAACGATTTTCTCCTGGCCCGGCATCGGTAAATGGCTGATCGAAGCCATCGGCGCCCGGGACTACCCGGTTGTGCAAAACGGCATCCTGTTAATCGCCTGCCTGGTGATTCTGGTCAACTTCGTAGTGGACATCCTCTACGGCTTTGCCAACCCACGCATCCGTCATCAGCGCTGAGGTCAATAACCATGAGCACTCCAACATCCTCAGTAGCGACTTCCGCCACCAGCGCGGATCAAAGCCTGCTGTACCCGTCACCATACAAAGAATTCTGGCAAGCCTTCTCCAAGAACAAGGGCGCAGTTGCCGGCCTGCTGTTCATGCTGTTGATCATCTTCTGCGCGCTGTTCGCGCCGTGGGTTGCGCCGCATAACCCGAGCGAGCAATACCGTGATTTCCTGCTGACGCCGCCGGCGTGGCTGGAAGGCGGTCAGATGCAATTCCTGCTCGGCACCGATGAACTGGGTCGTGACCTGCTGTCGCGTCTGATCCAGGGCTCGCGCCTGTCGCTGCTGATCGGTTTGTCGTCGGTGGTGATGTCGCTGATTCCGGGGATCCTGCTCGGTCTGTTCGCCGGTTTCTTCCCGAAGATGATTGGCCCGACCATCATGCGTCTGATGGACATCATGCTGGCCCTGCCGTCGCTGCTGCTGGCGGTGGCGATTGTCGCCATCCTCGGCCCTGGCCTGATCAACACCGTGATCGCCATTGCTGTGGTTTCGCTGCCGTCCTATGTGCGTCTGACCCGCGCGGCCGTGATGGGCGAACTGAACCGCGACTACGTGACCGCCGCGCGCCTGGCCGGTGCCGGTCTGCCACGTCTGATGTTCATCACCGTGTTGCCGAACTGCATGGCGCCGCTGATCGTGCAGGCGACCCTGAGCTTCTCGTCGGCGATTCTCGATGCCGCAGCGTTGGGCTTCCTCGGCCTTGGCGTACAACCGCCAACCCCTGAGTGGGGCACCATGCTGGCCTCGGCCCGTGACTACATCGAACGCGCCTGGTGGGTGGTGAGCCTGCCTGGTTTGACCATTTTGCTCAGCGTGCTGGCAATCAACTTGATGGGCGACGGTCTGCGCGATGCGCTGGACCCGAAACTCAAGAACGCCGCCTGAGGAGATTCCCATGTCACTGCTAGAAATCAAGAATCTCAACGTTCGCTTCGGCGACAAGACCGCGACCCCGGTGGTCGACGGCCTCGACCTGAAAGTCGACAAAGGCGAAGTACTGGCCATCGTTGGCGAGTCGGGTTCGGGTAAATCCGTGACCATGATGGCGCTGATGGGCCTGATCGAGCATCCCGGCATCGTCACCGCCGACTCGCTCAGCTTTGACGGCAAAGACATGCTCAAGCTGAGCAATCGTCAGCGTCGGCAAGTCGTCGGCAAAGACCTGTCGATGGTCTTTCAGGACCCGATGACCGCACTGAACCCGAGCTACACCGTCGGTTTCCAGATCGAAGAAGTGCTGCGTCTGCACCTGAAAATGTCCGGCAAGCAAGCGCGCAAACGTGCGATCGAACTGCTGGAAAAAGTCGAAATCCCGGGCGCCGCCAGCCGTATGGACGCCTACCCGCATCAACTGTCCGGCGGTATGAGCCAGCGCGTTGCGATCGCCATGGCGATTGCCGGCGAACCGAAACTGCTGATCGCCGACGAACCGACCACTGCACTGGACGTGACGATTCAGGCACAGATCATGGATCTGCTGCTGGCGTTGCAGAAAGAACAGAACATGGGCCTGGTGCTGATCACCCACGACCTCGCGGTCGTGGCAGAAACCGCCCAGCGCGTCTGCGTGATGTACGCAGGGCAAGCCGTTGAAGTCGGTCAGGTGCCGCAACTGTTCGACATCCCGGCGCACCCGTACAGCGAAGCGCTGCTCAAGGCGATTCCCGAGCACAGCCTCGGCGCCTCACGCCTGTCGACCCTGCCGGGTATCGTCCCGGGCCGCTACGATCGTCCACAGGGTTGCCTGCTGTCGCCGCGCTGCCCGTACGTGCAGGACAGCTGCCGCGCGCAGCGTCCAGGCCTTGATCCGAAAAGCCACAGCCTCGCCCGCTGCTTCTTCCCGCTGAACCAGGAGGTGGCGTAATGGCCGTCGTACTTACCGCCCGCGACCTGACCCGTCACTACGAAGTCTCCCGTGGCCTGTTCAAGGGCCATGCGACCGTGCGCGCACTGAACGGCGTGTCGTTCGAACTGGAAGCCGGCAAGACCCTCGCTGTTGTAGGCGAATCGGGCTGCGGCAAATCCACCCTCGCCCGTGCGTTGACGCTGATTGAAGATCCGTCGTCCGGATCCTTGAAAATCGCCGGCCAGGAAGTCGCCGGCGCCGACAAGGCCCAGCGCAAGCAACTGCGCAAAGACGTGCAGATGGTCTTCCAAAGCCCGTACGCCTCGTTGAACCCACGGCAGAAAGTCGGTGACCAGCTCGGCGAGCCGCTGCTGATCAACACCAACCTTTCCGCCGCCGAACGTCGCGAAAAAGTCCAGGCGATGATGAAGCAGGTCGGCTTGCGCCCTGAGCACTATCAGCGCTATCCGCACATGTTCTCCGGCGGTCAGCGTCAGCGTATCGCCCTGGCTCGCGCCATGATGCTGCAACCGAAAGTGCTGGTGGCGGATGAGCCGACCTCGGCACTGGACGTGTCGATTCAGGCACAGGTGCTCAACCTGTTCATGGATCTGCAGCAGGAGTTCAACACCGCTTACGTGTTCATCTCGCACAACCTTGCGGTGGTGCAGCATGTGGCCGATGACGTGATGGTGATGTACCTCGGTCGCCCGGTAGAACTGGGGCCGAAGAACGACATCTACGAGCGTCCGTTGCACCCATATACCCAGGCGCTGCTGTCGGCGACCCCGACCATTCACCCGGATCCGAACAAGCCGAAAATCAAGATCGTCGGCGAACTGCCTAACCCGCTGAACCCGCCACCGGGCTGCGCTTTCCACAAGCGCTGCCCGTACGCGACCGAGCGTTGCAGCACTGAAGAGCCAGCCTTGCGCCAGCTCGACAGCCGGCAGGTGGCTTGCCACTACGCCGAGCAGTTCCTTGATGGCGCGGCGTAAAAACCGCACTGAAACAATGTGGGAGCGAGCCGGCTCGCGAAAGCGGTGTGTCAGTCACCATTAATGTTGACTGAGAGGACGCCTTCGCGAGCAGGCTCGCTCCTACAAGGGGATGTGAGTTGTTCCTGAGTTAACCAAACCCCTTCCATCTCGATTGCGCATCAGTCGAGGCAGAAGGGGTTTTCTTTTGTCTGCGATTTACGATTGGCTATCGCCTTCGTCGTCATCAGTGTCCGGATCATCGGTGGTCGAGTCGTCGTCATCGGCGCTGCCGCCCTGCCCCTGATCGCCCGGCTCGGACTCAGACTTGGCGAGCATCAAGCCGCTGTGCCCGACCTGTCCGTTGAACGCCTGAGAATCGTGATCCTCGCACTCGGCCCAGGCCGTCGCGGTGCCGAGGGACAGCATGACCATCACTTTCAACAGCAATAAAACCCGTAGCAACCTGCTTTTCATAGCTGACTCCATCCATTTTCAGGTGAGACATTCGTGCCTGACTGGCGCTGTGTAAAATCTAGTTCCGATCCATCGGGTTCACCAGATAGGACGCTATCGAGCGCGCAGAAATGCCCTCGACAGACAGATTGCTTTCGAATAATGCCAATAGCGGGATCAGCTAAGCGACCGGGCGCACGCGCGTGGCCTGCCAAGTCAGCGGGATGGAAATCAACACCATCAGCGCACTCGCCAGCCACACACTGTGGCCGCCGAAATGACCGTACAACTGGCCACTGAGTACCGGTGACAACAGCGCACTGGCGCTCCAGCTCATAAAGAACAGGCCGAAGTACTGACCGCTTTTACCGCCTTGGGCAAAACGCATGGCCAGCACATTCAGCGGCGGCATGAAAAAGGCCTCGCCCAAGGTCCAGATCAGCGTCGACAGGCAGACGTAAAACAGCCCGGAACCGAACGGCAGCATGCCCAACCCGCACGCCAGCAACACACTGCCGAGCAGCATTTGCCGGCGCATCCCCCAACGCTCGCCCCAGTGCGACAGCGGAATCTGCAGCGCGATCACCAGCAACGCATTGAGCCCGAACTGCCAGCCGATCGCCTGGGTGCTCAACTGGTAGTAATCACGCAAATAATTGCCCAGCGTGCTGTAGACCGTATCAAACGCGATGCCAAGCACGGCCGTCGCCGCCAGCAACCACAGGAACGGTTTGTCGCGATACGGCACCCCGGAGCCTGCGTCATCCGTGGACTTTTCGTCATTGATCAGCACGGGTCGTTGCCACGTGGTACGAACAAACCAGAGCAGCGCCAACAACGTCATCGCCGCACTGCCGAAAAACACCCAGCGAAAATCGGTCTGCGCCAACACCCCGCCCGCCACACCGGCAGCCGCCATGCCGAGGTTGCGCGCCACCCGGCTCAACGCCTGCGCACGCGAGCGCTGCGCCACCTCGCAATATTCCATGATCAGCCGCTGATGCAGGGTGCGGATGGCCCCATCGATCCCCCCACTAAGCAACAGTAATGCAGCGAGCAAAGGCACCTGCGTCACCAGCCCCAGCAGGATCAGCACCCACACCGAAATAAAGAACAGCGCTGCCGTCAGCCGCGCCGTACGCACATGATCACTGAGCCAGCCACCGAGCATCGACCCCACCAGCAAACCCGCGCCGTACGCCGACAGTAACCAGCCAACCGTCTCGATCGCCAGCCCCAGTTCCTGACGCAGATACAGCGCCATGAACAGCTTGACCATGCTGCTCAAGCGATTGATGAACAACAGCGCCGCGAGTACCCAGGCCATCACGCCGAAATAACCGTTCAGCCGTAGCAGGTGAGTCAGTCGACTCGTCATTCCATTGACCTCTCAAAGCGACTTGCGTGGAGCTGGAACACTAACGGTCAGCAGGCGGGTTGTCGCGTTCGAGAACATCGAGATCACAAAAAACCGAGTCGTCCTACAGCCATTGCGCGCGTTAAAACCGTGCCGAAGATCAAAAGCCCCTCACCCTAGCCCTCTCCCGGAGGGAGAGGGGACTGATCGCGGTGCTTGGGAGAGCAACGCCGACATGACATACCGAGCCGAACTCAGATTCTGAAACAGATCAAAAGCCCCTCACCCTAACCCTCTCCCGGAGGGAGAGGGGACTGATCGCGGTGCTTGGGAGAGCTACGCCGACGTGAAATACCGAGTCGAACTCAGGTTTTGAAAGGCCCACAAATCGGCTCCCTCTCCCTCGGGAGAGGGCTGGGGTGAGGGGTAGCCACAACACAAATCAACAGCCGAACACCGCTTGGCTCTTCACCACTCAACAGGATGAGCGTTAGCTCGGCTGCAGCTCTTGATCTGTAGGGCGACGTCGGAAGGCTGAGTGGAGGGATTGATCCGGGCGTGGGAGCGCAGCGACCGTTTGGCGCAGCCAAACACAGCGGGAGTAGGTGCAGCGAAGCAAACCGGAGACGCTGCGCCCGGATCGATCCCGCAGCGAAGGAACCCCGAGCCCCAGCGAGCGGGCCGTACGTAGGAGCAAGCGTTTTTGGTTACTTTTTAGGCGTTTGTAAAAAGTGACCCGCCGTAAGGGCGGAACCCTAAGCCGCCATCACCCAAAAACGGATATACCCCCAAAACCAAAGCAAAAAAAAGCCCCCTAGGCACACACCTAGAGGGCTTCGGACAAACCAATTCAGAACTTAATGATGCTCACGCGTCGCCCGGAATTTCACATCCGGCCAACGCTCTTCCATCAACGCCAGGTTAACCCGCGTCGGCGCAAGGTAAGTCAGGTGACCACCGCCGTCGACCGCCAGGTTCTCCACAGCCTTGTTGGAAAACTCCTCAAGCTTCTTCTTGTCGCTGCATTCAATCCAGCGCGCGGAATACACAGTAATCGGCTCGTAAGAGCACTCAACCTTGTATTCCTCCTTCAAACGGCTGGCGACCACATCAAACTGCAGCACACCCACGGCGCCAAGAATGATGTCGTTGCTGCGCTCCGGGAAAAACACCTGCGTCGCGCCCTCTTCAGCCAGTTGCTGCAGCCCCTGACGCAACTGCTTGGACTTCAGCGGATCACGCAGACGCACACGACGGAACAGCTCCGGCGCAAAGTGCGGAATGCCGGTAAACCCGAGGGTTTCACCTTCACTGAAGGTATCGCCAATCTGGATCGTGCCGTGGTTGTGCAAACCAATGATGTCGCCGGCAAAGGCTTCTTCAAGCTGCTCACGCTCGGAGGAGAAGAACGTCAGGGCGTCGCCGATGCGCACGTCCTTGCCGGTACGCACGTGGCGCATCTTCATGCCTTTCTCGTACTTGCCGGAGCAGATGCGCATGAAGGCGATACGGTCGCGGTGTTTCGGGTCCATGTTCGCCTGGATCTTGAAGATGAAGCCCGAGAACTTCTCTTCCACCGGCTCAACGGTACGCTCGTTAGCGACACGGGCCAGCGGACGCGGCGCCCAATCAACAACGGCGTCAAGTACGTGGTCAACACCGAAGTTGCCCAGTGCCGTACCGAAGAACACCGGGGTCAGTTGACCGTCGAGGAACTCCTGCTGGTTGAATTCGTGGCAGGCGCCTTGAACCAGTTCCAGCTGTTCGATGAAGCGGTCGTACTCGTCGCCCAGATGCGCGCGGGCTTCGTCGGAGTCGAGCTTCTCGATGATCTTGGTTTCGGTGCGTTCGTGACCGTGACCGGCGGTGTAGACAATGATGTAGTCGTCAGCCAGGTGGTACACGCCCTTGAAGTCGCGGTAGCAACCGATCGGCCAGGTGATCGGCGCCGCTTTGATCTTCAGAACGGCTTCGATTTCGTCGAGCAGTTCGATCGGGTCGCGGATGTCACGGTCGAGTTTGTTGATGAAGCTGACGATCGGCGTGTCACGCAGACGGCAGACGTCCATCAGCGCAATCGTCCGTGGCTCAACACCTTTACCGCCGTCGAGGACCATCAATGCCGAGTCCACCGCTGTCAGGGTGCGGTAGGTGTCTTCGGAGAAGTCTTCGTGGCCCGGGGTGTCGAGCAGGTTGATCATGTGTTCGCGATACGGGAACTGCATGACCGACGTGGTAATGGAAATACCCCGTTGCTTCTCCATCTCCATCCAGTCGGATGTCGCATGGCGATCGGATTTACGGGATTTCACCGTACCGGCCACTGCAATCGCCTTGCCCATCAACAGGAGCTTTTCGGTGATCGTGGTTTTACCGGCATCGGGGTGGGAAATAATGGCGAAAGTGCGGCGTTTCGCGACTTCGGCGGCCTGGTTGGTCATGGGAAATCGCCTGGCGGTGATTCAAAAAAGGGCCGCGATTATAGCCCAACTCGATGCAATAACCGAACCGTTGAGCACATTAAGGGTGGCCAAATGCTGCCGCAGATGGGAACCTTTTAAAGCCCGGAGACGTCCATCCCCTGTTACGAATTTTCGTCAGGGGCTGAAAAATCAGCAAGTTAGCCTGACGAGGCTGCGCTCATGGCTCGCTTTCAGACCGCTTTTTGCCGGTGCTGAGGGAGCTGCTTCTCGCGAACGTTTATTCCCGGCAGCCATGTATGGCATGCCACACGGGAGGGCGTTCGCCGACTACAAAAAAAGGAGTCCGCCTGTGGCTATCCGCTATGGCAAAGGGCTGATGGGAGGTGCGGTGGTGATCGCGCTCCTGGCCCTGCTGGTCCACTGGATCGGCATCAACACGATCGAACACTACCGCGACGATTTGTTGTTTTACCTGCAAGCTCATCTGATTCTCGTCCTCGCTTCAATGCTGGCCGCCCTTGTCGTGGGCATCCCCGCCGGCATCTTCCTCAGTCGCCCGACCATGGTCGGCCGTGCTGAACGCTTCATGCAAATCTTCAATATCGGCAACACCGTGCCGCCGCTGGCCGTGCTTGCGATTGCCCTGGGCGTCCTCGGTATCGGCAGTGGCCCGGCGATCTTCGCGTTGTTCCTCGCTTCCTTGTTGCCGATTGTGCGCAACACCTACGAAGGCCTGAAAAATGTGCAGGGTTCGCTGAAAGAAGCGGCCGTCGGCATCGGCATGACCCCGCGCCAGGTGCTGTGGAAAGTCGAATTGCCCAACGCCGTGCCGATCATCGTCGGTGGTGTGCGCGTGGCGTTGGCGATCAACGTCGGCACCGCGCCGCTGGCGTTCCTGATCGGCGCCAACAGCCTCGGCAGCCTGATCTTCCCTGGCATCGCCCTGAACAATCAGCCGCAACTGCTGCTCGGCGCCGCGTGCACCGCGCTGCTGGCCTTGCTGCTCGATGGCGTCGTCACCCTCGCCAGCCGTCTCTGGCTGGAACGCGGTTTGCGCCCGTCTTAAGGCTTTTGCGAAGGAATATTTATGAAACGATTTAGCTCGTCTTTGGGATTGATAGTGGGCTGCATCCTGCTGTTCGCAGGTGTCGCCCAAGCCGCTGAAAAACCGGTTATCCGCCTCGGCGCCCGAGTCTTCACTGAGCAAACCCTGCTCGCCGAAATCACCGCGCAATACCTGCGCAGCAAAGGTTACGACGCGCAGATTACCGGCGGTCTGGGCAGTAACCTCGCCCGCAGCGCCCACGAAAGCGGACAACTGGACATGCTCTGGGAATACACCGGCGTGTCGCTGGTGGCCTACAACCATGTCACTGAAAAACTCGACAGCGCCCAGTCCTACGCCCGGGTGAAAGAACTCGACGCGAAAAAAGGCCTGGTCTGGCTGACCCCGTCGAAATTCAGCAACACCTACGCTCTCGCCTTGCCGAAGAAAGTCGCCGAGGAATATCCGCAGATCAACAACATCAGCCAGTTGAACGAAGTGCTGCGCGCCGAGGCCAAGACCAATCATCTGGTGGCGCTGGACACCGAGTTTGCCAACCGCTCCGACGGTCTGATCGGCATGGTCGATCTCTACGGCATGAACCTGACCCGCAAGAACATTCGTCAGATGGACGCGGGGCTGGTTTACACCGCGCTGCGCAACGGTCAGGTGTTTGCCGGTCTGGTCTACACCACCGACGGTCGCCTCAACGCCTTCGGCCTGAAACTGCTGGAAGACGACAAGCATTACTTCCCCGACTACACCGCCGCACCGGTGGTGCGTCAGGCTTACCTCGACGCGCACCCGCAACTGGCCGAGCAACTCAAGCCATTGGCCGAACTGTTCGATGACGAAACCATGCGCCAGCTCAACGCGCGGGTCGACGTCGATCACGAAAGCCCATCGAAAGTTGCCGCCGATTTTCTGCGCCAGCACCCACTTAATTAAGGAGGAAAAGTCATGGAATTTCTGAACGCCTTTTCCCACCTCGACTGGCAGCAGGTGATGCACCTGACCTGGCAGCACATCACCCTGGTCGGCATCGCCGTGACCCTGGCGATTGTCGTTGGCGTGCCACTGGGCATCCTGATGACCCGCTTTCCGACCCTTGCCGGGCCGTTGCAGGCCAGCGCCACGGTGCTGCTGACCGTGCCGTCGATTGCCCTGTTCGGTTTGCTGCTGCCGTTCTACTCCAAGTTCGGCCAGGGCCTCGGGCCGATGCCGGCGATCACCGCTGTGTTCCTTTATTCACTGCTGCCGATCATGCGCAACACCTACCTCGCCCTCACTGGCGTGGAACCGGGCATCCGTGAAGCAGCACGCGGCATCGGCATGACCTTCGGCCAGCGCCTGCGCATGGTCGAACTGCCGATCGCCGTGCCGGTGATCCTCGCTGGTGTGCGCACCGCCGTGGTGATGAACATCGGCGTGATGACCATCGCCGCGACCATCGGCGCCGGCGGCCTCGGTGTGTTGATCCTCGCCTCCATCAGCCGCAGTGACATGTCGATGCTCATCGTCGGCGCGCTGCTGGTCAGTCTTCTGGCCATTTTCGCTGACCTGTTTCTCCAATGGCTGCAACGCTCGTTGACTCCAAAAGGACTGCTCAAATGATCGAACTTCAAAACCTCAGCAAAACTTTCCAAAGCAACGGCAAAGACGTCAAAGCCGTGGACTCGGTAAGCCTGACCGTCAATGAAGGCGAAATCTGTGTGTTCCTCGGGCCATCGGGTTGCGGCAAAAGCACCACGCTGAAGATGATCAACCGCCTGATCAAACCGACTTCGGGCAAGATCCTCATCAACGGTGAAGACACCACCGATCTCGACGAAGTGACCCTGCGTCGCAACATCGGTTACGTGATCCAGCAGATCGGCCTGTTCCCGAACATGACCATCGAAGAGAACATCGTGGTCGTGCCGAAACTGCTCGGCTGGGACAAACAGAGATGCCATGACCGCGCCCGCGAGTTGATGAGCATGATCAAGCTGGAGCCCAAGCAATATCTGCATCGTTATCCGCGTGAACTGTCCGGTGGTCAGCAACAACGCATCGGTGTGATCCGCGCACTGGCTGCTGATGCGCCCCTGTTGTTGATGGACGAACCGTTCGGCGCGGTCGACCCGATCAACCGCGAAATGATCCAGAACGAATTCTTCGAGATGCAGCGCGCGCTGAACAAGACCGTGATCATGGTCAGCCACGACATCGATGAAACGATCAAACTCGGTGACAAGATCGCCATCTTCCGCGCCGGCAAACTGCTGCAGATCGATCATCCGGACACGCTGCTCGCGCACCCGGCAGACGACTTTGTCAGCAGCTTTGTCGGCCAAGACAGCACGCTCAAGCGTCTGCTGTTGGTGAAAGCCGAAGATGCGGCGGACAACGCGCCGTCGGTGAGCCCGGAGACGCCGGTGGCCGACGCTCTGGAGTTGATGGACGAGCATGACCGTCGCTACGTGGTGGTCACCTGTGCCGAGAACAAGGCGCTGGGTTATGTGCGTCGTCGCGATCTGCACCGCCAGACCGGCACGTGCGCGCAGTTCCTGCGTGAGTTCAACGCCACGGCGGCGTACGACGAGCATTTGCGCATCCTGCTGTCGCGGATGTACGAGTTCAACCGTTCGTGGCTGCCGGTGATGGATGCCGAGCGGGTGTTCCTCGGGGAAGTGACTCAGGAGTCGATTGCCGCTTATCTGAGTTCGGGTCGTTCGCGCGGGATGAAGACCAGCATAGTCTCGCCGGCTGAGGCCGTAGTCGCATAAAACACGAAACCTGTGGGAGCGAGCCTGCTCGCGAAAGCGCAATATCAGTCAACAATGATGTTGGCTGTGAAAATGCCTTCGCGAGCAGGCTCGCTCCCACAGGATCTGCGTGATTTTTTCTTCATTCGCCTAGCGGAAAAGAATCTCAACACCTGCGGATCGAACAGCATGTATGAGACAACCCGCGAAACAGCCAAAATCCCCCTCACCCTCTCCCCTCGCGGCCAACGTCGCCGATATTGCCGCCATCACACTTACCCACGACTTCGCCGACAAAAGCCGCGAACGTGCAGGTATTTTTAACACTCGAAAATTCCCGGGGAACATCTGCCCGTCATCTCGGTCGGCTACAAAGAGTGCTGAACGCGACGCACGTCAGAAGCGTGCAAAAACGCGACATTTTTAGTTGATCTCACGCCCCTCACGCCCTAAAGTTCGCGCCGAACGTCCATGCTGGAAACGATCCATCCGGCTCAAGTACTGACGACGAGACAGCAAGGCCAAGGGCAACGCCCCATGGCCTTTTTGCTTTCGGCGACATGCCTTGGGAAGTAGGCGAACCAAAGTGGGGATACGGAGGACGTTCATTTGCACCCATTGATTAACGACGTTTGCCACTAGGAGTCCCAAGTATGTCGATCCAGGTCGAAGACTATTTCGCGCGCGCTACATTCGACAAAATGAAGGCGTTCGCCGACAAACAGGAAACCCCGTTCGTGGTGATCGACACCGCGATGATCGCCCAGGCCTACGATGACCTGCGCGCTGGTTTCGAATTCGCCAAGGTCTACTACGCGGTCAAAGCCAACCCGGCCGTCGAGATCATCGACCTGCTCAAAGAAAAAGGTTCGAGCTTCGACATCGCCTCGATCTATGAGCTGGACAAGGTGATGGATCGTGGCGTCAGCCCGGACCGTATCAGCTACGGCAACACCATCAAGAAATCCAAGGACATCCGTTACTTCTACGAGAAGGGCGTGCGTCTGTTCTCCACCGACTCCGAAGCCGACCTGCGCAACATCGCCAAGGCTGCACCGGGTTCGAAAGTCTATGTGCGCATCCTCACCGAAGGCTCGACCACGGCTGACTGGCCACTGTCGCGCAAATTCGGCTGCCAGACCGACATGGCCATGGACCTGCTGATCCTCGCTCGCGACCTCGGCCTGGTGCCTTACGGCATCTCCTTCCACGTCGGTTCGCAACAGCGCGACATCAGCGTCTGGGATGCGGCGATCGCTAAGGTCAAAGTAATCTTCGAGCGCCTGAAAGAAGAAGACGGCATCCACCTGAAGCTGATCAACATGGGCGGTGGCTTCCCGGCCAACTACATCACCCGCACCAACAGCCTGGAAACCTACGCCGAAGAAATCATTCGCTTCCTGAAAGAAGACTTCGGTGATGACCTGCCGGAAATCATTCTCGAGCCGGGCCGTTCGCTGATTGCCAACGCCGGTATTCTGGTCAGCGAAGTGGTACTGGTTGCACGCAAGTCGCGCACCGCCGTCGAGCGTTGGGTGTATACCGATGTGGGCAAGTTCTCCGGCCTGATCGAAACCATGGACGAAGCGATCAAGTTCCCGATCTGGACCGAGAAAAAAGGCGAGATGGAAGAAGTCGTCATCGCTGGCCCGACCTGTGACAGCGCCGACATCATGTACGAGAACTACAAGTACGGCCTGCCGCTGAACCTGGCGATCGGTGATCGTCTGTACTGGCTGTCGACCGGTGCGTACACCACCAGTTACAGCGCGGTTGAGTTCAATGGCTTCCCGCCGTTGAAGTCGTTTTACGTGTAAGAGCAGCTGCGAGTTTCAAGCTGCTAGCTGCAAGTGAAAAGCCCATGACGTGTCATGGGCTTTTTTGTGTCTGGCTTCAAAATTTGTGGTGTGCTTTCAATCTATCCCCCTCACCCCAGCCCTCTCCCCCAAGGGGGCGAGGGGGAAAGGGAGCAGATCGGGGGCTTTTCAAAACCTGAGGTCGACTGGATATTTCAGGTCGGTGTAGTTGGAACATCCAACTCGGTCAGTCCCCTCTCCCTCTGGGAGAGGGTTAGGGTGAGGGCTATTGGCACCGAAGCGCATACCGCCCAGCCAACGCCTGAATCTTCGGATCTACAGCACTCGCCAACGTCTGACTCGCCACCCGCAGAAAATTCAGATTGCCGCCGGCCAAAGCTTTCTCAAGCCAATCGACCGCCTCATCAATCCGCCCCTCATCCGCTAAAACTGCAGCGAAACTGAACTGCCCACGAAAATCCCCACCGTCGGCCGAACGCCGATACCAATCGCGCGCCGCAACCGGATCCGCCGGGCACACCAGCCCTTCTTCCAGATACCGCCCCAGCAGATTCATCGATTTCGCATGGCCCAGTTCAGCCGCGCGGCGATACAGCGCCAGCGCCTGCAGATGATCCACCTCCACTCCCCGCCCGGTCGCGAGCAGATTGGCGAGGTTGTACATCGCCCAATCCAGTCCGGCCTCCGCTGCAATCCGATAATGCTGCGCAGCAACCGACGCATCCGCCACGCAACCCCAACCATGCTCATGACAACGCCCGAGCATGTTGCGCGCCATCAGGTGCCCACGCCCGGCAGCGATGCCGAACCAGCGCAGCGCCAGCGCTTGATCCTGGGCGATGCCTAGGCCGTCGAGCAGGATTTGCCCAAGCAACGCCTGTGCTTCAACTTCACCCTCGCCCGCCGCTAGCAAAATCGCCTGCGCGGCACGGGCCGGGCTTTCGGCGAGCATGGAGCTGAGTTGTTCGCCGTCGAGGACTTCTTCACGACGCAGTTGAAAACTCATACCTCGACCCAGCGACGGAGCAAGTTGTGATACGTGCCGGTGAGGCGAATCAGTGACGGGTGATCAGGCAGATCTTGAGTCAGTTGCTGAATCGCCCCGTCCATCTCGAACAACAGCGCGCGCTGGCTATCTTCACGCACCAGACTTTGTGTCCAGAAGAACGACGCATAACGCGCGCCACGCGTGACCGCGTTGACCTTATGCAGGCTGGTGCCGGGGTACAAAACCATGTCGCCGGCCGGCAACTTCACCCGTTGCGTGCCGAAGGTGTCCTGGATCTCCAGTTCGCCGCCGTCGTAATCATCGGGCTCGCTGAAGAACAGCGTCGCCGACAGATCGGTGCGCACCCGCTCGATGCTGCCCTTGGGTTGGCGCACGGCGTTATCGATGTGGAAATCGAAACTGCCACCGGCCGTGTAACAGTTCACTAACGGCGGGAAGACTTTGTGCGGCAACGCGGCGGACATGAACAGTGGATTTTTCCACAAACGCTCCAGCATCGCTGCGCCGATCTCTTTGGCCAGCGGATGGCCTTCGGGCAGCTGCAAATTGTGCTTCGCCTTGGCCGACTGAAAGCCGGCGGTGATCTTGCCATCGGCCCAATCGGCCTGCTCTAGCGCCTCACGAATGCGCTGCACTTCGTCTTTTGCGAACAGTCCGGGGATGTGCAGCAGCATGGCGATGTCACCTGATGGCAAAGAGGCGGCAATGGTATTGATTCTTATTGACTGTGTAAAACCCGAGAGACGAATGAACTGGCAAAAACCGTAAGGTTAAATTGTAAAGAATGTAAATTCAGTGCGAATAACAATGTTTCGCAATTGATACGAATACTTGTTTAACCTATATTCCGCCGCCTCAAATCCTTGGGGAGGGGAATAAAAATGGCACGTCAACACGCACAATTACCGGTCAGTTCACCACGTCTGCTCGCCTCTGCAATCGGTGTGGCAATCACCGCCGGTTCCGCTGGCCAGATGGTGTTCGCCGCTGAAAAAACCGACAGCAAAGCCACCGGCAATGCCATCGCCCTGGACGCCACCTCGATCACGGGCGAAGCCCAGGATTCGACGTCCTATCAGGTCGAAAAAGCCTCCTCGCCCAAGTACACCGCGCCGCTGGTCGATACACCGCGCTCGGTCACCGTTATTCCGCAACAAGTGCTCAAAGACACCGGCGCCCTGAACATGCAGGACGCGCTGCGCACCGTGCCGGGCATCACCTTCGGCGCCGGTGAAGGCGGCAATCCACAGGGCGACCGTCCGTTCATTCGTGGTTTCGACGCGCAGGGCGACACCTACCTCGACGGCGTGCGCGACACCGGTTCGCAAAGCCGCGAAATCTTCGCCGTGGAAAACATTGAAGTCAGCAAGGGCCCGAATTCCGCCATCGGCGGTCGTGGCGCGGCAGGCGGCAGCATCAACCTGGTGAGCAAGAAAGCGCACCTGGGCAATTCGTTCGATGGCGGCTTCACCTGGGGCTCCGACCAGACTCAGCGCTACACCCTCGACGGCAACTACCAGTTCAGCGACACCGCCGCCGGCCGTCTGAACCTGATGAGCCACGAGAGCAACGTCGCCGGTCGCGACAAAGTCGATTACGACCGCTGGGGCATCGCCCCGTCCCTGGCGTTTGGCCTGGGCACCGACACCCGCGTCAACCTCGACTACTACCACCTCGAAAGCAACGACACCCCGGACTCGGGCGTGCCGTACACCATTCCGGCCGGCGGCTCCGCTGCACGCACCAAGTCCAATCCGGACAAGCCTTACGCTGGCGGTGACCACAGCAATTTCTACGGCCTGGATCGCGACTTCCGCAAGGGCCGCACCGACACCGCGACCTTCGCCATCGAGCATGACCTGAGCGACTCGCTGACGATCAAGAACACCCTGCGTCACGGCACCAGCATGCAGGACTACATCCTGACCCAACCTGACGACAGCAAGGGCAACGTCAACAATGGCAGCCTCTGGCGCCGGGCCAATACTCGGGTGAGCAACACCGAGACCACCACCAACCAGACTGACCTGTTCGGCAACTTCTACGTTGCCGGCTTCAAGAACAGCTTCTCCACCGGTGTCGAATACACCCGTGAGGAAAGCCAGAAGTCTTCGTACAACGTCAACACCGACACCACACCGCGCACCACTAATGTGGCCGCGAGCAGCAACTGCACGCCGTCGATGATCGGCGCGTCGAGTAACTACAACTGCACCTCGCTGTCGAACCCGAACCCGAACGATCCGTGGAACGGCGCGATTTCGCGTAACTACGCCGGCACCGACACCCAGGCCAACACCTACGCGCTGTATGTGTTCGATACGCTGGAGCTGAACGAGCAGTGGCTGGTGAACATGGGCCTGCGTTACGACCACTTCGACACCGACTACAAGACCTACAACGCCGCTGGCACCACCACGTCCAAGGGCGATGACACCAGCGAGTTCGTCACCGGTCAGTTCGGCGTCGTCTACAAGCCGGCGGAAAACGGCAGCATCTACGCCTCCTACGCCACCTCGGCCACGCCACCGGGCAACACCTTGGGCGAGGGTCAGGAAGGCAACCCCTTGGGCGGCACCCCGGATCGCAGCGGCAACCTGCTGAGCAGCGACATGGAGCCGGAAACCACCAAGAACTATGAAATCGGCACCAAGTGGGATCTGCTCAACGATCGCCTGTCGCTGACCGCTGACATCTTCCGCACCGAGAAAGAAAACGCTCGTGTGCAAGTCGACACCACGTCGTACGAAAACGCCGGCAAGACCCGTGTGCAAGGTGTCGAGCTCTCGGCCAGCGGCAAGATCACTGACAAGTGGCAAGTGTTCGCCGGTTACGCCTTCATGGACAGCGAACAAGTCGATGGCGGCCCGCTGGGCAAAGCCAACGACGGCAACGAACTGCCTAACACGCCAAAAAACAGCGCCAGCCTGTGGACCACTTACCAGGTCACGCCGAAGCTGACCATCGGTGGCGGCGCGTTCTACGTCGACGACGTGTACGGCAGCGTGGCCAACACCACCATGGTTGACTCGTATGTTCGCTACGACGCAATGGCCGCGTACAAGCTGACCAAGAACGTCGACCTGCAACTCAATGTGCAGAACCTGACCAACGAAACCTACTACGACAAAGCCTTCTCGACCCACTTCGCCAACCAGGCGGCGGGCCGTACGGCACTGTTGAGCACCAACTTCCACTTCTGACCGATGTGGAAACCTGTGGGAGCGAGCCTGCTCGCGAAAGCGCTGGGTCAGTCAAGTAGAGGCTAACTGACACGACGCCTTCGCGAGCAGGCTCGCTCCCACAAGGTATGCGCCGCAAGGCTTGGCCCCGTTCATTCAATTGAACGGGGCTTTTGTGCGTAATAAAGAACGCTTCTCGATAACCCACGGCATAATGCGCGCCGTGAAGACAATTTCCGAATGGACGGCGAGTGACGTGTTGAAGAAAACCCTGTTCCAGTTGCACTGGTTTTTTGGCATCACCGCAGGCCTGGTGCTGGCGTTGATGGGCATCACCGGCGCGGCCTATTCGTTTCAGGACGAAATCCTGCGGGCGCTGAATCCCTCCGTCCTGCAGGTAGAGAAACAAGTCGCCGGTGTCTTGCCGCCCGTCGAACTGGTCGAGCGTATCGAAGCCACATCCGGCAAAAAAGTCTCGATGCTCTGGGTCGAAACCGACAGCGGCAACGCGGCGAAAGTGTTCTTCACCCCGCCCAAGGGTGAACGTCGCGGCGAGATGCGCTACTTCGATCCGTACACCGCCGAGTTCATGGGCGACGCGGTCGGCCAGGATTTCTTCGGCCTGATGCTGCAACTGCACCGCTTCCTCGCCATGGGCGATACCGGGCGCAACATCACCGGCGCCTGCACGCTGATCCTGCTGTTCTTCTGCCTGTCCGGCCTGTACCTGCGTTGGCCGCGTCAGTGGCATAGCTGGCGCGTCTGGCTGACGCTGGACTGGAAGAAAAAGGGCCGCGCCTTCAACTGGGATCTGCACTCGGTGGCGGGCACCTGGTGCCTGCTGGTCTATCTGTTGCTGGCGCTGACCGGGTTGTCGTGGTCGTACGAGTGGTACAACAAAGGCCTGACCCGACTGCTTTCCGACTCGCCACAAAACGAGCGCGTGCGCGGTGGTCGCGGCCCGGCGCCGGAAGGCCCGGCACCGATCGCCGATTACGCAGCGATGTGGAGCAGCATTTACAGCGCTGCCGGCCCGGGTCTGGCGGCGTACAACATCCGTATGCCGGCCGTCGCTGGCCAACCGGCGACCGTGTTCTACCTGCTCGACAGCTCGCCGCATGATCGCGCGCTGAACCAGATCACCCTCGATCCGGCCACCGGCATCGTCAAACGTGTCGACCGTTACGCCGACAAGAGCTTCAAGGCGCAACTGCTGACCAGCATTTATGCGCTGCACGTCGGCAGCTATTTCGGTCTGGTCGGGCGGATCATCATCACGCTCGCAGCGGTGTGCATGCCGCTGTTTTTCATCACCGGCTGGCTGCTGTACCTCGATCGTCGGCGCAAGAAAAAGCAGATCAAGGATGCCCGCCAAGGCCTCGCACAGCCGGGCGGCGATGCTTCGGCATGGCTGATCGGTTTCGCCAGCCAGAGCGGTTTCGCCGAGCAACTGGCATGGCAGACCGCCGGGCAATTGCAGGCCGCCGGACTGCCGGTGAAAGTGCAGCCGCTGGCGAATGTCAGCGAGCAGGATCTGCGTGAATCGAACAACGCACTGTTTGTGGTGAGCACGTTCGGCGACGGCGAAGCGCCGGACAGCGCGCGCGGATTCGAGCGCAAAGTGCTGGGCAAAGCGGCAACGCTCGACAGTCTGAATTACTCGGTGCTCGGTCTCGGCGATCGTCAGTATCAGCACTTCTGTGGTTTCGCCAAACGCCTGCACCAATGGTTGGCGGAGCACGGCGGCAAGACATTGTTCGCGCCGGTCGAAGTCGACAGCGGTGATCCCTATGCCCTGCGCCACTGGCAAACCCAACTTGGCCTGCTCACCGGCCAAGCACCGGTCGATACCTGGCAAGCACCGAGTTACGACAACTGGACGCTGGTACGCCGCGAACTGATGAACCCGGATAGCAGCGGTGCGCCGGTTTACTTGTTGGGCCTGAGCGCACCGAACACCAGCAGTTGGCTGGCCGGTGATCTGGTCGAAGTGCTGCCGCGTAACTGCCCGTGGGCCATCGAACACTTCCTCGACGGCCTCGGCATTCGTGGCGAAACCACTGTGAAAATCAACGGCCTCGACGAGCCGCTGGAAGTTGCGCTGGCCTCGCGGCAATTGCCCGAGCACCGCGCACATCTGGTCGGTCTGCATGCGCAATCGCTGGTCGACGCGATGGTGCCGCTGGCCATGCGCGAATACTCGATCGCCTCGATTGCCGCCGACGGCGTGCTGGAGTTGATCGTGCGTCAGGAACAGCATGCCGACGGCACCCTGGGCATCGGTTCCGGCTGGCTGACTGAGCACGCGCCTGTGGGCGGCAGCATCAGTTTGCGGGTTCGACGCAACAGTGGCTTCCATCTGCCGAACGAACCAGTGCCGATGATTCTTTTGGGCAACGGCACCGGCATCGCAGGACTGCGCAGCTTGCTCAAGGCACGGATTGCCGATGGTCAACAGCGCCAGTGGTTGCTGTTTGGCGAGCGCAATCGTGAACACGATTTCCTCTGTCGCGCGGAGCTGGAAGAGTGGTTGATCAATGGTGATCTGGAGCGGCTGGATCTGGCGTTTTCGCGGGATCAGGCTGAGAAGGTTTATGTGCAGGATCGCTTGCGTGAGTCGACTGCAGAGTTGAAGAAATGGCTGGCGGACGGGGCGGTTATTTATATCTGTGGCAGCTTGCAGGGAATGGCTTCGGGGGTTGATCAGGTGCTTAACGATATTCTTGGTGCCGCCGAAGTCGAACGCCTGATTGAGCAGGGCCGTTATCGGCGTGATGTCTATTAAAGAGCCCCTCATCCTAACCCTCTCCCAAAGGGAGAGGGGACTGACCGTTAGAGATTCACGCAATACGCCGACCTGAACGTCCTCTGCCGAATCCATAATCGACACGGTCTTCCAGGTCGGCGTACCTCTTTAGACACCTCCGTCGGCCCCCTCTCCCTCCGGGAGAGGGCTGGGCGGGCGGCGTTCCGATGAGGGTTAGCCTTTGATCTTTAAGCAGGCTGCAATTTTTTCTCGAAAACCGCCACCCCATTCAAATCCCGCAACACCACGCTCATCTCCCCACTCCCCCCTTCAATATTCACCTCGCCAAAAAACTGAAACCCGGCAAACGGCGAAGTGTTCTGCGCCGGCGGCGCCTTCTCGAACACCACCTCCGGGCCAAAGGTTTTATCCAGTGGATTAGGCCCGAAACTCCCGGCATTCAGCGGCCCCGCGACAAACTCCCAGAACGGTTCGAAATCCTGAAACGCCGCGCGATCCGGGTGATAGTGATGCGCCGCGCAGTAATGCACATCCGCCGTGAGGAAGACGAAATTGCGCACCTGCTGCGCACGCAGATAGCCGAGCAATTCGGCGATTTCCACCTCGCGCCCCTGGGCCGGTCCCGGGTCACCGTTAGCCACCGCTTCCCAACGCGGGACACCCGGGCTGACCTCACCATCCGGCACGCCAAGGCCGATTGGCATGTCGGCGGCAATGACCTTCCACTGGGCTTTGGATTTCTTCAAGCCGCGCTTGAGCCAGTTCAGTTGCTCACGTCCCAAAAACGGTTTCGACGCGCCGAGGTTGTCGTCATTGGCGCCGCGATAACTGCGCATGTCGAGCACGAACACATCGAGCATTGGCCCATAGCTCAACTTGCGATAAATCCTTCCGCCAGCATCGGCAGCCTGCAAACGCATCGGCGAGTATTCCAGCCACGCCTTGCGTGCGCGCCCGACCAGGGTGTGGATATCTTTTTCCTGATAACGCTCGTCGAGCTGCTTGCCGGGCGACCAGTTGTTGACCACTTCATGGTCGTCCCACTGCCAGATCTGCGGCACCTCGGCGTTGAAGCGGCGGATGTTTTCGTCCATCAGGTTGTAGCGGTAATTGCCGCGATAGTCGGCGAGGGTCTGCGCGACTTTGCTCTTGGCTTCGGTGGTGAGGTTACGCCAGATGCGACCGTTTTCCGTGGTGAGCTGGGCCGGCACCGGGCCGTCGGCATAGATGGTGTCACCGCTGTGGATGAAGAAGTCCGGCAGACGCAAACGCATCGCTTCGTAGATGCGCATGCCGCCGATGTCCGGGTTGATACCGAAGCCCTGGCCGACGGTGTCGCCGCTCCAGACGAAACGAATATTGCGCCGCGCCGTCGGAGCGCTGCGCAGGTGACCGAGCCACGGCTCGCTGGCGACGCCGGTACGGGCGTCCTTGAAATACACGCGATAGAAAATCGCCTGATCGGCGGGCAGCCCGGCCAGTTCAACGCGGGCGGTAAAGTCGCTGCGGGCATCGGCCAGCGTCGAGACTACCCGGCGCGGGTGGCGAAACTGGCTGCGGGTGTCCCACTCGACCACCATATGCGCGGGGCGATCGCTGCGGCTCCAGATCATCGCGCGGTCGCCTTGCAGATCGCCGGACTGCACGCCGTCGGTCAACTGCGGGCGATCCTTGACCGACGCAATCACCGCCGGCGCCAGGCTTGGCATCAGCAGACCGGCACCAACGACTTGCATGACACGCCGGCGACCGGGGTTGAAATCGCTCATGGTGTTCTCCCTGAAAAAAGGAAAACTTAAGCACGCGATCATGAAACAGACATGACACCAGACACACCACAGAACCAATTGTAGGAGTGAGCCTGCTCGCGATATCGGTATATCTGCCAACATTCATGTCACTGACAGACCGCTATCGCGAGCAGGCTCACTCCTACAAGGGTTTTGTGTTGTCAGTCAGGCCTTCGCCGGTTCCAGCGCCAGCTCAACGGCTTCCGGGCGTTTGACCGTCGCATAGACAACGGCGGTCAAGAGGCTCCCCGCGACAATCGCCAGCAAATACAGCAACGCATGGTTGATCGCATTCGGAATCGCCAGCACAAACAAGCCACCGTGCGGCGCCATCAGTTTGCAGCCGAAGTACATCGACAACGCACCGGTCAGCGCGCCACCGGCGATGCTCGCCGGAATCACCCGCAACGGATCTTTCGCGGCAAACGGAATCGCCCCTTCGGAGATGAAGCACAGCCCCAGCACGAAGGCAGCCTTGCCGGCCTCGCGTTCAGTCTGGGCGAATTTGCGCCGCGCAATAAATGTGGCGATGCCCAGGCCAATCGGCGGCACCATCCCTGCGGCCATGGTCGCGGCCATCGGTGCATAACTCTGCGACGCCAGCAGACCTACCGAGAACGCGTACGCGGCTTTATTGATCGGCCCGCCAAGGTCGACGCACATCATGCCACCGAGCAGCACACCGAGCAGAATCGCGTTGGTGGTACCCATGCTGTCGAGGAAATGCGTGAGCGCACCGAGCATGCCGGCGACCGGTTTACCGACCACGTAAATCATCACCAGACCGGTGATCAGGCTGGCAAACAACGGGATGATCAGAATCGGTTTCAGCGCTTCGAGACTTTGCGGCAAGGCGACATATCGACTGATAGCCTTGGCCGCATAACCGGCGATAAACCCGGCGATGATGCCGCCGATAAACCCGGCGCCCAGCGTACTGGCAAGCAAACCACCAATCATCCCCGGCGCCAGGCCCGGACGGTCGGCGATCGAATAAGCGATGTAACCGGCCAACAACGGCACCATCAACTTGAACGCGGTCTCGCCACCGATCTGCATCAACGCCGCCGCCAGCGTGCCTTCCTCCTTGAACGCGGTGATGCCGAAGACGAACGACAGCGCGATCATCAAACCACCGGCCACGACCATCGGCAACATGAACGACACGCCGGTCAGCAGGTGTTTATAGATGCCGGTTTTCTCTTGCTTGGCCGGTGCCTTGCCGTCACTCGCGGCGCTTTCCACTGCACCTTCGGCCAAGGCTTTTTTCAGCGTGGCTTCGGACTGCTTCAAGGCGATCCCGGTGCCGCAGCGATAGATCTTCTTGCCGGCAAAACGCTCGGTGGCGACTTCGATATCCGCCGCCAGCAACACCACGTCTGCTTCGGCAATCGCCGCTGCGCTCAACGGGGTTTTCGCGCCCACCGAGCCTTGGGTTTCGACCTGCAGTTCGTAGCCCAGACGCTTGGCGGTCTGCTGCAAGGCTTCGGCGGCCATGAAGGTGTGGGCTACACCGGTCGGGCACGCGGTGATGGCGACGAGGCGTGGCGCGCGCGGCGCATCAGCAACCGGTTCTGCCGCGCTGGCGACGTAAACCTCAGCCTCTTCAGCACCACGACGCAGCACCGCTTCAACATCTTGCAATGCCTGCGCCGGAGCAATCTGGAAAACCCGTTTGCCGACAAAACGCGTCATATCGACCGCGCCTGTGGCGACCAACAAAACCCACTCCGCCGCTGCAATGGTCGCCGCCGACAACTCGCGTTCCGGGTGCGCCGCATCGACCACTTCCACGCTGGTGCTCCAGCCCTGACGCTGCGCCGCCGCATCAAGCAAACGCGCGCACAGCACACTGGTGACCATGCCGTTCGGGCAAGCCGTAACAATGGCTAATTTCATGACAAACCCTCTTATTGTTCTGTCAGGGGACGCACGCGCACGCCCTGTTCGAGCTGCGCCAGTTGCGCCGCATCGTTGATGCCAAAACCGATCTGGGTCACCGCCATCGCCGCAATTGCGGTGGCCGTGCGCAGGGTTTGCTCGGGCGTATCGGCGCTGAGCAAACCGTGGAGCATGCCGGCCAGCAACGAATCACCGGCACCGACTGTGCTGGCGACGCTGACCTTGGGCGGCGTGGCATGCAGTGCCGAACCGACGCTGAACCAGTTCACGCCGTCAGCACCGTGGGAGATCACCACGTGCTCGATGCCTTGCGCATGCAAGCGCGCCGCTGCCTGAGCCTCGGCCGCGTGAGAAACCACGTCGCAACCGAGCGCGTCGGCGAGTTCTTCAGTGTTCGGTTTTATCAGCCATGGACTGGCTTTCAAAGCTTCGCGCAATGCTGCGCCGCTGCTGTCGAGAGCGACTTTCAGGCCAAGTTGATTGAGCCGTTCGATCAATTCACGCAACCACTGCGCCGTAACGCCACGCGGCAAACTGCCGGCGACCACCACCGCATCGTGACCCGGTGCAATCTGCACCAGTCGATCGAGCAACGCTTGTTGCGCGGCGGCATCGACCACCGGTCCAGGGCCGTTGATGTCGGTGATGCGGCCACTCTGTTCAGCTACTTTGATGTTGCTGCGCGTCTCACCGGGCACGCGGATAAACGCGTCGACAAAACCACGCTTGGCGAACAGGGTTTCGAACGCTTGCAGGTTGTCTTCACCGAGAAAGCCGCTGACCGTCAGTTGATGGCCAAGGTCGGCCAGCACTTGCGCGACGTTCACGCCTTTGCCGGCAGCGTGGGTGTGCATCTCGTCGCTGCGATTGACCTGACCCGCCTCCAGGCGTGGCAGTTCGACGGTGAGGTCGAGCGCCGGGTTGAGGGTCAGGGTAAGAATCTTGGCCATTACAGGGCCTCCACTAATGCGCGCACTTCGTTCGCGCTGCCCACGGCCAGGGCGTGTTGAGCAAGGGTTTGCGCCTGGGTCAGGCTGAGTTCGCGGATGCGTGCCTTGACTTCGGCAATGCTGCGCCCGGAGACGCTGAGTTCATCGACACCGAGACCGACCAGCACCGGCACCGCCAGCGGATCTGCCGCCAGTTCACCGCAGACGCCGACCCATTTGCCGTGGGCATGGGCCGCGCGCACGGTGATGTCGATCAGTTGCAACACCGCCGGGTGCAGGCCGTCAGCCTGTGCCGAAAGCGTCGGGTGACCACGGTCGATGGCCAGTGTGTACTGGGTCAGGTCGTTGGTGCCGACGCTGAAGAAGTCGACTTCCTTGGCCAATACCGGCGCGAGCAGAGCGGCGGACGGCACTTCAATCATGATCCCCAGTTGCAGATCAGCAACCGGGATTTCCAGGCGCAGACGTTCAGTCATGTCGCGGGCCTGACGCCACTCTTCGACGCTGCCAACCATCGGGAACATGATCCGCAGCGGACGGTTGTCCGCCGAACGCAGCAAGGCGCGCAATTGCGCTTCCATGATCTGCGGACGCTGCAGGGTCAGGCGAATACCGCGCACACCGAGGAACGGGTTTTCTTCCTTGGCGATCGGCCAATACGGCAGCGGTTTGTCGCCGCCGACGTCCAGCGTGCGCACCACCAGCGGTCGACCGGCGAGACCATCAAGAACGCGGCGGTATTCGGCTTCTTGCGTGGCCTCGTCCGGCGCTTGCGGGTGGGCCATGAAAATCAGTTCGGTACGCAGCAGGCCAATGCCTTCGGCGCCCTGCTCCACCGCACTGATCACGCCAGCGCTTTCGCCGATGTTGGCGAACACTTCGACCGCATGACCATCGGTCGTGTGTGCCGGTTGATGGCGTTGTTCGGCGGCAATTTTCAAGCGTTGCTCACGGGTGTCGCGTTCTTCGGTGGCGCGTTGCAGGGTCGCCGCATCGGCGTCGACGTGCAGGCGACCGCGTTGGCCGTCGAGCAGCAACGGTGTGCCCGGCGCCAGCAACAACACCGCTGCGCCAGCGCCGACCAGCGCTGGAATCCCGAGAGCACGCGCAACGATTGCACTGTGCGCCGTGGCGCCGCCGCGCGCGGTGAGAATCCCCGCCACGCGCGCCGGATCCAGCCGTGCGACATCGGACGGACCGACCTCGTCCATCACCAGAATGTACGGTTGCTCAGGCTCGCTCGGAGTTTGCACGCCACACAGTTGCGCCAGCACGCGACGACCGACGTCACGCAGGTCCGCCGCCCGTTCGGCGAGCAACGCGTCCTGTAGCGATTCCTGTTGTTTGGCCGCCGCTTCGATCACCGCCATCCACGCCGCTTCGGCGCTTTCGCCTTGCTTGAGGCGGGTGTCGACTTCATCGGTGAGTTCCGGGTCGTCGAGCATTTCCTGATGGGTGATAAAGATCTCGCGGATGGCTTTGGCTTTGCTGCGTTCGATCAGGCCCTGAATATCACTGCGCACGTCGCTGAGCGCTTGCTTGAGGCGTTCGCGCTCAACGGCGGCAGACTCGCCGCGCAGCGGGTAATCGATGGTTTGCTGAACCTGAATATGCGCAGGTCCGATGGCAATGCCAGGGGCTGCCGGGATCGCCTGCAACTGAGCGCCGGACGCCGGGGCGATCAGCACTTCGGCGATGTCGGCAATGACCTCGCGCTGCTGGCTTACGGCTGGCAGCGGCTCGACCTCTTCGCCAAGGCCTTCTTCGATCGCGGCCAAGATTGCCGGCAAGGCGTCAGCGGCGACGCTTGGTTCAGCGATCAACTCCAGCACCTGACCGCGACGGGCGCCGAGGCTGAGCAGCTTGCTCAGGCTCTTCACCGACACGGCGCTGTCCTGGCTGTCGACGATGCGCACACGAATTTCGCCATCAAAACTCTTCGCCAGTTGCGCAAGGATCTTTGCCGGGCGCGCATGCAAACCATGGGCGTTGGCCAGGGCAATGCGTGCGCTCGGCCAGTCGGCGGGCAATTCACCGCCGAGCACTTCAAGGACTTTACGGCTGCTGGTGGCGCGACCCAGTTCATGGCCGCGACCTTCGATCAACAACGCGCAAAGACGTTCAAGCAACGCCTGATGCGCCTCGCCAAGGCTGGCCAGACAGAACAGACCGCTGAGCGGTTGACCGAGGTAGCGCATCGGTTTGTCCGGCGTCACGAACGCCAGCCCCGGACGCTTCACGGTTTGCTCGCTGTGCAGCCACCACAAGCCATCGCCCAGGGGCAGCGCTTCGACCTGCTGCAACACACCGGCAAAACCGTTGCTCACACAATCGGCCTGACGCAACAGACGCGCGCCACGCCAGACCAGTTCTTCGAAATCGTCGGCCGAAACGCCGAGGCCGATCATCTGTGCATCCAGCGCCAATTCCTGCGGCGCGCCTTGCAGCAATTTCAGCAGCGCTTCGGGGGAACTGGCACGACGCAGAGCCTGGCCCAGATCGGTCTCGCCGAGGGCGCGGGTCAGCAGTTGCAGCAGGCGCAGGTGTTCGTCGGATTTGGCGGCGATGCCGATGGCCAGATAAACGATCTGGCCATCGCCCCAATCCACGCCTTCCGGGAACTGCATCAGGCGCACGCCAGTGGCGAATACCTGATCACGGGTTTGCGGCGTTCCGTGGGGAATGGCAATACCTTGACCGAGAAAGGTCGAGCCCTGGGCTTCCCGTGCCTGCAATCCAGCGAGGTAACCGTCGGCAACCAGACCATCGGCCACCAGGTGATTGGCGAGCAGTTGCAGGGCAGCGGGTTTATCCACAGCCGATTGGCCCATGGATATCTGCTCTATAGTGAGCTCGAGCATGCGATCTCCTTTTTGGCGCTGTATGAGTGCCAGGTATTGTTTTGGATGGTTTGCAGCTTAGGCGCTTTACCGCTTTGCTTTTCAGCGGCAGTTTTGGCGGTTTCACGGCAGAACCGGCCAAAGACGTCTAAAACGTAGAAAATACGCTTGCTGAAACGTTTAATCTAGATTGATCGGCACGTTACTCGATAATGTCCCATCCTTGAAGTCCAACTTGTCGGATGCGCTGCGACAATAGTCGCCTGCCCTAATCGGGTAGGATTGGCGAAAATGTCGCGGCAAGCTCGAAAAAACAAGGAAATCCCGGGTTGAAACTCAGTGATATCGCGCGGTTGGCCGGAGTGTCCGTGACCACCGCCAGCTACGTCATCAACGGCAAGGCCGAACAGCAACGCATCAGCACCGCCACCGTCGAGCGGGTGCGCGCAGTGGTCGATCTGCACGGCTTTACGCCAAACCCTCAAGCAGCCGGGCTACGCAGCCGGCACACGCGCACGCTGGGCTTTATTCTGCCGGATCTGGAAAACCCCAGTTACGCGCGGATCGCCAAGCTGCTCGAGCAAGGTGCGCGGGCGCGCGGCTATCAATTGCTGATCGCCAGCTCCGACGATGCGCCAGACAGCGAGCGGCAGTTGCTGCAATTATTCAAGGCGCGCCGCTGCGATGCGCTGATCGTCGCCAGTTGCCTTCCGGCCGGCGATGACAGTTATCGGCAGTTGCAGGCCAAAGGTCTGCCGATCATCGCCATCGACCGCGTCATGGAACCCGAGCATTTCTGCTCGGTGATCAGTGACGACCGCGAAGCCAGCCTGCACCTGACCCAGAGCCTGCTCGATCCGCAACCGAAGCAGATCGTGCTGCTCGGTGCGCGCCCGGAACTGAGCATCAGCCAGGAGCGTGCCGCCGGTTTCAAAGAAGCGCTGGTCGACTTCAAAGGCGAAGTGCTGGTCGAACACGCCGAATCCTTCAGTCGCGAATGCGGCAAGCAATTGATGGAAGAACTCCTGCAACGTCTGGGGCATTTGCCGGATGCGCTGGTGACAACGTCCTACGTGCTGCTGCAAGGCGTGTTCGATGCGCTGCATGACTTCCCGCTGAAATCGCGGCCGCTGCGCCTCGGCACCTTCGGCGATACGCAGTTACTGGATTTCCTGCCGCTGCCGGTCAACGCCATGGCCCAGCAGCACCAGTTGATCGCCGACAAGGCGCTGGAACTGGCCCTGGCGGCGGTCGAGCAGTCGGAGTACAAGCCCGGCGTGCAAGCTATCGCGCGGACCTTCAAGCAGCGTATTCACCGGGACTGAACCGTGGAGCTGATCGACAGCCACACCCACCTCGACTTCCCCGACTTCGACGCCGATCGCTTAGCGTTGCTCGCCGAAAGCCGCGCCCTCGGGGTGCGGCGGATGGTGGTTTTGGGCGTCTATGAGGGCAATTGGCAACGGATGTGGGATCTGGTGCAGAGCGATGTCGATTTGTACGCGGCATTCGGTCTGCACCCGGTGTATCTCGATCAGCATCGTCCTGAGGATTTGTCGGCGCTTGGTGATTGGCTGACTCGATTACGCGGTCATCGGCAGTTGTGTGCGGTGGGCGAGATCGGTCTGGATTACTTTATCGAAACCCTCGACCGCGAGCGGCAACAGGCGCTGTTCGAGGCGCAACTGCAATTGGCCGCTGACTTTCAGTTACCGGCGCTGATCCATGTGCGTCGCAGCCACGCGGCGGTGATTGCGACGCTCAAGCGCTTCAAGCTCAAACGCGCGGGGATCATCCACGCCTTTGCCGGCAGCCGTGAAGAGGCTCGGGAATACATCAAACTCGGTTTCAAACTGGGCCTCGGCGGCGCACCGACCTGGCCACAAGCGTTGCGCATGCATCGGGTGCTGGCGGAACTGCCACTGGATTCGATTGTGCTGGAAACCGATTCACCGGACATGGCACCTGTCATGTTTCCCGGTCAGCGCAACAGTCCGGCGCACTTGCCGGCGATCTGCGAGGCGCTGGCCGGACTGATGAATATCAGCCCGCAACAACTGGCGACGGCCAGTACCGCCAATAGCTGCCAAGTATTCGGCTGGTAATCAGTCGGCGTGCGCCTTGGCGGCCTCCAGAATCAGCGTCAGGTGTTGACGCTGGCGCGCGTAACGGACGACCAAGAAGTACACAAAGATCGTGATCAGTGACGCGTTCAGTTGCTCAGTGACGCTAAGTAGCCCCACCCACTCCATCACCAACGCCACCAGCAGCGCAGTGCACACCGCCAACGAAGCGCTGAAGCGCAGCAGCGCCAGTGAGTCGAGCGACTTGAAGCGTTTGATCTGTTGCGGGCATCGCAGCTCCAGCGCTTTCTGGCAATGCTCGCAGGTAAACGGTTCATTGATCGAGATGGCATTGAGCTGCCAGGGTTTGAGCAGCAGCGTGGTCAGGCAATGAGCACAACGGCCCCGCACCCCCAAGGTTGCGGCAGACATGAGCGACCTCCTCTACGCGAACGATTGGGTATGGATACTGGCTCATTGATGGGGAAATGCCAGAGCCTGGAGGGAAACAGGATTAGGCTTACGGTCGGAAGTGAAGAAGTACTACAAACGGTTCTGACAAAACCCAAAACCCTGTGGGAGCGAGCCTGCTCGCGAAGGCGGTGTGTCAGGTGACAGAGATGTCACTGACAGATTGCATTCGCGAGCAGGCTCGCTCCCACAGTTTTCGTGCGTGCCTCAGACGCGGAACGCGCTGATCAGTTGTTTAAGCTCAACGACCTGGGCTGACAGCGCCCGGCTGGCATCTTCGGTCTGATGCGCACCTTGCGCCGTGCGCTCGCCGGCGCGGTTGATCTCGACGATGTTCTGATCGATGTCGTGGGCCACCGCAGTTTGCTGTTCAACCGCAGCGGCGATCTGCTGGTTCTGATCGACGATCATACCGACCGCACCAAGGATGTTTTCCAGCGCCTGCTGGACCTTTTCCGACTGCCCGACCGTGCCATTGGCCATCTGATGGCTGACGCCCATGGCCTTCACGGCCGCGCCGACACCGCCGTGCAGTTTGGCGATCATCTGTTCGATTTCTTCAGTTGATTGCTGGGTGCGTTTGGCCAAGGTGCGTACTTCATCGGCGACCACAGCAAAACCGCGCCCCTGCTCGCCAGCACGGGCGGCTTCGATCGCGGCGTTGAGCGCCAGCAGGTTGGTTTGTTCGGCAATACTCTTGATCACTTCCAGTACTCGACTGATCGCCTGGCTGTCGCTGGCTAACTGGTTGATCACCAACACCGACTGGTCGATTTCGCTGGCCAGCGCAGCAATGCTGCCCTGCTGCGACTCGACCAGGCCACGGCCACTGATGGTCTCGTCATTGACGCTATGGGCGCTGCTCACCGCTGCCGCCGCACTGCGTGCCACCTCCAGTGAAGTCGCCGACATCTGGTTCATCGCCGTCGCCACCTGCTCGATCTGCGTGCGTTGCCCGGCGACCGCCTGATTGCTTTGCGCAGAGACGTTTTCAACCTGCCCGGCCTGGCGCTCGACCTCAGCGACAGTCTGACCTACGCGCTCGATCAAGTCGTGAATCTTCCTCACCGTGCCATTGAAGACTTCGCCCAACTCGCCCAGCTCATCGCGGCTATTGGCCTTGAAGTTGACGGTCATGTCGCCGGCCGCGACCTTGTCCATCATCGCCCCGAGGCGTTTCAGCGTGGTGCGGGTCGAGGCGTAGAAACCGCCGTAGAGATAGAAAATCAGCACGAACACCACCGACAGCGCCACCGCCTGCATGACCATGTGTGTGCGGTTCTGCGCCAGACGCTGCTGCAATTGCGTGTCGAGGAATTTGAGGGTGGCTTCGTTGAGCTGGTAAGTCCTGTCGATCAGCACGGTGACCTGATCGTAGAACGCCTGCCACGGCGCATCGAGGGTGTCGGCCATCACCACCTGCTCTTCGAACAGTTCGCTGGCCTGTTTCAGCGAGGCCTTGCTGCTGTCGGCCACCGTGCTGAGGTTATCCCGCGCGGCTTTGCTGGAGCCGAGGGCGTCCTGCAGTTTAAGCGCGTACTCGGCCTGGAGTTTTTCGATCTGCACCATCAGCTCATCGAAACGGGTGCTCGAAGAACTGTTGAGAAAACCCTGGCCCAATGAATACGAGCCCATGGCCCGGCCTTCACCGAGGGTTTGCGTGACGGTCGGCGTGATCAGGGTGACCAGTTCGCTGAGTTGACGGATATCGCTCTGGTTGTCGCGGCTCAGGCCGGCCTGGCTGGTAATGATCTGGCTGAAAATCTGCGCACTGGCGAGCAATTTGCCGGTCAACGCACTTTTGCTTTGCAGCGAGTTTTCCGTTTGCTGGGCCTTGAACGCGGCAATCATTTCATCGCGCTTACCGTCGAAGACCTGAATCTGCTCGGGATCCTCGGTCATCGCCGTCAGCCCTTGCAGGCGCGCCAAAACGGCTTGTTCGAGGGTGGTTATCTGCGCCTCGACGTTGCCGGCCTTGCCGGACTGGCCGAGGGTGACGTTGATTTGTACCAGGTTATTGAGGGTTTCCAGATCCCGACGCAGGGCCAGGCTACTGCCCAGCAGATCAAGGCTTTGCAGCTCGACCCGAGTGCCCTGGAATTCGCGATAGGAATCGCGCACCAGATAAAAATTGGTCACCAGCATCGGCACCAGAAACAGCACGCTGATCAGGCTGAACTTCATGCCGAAGCTCAGACGGTTCATCAGCGAGACGGCGGGATAGAGCAAGCTCTTCACTGGAAGTCTCCCTTGGTTTTTCTTGTTTTTATTGGCAGGCGCGGGGCGACAGCAGATAGCCACTATCGAGCGCCATCTCTGTATAGCTCAAATCGGAGGGAGGTTTTGTAACTTAAGGTTAACGACATCGCAGCCCGCGACACACAGATCTCCTCGTAGGAGCTGCCGCAGGCTGCGATCTTTTGATCTTTCTTGAAATCAGTGAACCAGAACCGTCCACAAGGCAAACCCGGCATACCACAGCACCGCCGCGCGCAGCAGCAATTCCCACAAGCAATCGAGGGTGTTGATGCCGTCCGGCCCGACCACGGGAGGTGGAATCTCGCCCGCCGCCAGACCGACCCGGTTGATCAATTGCGCAGCGCTGATGTTCCAGTTCAGCAGTTCATGCAGCATCACCCGACTGACCGCGACAAAATTGCCGACCAGCGCCAGGCTCGCCGCCAACAAGCGCACCGGCAGCCAGTCAAAGGCATGCCGCAGTTGCGCCGCGCGCTCGACCAGCGCCGGGTTCTGGCCGTGCTCCTGCGCCAGCGCCAACAGGCGATACGCCAACGCCGCGACCGGGCCAAGTACGAAATACCAGAAGATCACCGCAAAAAAGCTCTGATAGGCCTGCCACAGCAGATGCCCCTGCACGCTTTCAAGCAACTGCTCGCCGCTGTCGGCGCAAATATCCAGATCACGCTTGGCCACATGCGCTGCGGCTTGCAAATCCTCACGTCGCCAGGCATCACGGAACGGCCCGAGACCGCCGAGCAAATCGCCGCGCCCCAGGCTGTAAATCACCACCAGCAAATGCACCGGCAACGCCAGCAAGCCGTAGGCCACAGGCTCCAATACCAATAGCAACAACGCCAACAGCGCCACCGGGAACAGCACCAGAATCGTCAGCACCAGCCAAGGCTGTCTGGCCAGGCGCGTGCTGGTTTCGAGTTTGTTCAGTTCGCGGATCCATCCGCCATCGCGTTGAACCCGATGACGCAGGGCCGAAAACTTCTCGATCCACAACGCCAGCAGTAACACTAGAAAACTCATTGTCCTTCCTCTTGTGCCAGGGCCGCGCGGTAACGCGCCCAGTCGAATGCCGGGCCAGGATCGGTCTTACGCCCGGGTGCTATGTCGCTGTGCCCACAAATGCGGGCGCCGGTGATGGCCGGAAATGCGCTTTGCAACTGGCGGGTCAACGCCGTCAACGCCTGATACTGCGCGTCGGTGAACGGCAGATCATCGGTGCCTTCGAGCTCGATGCCCACGGAAAAATCGTTACAGGTTTCCCGTCCTTCGAAGACCGAGACGCCGGCATGCCACGCGCGCTCAAGACAGGAGACAAACTGGGTGACCTTGCCGTCACGTTCAATCAGAAAGTGCGCCGAGACGCGCAGGTCAGCAATCCCTGCAAAATAGGGATGTTCGGTGACATCCAGACGATTCTGGAAAAATTCCTGCACCTTGCCCGTGGCGAACTGCGCCGGCGGCAGGCTGATGTTGTGGATGACCAACAGGGAAATTTCGCCCGCCGGGCGCTCATTGAAGTTGGGCGATGGGCAGACCTGCACCCCGTGACACCACCCGCTAGCGGGATCCAACTGCATACCGATTCCTTCAACGCCGACTGTGTTGGCGCCCAGTATGCCGTGATCGGCCCCCGGCGCGCGATCACTTGCCGCGATTGAGTCGTCGCAGATTGCCCAGCACCGACTCCAGCGCGCGATCGAACAACAAGGTGTCGTCCAGCGTACGCACCGCGCCACGCTGGAACTCCAAGGCCAGCGCAACGCGGCTGCGCTCGAGCACCTTCATCCCGGTGCGATCGACAAATACATACTTGCCCGTGGCTTCGATGATGGCTGCCAGCTTGCAGCGCAGGCTATGGTCTTCGTCTTCCTGAAACGCCACCCAACTGCCCAGACGCAGTTGTTCGACCTGACGCAGACCGGCGGCGTCGTGGGGCAAACGTACCGAGGTTAGCGCCATGCTGCTGTCGTCGGCGGTTTGCAGCATGATCTGTTGCGACACCTCGACCATGGGCAAAGCCTGATCGGCCTGCTCGGAGCGCTCTAGCACCCGCACATGCAGGGCTTCCAGCTCACTGAAAAACTCGCTGGTGGCGAACGGATCGAACGCCGAACTGCTCAGACCATCACGCAGTGCCTTGAGCAAACCCGGCACAAGTGCCAGCAAGCGCAGGCTGGATTCAGCGTCGTCATGGCGCTGCACACTCCAGATCAGCTGCTCCATGGTCTGCACATCGGCCTGCCATTCAGCGGACTGATCGCCATGCTTGAGACAGGTCAGCAGCAGTACTTTGCTCCAGGCGTCCTGGACGAAGGTGACCACGGTCGGCGGCAGAGTCTTGCCCAGCAGCGCTTGATTCAACGCGCGCTCGACCCGACGCCGCGCCAGTTCGGTTTTTGCCCGCCCCTCTTCAGCATCACGCAGGCGCTGTTCAAGCAGCTCGCTGCGGCGGCGTTCATCGCTGGTGAAGGCGAGAAAGTCAGCCAGCAACTCGGAAAAAATCGCCGGGTCGTCGACGAAATCGTTGAGCAGGCGCTGCACCACTTGTTCGATCCGCAGGTACAAGCTGTCGCGTGCCTCACCGTCGCAATCGCCCCAGCCCATGGCCGCCGCGGCGATTTCGTTGAGCAGGCGCCGCGCCGGATGGGTACTGCGGCTGAAGAAACTCTTGTCGAGCACCGCCACCTTGAGCATCGGGATCTGCAATCGAGCGATCAAGGCCTTTAGCGAATCCGGCACATTGCGGTCTTCAAGAATGCAGTCAAAGACCATAGCAATCAGGTTGATCACGTCTTCGTCCGCATCGCCGACGATCCGCGATTTGCCGCTTCTGACACTGACTCGGGTCAACAGTTGTTCGAGCTGATTGCGCAGATCGAAGTCATCCTGCGCCGCCAGCGCCGGCACGTATTGTTGCAAATGCGAGAGCAGGCGCAGCAGGTCGCGGGAGGAAATCGGTTGCGCCGCGACGCTGGACTCCAAGGTCGGCGCAACACTGCCGCGCACCTGCGCGAGCAACTGCTGCAACGCGGCGAAAACCTCCTGCACGCCTTCGTCGACGGGCGGCGTGTCGTCGCGTTCCTCGCTGTGCACATTGGCGATCGCACGATCAATTGCGCGACGTGCAGGGGCTGCTTTCAACTTGGGCAACACACCGGTGGCGAGCAACAATTGATTGGCTTCGGCGTAAAGCTGTTCGGTGTCGGCCAAGACATAACGCTCGAACAGTTTGAGCAGGATCAGCTTGACCTTGATTTCCACGCCCAGATTACGCCCGGCCTGGAGAAAAAACTCACAGAGCCGCGCCGGGCCGAGCGGGTTGTGCTGATCGTCGAGGGTGTTGCCGAGCAGCGCGTTAAGGCGCGCGGTCAGTTGATCGAGGGCGAAGCCGTCACGCTTGAGCACGCGACCGACCATGGTCTCGACCGCCACGCTGCGCTCCATGTCGTCGCTGCGCGGTGCCAGTTCGTCGTAGATCAGGGCGTGCGGCAGCGTGTTGTGCGTGGGGTCGTATTGCGTCAGGCCGACGAAGGCTTCGAAAAATTGCTCAAGGAAGCCACGCTCGATGTTTTTGCGCTTGAGGCGCAGGTCGCGCATGGCTTCGAAGAAGATGTTCTGCTCGACGTCGTTGCGCGCCCGGTCGGCCATTTCAAACAGCGTGTCGTCAGCGTTATCGAACAGCTCCTGTAAACCGTGGCGCAGTTGCTGGGCAGCCTTGTCGCGAACCTGAAGCAGAATCACAGGCAGGCGGGCGAGCAGCGAGTGATTCGCCTGATCGGTAGCGCTCTTGTGCAAAGGCACCACTTTCCCGTCGTTGTGCATCCAAGCCTCCTGAAACGGTGATTCGTTCGGGTAAGCCAACCCGGATCCCGTGTGGGAGCGAGCCTGCTCGCGATGGCGGTGTGTCAGCCGCAGCAATGTCACTGAAAGAATGCATTCGCGAGCAGGTTCGCTCCCACCAGTTCAATCAGGACGTCAAAGCTATGACGTCAAATGCAAGGCAGATTATCTTTCATAACTTGCCCACGGCGCCATAGTCGTCAGGGTTTCCCCTATGCCCTCTCAATGACCCTGTCCGGGCGCGTTTTGCTCAAAGAAAATCGACCGGATGCAGGCAAGCACGCGCGTTCTCGCCTTGGGTTGGCTCGCGCCATGCCCCTATAATCGAACCACTTTGTTTGTGGAGCCCGTTATGCCGAATCTACGTCTCGCCGATTTGACCGCCGAAATCGAAGCCAACGTGCGCCGTGCGTTGCTCGAAGACATCGGCAGCGGCGACATCACCGCGCAACTGATCCCGGCCGAACGTCTGGCCAAAGCCACCATTATCACGCGCGATGCCGCCGTCATCTGCGGCACCGCTTGGGTCGATGCGGTGTTTCGTCAGCTTGATCCGCGAGTAGCAGTGCACTGGCAAGTGGTCGATGGCGAGCGGGTGAAACCCAATCAGCCGTTGTTTCATCTGGAAGGGCCGGCCCGTTCGCTGCTGACCGGGGAACGCAGTGCGCTGAACTTCTTGCAAATGCTGTCGGGTGTGGCGACTCGCGCGCAGTACCTGGCGGATTTCGTCGGCGCGACTCAGGTCAAGTTGCTCGACACCCGCAAAACCCTGCCGGGCCTGCGTCTGGCGCAGAAATATGCGGTGACCTGCGGTGGCTGCCATAACCATCGCATCGGTCTGTACGACGCGTTCCTGATCAAGGAAAACCACATCGCCGCCAGCGGTGGCATTCCACAAGCCATTGCCGCCGCGCACAAGATTGCGCCGGGCAAACCGGTGGAAATCGAAGTGGAAAGTCTGGATGAGCTGAAAGAAGCACTGACCGCCGGCGCCGACATCATCATGCTTGATGAGTTGAGCCTGGATGACATGCGCGAAGCCGTGCGCCTGAATGGCGGCAAGGCGAAGCTGGAAGCCAGCGGTGGCATCAACGAAAGCACGCTGCTGCCGATCGCCGAAACTGGAGTGGATTACATCTCGATCGGTGCGATGACCAAGGATGTCAAAGCGGTGGATCTGTCGATGCGCTTGAGCCTTTGAAGGTTTCACGCAATAAAAAACGCCAGCCCGGTTGAGGCTGGCGTTTTTGTTTCAGACCACCAGATTATTCATCTCGCAGTATTCTTCCCACTCGACACCCAGCACTTCAGCCGCCTCTTTGTGCAGCACGATGCGCTGCGCCTCGAACTCTTCCGGCGTGCTCGTGTACTTGAGCGTCAGTTCCCACGGCTGCAAGCCCTGGGCTTCGGCTTCATCTTCGAAGGCCCACTGGATCTGGTCTTTCTGATCGTCGGGACTGAGATCCTTGATCTCTTCCTTGAGGTCCGGTACGTCCAGAATGTACTTTCCCAGCGCTTGTTCGTGACGTTGCTCTTGAGTTAATTCGGTCATGGCGTTCTCGCTGATCTTAGGAATGGAGGATGGATCTGGATCATCAAGGATCTCTCTGACGCGGATTGACCGGCCTTCGGAACCATTCGGGATCATCTGAAAACTGCTAAGCGATGCTCATGCAGGCACCGAATATAGGACGTTTGCATGACGAATTACACGGGTCTTTACATCTCTCCCACAAAAAGCTGACCTGCGGAACATAAATCCGCATGGCGATAAGTGAGAGAGATGAATAAGGTGGTGCCCGAGACAGGAATCGAACCTGCGACCTTCGCGTTACGAGTGCGCTGCTCTACCGGCTGAGCTACACGGGCGGTGGGCTAAACCTAGCACCGGTCTTGAAGTCCGGCAACTTCGCAGAATGTCCCGATATTTCGCAGACAAAAAAATGCCCCGCCGTTTTCACGGCGGGGCATTTTTATTGCGCTAAAGCTATGGGGTGATTAAACGCCCGAAGCCTTGGCCGCTGCCACGTCTTTGATGGACAGCTTGATACGGCCGCGGTTGTCCACGTCCAGTACCAGCACTTCCACTTCCTGGCCTTCTTTCAGGATGTCGGTCACTTTCTCTACGCGAGCGTCGCTCAGCATCGAGATGTGCACCAGACCGTCCTTGCCCGGCAGGATGTTGACGAATGCGCCGAAGTCGACGATGCGCTCAACCTTGCCGACGTAGATCTTGCCGATCTCGGCTTCAGCGGTGATACCCAGAACGCGCTGACGTGCTGCTTCAGCCGCTTCCTTGGTTTCGCCGAAGATCTTGATCGAACCGTCGTCTTCGATGTCGATCGAAGCCTTGGTTTCTTCGCAGATCGCACGGATGGTCGCGCCACCTTTACCGATAACGTCACGGATCTTGTCGGTGTCGATTTTCATCGCGATCATGGTCGGAGCGTTGGCCGACAGTTCGGTACGCGACTGACCGATGATCTGGTTCATCTGACCGAGGATATTCAGGCGCGCTTCCAGGGCTTGGCCCAGAGCGATTTCCATGATCTCTTCGGTGATGCCCTTGATCTTGATGTCCATCTGCAGCGCAGTAACGCCTTTGGCGGTACCGGCTACTTTGAAGTCCATGTCGCCCAGGTGGTCTTCGTCACCCAGGATGTCGGTCAGGACGGCAAATTTCTCGCCTTCTTTAACCAGACCCATGGCGATACCGGCAACCGGCGCCTTCATCGGCACACCAGCATCCATCAGGGCCAGGGAAGCGCCGCAAACGGAAGCCATCGAGCTCGAACCGTTGGATTCGGTGATTTCCGAAACTACACGGATGGTGTACGGGAACACGTCAGCGGCTGGCAGCATGGCCGAAACCGAACGACGGGCCAGACGGCCGTGACCGATTTCACGACGACCAGCACCACCCATGCGACCACACTCGCCCACCGAGAACGGAGGGAAGTTGTAGTGCAGCATGAACGGGTCTTTTTTCTCGCCTTCCAGGGTGTCCAGCAGTTGTGCGTCACGGGCAGTACCCAGTGTTGCAACGACCAGAGCCTGGGTTTCACCACGGGTGAACAGCGCCGAACCGTGAGTCTTCGGCAGAACGCCGACTTCGATGTTCAGCGGACGTACGGTTTTGGTGTCGCGACCGTCGATACGTGGCTTGCCGTTTACGATGTTTTCGCGAACGGTGCGGTATTCGATTTCGCCGAAAGCAGCTTTGACTTCGCTGGACGAAGGCTGGCCTTCTTCACCGGACAGCTTGGCAACGACTTGATCCTTCAGCTCACCCAGGCGAGCGTAACGGTCGGCCTTGATGGTGATGGTGTAAGCCTGGGAGATCGCTTCGCCGAACTCGGCACGGATAGCGCCCAGCAGTTCGGTGGCTTCTGGAGCCGGAGCCCAGTTCCAGGTTGGCTTGGCAGCTTCAGCGGCCAGTTCTTTCACAGCGTTGATCACAACCTGGAATTCGTCGTGAGCAAACAGTACAGCGCCCAGCATCTGGTCTTCGGTCAGCTCTTTGGCTTCCGATTCAACCATCAGTACGGCGTCGGAAGTACCGGCAACGACCATGTCCAGGCTCGAAGCAGCTTGCTGCTCGTAAGTCGGGTTCAGCAGGTAGCCGGTGCTTTCGTGGAAAGCTACACGAGCGGCGCCGATCGGGCCGTCGAACGGAATGCCCGAGATGGCCAGGGCAGCCGAGGTACCGATCATCGCAGCGATGTCCGGATCGGTTTTCTTGCTGGTGGAAACGACGGTGCAGACAACCTGCACTTCGTTCATGAAGCCTTCAGGGAACAGTGGACGGATCGGACGGTCGATCAGTCGGGAAGTCAGGGTTTCTTTCTCGGAAGGACGGCCTTCGCGCTTGAAGAAACCGCCAGGGATCTTACCGGCAGCGTAAGTCTTTTCCTGGTAGTGAACGGACAGAGGGAAGAAGCCCTTGCCCGGATCGGCTTGTTTTGCACCGACTACAGTCACCAATACGCTGACGTCGTCGTCAACGGTGACCAATACTGCGCCGGAGGCCTGACGGGCGATACGGCCAGTCTCGAGGGTAACGGTCGATTGACCGAACTGGAATTTTTTGATTACCGGGTTCACGGTGTCCTACCTTCTTTGTGGCTCTTGGGGGAACTGGTTTCTTGCGAATTCTTGGGCAATGTCGGGAATCGGCCCAACCCTTGTCCGGGGTAAAACGTGCATCCAGATAAAACTTGAGGCTGGGAGCCTGCAAGGCGACCGCGGTAAACCGCGGACGTCTTGCAGACCACCAACCTCATAGCGCAATCGCTGATTAGCGACGCAGACCCAGGCGAGCGATCAGAGCGCTGTAACGGCTCACGTCCTTGCCTTTCAGGTAGTCCAGCAGCTTGCGACGCTGGTTTACCATGCGGATCAGACCACGACGGGAGTGGTGATCTTTACCGTTGGCCTTGAAGTGACCTTGCAGTTTGTTGATGTTGTGGGTCAGCAGTGCAACTTGCACTTCTGGCGAACCAGTGTCACCAACAGCTTGCTGGTAGTCAGCAACGATTTGAGCTTTTTCTTGAACGTCGAGAGCCATGAGGCAATCCTTTTATCAGGAAACTGTTTCAGGGAAACAGCTTCAACAGGCCAGGGACAAATCCCTGTATCTATAAATGAGTCGTGACCGTGCCTGTTAACAGCCACACTCGCCGACCTGCTGTTACACAGGCCGGTTCCGGTCATTCTGACCGAATCAAACGACGTGGCGCGATGCGCCCGTCTTCGCTCACTTCACCGATACCGATGAAGCGACCATTGTGATCCTGTACCCGTACCATGCCGAACTTCGGAGCATCCGGGGCACGTACCGGCTGGCCATTGAGCCAGTAGAACGCGCTCGCTTCCGAAAAGTGCAGCAACGGCCAATCCAGCAGGCCGCTGTCCGATGGCATCAGGAAGCGATCAACCGCTTCGTTGCCGCCTTCGGCATGTACTGCTTCCAGCTCTTCGAGGGTAACCGTCTGCGCCAGGGTGAAAGGCCCGGCCTGGGTACGACGCAATTCAGCGACGTACGCACCACAACCAAGTTGCTCACCGATATCCTCCACCAGGGTGCGAATATAGGTGCCCTTGCTGCAATCCACCGCAAGACGCGCAGTATCGCCTTCGAAGGCCAGTAATTCCAAGCGCGCAATAGTAACAGAACGCGGTTCGCGCTCCACTACTTCGCCTGCACGAGCCAGCTTGTACAGCGGTTGGCCATCACGCTTGAGCGCCGAGTACATCGGCGGTATCTGACTGATTTGCCCGCGAAATTTCGGCAATGCCGCTTCGACATCGGCGCGACCAACGGTCACCGGGCGTTCCTGCAAAACCTCACCTTCAGCATCAGCCGTGGTGGTGGTCTTGCCCAGTTGCGCCAGGGTTTCATAACCCTTGTCGGAATCGAGCAGGTATTGCGAGAACTTGGTGGCCTCACCGAAGCACAACGGCAAGACGCCGGTGGCCAGCGGGTCGAGGCTACCGGTGTGACCGGCTTTCTCGGCGTTGAGCAACCAGCGAACCTTCTGCAACGCGGCATTGGAGGTGAATCCCAACGGTTTGTCGAGCAGGATGATGCCGCTGACGTTACGACGGATACGTTTGACCTGAGCCACCGAATTACTCCTTGGTGTCTTCAGGTGCAGCAACGTCCAGGTGCTGATTGTCTTCAGCCACGGCGCGCTCGATCAGGGCCGACAGGTGCGCACCACGCACGACGGATTCGTCGTAGTGGAAGTGCAATTGCGGCACGCTGCGCAGCTTCATTTCACGGGCCAGCTGCATGCGCAGGAAACCTGCGGCGGCGTTGAGCACCTTGATGCTTTGTGCGATATCTTCAGCGTTGTCCTGGCCCATCACGGTAATGAAAATCTTGGCGTGACCGACGTCACGGCTGACTTCCACAGCGGTAATGGTGACCAGACCCACGCGTGGATCTTTGACTTCACGACGGATCAGTTGGGCCAGCTCACGCTGCATCTGATCGCCGATACGTTGGGTACGGCTGTATTCTTTTGCCATGATTTGTTACCTGTTACTGCCCTGCGGTGAAACCCGCAAGGTCTGAAAGCGGCAAACGCCCGGCCTGACAAAAGCCAGACCGGGCGTTGCGTTTAGAGTCCGGGTGATGCGCCGCACCGTTGAGTACGGCAGCCCATCACGGCTCCTGAAGTGCGCGAGTTAGAGGCTGCGAGCAACCTGAACCTTCTCGAAGACTTCGATCTTGTCGCCGACTTTGACGTCGTTGTAGCTCTTCACGCCGATACCGCATTCCATGCCGGCACGTACTTCGGAAGCGTCATCCTTGAAGCGGCGCAGGGATTCCAGCTCGCCTTCGAAGATAACGATGTCTTCACGCAGTACACGGATCGGACGGTTACGGTGCACAACACCTTCGATCACCATGCAGCCAGCGATCGCGCCAAACTTCGGCGAACGGAACACGTCACGCACTTCGGCCACACCCAGGATGTTCTCGCGAACATCGCTGCCGAGCATGCCGGTCAGGGCTTTCTTGACGTCTTCGATGATGTCGTAGATCACGTTGTAGTAACGCATGTCCAGACCTTCCTGCTCGACGATCTTCCGTGCGCCAGCATCGGCACGCACGTTGAAGCCGAACAGTACAGCATTGGAAGCCAGTGCCAGGTTAGCGTCGGACTCGGTGATACCACCGACACCGCCGCCGACGACGCGCACTTGCACTTCGTCGTTGCCCAGGCCATTCAGAGCGCCTTGCAGAGCTTCCAGCGAACCACGGACGTCGGATTTGAGGACGATGTTAAGCGTCTTCTTCTCGGCCTGACCCATGTTTTCGAAGATGTTTTCCAGCTTGCCGGCGTGAGCGCGAGCCAGTTTGACTTCGCGGAACTTGCCTTGACGGAACAGAGCCACTTCGCGGGCTTTCTTCTCGTCAGCAACCACGCTCATCTCGTCGCCAGCGTCTGGAGTACCGTCCAGGCCGAGAATCTCGACAGGGATGGAAGGACCGGCTTCTTTAATTGGCTTGCCGTTCTCGTCGAGCATGGCGCGAACGCGGCCATAGTTCGAACCGACCAGTACCATGTCGCCTTGGCGCAGGGTACCGTCTTGAACCAGAACGGTTGCAACCGGGCCACGACCTTTGTCGAGACGCGATTCAACCACAACACCACGGCCAGGAGCCGATGGAGTCGCTTTCAGTTCAAGCACTTCAGCTTGCAGCAGAACGGCTTCAAGCAGCTCGTCCACGCCAGTACCGACTTTCGCCGACACCGGTACGAACGGCGTATCACCGCCCCACTCTTCAGAAGTCACGCCGTGAACCGACAGTTCGCTACGGATGCGATCGAGATCGGCGCCCGGCTTGTCGATTTTGTTCACTGCAACAACCAGTGGAACGCCAGCCGCTACAGCGTGCTGAACAGCTTCAATGGTCTGCGGCATCACGCCGTCGTCCGCTGCAACCACCAGAATCACGATGTCGGTCGCCTTGGCACCACGGGCACGCATTGCGGTAAACGCGGCGTGACCCGGGGTATCGAGGAAGGTGACCATGCCGCGTTCGGTTTCAACGTGGTACGCACCGATGTGCTGAGTGATACCGCCGGCTTCGCCAGCAGCTACCTTGGCACGACGGATGTAGTCGAGCAGCGAGGTTTTACCGTGGTCAACGTGGCCCATTACGGTCACGACCGGTGCACGGGAGAACGTTTCGCCTTCAAACTTCAGGGACTCGGCCAGGGAATCTTCCAGGGCGGTGTCGCTGACCAGGGTCACTTTGTGGCCCAGCTCTTCAGCAACCAGTTGAGCAGTTTCCTGATCAAGTACCTGGTTGATGGTCGCTGGAGTACCCAGTTTGAACATGAACTTGATGATTTCAGCAGCCTTGACCGACATCTGATTGGCGAGATCGCCAACAGTGATGGTCTCGCCGATCTGCACGTCACGCACGACAGGGCCGGTAGGGCTCTGGAAACCGTGGGCGTTGCGCTTTTTCAGCTTGGCCTTGCCGCGACCACCGCGACGGAAGCCATCGCTTTCTTCGTCGGTAGTGCGTGGCGCCACACGTGGAGCCGGCGCTTTTTCTTTGACCGATGCGCGATGCGGAGCGTTTTTGCGCTCGCCATCACCACCACCGCTGCGACGATTGTTGTCGTCAGCACGTGGTTTGTCCGGACGGCGCTGTTCGTTCTGCTTGTTACGAACTTCAGCAGACGGAGCTGGAGCAGCGGCAACCACCGGCGCGCTTTCGCGAACAGGTTCGGCAGCTGCAGCCGGCGCCGCAACGGCGTCGCTGGTAGCGGTCTGCGCAGCAGCAGGCTGGCGACGCGCTTCTTCTTCGGCGCGCTGCTTGGCTTCTTCTTCAGCCTTCTGACGAGCAGCATTTTCTACTGCGCGACGCTCATCCAGTTCACGCTTGCGTTCGGCTTCGATTTCTTCCGGGCTACGCTGTACGAAAACTTTCTTTTTGCGAACTTCTACGCTGATGCTTTTGCTACCAGCCACACGCAGGGTGCTGGTGGTTTTACGCTGCAGCGTGATCTTGCGTGGTTCTTCCACTTTCGCCTTGTGGCTGCTTTTCAAGTGAGTCAGCAGGGACTGCTTCTCACTGTCAGTCACATTTTCTTCGGCGGCGGTGTGCGGCAGACCTGCCTCACGCATCTGCTGCAACAGGCGCTCTACCGGTGTTTTGACCTCATCGGCCAGTTGTTTCACCGTGACTTGCGTCATGCACTTCTCTCCTCAGGCCGCGCCTAATTACTCGAACCAGTGGGCTCGGGCGGCCATGATCAACTTGCCGGCACGATCATCGTCAATGCCGTCGATGTCGAGCAGGTCGTCAATAGACTGCTCGGCCAGGTCTTCGCGGGTAATTACGCCGCGCACCGCCAGTTCCATCGCCAAATCCTTGTCCATACCCTCAAGCGAGAGCAGGTCTTCGGCCGGATGGGCGTCTGCCAGCTTTTCCTCAGTAGCGATGGCTTTGGTCAACAAACGATCCTTGGCACGAGCGCGAAGCTCGTTGACGATGTCCTCGTCAAAGCCGTCGATGTTGAGCATTTCTTCCAACGGTACGTAGGCAATCTCTTCCAGGCTGGTGAAGCCTTCATCTACCAGCACCTGAGCCAGTTCTTCGTCGACTTCCAGCTCGTCGATGAAGTTGCGCAGGATGTCGCCGGTTTCTGCTTGCTGCTTAGCCTGGATGTCCGATTCGGTCATCACGTTCAGGGTCCAGCCAGTCAACTGGCTCGCCAGACGCACGTTCTGACCACCTCGACCGATGGCCTGAGCCAGATTGTCTGCGCCAACGGCGATGTCCATGGCGTGGGCATCTTCGTCAACGATAATTGCCGCAACCTCAGCCGGGGACATGGCGTTGATCACGAACTGAGCCGGGTTGTCATCCCACAGGACGATATCAACACGCTCACCGCCCAACTCACCCGACACTGCCTGGACGCGCGAACCGCGCATACCGATGCAAGCGCCCTGCGGGTCGATGCGTTTGTCCTTGGAGCGGACGGCGATCTTGGCGCGCGAACCCGGATCACGGGACGCTGCCATTACTTCGATCAGGCCTTCGGCAATTTCCGGCACTTCGATGCGGAACAGCTCGATCAGCATTTCCGGCGCGGTACGCGACAGGATCAGCTGCGGGCCGCGGTTCTCGGTGCGGATTTCCTTGAGCAGCGCACGCAGGCGCACGCCGACACGGAAAGTTTCGCGAGAAATGATGTCTTCACGGGCCAGCAACGCCTCAGCGTTGTTACCCAGATCGACGATCACGTTGTCGCGGGTGACTTTTTTCACGGTGCCGGAGATGATTTCTCCCAGGCGCTCGCGATAGGCGTCGACCACTTGAGCGCGCTCGGCTTCGCGAACTTTCTGCACAATGACCTGCTTGGCAGTCTGTGCAGCGATGCGGCCGAACTCGATGGATTCGATCTTTTCTTCAACGACGTCGCCAACCTTGGCGCCAGGATGCGTTTCAGCAACCTTGGTTGGCCAGGTTTCGATGGCCGGATCGTCGAGATCATTCTCTTCAACGACCGTCCAGCGACGGAAAGTTTCGTAAGAACCGGTGTGGCGGTTAATTTCCACACGCAGGTCTACTTCGTCTTCAAAACGCTTTTTGGTAGCAGTGGCCAGAGCCAGCTCCAGCGCTTCAAAAATTACGCTTGCCGGTACGCCCTTTTCATTGGATACCGACTCAACAACCAGCAGTACTTCTTTGCTCATCGTACGCCTCGCCTTTCGCAAGCCATTGGATCCGCGGGATCCGCGTCTCAGTCAAAACTGGGAATAATGTTGGCCTTGTCGATCATATCGATCGGCAACAGGAACTCATGGTCGTCTACCTGCACCACGACATCCTGTTCTTCTACACCGCGCAGAAGGCCCTGAAAGTTGCGTCGACCTTCAAAAGGCGAGCGCAGCTTGATCTTCACTTGTTCACCGGCAAATTTTGCAAACTGCTCAAGAGTGAACAGTGGGCGCTCCATGCCAGGCGAGGAAACTTCGAGGGTGTATTCAACGGAAATTGGATCTTCAACATCCAGTACACCGCTGATCTGACGGCTGACAATGGCGCAATCGTCCACCAGCACGCCACCCTCTTTATCGATATAAACGCGCAACATCGAGTGACGACCCTGAGCCGAAAACTCGATACCCCAGCATTCATAGCCCAGGGCCACGACCACCGGGGCCAGCAAGGCCTGCAACTCTTCTAGCTTGCTCGACACCTGAACCCCCTAGTGCATGATATGTGCATGCTTTGCAAAATAAAAAAATGGGCTTAACGCCCATCCTTGAAACGCCGTCGAACAGCGGCGTTGAAAGTGTCCAGCTAACAAAAAGCCCCTTAAAAGGGGCTCCTTAAACTGGTTGCGGGGGCCGGATTTGAACCGACGACCTTCGGGTTATGAGCCCGACGAGCTACCAGACTGCTCCACCCCGCGACAAAGCTGGGGCGGAAGTATACGACCGATCCCTTATAGGGTCAATGTAACCTTCCACCTGCAAGAAAGCCCGCAACAGCGGGCTCTCCTGACTAATTGGTACCGAGAAGGGGACTCGAACCCCTACACCCTATGGGCACAACCACCTCAAGGTTGCGTGTCTACCAATTCCACCACCTCGGCAAAACTACGTTTGAAACTCTTCTTACTTCTGCTCTTGAGCTGGAGGCACGTCAGTCGCTGGAGTAGCCGACTTTTGCTCTTGAAGCACCGGGACATCATCAGAAGCCGGTTGTTGTTGCTTAGGTACTTCCAACACTGCTGGATCTGGCAATCCTGCTTGAGTCAGCTGATGAGCCTTCTCTTTAGCAAAGTAACCTAACCCCAAGCTGGTTATGAAGAAACCGGCGGCAAGTATAGCAGTAAACTTACTAAGAAAGGTAGAGGAACCTTGGCTTCCGAACACAGTATTTGAAGCACCTGCTCCGAAAGACGCGCCAGCGTCCGCACCTTTACCCTGCTGCAGCAAAACCAGAGCAACTACGCCCAATGCACCCAGCAGATGAAAAACGACTACGACTGTTTCCAGCATTTTTTCAGTTTCCCGCGGCGCGACAGATCGCACCGAACTCATCTGCATTCAGGGAAGCTCCACCAATGAGCCCCCCATCGATATCCGGCATGCCGAACAGTTCGACCGCATTGGCCGCCTTCACGCTGCCGCCGTATAGAAGCCGCACACCTCGTGCGACTTCAGAATTCTCTGCCGCCAGCTGCTCGCGGATGGCTTTATGCACATCCTGAGCTTGCTGCGGCGTAGCAGTCAGTCCGGTACCAATAGCCCAGACCGGCTCGTAAGCAATGACTGCCTTGGCAAAGGCACCCACACCCAGCTCCTCGATGATGCTGCCCAGCTGACGCCCGACAACCTCAAGAGTTTTTCCAGCTTCGCGTTGCTCCAGGGTTTCCCCTATACACAACACCGGAATCAAGCCACATGCCTGTGCCGCTGCGAACTTGCGATTCAGCATCCCGTCTCGCTCGCCCATTATCTGGCGGCGTTCGGAGTGCCCGACAAGCACAAGGGAACAACCTGCATCCACCAACTGACTCGGCGCAATCTCACCGGTCAATGCACCTTGCATGGATTCCACCGCAGAATTCTGCGCACCGACCGAAATCGATTTGCCTTTCAAGCCATCAATCACTTGATTGATATACAAGCAAGGCGGGAATACCGCGACATCAACACCGCTTGGCAAGGCCAGATGACGAAGGCCGTTGATCAGCTCAGCGACGCTGGCGCGGGTACCGTGCATCTTCCAGTTACCAGCTACCATAGGGCGACGCATGCTGTACCTCGTCGGTCAAAGTGGGCGCAGATGTTACCCAACACAATCATGGCTTGCAAGCCGTATCAGGCAGAAACTTCAGTTACCAGTTTTGCCAGCTCTTCGGCGTAGTTGCGAACCTGGGTTTCGTCCTCGCCTTCGACCATTACGCGCACCAGAGGCTCTGTCCCGGACTTGCGCAAAAGCACGCGCCCGCGCCCCGCCATTGCCTGGGTGACGCGCGCACTGGCCTCCTTGACAGCCGGGTGTTCCAGCGGACTTTCGCCACCACCAAAACGCACATTGATCAGTACCTGAGGGCACTTGCGCAATGCCTGGCGGGTTTGCGCCAAACCTTCATTACGGGTCTTCAGCGCCATCAGCACCTGCAACGCAGCGATGATCGCATCACCGGTCGTGGTGTGATTGAAGCAAACGATATGCCCCGAGTTTTCTCCGCCGACCAGCCAGTTGCGTTCAAGCAACTCGGCTATCACGTAGCGGTCACCCACATTGGCACGAATGAAAGGAATCGAAAGATCCGCCAGCGCGAGTTCCAGCCCCAGATTACTCATCAGGGTACCAACAACGCCGCCCTGCAATTTACCCCGCTCATGCAGATCACGAGCGATGATAAACAGCAATTCGTCACCATCGACGATGGCGCCAGTGTGATCGACCATCAGCACCCGATCACCATCACCATCGAAAGCGATACCCAGGTCGGCATGCTCGGCGAGCACCGCAGCCTGCAACTGACCCATATGGGTCGAGCCGCAGTTTTCATTGATATTCAGACCGTTTGGCTGCGCTGACAGCACAACGACTTCTGCCCCCAACTCGCGGAAGACACTCGGAGCCACCTTATAGGTCGCACCGTGCGCACAGTCGATAACGATCTTGAGACCGGAAAAACTGGTCCCGGTTGGCACACTGCTCTTGCAGAATTCAATGTAGCGACCTGATGCATCGTTGATTCGCGACACTTTGCCGATCTTGCTCGACTCGACCACAGTCATCGGGGTATCGAGCAACTCCTCGATCATCAACTCCAGCTCATCTGGCAGCTTGGTGCCCTTACCGGAGAAAAACTTGATGCCGTTATCGTCATGCGGATTGTGCGAGGCACTGATCACGATACCGGCCTCAGCCTGAAACGTGCGCGACAGATAGGCAATGGCCGGCGTCGGCATAGGACCCAGCAACATCACATCGGCCCCCGCCGATGTCAGACCAGCCTCAAGTGCCGACTCGAACATATAACCGGAAATCCGCGTGTCCTTGCCGACCAGCACCTTGCAAGCGCCCATTTTGCGGAACGCCATGCCGGCAGCCCAGCCGAGCTTGAGCATGAAGTCAGGAGTAATCGGGTATTCACCGACTCGACCACGAATGCCGTCAGTACCAAAGTATTTCTTGCTCATAAGTGCTCCATCATTCTTATTCGGCTGATTCCACGGCTGCGATCATGCGCACCACGTCTACCGTTTCCGCTACATCATGGACGCGCAATATACGCGCCCCCTTCACCGATGCCAGCGCCGCCAGTGCCAGACCACCATGCAGCCGCTCGCCGACAGGACGATTCAAGGCCTGCCCGATCATGCTTTTTCGGGAAACACCGACAAGCAAAGGCCTGCCCAGGGCATGGAGGGCTTCCATGTGCTTGAACAAGCTTAGGTTGTGCTGCAGGGTTTTGGCGAAACCGAAACCCGGGTCAAGAATGATCCGCTCCTCAGGAATACCGGCCGCCGCACATTGCGCCATGCGCTCGGCTAGAAAATCACCGACTTCGCGCGTGACATCCTGATACTGCGGATTGTCCTGCATGTCTCCAGGCTCACCGAGCATATGCATGAGACACACCGGCAACCCCGTAGCCGCCGCCGCATCCAGCGCGCCATCGCGCCGCAGTGACCGCACATCGTTGATCAACCCGGCACCCAATCGTGCGGTTTCGCGCATAACGGCTGGCGTAGAAGTGTCCACCGAAATGATCACATCCAACTCGCGATTGATCAGCTCGACGATCGGCGCCACACGCTCAAGCTCTTCGAGCGGTGACACTGCGCGCGCGCCTGGGCGAGTGGACTCGCCACCGACATCAATCAGCGTCGCACCCGCTGCAACCATAGCCTCGGCGTGGCGCAAAGCCGCATCGAGCTGGCTGTATTGGCCGCCGTCGGAGAAAGAATCAGGGGTGACATTGAGAATACCCATGACATGCGTCTGGGCCAAATCAAGAACCCGGTTGCCGCAAGGCAACCGGGTCAGGGACTGTACAGAAGTCATTTCAAACCTTAAACGTCAGCAGCCGGACCGCCAATCGGTGTTTCCGGACGCTCGTCATGAACCACCGGAGGTGGTGGTGTACCAGTGCCCCCCGACCAGTCACGTGGCTCGCGTGGTGTACGACCCGCCATGATGTCGTCGATCTGTTCAGCATCGATCGTTTCATACTTCATCAACGCATCAGCCATGGCATCAAGCTTGTCACGGTTGTCCGTCAGAATCTGTTTGGCCGTGCCGTAGCACTGATCAATGATGCTGCGCACTTCGGAGTCGATCAGCTTGGCTGTCTCACCGGAGAAGCTGGCAGCTTGACCGCCACCGCCGCGCCCGAGGAACACTTCACCCTCTTCTTCGGCGTACATCAACGGACCGAGTTTTTCCGACAGGCCCCACTTGGTGACCATGTTCCGCGCAATCTGACTAGCACGCATAATATCGTTGGAAGCGCCGGTGGTCACACCGTCGAAACCGAGGGTCATTTCCTCAGCGATACGGCCACCGTACAGCGAGCAGATCTGGCTGATCAGCGCACGCTTGGACAGACTGTAACGATCTTCTTCCGGTAGGAACATGGTCACACCCAGAGCACGACCACGTGGAATGATCGACACCTTGTAGACCGGATCATGCTCAGGCACGACGCGACCGACAATGGCGTGCCCAGCTTCGTGATAAGCGGTGTTCTGCTTCTCTTTCTCGGACATGACCATGGATTTGCGCTCGGCGCCCATCATGATCTTGTCTTTGGCCAGTTCGAACTCTTTCATTTCGACGATGCGCTTGCCGCTACGTGCAGCGAACAAAGACGCTTCGTTGACCAGGTTAGCCAGGTCAGCACCGGAGAAGCCCGGAGTACCACGCGCGATAACGGCCGGAGCGACGTCGTCACCCATTGGCACTTTGCGCATGTGTACTTTGAGGATTTGCTCACGACCACGGATATCTGGCAGACCAACGACAACCTGACGGTCGAAACGGCCCGGACGCAGCAGCGCTGGGTCGAGAACGTCTGGGCGGTTGGTCGCAGCGATAACAATGATGCCATCGTTCATTTCGAAGCCGTCCATCTCAACCAGCAACTGGTTGAGGGTCTGCTCACGCTCATCGTGACCACCACCCATGCCGGCGCCACGATGGCGACCGACAGCGTCGATTTCGTCGATAAAGATGATGCAAGGAGCATGCTTCTTGGCCTGCTCGAACATGTCGCGAACACGGCTGGCACCGACACCGACGAACATCTCGACGAAGTCAGAACCGGAAATGGTGAAGAACGGAACCTTGGCTTCACCAGCAATCGCCTTGGCCAGCAAGGTTTTACCGGTACCCGGAGGACCGACCATCAGCACACCGCGAGGAATACGACCGCCCAAGCGCTGGAATTTGCCCGGGTCACGGAGGAATTCAACCAGCTCGCCGACTTCTTCCTTGGCTTCGTCGCAACCGGCAACGTCAGCCAATGTGGTTTTCACCTGATCTTCGGAGAGCAGGCGCGCCTTGCTCTTGCCGAAGCTCATCGGTCCGCCCTTGCCACCGGCACCGCCCTGCATCTGGCGCATGAAGAACATGAACACCGCGATGATCACAAGGATCGGGAAGCTGGCCACCAGCAACTGAGTCCAGATACTTTGCTGCTCAGGCTGCTTGCCTTCAACCACAACGTGGTTGTCGACCAGGTCGCCGATCAGGCCATTGTCCTGGATTGCCGGACGAATGGTCTTGAAGCTATCGCCATCATTGCGCTTGCCGGTAATCACATAACCATCAACGGCTACGCGCTCGACCTTGCCATCCTTGACCTGCTGGATGAAGTCGGAATAGTTGAGGGTCTGCGGCTCGTTAGGGCTGGAGAAGTTGTTCATCACCGTCACCAGGACAGCCGCGATGATCAACCACAGGATCAGATTCTTTGCCATATCGTTCAATTAACTACCCTCTGAAGCAAGCTCCGCTACTGGCGCGCGCTTCGCATGATATTCACCGGCCTAACTTACTACATTACCTACGACTCTGGCAGGCGCCGTCTGTAACCCTTTGTGAAACACTTTCTACACAATATTCGTTAATGCTCGCCGGGCGAAATACTAAAAACCTATCACCCTGCACAAAAACCTCGTTTTACTCGCTACGCCCGCGATAACCCCAAGCCAGCATGTATTGCTCGCGGGAGCTGCCACGAGAGGAGTCCGGCTTGATCATCTGGATCTTGTCGAACTTCTTGCGAGCATCCTTCAGGTAAACATCAAACCCTTCGCCCTGAAAAATCTTGATCACGAAATTACCGCCCGGCTTGAGGATCCGTTCGGCCAGATCAAGCGCCAGCTCGCAAAGAAACATGGCTTTGGGCATATCCACTTCAGGCGTACCACTCATATTGGGGGCCATATCGGAAATCACAAGGTCCACCTGCGAATTACCCACGGCTTCTAGAATCCGCCCGAGCACTTCGTCCTCGGTGAAATCGCCCTGAATGAAAGTCACGTCCGGAATGCTGTCCATTTCCAGGATGTCCGAGGCGATCAGACGTCCCTGACCACCGATCAGCCGGCTAGTCACCTGCGACCAGCCACCGGGCGCCGCACCCAGGTCGACAACGCTCATACCGGGACGGATCAGCTTGTATTTCTCCTGGATCTCCAGAAGTTTGTAACTCGCACGCGAGCGGTAGCCATCCTTCTGTGCTTGCTTCACATAGGGATCGTTGACATGTCGTTTCAGCCAACCAAGGCTTGTCTTGGAACGCGCCATTGGGCACCTCGATGATTAGGGTCGTGATTAATTGGGCGGATCCACGAGCCCTCGGGTAAAATGGCCGCCATTTTACAGAATCCAGACGAAAGGGTCAGATTATGCCGCTCACTCCAGAGCAGAAGAAACAGTACAAATCCATTGGCCACCACCTGAAACCGGTTTTGACGGTGGCTGACAACGGTTTGACTGAAGGTGTTTTAGCCGAACTTGAACGCGCTTTGGCGGACCACGAGCTGATCAAGATCAAGCTCAACATCCTCGATCGCGAGTCGCGCCTGGCGCATATCGCAGAACTGTGCAAGGTCGGCAAAGCGGACCTGGTACAGGTCATCGGCAAGATGGCACTGGTTTACCGCAAGAACTTCAGCGTCAACAAGCAGCTGTCGAACGTTCATCGCTTCAAGTGATGACAAGGGTCAAGGGTGTGCTTCGCGCACCCTGCCACTCCATCCCGGCACCGGCTGCATCACCAGCACCAGCCCGGAAAAGCCCAGAACCAGATAACTGAAGACCTGCCAGCGCTGCGCATCCGGCCAGCCGACACGCACTGCGACAAACATCGCACACGCATACAACGCCATCAGCAACACCTGCCCGCGAAAATCCCGCCATAGACTGGCAAGACCCTCAGCTTGAACCAGCACCAGCGCCTGAAAGATCACGCATGCGGCGGCGAATCCCACCACCAGCACTTCGAATGCACTGGCCACCTCATCGATCAGCAGCGGTGCCAGGCCAATCTTGCCCAACGCCGGCTGCAAACCGAGATGAATCAGCCATAGACCGCCAACCCAAAGCATCTGGGTCAGCTGCCAAAGCATGGCGCCCGCATGCAGCGGGCGCCCTTTTTCAGATGTGACGGACTTCGACAATCTCGTACTCGATCACGCCGCTTGGCGTTTTCACGGCGACCACATCGCCCTCTTCCTTGCCAATCAAGGCACGGGCCAAAGGCGAGCCGACCGAAATCTTGCCAAGTTTGAAGTCAGCCTCATCCTCACCCACGATGTGGTAAGTGACGCTTTCGTCAGTCTCGACGTTGGCGATTTCGACGGTGGTACCGAAAATCACTTTGCCAGTATGCGGAATGGTCGTGACATCGATGATGACCTGATTCTGAATCCGGCCTTCGATATCACGAATCCGCGCCTCGACCATGCCTTGCTGTTCGCGGGCAGCATGGTATTCAGCGTTTTCCTTCAAGTCACCCAACTCGCGAGCCGTACCAATGTCCTGGCTGAGCTTCGGACGGACGACCTTGGTCAGGTGAGCGTGTTCTTCTTCCAGGGCTTTGGCGCCCTGGACGGTCATTGGGTATTTGATCATGCCTTCAATCCTGCGTGTAGATCCTGCAAGCGGCGCACGGTTTTTTCAGGACCGAACTTCAGCGCTTCACAGATAGCTTCGCCAGCAGCAATAGTGGTTGTGCAGTAAATCTTGTGCTGCAAGGCATTACGACGAATGGAGTACGAATCAGCGATCGACTGACGACCTTCAGTGGTGTTGATGATCAGGGTGACTTCGTCATTCTTGATCATGTCGACCACGTGCGGACGACCCTCGGTCACTTTGTTCACACGGCGCACTTTCAGACCTGCGGCTTCGATCAGCTTGGCAGTGCCGGCAGTGGCTACCACTTCGAAGCCCAAGTTGATCAGATCGCGGGCCACGCCTGCAACCAGTGGCTTGTCGTCGTCACGCACGCTGATGAACGCAGTGCCGCCGGTCGGCAGCACTTCGCTGGCGCCCATCTGGGCTTTGGCGAATGCTTCACCGAAGGTGTCGCCGACGCCCATCACTTCACCGGTCGACTTCATCTCTGGGCCGAGAATCGGGTCAACGCCAGGGAACTTGGCGAACGGGAACACCGCCTCTTTCACGCTGTAGAAGTTCGGGATGATTTCTTTGGTGAAGCCGATTTCTTTCAGGGTCTTACCGGCCATCACGCGGGCAGCGATCATCGCCAGGGAGACACCGATACACTTCGACACGAACGGTACGGTACGGGAAGCGCGCGGGTTGACTTCGATGACGTAGATGTCTTCGCCTTGCAGCGCCAACTGCACGTTCATCAGGCCGACAACGCCGAGTTCCAGAGCCATTTTCTTGACCTGTTCGCGCATCTCGTCCTGGATGTGCGCCGGCAGCGAGTACGGCGGCAGCGAGCACGCTGAGTCACCGGAGTGAACGCCAGCCTGTTCGATGTGCTGCATGATCGCGCCAATCACCACATCTTTGCCGTCACAGACCGCATCCACGTCCATTTCGATGGCGCAGTTGAGGAAGTGGTCGAGCAGCACAGGGCTGTCGTTGGACACTTGCACCGCGTCACGCAGGTAACGCTTGAGCTCGTCTTCCTTGTAAACGATTTCCATCGCACGGCCGCCCAGTACATAAGACGGGCGCACCACCAGCGGATAACCGATCTTCGCGGCAGCACGAACAGCTTCGTCTTCGCTGCGCACGGTGGCGTTTGGCGGCTGACGCAGGTTCAGGCGCTCAACCATTTGCTGGAAACGCTCACGGTCTTCAGCGCGGTCGATGGCGTCCGGGCTGGTGCCGATGATCGGCACGCCAGCGGCTTCCAGGGCACGAGCCAGTTTCAGCGGAGTCTGACCGCCGTACTGGACGATCACGCCTTTCGGCTTCTCGACGCGGCAGATTTCCAGCACGTCTTCCAGAGTTACCGGTTCGAAGTACAGACGGTCGGAAGTGTCGTAGTCGGTGGAAACGGTTTCCGGGTTGCAGTTGACCATGATGGTTTCGTAGCCGTCTTCGCGCAGGGCGAGAGCAGCGTGAACGCAGCAGTAGTCGAACTCGATGCCCTGGCCGATACGGTTCGGACCACCGCCCAGAATCATGATCTTGTCGCGACCCGACGGCGCAGCTTCGCACTCTTCCTCGTAGGTGGAGTAGAGGTAAGCGGTGTCAGTGGCGAACTCGGCGGCGCAGGTGTCAACGCGCTTGTAGACCGGGAACACTTCCAGCTTCTGGCGATGAGTACGCAGGTTCTTCTCGGTCACGCCCAACAGTTTGGCCAGACGCTGATCGGAGAAGCCTTTACGCTTGAGCTTGAACATCAGGTCGCGGTCGATAGCGGACAGACCGAGGGTCTTGACCTTCTCTTCTTCCTTGATCAGATCTTCGATCTGCACCAGGAACCACGGGTCGATCATGTTCATGCCGAAGATGTCTTCGACCGACAGGCCAGCGCGGAAAGCGTCCGCCACGTACCAGATACGCTCGGCGCCCGGCACGGTCAGTTCGCGCTTGAGCACGCTCATGCTTTCCGGGTTGCTCAGGTCGAGCTTCTCGTCCAGACCGCAAACGCCGACTTCCAGACCGCGCAGGGCTTTCTGCAGGGATTCCTGGAAGGTACGGCCGATGGCCATGACTTCACCAACCGACTTCATTTGCGTGGTCAGGCGTGCGTCAGCCTTGGCGAATTTCTCGAAGGCGAAACGTGGCAGCTTGGTGACGACGTAGTCGATCGACGGTTCGAAGGACGCCGGGGTCTTGCCGCCGGTGATGTCGTTCGACAGTTCGTCGAGGGTGTAACCCACAGCCAGTTTGGCCGCGACTTTGGCGATCGGGAAACCGGTGGCTTTCGAAGCCAGTGCCGAGGAACGCGATACGCGCGGGTTCATTTCGATCACGACCATACGGCCAGTGTTCGGGCAGATACCGAATTGCACGTTGGAGCCGCCAGTCTCGACGCCGATCTCGCGCAGTACCGCCAGGGAGGCGTTACGCAGGATCTGGTATTCCTTGTCGGTCAGGGTTTGTGCTGGAGCAACGGTGATCGAGTCACCGGTGTGCACGCCCATCGGGTCGAAGTTTTCGATCGAGCAGACGATGATGCAGTTGTCCTTTTTGTCGCGGACAACTTCCATTTCATATTCTTTCCAGCCGATCAGCGATTCGTCGATCAGCAGCTCTTTGGTCGGCGACAGGTCCAGACCACGGGCGCAGATTTCTTCGAACTCTTCACGGTTGTACGCGATACCGCCACCGGTGCCGCCCATGGTGAAGGACGGACGGATGATGCACGGGAAACCCAGGGTTTCGAGAACCGCGTTGGCTTCTTCCATGCTGTGGGCGATACCGGAACGCGGGCACGCCAGGCCGATGGACTTCATCGCCTTGTCGAAACGCGAGCGGTCTTCAGCCTTGTCGATGGTGTCAGCGTTGGCGCCGATCATTTCCACACCGAACTTCTCCAGAACGCCTTCGCGCTCCAGATCCAGGGCGCAGTTCAGAGCAGTCTGGCCGCCCATGGTTGGCAGCACGGCGTCCGGGCGTTCTTTTTCGATGATCTTGGCAACGGTCTGCCACTTGATCGGCTCGATGTAGGTCGCGTCGGCCATGTCCGGGTCGGTCATGATGGTGGCCGGGTTGGAGTTCACCAGGATGACGCGGTAACCCTCTTCGCGCAGGGCTTTACAGGCCTGGGCGCCGGAGTAGTCGAATTCGCAGGCCTGGCCGATAACGATCGGGCCAGCGCCGAGAATCAGGATGCTTTTAATGTCTGTACGTTTTGGCATGGGTTTGTCACTCAAATCCGCAGGTCAGTCGGCAAGCCGTCTTGATCGATTTCTGAAGTCCCGAGGGGGCCGCCGGTGTCGGGGCCGCCCTCGAGGGCTTCTCTCTACAGTCTCAAGGCGAACGCTTAGCGTCGCTTGGCCATCTCGTTGATGAAGCGGTCGAACAGTGGCGCGACATCGTTCGGGCCCGGGCTCGCTTCAGGGTGGCCCTGGAAGCTGAACGCGCTCTTGTCGGTGCGCTCGATGCCTTGCAGGGTGCCGTCGAACAGCGATTTGTGGATCGCACGCACGTTGGCTGGCAGGGTTTCTTCGTCTACCGCAAAACCGTGGTTCTGGCTGGTGATCATCACGACGCCAGTGTCCAGATCCTGCACCGGGTGGTTGGCACCGTGGTGGCCGTGGCCCATTTTCAGGGTCTTGGCGCCGGAGGCCAGAGCCAGCAGTTGGTGACCGAGGCAGATGCCGAATACCGGAATTTCGGTTTCCAGCACTTCCTTGATCGCCTTGATCGCGTAGTCGCATGGCTCTGGATCACCAGGGCCGTTGGACAGGAACACGCCGTCCGGCTTCAGTGCCAGCACATCAGCGGCAGGCGTCTGCGCAGGTACGACGGTGACGCGGCAGCCGCGCTCAACCAGCATGCGCAGGATGTTGACCTTGACGCCGTAGTCGTAGGCAACCACGTGGTAAGGCAGCTCGGAAGCGTCGATGGTCGCGTGGCTGTCGGTTTTCAGATCCCAGACAGTCGAGCGCCACTCGTATTGAGTCTTGGTGCTGACGACTTTCGCCAGATCCATGCCTTTCAGGCCCGGGAAGCCTTGCGCAGCGGCGATGGCCGCTTCTTCGGAGATGTTGTCGCCGGCCATGATGCAGCCGTTCTGTGCGCCTTTTTCACGCAGGATGCGGGTCAGGCGACGGGTGTCGATACCGGCGATTGCCACAACGTTGTTGGCTTTCAGGTAGTCGGACAGGGACATCGTGTTACGCCAGTTGCTCGCTACCAGCGGCAGGTCACGAATGACCAGGCCAGCGGACCAGACGCGGTCGGACTCGGCATCTTCCGGCGTGGTGCCGGTGTTGCCGATGTGCGGGTAAGTCAGGGTAACGATCTGTTGGGCGTAGGAAGGATCGGTAAGGATTTCCTGATAGCCGGTCATTGCGGTGTTGAACACCACCTCACCAACGGTTTGACCGTCGGCACCAATGGCTTCGCCGCGAAAAATGCTGCCATCAGCAAGGGCAAGTATGGCTGGCTTAGTCAAGAAGACCTCCCGTAAATAACGCATGAAAGGGCGATCGCAGGTTGTAAAAAAGCGGAGTGACGTATGGACACGTCACCCCGCTTCTTCACTGAATTATTCTGCGCGCTTTTAGTGGACACACTAAAGCTGTAGCTTACAGAAAAAGGCTTTTTTGGTCCACCGCTAAAGAGCCTAAAAGGCCGGAGAATGCGACAGGTCGTCGCCGAGCGGAAAAAAACCAGCGCAAACAGGGCGTTTGCGCCGGGTTCAGCAGTGTATCAACGCAGGTCAAGCACGTCTTGCATGTCGTACAGACCCGGCTCGCGACCATCCAGCCACAGCGCGGCACGCACCGCGCCCTTGGCGAACGTCATACGGCTAGACGCCTTGTGCGTGATCTCCAGGCGCTCACCTTCGCAGGCGAACAACACGGTGTGATCACCCACCACATCACCACCACGCACGGTGGCGAAGCCGATGGTTTCACGCTCACGAGCGCCGGTATGACCCTCACGACCGTACACCGCGACTTTCTGTAAATCACGATCAAGCGCACTGGCAATCACTTCACCCATGCGCAACGCCGTACCCGACGGCGCATCGATCTTGTGCCGGTGATGGGCTTCGATGATTTCGATATCCGCCTCATCACCCAGCACGCGCGCCGCCATGTCGAGCAGTTTCAGCGACAGATTGACGCCGACACTGAAGTTGGCCGCGAACACGATCGGAATATCTTTGCCCGCGTCGGCCAGCAACTGCTTCTGCGCCGCGTCCAGCCCGGTGGTGCCAATGACCATGGCCTTGCCGGCCTTGCGGCAGAACGCGAGGTTTTTCAGCATCACTTCCGGCAGCGTGAAGTCGATCAACACATCGAACTCTTCAGCCACAGCTTCGATATGCCCGGACAACGGCACACCGATACGCCCCAGCGAGGCCAGCTCCCCCGCATCGACGCCGATCAGCGTGCTGCCAGGACGAACCACGGCGGCGGTCAAACCGGTCAGCGGCGCGCGCTGCTGCACGGCCTCGACCAGAATCTTACCCATGCGCCCAGCAGCGCCCATCACAGCTATACGTCGCATGCCGACTCCTTACAGATCGCCGAAGAAGCGCTTCACACCGTCGAACCAACCGGTGGTTTTCGGCGAGTGGCTATTGTCGTCGGCCAGCGAGCTGCGGAATTCTTCCAGCAGTTCGCGCTGACGACGATTCAGATTGACCGGAGTTTCCACCGCAACGCGGCACATCAAATCGCCCGCACCGCCGCCACGTACCGGCGCCACGCCTTTACCGCGTACGCGGAACTGCTTGCCGGTCTGGGTGCCTTCAGGGATTTTCAGTTTGACGCGACCGTCGAGGGTCGGAATTTCCAGCTCGCCGCCCAGCGCCGCATCAACGAAGCTGATCGGCACTTCGCAGAACAGATGTTTGCCATCGCGCTGGAAGATGTCGTGCTCGCGGACATTGATAACCACATACAGGTCGCCCGTCGGGCCGCCCTGCGTACCCGCTTCGCCTTCGCCGGACAGGCGAATGCGGTCACCGGTATCGACGCCAGCCGGCACTTTGACCGACAGGGTTTTGTACTCTTCAACACGGCCGTCACCGTGGCAGGAGTTGCACGGATCAGAAATGATCTTGCCCTGGCCATGGCAACGCGGGCAGGTTTGCTGCACCGAGAAGAAGCCCTGCTGCATGCGCACCTGACCGATGCCGCCGCAGGTCGGGCAGGTCGATGGCGACGAGCCTTTCTTAGCGCCGGAACCATCGCACGGCTTGCAGTTGACCAGCGTCGGAACGCGGATATTCACCGACGTGCCGCGCACCGCTTCTTCCAGATTCAGCTCCAGGGTGTAGCGCAAGTCGCTGCCACGCTGAGCGCCGCCACGGGAACCACCGCGACCGCCACCGAAGAAATCACTGAAAACATCACCAAAGATGTCCGAGAAGTTCTGACCGCCGAAACCGGCGCCACCGCCCCCCATGCTCGGGTCGACGCCGGCATGGCCGTACTGATCGTACGCCGCACGCTTGCTCGAGTCGGACAGCACTTCATAGGCCTCGTTGGCCTCTTTGAACATTTCTTCCGACGCTTTGTCATCGGGATTACGGTCCGGGTGGTGCTTCATCGCCAGACGACGGTAAGCCTTCTTGAGGTCCGCATCGCTTGAGCCGCGCTCAACACCCAACACTTCGTAATAGTCACGCTTTGCCATAAGTCTTCTGCACTCTTGAGGACGTTCGGCAAACCCCTCCTGAGGATGGCCAAACTCGTTGAGCCCCAATACAGGCCCGGACCCAACTCACGTCAATTCAACGATCCTGGTCTTTGTTTCTTGCGGTACTTGCGGCGCGAAAAGCAGGAGCATTCCCGGCCATACCGCCAACATCCGAACCTTGTCGCATGCTGTAAAAATTCGCGTATTCCAGATACGCCAACGCGGGAGCTAGCTCCCGCGCGGCGACATCCTACCAGTCACTGCCTAAAGGCAGTCAACCGGCCGACCAACAACTTACTTGTGGTCTTTGACTTCTTCGAACTCTGCATCGACAACGTCGTCAGCCTTCTCAGCCGATTCGCCTTGCGGGGCTGCGCCATCAGCTGGCTGCGCCTGTTCGGCGTACATCTTCTGAGCAACCGGAGCGGAGACTTTCGACAGATCTTCAACCTTGGCTTCGATAGCGGCCTTGTCGTCGCCTTTGACAGCGGCTTCCAGAGCAACCACAGCAGCCTCGATCGCAGTCTTCTCTTCGGCGGTGACTTTGTCGCCCGCGTCAGCAATCATTTTGCGCGTCGAGTGAACCAGTGCGTCACCCTGGTTACGGGCAGCGGCCAGCTCTTCGAACTTGCGGTCTTCCTCAGCGTTGGCTTCGGCGTCACGCACCATGCGCTCGATTTCTTCGTCGGACAGACCGGAGTTGGCCTTGATCACGATCGACTGGGTCTTGCCGGTAGCCTTGTCTTTCGCACCAACGTGCAGGATGCCGTTAGCGTCGATGTCGAAGGTCACTTCGATCTGCGGCACGCCACGTGGAGCAGGTGGAATGTCGGCCAGGTCGAACTTGCCCAGGGACTTGTTCTGAGTGGCTTGCTTACGCTCGCCCTGCAGCACGTGAATGGTCACAGCGCCCTGGTTGTCGTCGGCAGTCGAGAACACTTGCGATTTCTTGGTAGGAATCGTGGTGTTTTTCTCGATCAGCGCGGTCATCACGCCACCCATGGTTTCGATACCCAGGGTCAGCGGGCTAACGTCGAGCAGCAGAACGTCTTTCACGTCACCAGCCAGAACGGCGCCCTGAATCGCAGCACCCATGGCAACAGCTTCGTCCGGGTTAACGTCTTTACGAGCTTCTTTACCGAAGAAATCAGTAACCAGCTTCTGCACCAGCGGCATACGAGTCTGACCACCGACCAGGATCACGTCGTTGATCGCGCCAACGTCCAGACCGGCGTCTTTCATGGCGATACGGCAAGGTTCGATGGTGCGCTGAACCAGGTCTTCAACCAGTGCTTCGAGCTTGGCACGCGAGATCTTCACGTTCAGGTGCTTAGGACCGGTCGCGTCTGCAGTGATGTACGGCAGGTTGACGTCGGTCGACTGAGCGGACGACAGCTCGATCTTGGCTTTCTCAGCGGCTTCTTTCAGGCGCTGCATGGCCAGCGGGTCACCTTTGAGGTTCATGCCGCTTTCTTTCTTGAATTCGTCAACGAGGTAGTCGATCAGACGAATGTCGAAGTCTTCACCGCCGAGGAACGTGTCACCGTTGGTGGCCAGAACTTCGAACTGGTGCTCGCCATCAACTTCAGCGATCTCGATCACGGAAACGTCGAAAGTACCGCCACCCAGGTCATAAACGATCACGGTGTGATCGCCCTTAGCCTTGTCCATACCGTAAGCCAGAGCAGCTGCGGTCGGTTCGTTGATGATGCGCTTTACGTCCAGACCCGCGATGCGGCCGGCGTCTTTGGTCGCCTGACGCTGACTGTCGTTGAAGTAGGCCGGAACGGTGATCACCGCTTCGGTCACGGTCTCGCCGAGATAGTCTTCGGCGGTCTTCTTCATCTTTTTCAGGATTTCAGCCGAGATTTGTGGCGGCGCCATTTTCTGGCCGTTCACTTCAACCCAGGCGTCGTTGTTGTCAGCCTTGACGATCTTGTAAGGGACCATCTGGATGTCTTTCTGCACAACTTCTTCGTCGAAACGACGACCGATCAGACGCTTTACTGCGTACAGGGTGTTGTGCGGGTTGGTCACAGCCTGACGCTTGGCCGACTGACCTACCAGGATTTCGCCATCGTTGGCGTAAGCGATGATCGACGGCGTGGTACGCGCGCCTTCAGCGTTTTCAATAACTTTTGCTTTGCCGTTTTCCAGCACGGAGACGCAGGAGTTGGTGGTCCCCAGGTCGATACCGATAATTTTGCCCATGTTAACTCTCCCGAAACTTTGGATTTTTTTGCCGCAGCAGTGGTGGCTGACTGCGGTAATACTTAAACGCTTGACTTCTAAATGGGGGCCTTGCGGCTAATTTCAAGCCTTCTCGTCAATCGAAGGCGAAATTGGCGCAGGCGCCTTGCTGACCACAACCATGGCCGGACGCAGCAGGCGACCGTTGAGCTGGTAGCCCTTCTGGAACACCTTCAGAACGCTGTTCGGTTCTACGTCGGCGCTTTCTTGCATGGCCATCGCTTGATGCTGAACGGCGTTGAACGGTTCGCCGTGCGGATCGATCGCTTCCAGCTGATAACGCTTGAGGGTGTCGTGGAACATTTTCAGCGTCAGCTCGATGCCTTCGCGCATCGGACGAATGCTTTCGTCGTCCGGGTTCGACAGCTCGAGGCCGCGCTCCAGGCTGTCGACGATCGGCAACAGGTCGCCGGCAAATTTTTCCAGGGCAAACTTGTGCGCCTTCTCGACGTCCTGCTCGGCACGGCGACGGACGTTCTGCAGATCAGCAGCAACACGCAGAGATTGATCCTGCGCGGCGGCCAATTGCTCTTCGAGCACTTGTACACGGGTCGCCAGGTCATCACCCGAACCTTCGGGCGCCTGATTGGCTTCTGGGTTTTGCGTATCTACTGTCTGTTCGTCAGCCATAGAATTCTCCTTTCAATTTCGTCCGCGAGCCTGACTCGCGCTTCTGCCCCGATATATGGGGCCGCAAAATCAGGCTTCAAGGGCCTTCAAACATTAACCCTACAAAAAAGTGCCGAATCCTCATTCCTCGATGCACTAAGCAGATTTGTGGTTCAAGCAAATCGAGCTAAGGGAGGGCATTGTCAGCGCGAAACAAAACACTGTATAAATAACCAGACCTTTAGCTTGGGAGCGGCCTTTATGCTGGTGCACCTGTCCGTACATAACTACGCCATCGTTGAACATCTCGATCTCGAACTTGATCGCGGGATGAGCGTGATCACGGGTGAAACCGGCGCCGGCAAGTCGATCATGCTCGACGCACTGGGCCTGACCCTCGGCGATCGCGCCGACAGCGGTGTGGTTCGTCCCGGCGCCGACAAGGCCGATATCCTTGCGACCTTCGATCTGGCTGACATTCCTGAAGCCAGCACGTGGCTGGCCGAGCGCGATCTGGAGACTGATGGCCCGTGCATTCTGCGCCGGGTGATCACCTCCGAAGGTCGTTCACGCGGCTACATCAACGGCACTCCCTGCCCGCTCGGCGACCTCAAGTCATTGGGCGAGTTGTTGATCGATATCCACAGCCAGCATGAACACCAGTCCCTGCTGAAAACCGATACTCACCGCCGCTTGCTGGACGAGTACGCCGGCGCTACCGACCTGGCCCGCCAGGTTCAGCTCGCCGCCCAGCGCTGGCGCCAGACTCGCCAGGAGCTGGAGCGCCTCTCCAATTCCGGCGACGAACAACGCGCCCGCCATCAATTGCTGAGCTATCAGCTTGAAGAGCTGGAAAACCTCGGCCTCGGTGATAACGAGCTGGAGCAACTGGAGCAGGAACACAAAAACCTGACCAACGCCGAAACCTTGCTGGGCATTTGTCGGCAAGTGGTCGAACAATGCAGCGAAAGCGATTCCGGCAATGTATTGAATGCACTGACCGCCAGCCTTAATCGCCTGTCGAGCGTGAACAATTCCGTTGGCGCATTGGGCGAAGCAAGCAGTTTGCTCACCAGCGCACAGATTCAGGTCGAAGAAGCCGTTGGCGAACTCAATCGCTTCCTAGATAACTTCGATGCCGATCCGGCGCGCCTGCAATATCTGGAAGAACGTCTCGACGCTATTTATACCCTGGCGCGCAAACACCGGATTCAACCCACCGAAGTCGGCGAAATGCAGCAGAAATTGCTGGATGAGATCGAAACCCTCAACGCCAATGACGAATCCATTGAGCGCCTGGGTGAAGAACTGGCCTCCTACGCCCGCCACTATCAGGAGAAAGCCCGAGAACTGAGCGATTTGCGTCATCAGGCTGCCGGCAGTCTCGCCAGTGCTGTTGAGCAGGAAATTCAGCGACTGGGCATGCCGGGGGGACGATTCACCATCGAATTGAAGGCCAACAGCAGCGACGAGTTATTGCCCAACGGGCTGGAGCAGGTCGAATTGCTGGTCAGCGCCAACCCGGGCCAGCCGCTGAAGGCGCTGGCGAAAGTCGCTTCCGGCGGTGAGCTGTCACGGATCAGCCTGGCGATTCAGGTCATCACCGCACAGACATCCCGTGTTCCGACGCTGGTATTCGACGAAGTGGACGTCGGCATCGGTGGCCCGACCGCAGAAATTGTCGGCCAACTGTTGCGCCGTCTCGGCGATCGCGGCCAGGTACTGACTGTCACGCACTTGCCGCAAGTGGCCGCGCAAGGCCATCAGCATCTGTTCGTGCACAAGGTGCGCGGTGAAGAGGCGACGCACACTGCCGTTTCCAAACTGAGCAAGAATGACCGTATAGAAGAAGTGGCACGGATGCTCGGCGGCATCGATCTGACCAAGGAATCCCTGGCCCACGCGAAAAAAATGGTGGTCACTGCCAAGGTTTAGCAATGACAGAAAGCACGAAGGCGACCCTTGGGTCGCCTTCGTTCGTTTCGCGAATGTGAAATTCGCGCGACATGCTTACTTTTTCTTGCGCACGTACAGCACCAGATTGTGATCTACCAGATCAACACCGTGCTCCTCGGCAATTGCCTTCTGGAGCTTTTCGATTTCCGGGCTGACGAATTCGACGACTTCACCGGTTTCCACGTTGACCATATGGTCGTGGTGGCCACCGTCGGCCAATTCGAATACCGCATGGCCGCCGTCGAAGTTGTGACGGACCACGAGGCCAGCCGCTTCGAACTGGGTCAGAACACGGTAAACCGTGGCCAGACCGACGTCCTCGCCAGCTTCCATCAACGCCTTGTAGACGTCCTCGGCACTCATGTGACGCTGCTCGGTGGAGTCGAGCATTTGCAGGATCTTGACCCGTGGCAGGGTCACTTTGAGGCCGGCTTTGCGTAGTTCGCTATTTTCAACCATGGTCAGCTTTCTCGCGATGCTGCTTCGCAGCTTCTCTTAATGCGGGTATGATCGGCGTTTACGTTGTCCCAGCCAAGATAGTGGAAGTCGCCCACCGATGCAAAACACCAAGCTCTTGCTAACCAGTTTCACCTTTGTGGGACTGCTCGCACTCGCCGGTTGTTCATTCCCCGGGGTTTACAAAATCGACATCCAGCAGGGCAATGTCGTCACGCAGGACATGATAGACCAGTTACGCCCGGGAATGACCCGGCCGCAAGTACGGTTTATCATGGGTAACCCTCTGCTTGTCGACACGTTCCATGCCGATCGCTGGGATTATCTGTACAGCCTGCAACCGGGTGGCGGTGAACGCCAACAGGAACGCATCAGCGTTATTTTCAACTCAAACGACCAGCTTGTCAGCCTGTCCGGTGACTTTATGCCGGGCGTAAGCCGTGACGAAGCCATTCTCGGCAAGGACAGTGGCACGACCGTGTCTGCTCCTGCTGAAAACGCCGAGAAGCCAGAACCGGAAAAACCGGTCAAGCCAGGTTCCTTGCTGGATCAGATCCAGAAGGACGTCGATGGTGTGGAAACCGTTCCGGTTCCGACACCTGAGCCGCTGGACACCTCGCCGCAATAATTGGCGAGGCAATAAAAAACCCGGAAATTCCGGGTTTTTTATTGCCTGCAATTTGGCTTTTTACGCGTTTCGAGCCTTGGCTTCGGCAGCCTTGGCTGCTCGCAAGCGTCGAACCTCTTTCGGATCGGCAAGCAATGGGCGATAAATCTCGATGCGCTCCCCTGCCTGAATAACCCGCGAGTCCGGGTCAGCAACTACTTTGCCAAAGATGCCCAGCGGGCACTCCGCCAGATTCAACTCGGGAAACTCGCTAGCGATACCCGATGCAAGCACCGCAGCACGCACCGTCGCGCCTTCATTGACGCTGAATGAGCGCAATACCTGACGATCCACGGCCGCGTATACCACCTCTATCTCGATCACCGGCTCAACCATGCATCTGCTTGGCGCGCTGGCAGAACGCGTCCACTAGCGTATTCGCAGCCTGATTGAACAGCGGCCCCAACGTCGCGCGCACTAGCGGCCCGGCGTAATCGAACGACAGATCCAGACTGATCTTGCAGGCCTTCTCGTTCAAAGCCTTGAACACCCAGACGCCGTGCAACTGATTGAACGGGCCTTCTTCCAGGTTCATTTCAATCGACTGCCCCGGCACCAGCGTATTACGCGTCACGAAATGCTGACTGAGCCCGCCCTTGGCTACGCCAACACTGGCGCGCATATGCTCCGGCGAGCTTTCCAGCACTTCCGCCGAGGAGCACCACGGCAGAAATTCCGGGTAGCGCGCCACGTCGTTGACCAGGTCATAGAGAAATTGCGCCGGGTACGGCAGCAACGCCGATCGTTGAATATGTGTCGTCATGTGAGCGTTACTTCCAGAGCTGAGCGGCAAACACTACAAGAATGCCGATGGGCGCCACGTAGCGCATCAAGAACAAAGACAGGGCGAACAGTAGCGGATTGCGGATCGACAACTCGTCGCGTACCGCTTCACGCCCCATCACCCATCCGGCAAACAGCACGAAACACAGGCCACCGAGCGGCAGCATGATCCGTGAGGTGAAGAAATCGATCACACCAAAGAAGTCCAGACCGCTCTGCGCACCCCATTGGTAGAGATGGAACATCCCGCCTTCGTTCACGAAAAATTTGGCTTCCTTCCAGATATTGAAGGAGAACACCGTGCCCAGACCGACGAACCAGCAAGTGAAGGCAAGCCAGAAAGTCACCCACGCGCGGCTGACTTTGGTGCGCTCAACCAAGTAGGCAACCATCGGTTCCAGAAGGGAGATCGCCGAGCTCCAGGCAGCAATCGCCACCAGCACAAAGAACACCACGCCCATCAACTGACCGAACGCCACGTTACCAAAGGCAAATGGCAGACTGACGAACATCAGCCCCGGCCCTTCGCTAGGGTTCAGGCCTCCGGCAAATACAATCGGGAACAAGGCCAGACCGGCGATCAGCGAAACAAAGGTATCGAGCAGTGCCACGCCGACAACGGTGCCCGACAACGATGAGCTCTTCGGCATATAAGCACCGTAGATCATGATCGAACCGACACCGACGCTCAGCGAGAAGAACGCGTGCCCCATGGCCGGCAACAAGCCGTCGAGGACTTTTTCCGGGTGGAAGTCGAACATGAAATGCACGCCTTCCATGAAATGCCCGGTGGTCATGCTGTAACCCAGCAACACCAGAATCATCACGAACAGCAGCGGCATCATGATGCGCAGGCTGCGCTCAAGCCCGGCGACCACGCCCTTGGCGATGACGAAGGCCGACAGCAGCATGAAAATCGTATGCCAAAGTGTCAGACGCCATGGATTGGAGATGACATTGCCGAAATAAGCGCCGACTTGATCGGCTGTGGCGCCCTGGAAGTCGCCGCGACCCATATCGACAATGTAGTCGAGCGACCAGCCGCCGACCACACTATAGAAAGACAGGATCAACAATGCCGTGATCATCCCGGCAAATGCGCCCCACGACCATTTGCCCGAGTGCCCGGCTTCCAGTGCCAGCACCTTCAAGGCGTTCGCCGGACTCTGGCGGGCGCGCCGGCCGATCAGGGTTTCAGCGAGCATGACCGGGATGCCGATCAGCGCGATGCACGCCAGAAACATCAGCACAAAGGCGCCGCCGCCGTAGACCCCGACCATGTAGGGGAACTTCCAGATACTACCCAGTCCCACGGCCGAACCGGTCGCGGCGAGTATGAATACCCAGCGGCTAGCCCAACTGCCGTGGACAGAAACCTTGTCTGTCGACATCGTTTATCACGCCCAAGCGTTAGAAAAAGAGGCCGCATTGTCCGGGATTCACTCAACCTGCTCAAGCACGCAGCATCACCGTAGCCGACGGCGGTTTATCTCCATATAATGCCGCCCCTATGGCTAAACAGAAGAAACACCCAACAGGGACCATCGCGCAGAACAAAAAGGCGCGACACGATTACTTCATCGAGCACAAGTTCGAGGCTGGTCTGGTCCTGGCCGGCTGGGAAGTAAAAAGTCTGCGGGCAAGCAAGCTACAGCTGGTCGACAGCTACGTTCTGCTCAAGGATGGCGAAGCATGGTTGCTCGGCAGCCACATCACGCCTCTGATGACCGCAAGTACCCACGTCATCGCTGACCCGGTGCGCACACGCAAATTGCTGCTCAACCGCCGCGAGCTGGAAAAGCTCGCCGCCGCTGTGCAGCAAAAGGGTTACGCCTGCGTCTGCCTGTCCTGGTACTGGAGCAAGCACATGGTCAAGTGCGAAATTGCTCTGGGCAAGGGCAAGAAGGAATACGACAAGCGTGATACCGAGCGCGAGCGCGATGCCGGTCGTGAACTGCAGCGTGCCGTGCGCAACAAGGGCAAGGAAGACTAGTCTTCCCCCCGAAAGCAAAGATCGCGGCCTGCGACAGCGCCTACAGGGGAATACATATTCCAATGTAGGCGCTGTCGCAGGCTGCGATCTTTTGCTTTGAAAATCACATCCCCTTGCGCCGCTCCGCCCGGGCCATGCGCTGAACCTCTTGCCGCACCTCTTCCAGCACTTCCTGCACATACAAGATATGTCGGCTGGAGACTTCTCGCGCCTGCTCCGCGCGACCTTCAATAATCGCCAGATACAATTCCCGATGCTGGGTGATCAGCATGTCGCGGGTTTCCGTGCGCTGCTTGTACATGCCGCCGATGTTGGTGACCACGTTGCGCTTAAGCAGATCGAACAGCCCGCGAATGGTGTGCAGCAGCACCGCGTTATGACTGGCTTCAGCAATCGCCAGATGAAATTTCGCATCCGCCGCGCCCTCCTCCGCCCGACTGACTTCATCGTGACGCGAATAGCAGTCCTGCAGCTCTTCAAACGCGGCGGTCAGCCGCTCACGATCGACATCGGTGGCGCGCAATGCGGCGTAATAGGCGCACGATGCCTCCAAAGTATGCCGAAACTCCAGTAGATCGCGCTGTGCTTCAGGATTGCTTTCGAGCAACTGCAGCAGCGGATCACTGAACGTCGAGCCGAGGCTTTCCACGACATAGTTGCCGCCGCCCTGACGACTGACCAGCAGACCTTTGGCCGCCAGTTTCTGGATCGCTTCACGCAGCGACGGCCGTGATACGCCAAATTGTTCTGCCAGCGTGCGCTCCGCCGGCAACCGCTCACCGGACTTCAGCGTGCCCTCAAGGATCATCCCCTCAAGTCGCTCGACAATATCGTCAGACAAACGGCGCTGACGTATCTGATCAAACCCCATAACTCATTTCTCCACGATCCCGACCGCTCGCCGGGCTCTCTATTCTGGCCTATCGGCGCCTTGCCGACACCTACCAGACACCACTTGCGCAAACCAGATCAGATGCGATCTGCACCGCTTGTTCGACAAAAGTTTCAGGGCGACAAATTGACACACCGACACCAAGGCTTTTACCCTAGCCAACAGCGATTGTAAATTGGTCTTACCAATTATCCAAGAACGCTGACAGTGCCTGACCAACAACAATTAGGGGCCACCCCATATGCAAACCTGGCAACAGCTTTACAGCCCGCTCGGCAGTCTCGGCGTGTCCGCACTCGCGGCCGTCATCCCCATCGTGTTCTTTTTCCTCGCATTGGCGGTGTTCCGCCTCAAAGGCCATGTGGCCGGGAGCATCACCCTCGCCCTGTCGATTGCCGTGGCGATCTTCGCGTTCCAGATGCCGGTCGATATGGCCTTCGCCGCCGCCGGGTATGGTTTCGCCTACGGTCTGTGGCCGATTGCATGGATCATTGTCGCGGCGGTGTTCCTCTACAAACTGACGGTCAAAAGTGGTCAGTTCGAGGTCATTCGCAGCTCGGTGTTATCGATTACTGACGACCAGCGCCTGCAAGTGCTGCTGATCGGTTTCTGCTTCGGAGCGTTCCTGGAAGGTGCCGCCGGTTTCGGCGCACCCGTGGCGATTACTGCCGCGTTGCTGGTCGGACTGGGTTTCAACCCCCTGTACGCCGCTGGCCTGTGCCTGATCGCCAACACCGCACCGGTAGCGTTCGGTGCACTGGGGATCCCGATCATCGTCGCCGGCCAAGTCACCGGTATCGACGCGTTCAAGATCGGCGCCATGACCGGTCGCCAACTGCCGCTGCTGTCGCTGTTCGTGCCGTTCTGGCTGGTGTTCATGATGGACGGCCTGCGCGGCGTACGTGAAACCTGGCCAGCGGCGTTGGTTGCGGGCCTGAGCTTCGCCATCACCCAATACTTCACCTCGAACTTCATTGGGCCAGAACTGCCGGACATCACCTCGGCGCTGGCCAGCCTGATATCGCTGACCCTGTTCCTGAAAATCTGGCAGCCAAAACGCACCGCAGGCGCGCAAATCGCCGGCGCCACGTCGAGCGCAGCGATCACCGCCAGCGTCGGCGGTTTCGGCCAGAAGCGCACCACCGTGGCGTCGCCTTACAGCCTCGGGGAAATTTTCAAAGCCTGGTCACCGTTCCTGATCCTCACCGTGCTGGTAACGATCTGGACGCTGAAGCCTTTCAAGGCGATGTTCGCCGCTGGCGGTTCGATGTACAGCTGGGTGTTCAACTTCGCGATCCCACACCTTGATCAATTAGTGATCAAAACCGCACCGATCGTAGCCGTCCCGACTGCCATTCCAGCGGTGTTCAAACTCGATCCGATTTCCGCGACCGGCACGGCGATTTTCTTCTCCGCGCTGATCTCGATGCTGGTCTTGAAGATCAATTTCAAAACTGGTCTTACCACTTTGAAAGAGACCTTCTACGAACTGCGCTGGCCAATCCTGTCGATCGGCATGGTGCTGGCGTTCGCCTTCGTCACCAACTACTCCGGCATGTCTTCGACCATGGCGCTGGTGCTGGCCGGTACGGGCGCAGCGTTCCCGTTCTTCTCGCCATTCCTCGGCTGGCTGGGCGTATTCCTCACCGGTTCGGATACTTCGTCCAACGCCCTGTTCAGTTCGTTGCAAGCAACCACTGCGCACCAGATCGGCGTCAACGACACCCTGCTGGTGGCAGCGAACACCAGCGGCGGCGTGACCGGCAAGATGATCTCGCCACAATCGATCGCCGTGGCTTGCGCCGCGACCGGACTGGTGGGCAAGGAATCGGATCTGTTCCGCTTCACCCTCAAACACAGCCTATTCTTTGCAACGATTGTCGGCTTGATCACCCTGGCTCAGGCCTACTGGTTCACCGGCATGCTGGTGCACTAAACCTACAAGACGCCTACAAGAAGCATGGAAAAAACCGACGCCGGTTACGTGATGCCGGCGTCAGCAATTCACAACCCGGTCTGTAAGGCTGCTGAAAGCAACGCTCTTTATATTCAGCAGCCGCCACAGACGGATAACCGGGCCCACCCGGAGACACGCCTGATGAGCGAGCTTTTTTACAACGCTGTGCCAAACGCGACGCGCGTGGCACCGCCACTGCCCGAACCTCGGCAATACCCCAGCGAGAAACCGTCGCGGGTCTACCTCTTCGGCACGTGTGTGGTCGACCTGTTCTACCCCGAAGCCGGGATGGACGCGATCCACTTGCTGGAGCGCGAAGGGATCCGGGTCGAGTATCCGCAAGGGCAGAGTTGCTGCGGCCAACCGGCCTACACCTCGGGTTACACCGAGCAGGCGCGGACGGTGGCGCGCTCGCAACTGGCGCTGTTTGCCGGGGATTATCCGGTAGTGGTGCCGTCGGGTTCCTGCGCCGGCATGCTGCGGGAGCATTACGCCGACTTGTTCAAGGACGAGCCGGAGACGTTGAAAAAGGTTCAGGCCCTCGCGGCCCGCACCTATGAACTGGCCGAATTTCTGCTGTTCGTCTGCAAGGTGCAACTCAAGGACAGCGGTGAACCGGTCAAAGTCGCGCTGCACACTTCGTGTTCGGCACGCCGCGAAATGAACACCCACCTGCACGGCCGCGAGTTGTTGGCGCAGTTGAGCAACGTGGAACGGGTCAACCATGACCACGAAAGCGAATGCTGTGGCTTCGGTGGGACATTCAGCGTCCGTATGCCAGACATTTCCGGCGCGATGGTGGCTGACAAGACCCAAGCGTTGAAGGATTCAGGCGCGCACAAGGTGTTGAGCGCCGACTGTGGCTGTTTGATGAACATCAACGGCGCATTGGAGAAACAAAAAGAAGCGCTACGCGGGCAACATCTCGCCAGCTTTCTGTGGCAACGAACCGGAGGTGCGCAATGAGCACTTCCGCGATTATTCCTACGGTCGCCGTAGAAGAAGATTTCCGCACCCGGGCACACAATGCTCTGGGTGATCAGCAACTGCGGAACAACTTCCGTACTGCCATGGACTCACTGATGGCCAAGCGGGCAGCCGCTTTCAGCGATGCCCACGAAAGAGAACATTTGCGCGCACTGGGCAATTCGATCAAGGCCCGCGCGCTGTCCAAGTTGCCCGACCTGCTCGAGCAACTGGAACAGAACCTGACCCGCAACGGTGTGACAGTGCACTGGGCGGAAACGGTGGACGAGGCCAATGGCATCGTCTTATCGATCATCCGCGCTCACGAGGCGCGGCAAGTGATCAAGGGCAAATCGATGGTCAGCGAAGAGATGGAGATGAACCATTTCCTCGAGGCTCGGGACATTGAATGTCTGGAGTCCGATATGGGGGAATACATCGTCCAGCTCGACCACGAGAAGCCTTCACACATCATTATGCCGGCGATCCACAAGAATGCCGGTCAGGTCGCGTCCTTGTTCCACGACAAACTTGGCGTGGAATACACCAAGGACGTTGACCAACTCATTCAGATCGGTCGCAGAGTCCTGCGGCAGAAATTCTTCGAAGCGGACATCGGCGTCTCCGGTGTCAACTTCGCCGTCGCCGAAACCGGCACCCTGCTGCTGGTGGAAAACGAAGGCAACGGCCGCATGACCACCACCGTGCCGCCGGTGCACATCGCCGTCACCGGCATCGAAAAAGTCGTGGAAAACCTGCGTGACGTGGTGCCGCTGCTGTCACTGCTGACGCGCTCGGCGCTGGGCATTCCGATCACCACCTACGTCAACATGATCTCCGGCCCGCGCAAGGAGCACGAACTCGACGGCCCGCAGGAAGTGCACCTGGTGCTGCTCGACAACGGTCGCAGTCAGGCCTTCGCCGACAGTGAATTGCGTCAGACCTTGAACTGCATCCGCTGCGGCGCCTGCATGAACCATTGCCCGGTCTACACCCGCGTCGGTGGCCACACCTATGGCGAGGTGTACCCGGGACCGATCGGCAAAATCATCACCCCGCACATGGTCGGTCTGGCCAAAGTCCCCGATCACCCGAGCGCTTCGTCGCTGTGCGGTGCCTGCGGTGAAGTGTGCCCAGTAAAAATTCCGATCCCGGCAATCCTGCGGCGCCTGCGCGAAGAGAACGTCAAAGCCCCGGACAGCCCGAATCAAGTGATGCGCGGTCAGGGCAGCAAGTATTCGCGCAAGGAACGTTTCATCTGGAACGCCTGGGCCAAGCTCAACAGCTCGCCGACCTTGTATCGATTGTTCGGCTTCTTCGCCACGCGCCTGCGTGCCCTGACCCCGAGCAATGTCGGCCCATGGACACAAAATCACAGCGCGCCGAAACCCGCTGCCCGCTCACTGCACGACATGGCCCGCGAGCATCTGGCCAAACAGGGAGACCGCTGATGAGCGCCAAGCAAAATATCCTCGGCAAACTGCGGAAAAGTCTGACTGGCGCCACACCGATTGCCGACAACTTCGATGTCGATCTGGTGACGCAGCCTTACACCTACAGCGCCGAACAACGCATCCCGCAACTGCGCAAATTGATGGAAGCGGTGCACACCGAAATCCACCTGACCTCGGGCGAAGAATGGCCGGCACTGCTTGCGCAATTGTTGCGCGACCGCCAGTTGCCGAGTCTGTTGATCGCACCGACGACAGCGCACGGGCAGAAAATCACACAGCATTGGGCGAACAATCCTGATCTGCCGACACTGAAATCCTACGACCGGCCAATGGAAGAGTGGAAAGCCGAACTGTTCAACGACACCCCGGCCAGCCTCACCGGCACCCTCGGTGCAATCGCCGCCACCGGCAGCCTGATCCTCTGGCCAACCCGCGAAGAACCGCGTTTGATGAGCCTGGTCCCGCCGGTGCATTTCGCCCTGCTCAAGGCCAGCGAAATCCGTGACAACTTCTATCAGGTGCAAGAGGAATTCGCGTGGGCCCAGGGCATGCCGACCAATGCGTTGCTGGTGTCCGGCCCGTCGAAAACCGCTGACATTGAGCAAGTGCTGGCTTACGGCGCCCACGGCCCGAAAGACCTCGTGGTGCTGATCCTGGAGGACCAATGACGCTTCCGGTGAATTTCCTGCGTGATGCGCAACAACTGATTCCGGCCGAGCGCCGTTTTGATGACCCGTTATCGACCCTGGCCTTTGGTACGGATGCCAGTTTTTATCGACTGATCCCGCAACTGGTAATCCGCGTCGAGTCCGAAGATGAAGTGGTGGCGCTGCTAAAACTGGCTCAGCGCGACCATGTTCCAGTGACCTTCCGTGCGGCGGGCACCAGCCTTTCCGGTCAGGCGATCAGCGATTCCGTTTTGATCGTGCTTGGGGATAACTGGAACGCTCGCGAGATTCGCGGCCAAGGCACGCAAATACGCCTGCAACCCGGGGTGATCGGCGCACAGGCCAACGCATGGCTGGCACCGTTCGGGCGCAAGATCGGCCCGGATCCGGCGTCGATCAACGCCTGCAAAATCGGCGGCATCGTCGCTAACAATGCCAGCGGCATGTGCTGCGGCACCGCGCAAAACACCTACCACACGCTGGCCGGGATTCGCCTGGTGCTGGCCGATGGCACGCGCCTGGATACCGAAGACGCTACAAGTGTCGCGGCATTCCGCGTAAGCCACGGCGATCTGCTCGAACGCTTGGCGACATTGGGCCGCGAGACCCGCGCCAACGCCGAACTGGCTGCACGAATCCGCCACAAATACCGTCTGAAAAATACCACCGGCCTGTCGCTCAACGCCTTGGTGGATTTCGATGAGCCTGTGGATATCTTGAGCCACTTGCTGGTCGGCTCCGAAGGCACCCTCGGCTTTATCAGCGCGGTGACTTACGACACGGTGATCGATCACCCAAACAAGGCTTCGGCGCTGATCGTATTCCCGGATGTGGAAACCTGCTGCAACGCGGTCACCGTGTTGAAAAGCCAACCGGTGTCCGCCGTAGAGCTGCTCGATCGGCGTAGCCTGCGCTCGGTGCAAGACAAACCGGGCATGCCTGCTTTCGTACAACAGCTGTCGAACAATGCCTGCGCACTGCTGATCGAATCCCGCGCCGCATCTTCCACTTTGCTGCAGGAGCAGCTGGGGCAGATCATGGCGTCGCTCAGCGACTTCCCAGTGGAGAAGCAGGTCGACTTTACCGAAGACCCTGCCGAGAACGCCAAGCTCTGGGCGATCCGCAAGGACACCTTCCCCGCCGTAGGCGCAGTGCGCAAAACCGGCACCACGGTGATCATCGAAGACGTGACCTTCCCGGTCGAACAACTGGCGATCGGCGTCAATCGCCTCATCGAGCTGTTCGACAAACATGCCTACGACGAAGCGATCCTTTTCGGACACGCGCTGGAAGGCAATCTGCACTTCGTCTTCACCCAAGGCTTCAACAACCCGGAAGAAGTCGCACGCTATCAAGCGTTCATGGACGACGTCGCGCAACTGGTCGCGGTGGAGTTTGGCGGTTCGCTGAAAGCCGAACACGGCACCGGGCGCAACATGGCGCCGTTCGTGGAACTGGAATGGGGCAGCGACGCCTATCAGTTGATGTGGCAGCTCAAACGTCTGCTCGACCCGAATGGCATTCTCAATCCCGACGTGGTGCTCAGCGAAGATCCGCAGATCCACCTCAAGCACCTGAAGCCGCTGCCGGCGGCGGATGAGATTGTCGATAAGTGCATAGAGTGCGGCTTCTGCGAACCTGTCTGCCCGTCAAAAGGCCTGACCCTCAGCCCGCGCCAGCGCATTGTCATCTGGCGCGATATTCAGGCGAAAAAACGTGCAGGTGTCGACACCACCGAACTGGAAAAAGCCTACGAGTACCAAGGCATCGAAACCTGCGCCGCCACTGGTCTGTGCGCGCAACGTTGCCCTGTAGGCATCAATACCGGTGAGCTGGTGAAAAAACTCCGAGCCCGACACGCGACGCATCAGAAAACCGCTGACTGGATCGAAGGAAATTTCGCCAAGACCCTGCAAGGCGCACGCTTCACCCTACACGTGGCCAACGGCGCACGAATGATGCTCGGCGCGCCGCGTCTGGCGAAACTTTCGGCAACCATTACGCGCCTGTCCAAAGGTCAGGTGCCGTTGTGGACGAATGCGATGCCGCAACCGGAGAAAGCCATTCGCTTCAGCCCCAGCGTGTCGGACGAGCGCCCGCGCGTTGTCTATCTGGCCGCGTGTGTGTCGCGAGTGATGGGCCCGGCGGCGGGTGACAAAGAGCAAATGTCGCTCTACGACAAAACCCGTGGCTTGCTGGAGAAGGCCGGCTACCAAGTGGTCTTCCCGGACAATCAGGACAATCTCTGCTGCGGCCAGCCCTTCGCCTCAAAAGGCTACGCCGAACAGGCCGAACACAAACGCCAAGAGTTGATCAGCGCACTGCTGCATGCGAGTCGCGGCGGACTCGATCCGATCTACTGCGACACCAGTCCGTGCACGTTGCGCCTGGTGCAGGATGTCGGTGATGTTCGTCTTGATCTGTACGATCCGGTGCGCTTCATCCGTACGCACCTTCTTGATCGACTCGACTTCACCCCGCAAGAGGCACCGATTGCCGTACACGTGACCTGCAGCACGCAGCATCTGGGCGAAAGCCAGGCGTTGATCGATCTGGCGCGCAAGTGCAGCAACAACGTGGTGATCCCGGAAGGCATTCATTGCTGTGGGTTTGCCGGGGACAAAGGCTTCACCACGCCGGAGCTGAACAGCCATTCGCTGCGCACGCTCAAGGACGCGGTGCAGCATTGCAGCGAGGGGATTTCCACCAGCCGCACCTGTGAGATCGGTCTGACGCAACATGGCGGAATTGACTACCACGGACTGGTCTATCTGGTGGATCGAGTGACCCGGGCGAAGGCTCGCTGAAGAAAAATAGAACCCTTGAGTTCGACTGTAGTCCACAGATTAACCCCGGCTGATCGGGGTTTTTCTTCCATACGGTTGCCCGTCCTGACGGCCAGCGAAGTCTGGACCCACTCGGTTCAAGGAGATACACATGAAACGTTCTGTACTGTTAGGTCTGTTCGTTACTGCATCGATGATGGCGTCCACTTCGTTTGCTGACGGCAAGCCTGCTGACCTGTGTGATGCCAATATTCAGACCATCAACAATGCCAAGGGCCAGCTGTCAGCGAACCCGGAACTGAGTCAGCGTGCTAACGCCAGTGTGAGCAAGGCCGAGGCGCTCAAGGCTCAAGGCAAAATCGACGATTGCATTGCGGAAACGTCGCAAACCATCGTGGAATTGCGCAAGTCCACCGGTACCAACAACTGATCAGCGTCCCGGCCAACCTTCGGGTTGGCCTTGTGGGCCGATTGGCGTACACTGCACACGCTTGTTGCTCAAACAGATGTACTGAGCAATGAGTTCGGGGCCGTTTAGGATTCGACGCCGGTTGCGAAACTTTAGGTGCATGCCGACTTGGTAACAGAAGTCGTAAATCCACTGTTGCAACTACTTATAGTTGCCAATGACGACCAATACGGTGTTGCTCTCGCTGCTTAATTGCAGCTGACAATGCTCCTGGTACCTTCGGGTCCAGCAATCATCAGGGGATGTCTGTAAACCCAAAATGATTGTCATATAGAACAGAATCGCCGTGCAGTACGTTGTGGACGAAGCGGCTAAAACTTACACAACTCGCCCAAAGCACCCTGCCCTTCGGGTCGCTGAGGGTTAACTTAATAGAAACGGCTACGCATGTAGTACCGACAGCGGAGTACTGGCGGACGGGGGTTCAAATCCCCCCGGCTCCACCAACTCTCAACGACAAAGCCCGCCAAGTGCGGGCTTTGTCGCATCAGGGCATAAGCCAAACCGGGCACGCAAGACCGTAGTCTGCAATTGATCAGGCTCGACTACCTCGAAAACGCTACGAAAAAGGACGACCTAATGTCGTCCTTTTCCATACCTGCACTCATGCCCCATCAACGAGCAACACTAACCAAATCCGGACGACTAGACTTAAGCATCGCCTCATTAACCTTGCCCTGAATCGAGCAAGTAAACATCCCCTTACTCCCAGCACTCAGCTCTTCCGGAGCCGGTTCAATCAAGAACACCCGCTCGGCACTGTCGACCACCAGCTTACCGGCAGTGGCGGCAGGATCTTCCGGCTGCCAGCTGGATTTGCCATGGGACCAGATTTCCGCGCGAGCGTAGAGTCCCTGCGACATGTCCAGGCGCGGGCCGCCCGCTTTTTCCAGTTGAGTGTGGAGTTCGTTCGGCGTCTGTTTGGCGTAGAAGCCCCAACTGATGATGCGCGTGCCCATCAGGTCCATGTCTTCGGCGTAAAAACCGGTCAACGACATGCCATCGATCTCGACTGGCTTGGCAAACATCCAGCGCTGGCCCATGTCGCTCTTGGTGCCGCCGGACAATCTGATCTGGCCATTTTCGACGGTGCTTGGCACCAGATCCTTGATCAAGGGTGATTGCACAACGGCCAGTGAGTGATCGTCACAAGCGGCAAACGACGCTACCGGTGAGGGTGCAGCGGCAACGCTGAAAGCCGAAAACAGGGTGACAAGGGGCAGCAGGAAAAAGGGTTTCATGGAATGACTCGAATGAAAGACTGAAGACAAAAAATAATATCACAATGATATCAATCGCCAGTCTTCAGACATTCAATCAATGCCCATGCCGATGATGCACATCCGGAAAATGCGCATGGCTATGCCGCATCGGCGTATGCACATGCGGATGACTGTGCGGCTCCGTTCCATCCCATTCAAACCCGTGCACATGCTGGTGATGCTCGTCGTGGGTATGGCGATGATCATGCTCGAGCCGTTCGTGCTGATGCTCATGACTATGGTTCTCCATCAGATGAATCCATACCCCCACGGCCATTAACGCTGCTGCGAGCAGGAACATCAGCGATACCGACTCGCCCAGCAGCAGAATCGAGATCGCTGCGCCCAGAAACGGTGCGCTGGAAAAGTATGCGCCGGTGCGCGCACTGCCCAGCCCGCGCAGGGCGAGGACGAACATCACCAGGCTGACGCCGTAGCCGAGAAATCCGACCAGCAGGATGGGCACCAGCGTGGTGGCCGCAGGCATTTGCGTGCCGATGAGCAAGGCCAGGCCGCAGTTGACCAGACCGGCGACCAGGCCTTTGCTGCCGGCGATGAACAGTGCGTCCGAGGCAGAGACTTTCCGCGTGAGGTTATTGTCGATGGCCCAGCAAAAGCAGGCGAAGGCGACGGCCAGCGGGCCTGTCCAGTCCTGCGCCGACATGGCCTCTTGCGGCCATGACAACACGACACCGCCGGCCACGATGGCGAGCATGCCGATCACGATTCGTCGATCAGCGTTTTCCTTGAACACGACCCAGGCCAGCAGTGCCGTGAGCACTGATTCCAGATTGAGCATCAGCGACGCGCTCGCGCCGGACGTTCTGGTCAAACCGAACATCAATGCCACTGGCGCCAGCACACCGCCGAAGCCAATCGCTCCGACCAGCCACGGCCATTCGCCTGTGCCCAGTCCGGAACGCTGCCAGCCTCGATCGCGGGCAACACGCAGGACGGTCAAACCCAGACCGCTGCCCAGATAGAGCAAACCGGCCAATAGAATCGGTGAAATCTGTACCCCCAGCAGCTTGGCGAGTGGCGTGCTGGCGCCAAACAATGCTGCCGCAACCAAAGCGTAGAGAACGCTCACATTCATGACGGGATCACTCGCTCGGGCCGATGGAATACCGGTAATGATCATGGCAAAACTGAGGTGAGAATTATGTGAACAGCTGATTCGTGTCAGAAACATCACCTCAAGCACGCGCTCAAATCCAGCAACATATAAACCGCGTAATCAGTGGGTGCCTGCTCGGCGCAGCCTCTATGCTGCGTACATCGAGATGCAATGGAGTTGAAGATGAAAACCTGGATTGCCGCCGCGTTGGCCGCACTGATTTCTCTGCCGGTCCCCGCAGCAGATACTGGCGCTGTGCGCGTCGAACCGATCGATTTCCCAACCAGCGCCGACAGTGTTCAGCGCAAACAGTCGATCAAGGGCGACCAGACGGCGGAGTACAGATTCAACGCCAAGGCCGGCCAATTGCTCACCGTCGATTTCAAACCGTCCAACACCTCCGCTTACTTCAACATCACCGCCAAGGGCGCGGATTACGCGCTGTTCAACGGTTCGATCATGGGCAATCATTTCCTCGGAACATTGCCGGCCGACGGCGAGTACACCGTTCAGGTCTATCTCATGCGCAATGCCGCACGGCGCAACGAAGTGGCCAACTACGAGCTGTCTCTGAGACGGGTCAATGGCGACGCCACCAGCGGGAGACAGCCATTCGAGCAGACGCTGGAATTGCAGGGCATTGCCTTTCACGCCAGCACCGAACAGGTCGATGGCAAACCGACGCTGCGCATCACCCCCAAAGGTCTGGAGATCGATAACGCGGTCATCAGCCGGGCGCTCACCGGTGAGGTCGTGCGTGCCGAGGTTGCTGACCTCAATAACGACGGCTCCCCCGAACTCTACGTGTTTACCCGCTCGCCCGGACGCGGCATGCCGGGCGAGCTGATCGCCTATTCCGCCAACAACAAGAAATCCCTGAGCGAAATCTACCTGCCGCCGGTCAGCGACAATCCGAAAATCGCCGAAGGCTATCAGGGCGAGGATTCGTTTGCAGTGGTGGAAAACGCGCTGGTGCAGCGCTTCCCGGTGTATGACAGCACTGACGCAGGCGCAGGCCGCACGGGGAAGATGCGCCAGGTTCAATACACGTTGATGGCGGGCGAGGCCGGGTGGGTTTTGCGCGAAGATAAGGTGGCGGAGTATTGAGTTGACGTCACCGGGCTCACGCCAACGGATAAACCCCAAAAGCGCTTCTACACTCACAGCGCCCCTTCCGCCGGACCGAGCCCAATGACCTCACTCAAAGACCGCATGCAACAAGGCAAGGACGCCCGCAAGCAGTGCTCACGCAGCGCTCAGGCATCCACCGGCAAGATGAACCGTGACCCGATTCCGTTGATCAAGGCCTCCAGCCAGGGCCGCGTCGCGTCGCTGGTCGAACTGCGTTACGGGCGCATGCTGGTGTCGCCGTTCACGTTCTTTCGCGGCAATGCCTTGTTGCAGGCGCACGATTTGTCGGGCACGGCGAACATGGGCCTGAACTTGCCCATCTGTGGTGACAGCCATCTGATGAATTTCGGCGGTTTCGCCACGCCTGAGCGCAATCTGCTGTTCAGCGTCAACGATTTCGACGAAGCACATCCCGGGCCGTGGGAGTGGGATCTGAAGCGTCTGGCGGCAAGTTGCGTGGTGGCAGCCCGCGACCTGCGCCACGGTGAGTCGGTCGAGGAACAGGTGTGTCGTGAAATGGTCGGCGCCTATCAGACCACGCTTCTGGAGTGCGCCGAGCAGAGCACGCTGGAAAACTGGTACGAGTCGATCAGCTACAACGACCTGCTGGCGCAGGCACGCAAAAGTACCCTTGAACATGTGGAGCGCGCCATCGAGAAGGCCGAACGGCGCACACACGCCGAGCTGCTGCCGAAAATCAGCGAGCGCGATACCCACGGGCGTCTGATCATTCGCGATGACCTGCCGGAAATTTTTCACCTGCACAAAAACACCACGCTGCTGGATGCCGAGGATGACTGGCTGCGGCTCGCGGACTGGCGGCCGCTCTTCGACACCTTCATGCGCGAGTATCGCAGCACGTTGCAACCCGACCGCCGCGAGTTGTTGTCGCGGTTTCACGTGCAGGATCTGGCGTTCAAAGTGGTGGGCGTCGGCAGTGTCGGCACGCGTTGTCTGGTGGCGCTGCTGACGGACGATCAGGAGTTCCCGCTGTTCCTGCAATTCAAGGAAGCCCGGCGTTCGGTGCTCGCCGACTACGTCAAAAGCAAATCCAGGGTGCGTCATGAAGGGCAGCGCGTGGTCGAGGGGCAGCGCCTGATGCAGGCGGCCAGCGACCTGTTTCTGGGCTGGACGACCGGCCCCAGCGGTCGGCAATTCTACGTGCGGCAATTACGCGACATGAAGATCTCTGCCGAACTGGAAAACTTCGACGGTGAAACCTTTGCTGCCTACGGTCGCGTTTGCGGCCGCGCCCTCGCCCGGGCACATGCCAAGGCCTCCGGTCTCGCTGCGCAGATCAGTGGCTACATCGGCAAAGGCGATGCGCTGGCGGATGCGCTATTGAAGTACGCGCAACATTACACCGCGCAGAACGAACGTGATTTCGAACGCTTCCAGACGGCCTGTCGCAAGGGGCAGTTGCGTGCCCGATCAGAGGCAGACTTTGCCGCTGACCATATGCCTTGAAATGACGTCCGTGATCACCGCGACTGCCATTGGTTTTGTCGCCACGCCCTCCTTCCCACATCGAACGTCCTAGGAAAATTCCCGCAACACGCGTCGACTTTGATGAACTGGTGCACAGTTCCTCAGGGCGTTACGCTCCACGACCACTGCCATCCAGCGGACGGTTTGGCAGCCGCAATTGCAGTGAATGTTCACTCCACGGAGCTACGTCATGAAGAAAATCCCCCGCCTTTCGCTGGTTGGCCCGGCACCGTCCGATGCGCCAACGTCCAGCACCCAACCGCCATCGAATACCAGCGCACGCAGCGAAGCGCACAAGCGGCGCCGTAGCATCCCGCTCAATCAGCTCATCAGGGTGCGCGACGATGTCGACACCCTGACCCTGCTCACCCACGCCAGTGAGATCCTCGATTCCCTCGCGGCCATCAGCGCAACCTTTGCCGATGAGTTCGACGGCTCGAAACGCCATGTGGCGGTGGCCATGAAGCAATTGAGCGCACTGGCCGAGATCCTGATTTGTCGGGCACGGGACAATCTTGATCCGCAGAAACCGCTGAACACTACCGGGCCTGAAACCCGCCATTGACGGGCGAAACCCCGGCGCTCGGTTGCGCATCGGACTGCATTGGAGCCGCCCATCGAGATGAATTTTTCTTCACTGCAGCTGCGCGGCCAAGCCTTGTACAGTCCGCTCGCTCATTCAAGAAACTACGGTTCGCCCGCGCTCCTGCGGGCTTTTTTTTGCCTGAAACAAAACCCCTTCTTCGTCACAACTTGCCGTAACCCCAGTGATTGCGCGACTCTGCGAGCAGATCCCACAAGCCGGAGCGCCCGATGCCGCTGTTGACCCTGCCCTGCCAACGCCTGACGCTCGCGATACTTGCACCGGAGCAGGCCGAGCTGGAAAGCGAGTTCTACCGACGCAACCTGCGCCACCTGGCGCCATGGTCACCGATCCGCACCACCGAATATTTTTCCACTGAGCAAATTCGCCGGCGCCTCGACGTACAGGCCAGTGCATTCGAGGCCGGGCTGGCCATGCATTTCGCGCTGCTGAGCCCGGATGGCCAGCAGATGATCGGCGCCTGCAATTTCAGCGGCATCATTCGCGGAGCCTTTCAGGCGTGTTATCTGGGTTATCACATCGACGAGGCCCAACAGGGTCAGGGCTTGATGCAGGAAGCGCTGGAGGCTGGCATCGCTTACATGTTCGACAGCCAGAACCTGCACCGGATCATGGCCAACTACATTCCCGGTAACGAGCGCAGTGCGCGCTTGCTTGAGCGCCTGGGCTTCGAACGTGAGGGTTACGCCAAGGCGTATCTGAACATTGCCGGGCGCTGGCAGGATCATGTGCTGACGGCGCTGGTCAATCGGCTGTTCGAAACGCCGGAGAAGCGTTGGTCGCGACAACTGGCCTAGCTTCACAATTTGTTCAGGATTGCCGACGTATGCTCAGGCCTCCCGCCCCTTCCGGTTGCCTGAACCCCATGTCGCGTGCCGCCACTTCGCTGTTTCTGCTTGCCGCCCTGCTGTTTTTCTTCGCGCTGGGTGGCCACCAATTGCAAGGCTCCACTGAGGCCCGCGTCGCCGGTATCGCCATGGAGATGCACTTGGACGACGACTGGGTGACGCCTCGGTTGTTCGGCGAACCGTTTCTGGAAAAACCACCGCTGAGCCTGTGGCTGGATGCTGGCGCCATGCGCGTGTTCGGTGTTTCACCGTGGGCCGTGCGGCTGGCGTCGGCCGTTGCCGGTTTGCTCAGTGTGATGCTGCTGTACGGCATGTTACGGCGTTTCGAGCGACCGAAAATGATTGCCTGGACCGCAGGCATTCTGCTCGCGACCATGGCCAGTTATTGGAGCAATGTGCGCGGCGTCGGTGAGGATGCGCTGCTCGCACTCGGCGTGACCACCGCGCTGCTGGCCTTTTATCAGGCGCAGCGGGCATCGACTCTGGGCAACTCGCTGCTGTTTGTCGTCGGGATCGCCATCGCCACGTTGAGCAAAGGTGTGCTGGGGCTGGCCATGCCGGGAGTGGTGATTTTTGCCTATCTGCTGGCCGACAACCTGATGGACAAACGACTGAAAATCGCTGACTGGCTGCGACCGGGTTTCCTGACCCTGCTCGGTTTGATTCCGCTGCTGATCTGGCTCGTCATCCTCTTCCAGCACGGCGGCGCACAGGCCGTCAGAGAAGTGCTGCTGACCAACAGCGTCGGGCGCTTCAGCGGTTCGTTCGTCGAGGCCGGGCACTACGAACCGTTCTACTACTACCTCGCCAAACTGCCGGAAGCCTTTCTGCCGTGGAATATTCTGGTGTACCTGGGGCTCTGGCATTTCCGCAAACACCTGAAGGCCAATCGTTACCTGCTGTTTTTCAGCCTGTGGATCGTGGCGCAGTTCATCATGCTGACGTTGGCGTCGAGCAAACGCACGGTGTACCTGATGTCGATGACACCGGCCGCCGCGGTGATCGCAGCGGAGTATGCAGGCGTGCTGTTCGAGCGCTTGAAGCAGTATGAATCCGGTAATGGATTCGTAGGCCGAATTGCCCGGCAGCGTCAGACACTGGTAGTCGGTGTGCTCACGCTGGTGATCGGCAGTTACCTCGCCGCCGCGCAGTGGGCGTTGCCTCATGCCGACAAAAAGCTTTCGTTCCTGCCGTTGAGTGCAGAGATTCAATCGCTGCAAACCGCCGGGCACCAAGTCGCGCTGTTTCAGGCCAATGAGCGGGTCGGTGGCGCCACGGTCTTCTATACCCAGCAAGTACTCAAAGGCCTGGATACCGAAGCGCAGTTACGAGATTTTCTCGCGGCATCACCCTCGCATGTCGCGGTGATGGCCGGCGACAGCGAACCCGCAGCCCCATTGAAAGTGCTCAAGACCATGATAGTCGGACGACAACCGTATTACTTCGTCGGCTATTGAGGGCCTGCGCAGCCCCATAAAAAAACCCGCCGATGATTGGCGGGTTTTTCATTTGATCCGAACGGGTTCAGAGAGAGACCTCAGCACTGAAAGCTTTCTGCTCACGCTTGCCCAGCACTGGCAAATCCAGCCGAGCCCGCCCATAGAACGCCAACGCTGTCAGCAAACACGCCAGCCAGACAAAGATTCCGGCCCAAAACGTGTGGGACATGTAATGCCAGCCCTGCAGGACGCGGGTGGTGCCGTAAACCAATCCCAGCAGCAGCGAACCCCACAAGATGGCACTGGAAAAACGCCATTGATAACGTCGCGCCACGAAATACAGCGCCAGCATGGTGAAGCCGCCCGACGCATGACCACCCGGCCAGCACCGGCCACTACCCGCTTCATGGAACAGTTGAAAATTGCTGTACCACTCAACGTGAGCCATTTTGCCGCCGTACAGCGTGGTCTCGATCGGGCAGTAAACGCTGGTGTGCGATTTGAGGAAGTGAATCACCCCAGTGCAAACGGCAAATGCGACCACCACAAACAGAAAATCCCTACGGTGATCAGCGGCAAATCGCAGCACTGGCGCGACTTTGCTGCGCTCCAGCATTGCGCCGAGTCGCGGACGTTTCTGCGGATTGACCAATGGCCAGAGCACCGATAGCAGCGCGCCGATCAGGGCGATTTCCGCCGTCCAGTTGGGAATGATCCGCGCCCATTTATGGGTGAGTTTTTCAAAGAAGTGGATTTTGTCGAGCGGGAAGGTCTGGGTCAGCGGATCGAACAGCAGGTTACTGAAGGCAATGTCGATTTTGGTCATGTCGAACATCAGGAACACCAGCGCCGCACAAGCGAGCGGAATACCAAAGTTGTAAGCGTAGAAGCGGGATTTCATCGGGTATTCACCGTGCGCCAGTCGGAGGCTTCAATAAAGCCGAGCATCTTGGGAGCCGCCGGGCTGGCAGCGGAGACAAACAACGACGAGCCATAACCCGCGCTCGAAGTCGGTACGTTGAGGTCTTTCTCGATTTGCGCCATGCACTCGCTGTGGGTCACCAGAATCAGGTTGCGCCCCGGGATCTTGTGGGCGAGCGCATCCTGCAACATGCGCCCCCGGCAGTTGATCAACCAGTCGTCACCGCTGGCGGCATGATTGAACATGTAGCCGGCCGTCTGCACCGTGCGCATCGACGGGCTGTTGTAGATGTCGGCGTTGTTCAGGCCCAGTTGTTCGAACCCGGCACCAACCGCCACCGCGACACTGCGCGAGCGATCGGTAATACCGTCATTGCCACTCAGGCAGGCAGCTTTGGAGTGATCGCAGCGCTCGACATGACGCACCAGCACGATCATCTCGCCCTTAGCCCAACCTGTCGCCAACGCTTGCGCACCGGCGACATTGCCGTGGGCCAGGTCCGGCACCGCCGCCGGCTCCAGCAACCACAGAGTCAGCGGGATCACCAACACTGATGCCGCCAACACCACCCAAGTGTTGCGAAAACGCGCTAAAAAGCTCAGATCGATCGAGCGTTTGACGCCGAACAGACTCAGTCTCAATTCCACAAAAACCGCCTCGCCACTGTGCATCTCGGGTTCATTCGATGCGGCGAAGGTACAGAGGCGCGCGTGGGCAGCCAGTGAAACCCATGTGAAAAAAGTCTTGGGATCCGGTGTTACAAATTCCGTAGGACAAAATCCTTTCAGCTCTGGGAAATGCGGCCGATACAGTCCTGCTAACACCCTTGCTGGCTCAAAAAAACAACAATCTTCCAGCCTAACCGACGACAAGAAACCCAACGTTTCTGGAGGATTTTTGATGAATAGCTGGTTCGGCAACATCAGCGTGAACATGAAACTGGGCCTGGGCTTCGGCCTCGTGCTGGCCCTGACCTGCGTGCTGGCCCTGACGGGCTGGACCAGCCTCGGTGGCCTGATCGACCGCAGCAACTGGATGAGTGACATCACCCAGCTCAATGCCGGCTTGACCAAACTGCGCGTGGTGCGCCTGCAATACATGCTGACCAATGGCGATGAAACCGCCGCACAGAACGTGCAGACCACCCTTGAAAGTTTTGCCGCGCAACAACAGAAGCTGATCAACAGCTTCAAGAGCCCGGAAAACGTCAAACTGCTCAAAGAGCAGGCAGCGACCATCGCTGAATACCAGACCTCGCTGAACAAAATGCGCAACGCTTACCGCACCGGCAACAGCGCGCGCGACAGCATGAGCGTGAGTGCCGAGACCGCGTACAACCAGATCGAGTCGATCAGCAAGCGCGTGCAGCAGATGGACATGAGCGAGCAGCGTTTCGAACAGTTCCAGGCGATCACCGCCGCCAAGGAAGCGTTCATCCTCGCGCGCTACGAAGTGCGCGGCTACACCGCCACCAGCAACGCCGAAACCGAGCAGAAAGCCGTCCGCCAGATTGACGCCGCCATTGCCAGCCTCAAGCAACTGAACGTGCATTTTGCTGACTCGCAGCAAGACGCCCTGCGTCAACTGGAAACCGCACTGGTCAACTATCGCAGCGCATTGATGGCGTACAAAAACGCCAACACCGATGCGGTGCAGGCGCGCAAAGAAATGACCGATCAGGGCGCCGCCATCGTTACCACGAGCGAGCAGCTGTATCAGATCCAACTCGACCGTCGCGACATCGAAAGTGCCCAGGCGCGCACCTTCCAGTTGATCAGCACCCTGCTGGCGCTGTTGGTCGGCGTGATTGCTGCGGTAATCATCACCCGTCAGATCACCCGTCCGCTGCAAGAAACCCTGGCCGTGGTCGAGCGCATCGCCAGCGGCGACCTGACCCAGAACGTCACCGTCACCCGCCGCGACGAACTCGGCGTGCTGCAACAAGGCATCGCACGCATGGGCGTGACCCTGCGTGACTTGATCAGCGGTATCCGCGACGGCGTCACCCAGATCGCCAGCGCCGCCGAAGAACTGTCCGCTGTGACCGAGCAGACCAGCGCCGGTGTGAACAGCCAGAAAGTCGAGACCGATCAGGTCGCCACCGCGATGCACGAAATGACCGCCACCGTGCAGGAAGTCGCGCGCAACGCCGAAGAAGCCTCACAAGCCGCTGCCGCCGCTGACGGCGAAGCCCGTGAAGGCGACAAAGTCGTCAACGAAGCCATCGCCCAGATCGAACGTCTGGCCAGCGAAGTGGTGCGTTCGACCGAAGCGATGAGCGTGCTGCAACAGGAAAGCGACAAGATCGGCAGCGTCATGGACGTGATCAAAGCCGTGGCCGAACAGACCAACCTGCTCGCGCTCAACGCCGCGATCGAAGCCGCGCGTGCCGGTGAAGCCGGTCGTGGTTTTGCCGTGGTCGCTGATGAAGTTCGTGGTCTGGCCCAGCGTACGCAGAAATCCACCGAAGAAATCGAAGGCCTGGTCGCCGGTCTGCAGAACGGCACCCAGCAAGTCTCGGCCGTGATGAGCAACAGCCGTGCGCTGACCGACAGCAGCGTGGCGCTGACGCGCAAGGCTGGCGCATCGCTGGAAAACATCACCCGTACGGTGTCGAACATCCAGTCGATGAACCAGCAGATCGCTGCTGCTGCCGAACAGCAGAGCGCCGTGGCTGAAGAGATCAGCCGCAGCATCATCAACGTGCGCGACGTGTCGGAACAGACCGCAGCGGCGAGTGATGAGACGGCAGCGTCGAGTGTTGAACTAGCGCGTTTGGGTGGTCAGTTGCAGCAGATGGTCAGCCACTTCCGCGTTTGATCCTGATTTCGCGCTGAAGCTACAACCGAATCGCGAGCAGACGAAGGCCTACAGGTAACGCGTCGATCACAGATTATGTGGGCGACGCCAATTCCCATGTAGGAGTGAGCCTGCTCGCGATTGCGTCCGCCCCATCACCCCGATGTCCCGGAAAAAACTCCGCCTAATGTAGGAGCTGCCGCAGGCTGCGATCTTTTGATCTTCGCTTTTGAACAAATCAGAAGCCAGATCAAAAGATCGCAGCCTTCGGCAGCTCCTACATGAAGGTATTCTTCAGCGCGTGCGCATTTCGAGCATCAGCAATCTGGAAAATCCATAACCCTGGCTTTTTCCTGCCGTGAAGGCAAACCAAGGTCGATCCCTCCGACCGAGGAAAAGCGCTGGCGAATCCGGCTACCCAAGCCTCCAGCGCTATCCCTTCTAATCAATGCTCGCCCCAGAATCATGCGAGCTTCTTCCTCGATGGAATTTCCGTTCCGGGCCGCGTTAATCCGTAACTGATCCATGAGCGGACCATCAATATTTCGAATTGTGATGCTGGCCATGATGACTCCTGCTATCAACTAAAAATCATTGATCGAGACTAACATCCATCCGCCCAAGAACAGCCAGCGCAATCACTTACCGCGTACCCCGCTGCCGCAACGCCGACGGCATGAAGTAAGCATCCTCCGGCACCGGCTGCGCGAAATCCACCGTCTCCGCTTCTTCGTTATCAAGGTTCTGCACGTAGTAACGACGCGCCTGCAAATCGTGGAAAACATCCAGCGCACTCCACGTGGTCGGCAGGTCGTAGAAGTTTTTCAGGTAGGCCATCGATACGCGCCACAACTCCCCTCGCCCATCGTACTGATCGACCAGTGCCGCGCCCCAGCTGTCCTCATCGAGGAACAGCACGCGTTTGGAGTAGATGTGCCGCGAGCCCGGTTTCAGGTTGCCTTCCACCACCCACACGCGGTGCAGTTCATAGCGGGTGTATTGCGGGTTGAGGTGGCCCGGGGTGAGCAGTTGCGCGTATTTCACCTCGGGGCTGGCGACTTTGTAGTTGTTGTAGGGGATGTAGATTTCCTGTTTGCCCTTGAGCTTCCACTCGTAGCGGTCCGGTGAGCCGTTGAACAGGTCGGTGTCGTCGGCGGTGCGCAGTCCATCGGAGGACGCGATCGGCGTGTCGTAGGCGAGGTTCGGTGCGCGGCGCACGCGGCGTTGGCCGGCGTCGTAGATCCAGGCTTGGCGTGCGTCTTTGAGTTGGTCGAGGGTTTCGTGCACCAGTGCGGCACCGCCGGCCAGCCGTGCCGGGCTTTTCACGAAGGCGAGGTAGTAGAACAGGATGTTCTTCAGGTCGGCGAACTGGCCGTTCGGGCGGTAGTAATTGAACAGCGCTTCCTGCTGCGAGGTCACCAGCGCGAAACTGCCGTTGCGCTGGACCGGCGCTTCGGAGGCGCGGCGCACGACGTAGATACCGCGATAGCGAGTGATGTGGTTCCACAGCACTTCAACGCCGTCCTTGGGCACCGGGAACGGCACGCCGCCGTAAGCATCGGAGAAGCCGCTGCCGCCTTCGAGCAATTTGGCCGAGGTCGCATTCTTGAGGGTGTTGTCGTACAGCCATTGCGGCGCTGAGCCGGATCGCCGGGATGGGTAGATCGGCATCTGGAAAGTGTCGGGGTAGCTGTTGAACAGCGCGATCTGACCGGGGCTGAGGTGGGCTTTGTACTGGTCGAGATTGGCTTTGGTGATGGTGAACAGCGGTTTGTCGGCGGCGTATGGATCGGGGTGATGCTGACCGGGTTTGTAGCCAGCCGGGGCTTGAGTGATGCCGCCGGTCCACGCGGGGATGGTGCCGGCGGCGTTGCCGGCACGCTCGGCGCCCATGGGGGTCAGGGTGGTTTTCAGTTGTTCGGCTTGTTGTGGGGTGATGGCGGCCAGAGCGGTGCTGGCGGCAAGGCCCAACACAAGCCCTAGCGAAGCTTTGGTCAATCTTGAAGTGTGAAACATAATCGATCTCCGAAACGGGAGTGAGGTCTGCAAATCACCGTAGATCCCCTGTAGGAGTGAGCCTGCTCGCGATAGCGGTGTGTCAGACAACATCTACAGCGACTGAAAATCCGCTATCGCGAGCAGGCTCACTCCTACAGGGGGTGCGCCTGTGTTCTGGATATCAAAGGAAATACTTGAGGTTGAACCCGACGTTGTCGCGGTCGCGAATGCCGTTGTTTTGCCCGCCGCCATAGAACTCGGTGTATTGCAGTTCGGCTTCGAGCTTGTTCTGGTAGTTGGCCTTGATCCCCAGCGTGTAAGCCTTGCGACCTTCGATGGTGTTGCCGGCCTGATAGCTGTTGCCCTCGAAGTCGTCCTTGTAAACGATGTACGGCGAGACGTTGACCCCGGCGTACACATCGTTCCAGGTGCCGTTGAGCATCGCCGTGTAGCTGTAGGAATTGCGGTTGACCTGATCGTCGCGATCACCGCCAGACACATAGGAATAGTTACCGGTGCCGGCGTAGAAGCGACGGCTGCCGTCATACGCGGTGTACTGCAGACTGCTGCCGCGCAGGTGTTCGGAGGCCAGTTCGAAGATGCCGAACAGCGAGTCGAACGAAGCCGTGGGGCCGAAGTTGTAGATGGTCCCCAGCGAGGTGTTGAACGCTTCGACGCGCTCGGCGTTATTGATCTGGCTGTCGAGGGTGACCATCTGCCCGCCGACGTTGATCGACTTGCCCGTCACTGCCGCCGCCGCGCCGTTGGCCAGGTCGCCAATCAAATCGTTGGTCGCCGCAACGCCGATCGGCAGATTCGGCCGATAAGCAATTTCACCAAACACCGACGCCTCGCCCAATGTGGTGTTGAAGCTGAAACCGTACATGCGGATGTCTTCGGCATAACGCCGATGCGCCTGGATATTGCCCATCACGTCGGCAGTCGCCAACCCATTGGCCAGCGCCCCGGCCTGACTGCCCGCAACGCCGGACAACAGGTTGGTCAGCGCATCCATGTCGATGCCTTTATACCCGCCCAGATCCGCCGCGATGGTCGGTTCCTTGGCGTGGTAATTGACCATGTACAACCCGAACTCGGTGCTATTGAGCTGCTCGGCGATGTAGCGAAAGGCAAAACCGAACTGGCCATCGTTGCGGGCGTTGTAGTCCTTGCCGATGCTCGCCACTTTCAGTGTGTTGCCGTAGGCCGGTGTCACGCCGTTGGCGTACAGGCCTGTGGTTTGCAGGGCGGAGTTGAGCAACGGGTTGTTACCCAGCGCGCTGTACAAACCGATGACGTTGCCAAACCCCGGAACCGGCGTGTCGAGCGCCGTGCCGCTGAAGTTGTTGTAACCGGTGTTGCCACCGTCGGCGAACAGGTCAGTCTGCGAGTAGAAGGTGCCGACCGGGTCGATGCGGGTTTCCTTCCAGTTGGTCTGGTAGAAACTCTCCATGGTCAGCGAGTCGGTCAGGCCGATGTTGAAGCTCAGCGCCTCGACCGGCACCAGCACTTCCTTGACTTCGGCGCCGGGCAAGCGGTACTTGGCGGCATCCACCGGGTTGGTGGTGTTGATCCCGCCGCGATAGAAAATCCCCTCGCCCCAGTTGAATACCTGCCGACCGACGCGCGCTGTCACCGGCATCTGCGCGACGTCCCAGCTGCCGTGCACGTAGGCGTCGAGCATCTCGATGCGGCTGCCGGCGATGTCGCGAGTCTGGCTGGTGAAATGGTTGTCCTGCGGGTAGCTCTGGCTCGGTTGCGAGGGGCTGTTGTTGTCGTAGTAGTCGTTGCGCTTGTCCATCAGTTGCGTGTCGTAGAACGCGGTGCCGCGCACGAACACGCCGTAGTTCTGATAGTTGGCCTCAAGCTCGGAGGTGATCTTGTACACCTCGGAAACCAGCCCGGTATCGAAGTTGCGATTGCCGTCGTTGGTGTTGACGTCATCGTTAGTCTTGTCGCGGCCCTGCACCCGCCACAAACGACCGTAAGACAAGGTCGTGTCGAGGGAGCCGGTGACCTGTTTGTCCATCAGGCTGAACTCCACCGCGTGCGCCGCATCGACTGCGCACAACTGCAGCAGCCCTGCCAGGCCGACACCGGGGAGCGCGGCGCCCGTCAGGCGCAATCGAGTGTTGATCATCTGTTCCTCCTTGCCTGTTTTTTATTGTTGTGGTGTGCGTTGCGGCGCACTACGGCGCCAAACCCGCGCTGACGTAAATCCGGCTGTGAGCGCCGAAATGTCCGAGCAACCTGAACAACTGCTGGTTGAGTGCCGGGTGGTCGAAGTCTTCGCGTTGCAGCTGATTGCCGCTGCTGAAATCACTGCTGACGGGCACCGTTTCCAGCCACTGGCCGATGGCTTCGTCGAAGGCGGCGGAGTCGTTGACGGCTTCGGCGCTGACCACTTCGCGCAGGTAGTCGACCGAGTACGGCGGGTAGCTTTTGTCCTGAGCCACATCGGCGTAAGCCGCGAGCATCGGATGCGGCTGACCGGCACGCAGCACGCGGCGCAGCCAGGTCGACTGATATTTCTCCACTTCCATGTGCCGGGTCGCGACGCGCTCGATGGAGGCTTGTTTGTCGGCGGCGAAACCGGCGATTGCCTTGCCTTCCAGCAGAAGAAGATTGGCAAGGTTGACGCCCGGCAATGGTTTGGCGTGATACGGCTGGGTCAGGTCCTGAATGTGGTGCAGTCCCCAGCCGAGAAAGCGATAACCCCAATACCGATGACCACTGGCAAACGCCAGTCGCGCCAGGCCCATGTACTGATACGCGCGCCAGTCCGGCCAACTGCGTTCGAGGAAACCGGCAGCCGCATACACCACCGCGCTTTCGTGGAAGAAGCCCATATGAAACGGCGCCTGCGAGCTGTACTGGAAACGCGCATCGCCGAACGGTTGCGGGCCGAAGCCGTAGAGCGCGCCGACGTTGCCAGGGTTGTCGCTGAACAGATTGATGTCGTGGCCGTAATCAGGCTCATCAGCAGCGCTGGCGAGCACGGCCAGGGCTGCGACTTTTTCATGATCGGTGACCACGATGAAACGCTGGCGATTCCACGGTGACAGGGTTTGTTCGACCATGACTTGATTGGCCTGCAAATGTTCACGTTCGGGGAGGTCTTTACCGGGTAATGGCTGGATGACCATCGCCAGATTAATCTCGGGGTTGATGCGCAGTGCCGTGAGAAAGTCGTGGCGCAGATTATCACTTGGCACCGCTGGCAATTTCAGATTATCGGGGCGTGGTGGGTATTGTGCGAAGTGCGCACGGGCGAAGGTTTCCTGTTGCTCCAACAGCGCCAGCACGGCCGGGTATTGCTCGCTGAGAAACCGCTCCAGTGGCTCGACTTCGACCGCTGGCGCATCGCGCAACGCCGGCAGATCCTGCAACGCCAGATAGCTGCCGACCGTATGGTTCGACCAGCCCCAAGCGCTCGGGGCGGTTGCACAAAGCAGCAACAGGAGGAAGGTCAGCTTCATTGCTTTTCGTTCTTATTGGCGGTGCCGTGGGGGATGAGCCTAACAACCGCCCCCGCCGCTGACACTGTCCGATCTCACCAGAAAAAGTCTCCGATGGCGCCAATTACCCGATATCAAAAACACCACCGCCCCTGTAGGAGTGAGCCTGCTCGCGATAGCGGTGTGTCAGTCAAATAGATGTTGGCTGACACACCGCTATCGCGAGCAGGCTCACTCCTACAGGGGATTTGTGGTGTTCTTTCAGGCGGGGTAACCGGTGATTTTGCGGATGCTCTGATACAGCGGTTTGAGTTGGCGATACATGCGCAGGTAGACCTCTTTGTACAGTTGCTCGTAGATTTTTTGCGCATCGGGTTGTGGGGTGAAGACAGCCCCTACTCTGGTCATTGAAGCGATGGCCGTGGGGAAATCCGCATGCAACCCCAACCCCACCGCACAACAAATCGCCGCGCCCAGACCGGACGCCTCATACACATGCGGACGCTCCGCCGGCAGGCCGAAAATGTTCGCCGTGAGCTGCATCGCCGCATCACTCTGCGAGCCGCCACCGGCCACGCGCAACCGCTTGATCGAGACCTTCGAACGCCGCTCGATATTCTCCATGCCCTGGCGCAACGCATACGCCAGCCCTTCCAGAATCGCCCGATAAATATGCGCACGGGTGTGCACATCACCGAAGCCGATCATCGCGCCTTTCGCCTCGACACCCGGCTCTCGAATCCCCGGCGACCAATACGGTTGCAGCATCAGGCCCATCGAGCCCGGCGGCACCGCATCAACCAGTGCATCGAACAACTGCTCAGGCTCGATACCCTGCTCTTTGGCCTGCTGCATCTCGCGCAAACCGAACTCGTTCTTGAACCAACTGACCATCCAGTAACCGCGATAAATCATCACCTCGCAGTTGTACTGATCCGGCACCGCCGATGGATATGGTGGGATCAACGGGACGATTTCCAGATAGCGCGATCGGGTGCTGGTGATCGTCGCCGTGGTGCCGTAGGACAAGCACACCGTGCTCGCATCGACCACGCCGGACCCGACCACTTCACAGGCCTTGTCAGCCCCCGCAGCAATCAGCGGCAAGCCTTCGGGAATACCCGTATGGCGAGCGGCCTCGGCGGTAATGTGGCCGAGGGTTTCTCCGGGTTTGTGCAGGCTCGGCAATTGCTCGGGGCACACCGCCAGCGCCTGCCATTTCCAGTCACTCGGCGCAGCCCATTTCAGGCGTTTGAAGTCGAACGGAAGGTAGCCGACGCAGCAACCCACAGAGTCGACAAAACGCCCGCACAGGCGATGGGTGAGAAAACCGGACAGCAGCAAAAACTTGTCTGTTGCCGCCCAGACTTCCGGCTGATGCTGAGCAATCCAGTTCGCCTCAGCCTGAGCACGAAAATAATCCACAGTCGCCTGGGCGCCGACCAGTTTGAACAGCCAGCCCCACGGCCCTTTAATCCCGCCTTCGACTTCGCTCTGGCGTTGATCGAGCCACAGAATCGCCGGACGCAATGGCTTGCCCTCGGCATCGACGTTAATCACCGTACCGCGCTGCGTGGTCAGGGAAACGCCGGCAATCTGCGTACGGTCGATGCCGGTCTGCGCCCAGACTTGCTGGCACGCCTCCCCCAATTTCGCCCAGTAATACTCCGGATCCTGCTCGGCCCAACCCGGCTGCGTCGAGTAATACGCCTGCAACTCGACCTTGCCTTTGCCGAGCAGATTGCCCTGCAAATCGAAGAGCAGCGCACGCACGCTCTGGGTGCCGTTGTCGATGGCCAGCAGGTAACGCTTGTTCGGGTGGTTATCCATGGAGCTCTCTTCTGGGGGCATCAAGGCGTGGCATCCGGCAAACCGTGATGGCGTTGCCACAACGCCCGATAACGCTGTTCTTCCTGCTGCCAGTGTTCGTCGCTCCAGCCCAGTCGAGGCTGGCAGAGTTGGCGGATGGCGACAAAATAGTCTTCGCCACCGCGCGGCAACAGCAGGCCCAGACGCGTGCGGCGCAGCAGCAGATCGTCGAGGTGCAAGACCATTTCCGCTTCGCAGGCGAAGGCCAGTTCTGCCCACAGAGTATCCGTAGCACCGACCGTTTCGTGGCTGACTTCTTTGATCAGTTGCGCCAGCCTCGGCAGGTCGCGGCCATGCCGTCCGGCCAGGCGTCGCCACTGATGGTTGCTCAATTCAGGGATCGCCAGCGCAGGCACAGCGGCAAACACTGGCGCGGCGTCGTCAACGAAAGGACGCTCGAGCATCGCCGCGCAGGCCTTAAGCACTTCGATGGCTTGCGGGCGAAACGTGGTCAGTTTGCCGCCAGCCAGGGTCACGCAACCGGGCTCCTGCCACAGCACATGCTCGCGGGTTTCGTTCGACGGTTTGTCTTGATGATTGCCCGCCGCACTGCCGACTACCGGACGTACGCCCGACCATGTCGACAGCACGTCCGAAGCGTTCACTTGCGCTCCGGGAAACTGTTGCGTGCAAGCCGCCAGCAGATAGTCGAGTTCTTCGCCGCTGATGCTCGCGCTCTGATCGAGATCCTCACGATGATCGAGGTCCGTGGTGCCGACCACCGTCGCGCCTTCCCACGGGAAAACGAACACCGGACGCCGGTCGCGCTCATGCATGAAAGTGAACGCCTGCGCCACCGGCAAACGCCAACCTGGCAGTAACAGATGACTACCCCGCAACGGCCGCAATTGCCGTGGCGCCGCTGCCGGGCGCAAGCGTTCAGCCCAGGCGCCGGTAGCCACCGCGAGCACGCCGCAGCGCAATTGCAGTGACGAACCGGCCTCGCAATCCTCGACCTGAACGCCACACACTCGGCCGTTTTCACGTAGCAGTTGTTCGACGCGCACGCCATTGACCACGACAGCGCCATCGGCCCGCGCTTCGCTCAACACACGCATCACCAACCGTGCATCATCGGTCAGCGCATCGACAAAACAGGTGCCACCGAGCAAGTCGTTTTCCCTCACGCCCGGCGCCAGATAACGCAGTTGTTGCGCATCATGAAAGCGATGGCTGCGCCGTCCCGCCAAGGCGTCGTACACGCTCAGCAAACCGCCCAGTACACGAGGCCCGGGAAAGCCGCCGCGATAGTGCGGCATCAGGAAACTCATCGGCTCGACCAGCCCCGGCGCTTCGTCGAGCAAGCGCTGACGTTCGCGCACCGAATCGCGGGTCAGGCGCCACTGGCCCTTGGCGATGTAACGCAAACCGCCGTGGACCATTTTCGACGATCGACTTGAGGTGCCCCAGGCGAAATCGCGTTGTTCCAGCAGCAGACAGCGCCAGCCTCGACGCGCCGCTTCACGCAGGATGCCGGCGCCGCTGATACCGCCGCCGATGACGATCAGATCCCAGGTTTCCTCGGCCAGCGTCGGCAGAATCTGCTGGCGCCACGCAGCGTTCCAGTCCTGACTCATGGCCGTCACTCCGGCAGCAGCGTGCCGGGGTTGAGGCGCCCGGCCGGATCGAAGTGCTTGCTCAGCGCCTGTAAGGTGTCCATCGCCAATGCGCCCTTCTCGCGCAGCAGGTACGGCGCGTGATCCTTGCCGACACCGTGCTGGTGACTGATGGTGCCGTGGTTGTCGACGATGGTCTGGCTGGCCACGTGTTTCAGCGCTTTCCAGCGTGCCAGCGTCGCGGGGTAATCCGCTGCTGGGCGAAACACGTAAGTGGTGTAGATGCTCGAACCTTCGCCGTAGACGTGGGACAGGTGGGTGAACACGTGCACTCGCTCGCCTTCGGCGGCCAAGGCCTCGCGCAGGCTGTTTTCAACGAGGTTGAGCAGGTGGTCGACATTGCTCCAGTCGGTGGCGGTTTCGAGGGTGTCGACCACGTAACCGGCGTTCCACAGGTTCTCGCGCAGGTAGGGGAAACGGAAGCGGTTCTGCGCCCACTTCTTGCCGAGCAAGGTGCCGGTGAACACGCCGCCGAAGGCCTTGAGGTGTTGTCGCGCCTGTTTCAGCGACAGCGCGTTTTGCCGACGATTGCCGGTCACGCCGAAGGTCAGCAAGCACTTGCCCGCACCGGCGCCGCGCAGTTTCAGATACTTTTCCAGCCAGGCGATTTGTTGCGGATGACCGGCCAGCGCCAGTTGCGTTTCGGTTTCCACGGCGTTGGACAGGCGCAGCATCGACAGCGGAACGCGCGCCTGAGCCAATTGGCGGATGGCTTGCAGTGCCTTGGTCCAAGAGGGCAGAAATACACCGTAGAAACGCTCATCGGCAGGCAGCGCACTGACCCGCACCTGGACCTCGGAAATGATCCCGAAACGGCCCTCGCAACCCAGCACCACTTCGCGCAGATCAGGCCCGGCGGCAGAGGCCGGAAAGGTTGAAATATGCATCGGCCCGGCGAAGGTTTCCAGCGTTCCGCCAGCGAATAACTGCTCGATCCGGCCATAGCGCAACGACTGCTGACCGCTTGAGCGGCTGGCGACCCAACCGCCCAGCGTCGACAGCTCCCACGACTGCGGAAAATGCCCCAGCGTGTAGCCTTTCGCACGCAACTGACTTTCGACCTGCGGCCCACTCGCGCCGGGGCCGAACGTCGCCAGCAGGCTCTGTTCATCGAGGTCGATCAGGCGGTTCATCCGCGCCAGCGACACCGTCACCACTGGCCGCTCCGAATCCGGTGGATTGATGTGGCCGGCCACCGATGTGCCGCCGCCATACGGGATCAGGCACAAGTCTTGTTCATGGGCGAGCGCCAGCAACTGGCGAATGTGCTCGGCGGTCTCGGGAAAGGCCACCGCATCGGGATAATTGCCCAGCGCACCTTCGCGCAACGCCAGCCAGTCCGGCAGGCTTTGTCCCCGCGCATGCAGTAAACGGTCATGGGCATCGACGCTGTACAAAGTGTGCGCCTGCAACCGCGAATTCGGCACACGCGCCAGCGCCGCCTCCAGCGTCGCATCGGGCAGCGCGCGCCCCTCGCCCAGGCGCTCATGAAGAAACTCCGCGCCCTGGGCCGGCAGTTCGACCACCGTGGTTGCATCTCCCCAGCCGTTCCAGCGTCGCATGCGTGTGTCCTTCTTGCCGTCAGATCAGTGATATTTCAGGCCTCCATACTAGCCAGCGGCCGCCAAGTGTCACGGTCGCATCCGGCCAGTTCGTGTAGCCAATTGAGTCAAACGTCGCGCAAGCGTCAGCCATTTACTTTAGTCGGGGTTTCAAATTACCTTTCAGGCTATTTCGTCCGCCTCCGCTGCCGTTGATCAAAGGAATGGGATCATGCAATCGCTCGGCTACACCTCGGTTCCGCCACTGCTCAAGTACCTGCGCCATGCCGAACAACTGGGCATGGCCATCGAGCCGGCGTTGGCGGCAGCGGGTTTGCAGGCGCAGCAGTTGAGCGACAACACCCTGCGTTTGCCCGGTGAAGCGCATGAACGCTTGCTGGATTATTTCTGCGAACACTCGGGCGATCCGCTGTTCGGGCTCAACGCGGCGAATTTCGTCCTGCCCAATTCGTGGAGCGTGCTCGGTTACATCACCATGAACTGCGCGACGTTGGGCGATGCGATGAGCCGGATCATGCCGTTCGAGAAACTGGTCGGCGACATGGGCGTCAGCCGCGCCGAGGTGCAGGACGGACATGTGCATCTGATCTGGACTTGCCGTTATCAGCGCCCGCGAATCCGCCGGCATCTGGTGGAAAACGTGCTCGGTTCGTGGCTGCACTATGCGCGCTGGATCGCCGACACGCAGATGTCGCCGGCCGGGGTCTGGCTCGAACATTCGTGCCCGGCCGAAGCGACACCAGCGCAATATGAAGCGTTTTTCGATTGCCCGGTGTTGTTCGATCAGCCGTATTCGGCGCTGGTCGTGCCGCTGGCTTATTTGCAGTTGCCGTTGCGCCAGGCCGATGCGCAGTTGCTGCGAACGCTGGAAGAACATGCGCTGGGCTTGATGGCGACGCTGGAGGATGCGTCGCTTGAGCAGCAGGTGAAAAACATCCTGCGGCAATTGCTCAAGGAGGGGTTGCCGCGCAAAGAACAGGTCGCCGAACAGCTCGCTGTTTCCGTGCGCACGTTGCAGCGGCAATTGCATCAGGCGGGGACGTCGTATCAGCAGATTCTCGATGATTTGCGCCAGGAGCTGGCTGAGCATTATTTGCTCAATAGCACCTTGCCGATTCAGGACATTGCGCAGTATCTGGGGTTTACCGAACCGAGGTCGTTTCATCGCACGTTCAAGAGCCGACGCGGGATGCCGCCGGGGGAGTTTCGGCAGATGCATCGGGGGTGAATATTCCGGCCCCATCGCTGGCAAGCCAGCTCCCACAGTGTCCGAGTCGTCCACAAAATCTATTACTTGCACATAAACCTATGGGAGCTGGCAAGCCAGCTCCCATAGTGCCCAAGTCGTCCACAAAATCCATGGCTTGCACATAAACCTGTGGGAGCTGGCTTGCCAGCGATGGCGTCAGTGGCAGCCCAGAATTCCTACAGGTAAATCTTCGATACTTGAACGCAATAAACATCCCGCACCACAGGTGTTTAAAGACACTCAGCGTTACGCGAAACAGCCCACAAATCCTTGCGCCGTAACCTACGCCTAAGCCAGAATCCGCCGGCTTGTGCGCCCTGAGCATGCTGCGTAACTTGATTGCGTCACTGATTCCCAGTGATCGGGTTTAGTAGCCCGGTGGTAATTCTGCTGGTCGTACATTCATCACAGGTACTCGCGTACCTGAGCTTGATGGTGGCTGTACGCAGGGCGCTTCGGCGCGCCGGCTTAGCTGAGTTCCCCGGTCTACTAACCTGCGTACAGCTGCCACCCTTTCGTTTAGTAGCCAAAGGGTTGCCGCTCAACAAAGGGAACACAGCTATGTTCAAGATAACGCCAAACCCGCCGGTCACCGACCCGGCCTCCCCCTACGAATCCCCCGACTCAAAGAAATTCCACGAAGCCGCCGAGCGCGCCCTAGACCACTATCTCGGTCCGACGAACGCCGACCTCATGGCTACGCCCTACTCCCCCAACACGCTGTACATGGCCAACCCCGAGGCAGGCACCGAATCCCTGCTGGCCGACGCCAGCGAAACTCTTGGCTCGGCGACCGTCATGCTCAACAACCATGCCGCGCAGGTTGAAGGCACACACCGCAAGACACTGCAGGGTATTGCGCAAGTGGTGATGGTGGCGGAAATGGCCGTCAATCGCGTGTTGGACAGGTTAGTGCCGACCGAGTAACGAAAAAGCCCGCTACCCCAACTGGAAGGGTTGGATGGCGGGCTTCTTTTTGTGGTGTGTCATTTCCCCCTCACCCCAACCCTCTCCCGGTGTATGTACCGGAGACATGGTGGACAGGTGTTCGGAGACATGGTGGACACTTTTTAATAGACACATTGTTCATCGCGAAGGAGATGGCCTGTGTCTTGGGAAGAGGTGTCCACCGTGCAGCTTCGTA
>NZ_FYDH01000025.1:0-42508 GCF_900187475.1 Pseudomonas sp. Irchel s3h9 | reverse complement strand
CATCCCGAACTCAGCAGTGAAACGATGCATCGCCGATGGTAGTGTGGGGTTTCCCCATGTGAGAGTAGGTCATCGTCAAGATTAAATTCCGAAACCCCAATTGCGAAAGCAGTTGGGGTTTTGTTTTGCCCGCAGGAAAGTTCGTACAGCATTCAAGGATGTCGTCCGGCTGTCATACCCTGTCGACAATGCTAAGGTTCTGCCCTGGCTTTTGTACTTCTCCAAGGAAACCCTTATGCCGGACGCCCAGTCCCTCAACGCTGCATTCATGGTGGTCCAGAGCAATAGTCTGGACGAACTGCGCAGCCTTGTGATCAGCATAATGCGGCGCTATCCACTGGCCCCGCTGGAAAACGAAATCGCTCTGGTGCAGAGCAACGGTATTGCGCAGTGGCTCAAACTGGCCTTGGCTGAAGATCCAGAGGACGACGACCTCGGAGGTTGCGGTATTGCTGCCGCGATAGATGTGCAACTGCCGGGCAGTTTCATGTGGCAGCTTTACCGCATGGTATTGGGTCGAGATGAAATTCCTCCCAAATCCCTGCTCGATAAGGCCCCGCTGACCTGGCGCCTTATGCGTCTGCTGCCACAGGTCATTGATCGCCCGCATTTCGAGCCGTTGCAACGCTTCCTTACCCATGACACCGACCTGCGCAAGCGCTATCAATTGTCCGAACGCTTGGCGGATCTGTTCGACCAATATCAGGTGTACCGGGCCGACTGGCTGGAAGACTGGGCCGAAGGCCGGCATCAATTGCGCACTGTCAGAGGTGAAGTAAAACCACTGCCCCCGACCAGTTGCTGGCAGGCAGAACTGTGGCGTGCGCTGCTGGATGACGTGGGTGAGCAAGGTATGGCGCAGAGTCGTGCCGGCGTTCATCAACGGTTTATTGAGCGCATCAACAACCTCAACGAAGCACCTGCGGGATTGCCTTCGCGAGTGATCGTTTTCGGGATTTCTTCGCTGCCAGCCCAAGTACTTGAAGCGCTGGCCGGGCTCGCGCGTTTCAGTCAGGTTCTGCTGTGTGTACACAACCCGTGCCGGCACCATTGGGCCGACATTGTCGCCGACAAGGATCTGCTGCGCCATCAATACAAACGGCAATCGCGCAAGACCGGAATGCCAGCAGTGCTGGATCCTGAAACACTGCATCAACACGCCCATCCACTATTGGCTGCGTGGGGCAAACAGGGCCGGGACTACATCAACCTGCTCGACAGTTATGACGATCCCAATAGCTATCGGGCAGCTTTTCGCGACGGCCGCATAGACCTGTTCAGCGAAACTCAGCCGCACAATCTGCTCAATCAACTCCAGGACGATATCCTGGAGTTGCGCCCACTCAACGAAACCCGTGAGCACTGGCCTGCTGTCGATCTGGCACAGGACGAGTCGATCCGCTTTCATATTGCCCACAGCGCACAACGTGAAGTCGAAATACTGCATGACCAGCTCCTGGCACGCTTCAGTGCCAACCCGGATCTGCGTCCGCGCGATGTGATCGTCATGGTGCCTGACGTCGATAGCTATGCCCCGCATATCCGCGCAGTATTTGGTCAGCTTGACCGGCATGATTCGCGGTTTATTCCCTTCACGTTGGCGGATCAGGGGCAACGTGGCCGTGATCCACTGCTGATCGCGGTCGAACACCTGCTCAAGCTTCCCGACAGTCGTTTCCCGGTCAGTGAAATTCTCGACCTGCTCGACGTTCCTGCACTCCGCGCTCGCTTTGGTGTAGAAGAGCGCGACCTGCCGACACTGCATCGCTGGATCGAAGGCGCGGGCGTGCGTTGGGGCATGAATGCCGAGCAGCGAGCGGGTCTGGGTTTACCCGACGAGCTTGAGCAAAACAGCTGGCATTTCGGTCTGCGTCGCATGCTTCTGGGCTACGCCGTCGGCAGTGCCAATGCATGCGAAGGGATTGAACCCTACGATGAGATCGGCGGACTCGACGCCGCACTGATCGGGCCGTTGGTGGCTCTGCTCGATGCGCTGGAACTGGCCCACCAGCAGCTCACCCAACCCGCTCAACCCAAGGAGTGGGGATACCGTTTGCAAGCGCTGATGCAACTGTTCTTCAAGGCCAGTAACGAGCATGACGACTACTTGTTGACCCAACTCGAAGAGCTGCGCGAAACCTGGCTGGAAACCTGTGAGGCTGTAGGTCTGGCGGATGAGCTACCACTGACCGTGGTTCGTGAAGCCTGGCTCGCCGGCCTGGACCAAGGGCGTTTGTCTCAGCGGTTTCTGGCCGGTGCCGTGAATTTTTGTACGCTGATGCCCATGCGCGCCATTCCATTCAAACTGGTCTGCCTGCTGGGGATGAACGACGGCGATTATCCCCGCGCGCAGCCGCCGCTGGACTTCGACCTCATGGGCAGCGACTACCGTCCGGGAGATCGCTCACGACGTGAAGATGACCGTTATCTTTTGCTTGAGGCGCTTTTGTCGGCGCGCAATCAGCTGTACATCAGCTGGGTGGGGCGCAGCATCCGCGACAACAGTGAACGACCGGCCTCCGTGTTGATTGGCCAACTGCGCGATCACCTCGCCAGCGGTTGGCGATTGCTCGACGAAAATCGCGATCTGTTGAGTGCCATGACGCAAGAGCACCCGCTGCAACCGTTCAGTGCGCGCTATTTTCATGAGGGCGACCAACTCTTCAGCTATGCCAGCGAATGGCAGGTTCTGCATCAACAGCATGAGCCTCAAAACGAAGCGCAGTTACTCACTCCTTATGTGCAAGAAGACCCGTTGAGCCTAGCGTTGTTGCAGGACTTTTTGCGCAACCCGGTCCGGCATTTTTTCACGCAACGCCTCAAGGTGTATTTCGAAGCGGCCGAAGCCCCCCTGGCCGATGAAGAACCCTTCGTGCTGGACGCATTGCAGCGTTACACGCTCAGCGACAGCCTGCTCGAAGCTGCTCTCAGGCAACCGGACAATGTCGAACAGGCGCTGACTGCCCAGGCACGACGTCTGCAAAACAGCGGTCTGTTGCCAATGGCCGGGTTTGGCGAGTGCCTGCAGCGAGAGCTGATCGAACCTCTGCCGGATCTACTGCAGCGTTATCAGCAACTGCTGACATTGTGGCCGACCCCGTTGAGCAGTGCCACGCCGGTCAACCTTGAATTGCAGGGCTTGCGACTCGAAGGCTGGCTCGCCGGTTTGCATCAGCGCGCCGATAGTGGCCTGTTGTCGGTCACGACCATTCCCAACAGCATTGGCTCGATCAAAAGCCGAAAATGGCATCGCCTGACCAAACCCTGGGTCAATCATCTGGTGGCCTGCGCCAGTGGACTTTCCCTGAGCACCGCATTGGTGGCCAGCGATGACACGCTGCTGCTTGAACCGATGGAGCCGGATCGAGCGGTACGTTTCCTCGGTGATTTGCTCCTCGCCTGGCAGGCCGGGATGCGTCAGCCACTGCCGATCGCGGTAAAAACTGCCTTCGCGTGGCTCGCTCAGAGCGACCCGCTGAAGGCCGAAGCGGCCGCGCGTAAAGCCTATGAAGGTGACGGGCAGACCAGCGAAGGCGAGCGCCGCGAGAGCCCGGCGTTGTCACGGCAATTTGCCGATTTTGAGGCATTGCTTGCCGATGAGACGTTCTCCGGTTGGTGTGACGCCTTGTATCGCCCGTTGTTTGAAGCGCCCTGGCGTTCGCTGTCCACCGAAGGGGCTCGCGCATGAGTACCAAGACACCCCTCGCACTGGCCTTTCCGTTACAGGGCAGCCAGTTGATCGAAGCCAGTGCCGGTACCGGTAAAACCTTTACCATTTCGGCTTTGTATCTGCGGCTTATCCTCGGGCATGGTGACGAGGCGAATGGATTCGGCCGAGAACTGTTGCCACCACAGATTCTGGTGGTGACCTTCACCGATGCCGCGACCAAGGAACTGCGTGAGCGCATACGCACGCGTCTGGCTGAGGCCGCTCGATTCTTTCGTGACGAAACGCCTGCGCCCGACGCGCTGATCGCCGAATTGCGTGATCAATTCGACTCCCCACAATGGCCCGGTTGCGCCAACCGCCTCGATGTCGCCGCGCAATGGATGGACGAGGCAGCTGTCTCGACGATCCACAGTTGGTGTCAGCGCATGCTGCGTGAGCATGCGTTCGACAGTGGCAGCTTGTTTACCCAATCTCTGGAAACTGACCACAGCGAGTTGCTCGGCGAAGTGCTGCGCGATTACTGGCGGCTGTTCTGTTACCCGATGCAGGGCGATGCCTTGAATTGGGTTCGCAGCAACTGGGGCGGGCCCGCAGCGTTGTTGCCTCGCGTGCGCGGCCTGTTCGCCAGTGAGCGCGACAGCGACGAGGGCAAAGCGCCTGCGGAGCTGATCGATGAATGTCTGCAAGAACGCCGTGCAGCGCTGATCGAGCTGAAAATGCCATGGCGTCAGTGGGCAGACGAATTGCTCGCCATCTGTCATCAAGGTGTTGCGAGCAAAACTGTCGACGGTCGCAAGATGCAGGCGCGTTACTTCGAACCGTGGTTCGAAAAGCTCAAGGCATGGGCCGAAGATGAGTCCCTGGAGCAACTGGATATCGGCACCGGTTTCACCCGACTGACTCCCGACGGGATGGCCGAAGCGTGGAAAGGCCAAGCTCCCAGTCACCCCGGCCTGGACGCGATGCCAAAGCTCAAGTCGAGCCTCGATGCATTGCCAACCCCTGATGCCGCAGTGTTGCAACATGCCGCCAAATGGGTAGGCGCGCGCTTTGAAGAAGAGAAGCGGCGTCGCGCCGAGATGGGCTTCGACGACATGTTGTTGCGCCTGGATGCCGCTCTGCAATCCGACGGAGGCGAACGTCTTGCGACGTTGATTCGCGAGCAGTTCCCGGTCGCGCTGATCGATGAGTTTCAGGACACCGACCCGGTGCAGTATCGAATCTTCGAAAGCATCTATCGCATCGAAGACAATAGTCCTGAAACCGGCCTGTTCCTGATTGGTGATCCGAAGCAGGCGATCTACGCTTTCCGCGGTGCAGACATCTATACCTACCTGCGTGCGCGTCAGGCCACCACTGGCCGGCTGCATACGCTGGGCACCAACTTCCGTTCCAGCCACGGCATGGTCAACGCGGTCAATCATGTTTTCGCACGCGCCGAGTCCCGAGAGCAGGGCCGCGGGGCGTTTTTGTTCCGCGAGAAAAACGGCGACAACCCGGTGCCGTTCCTCCCCGTCGAATCTCAAGGTCGCAAGGAACAGCTGCAAGTTGCCGGGCAAGCTGTCGCGGCGTTGAATGTCTGGCACTTGTCCACCGACCAGCCACTGTCGGGTGCGGTCTATCGTCAGCAGTTGGCGGCAGCGTGCGCCAGCGAAATCACCTCGCTGCTCAATGGTGGGCAAAACGCTAGCGCAGGGTTCATTCAGGACGGCAAAGACTTCAGAGGCCTGAGGCCGTCCGACATCGCGATTCTCGTGCGCGACGGCAAAGAAGCCCAGGCCGTGCGCGGAGAACTCGCCGCCCGTGGCGTTCGCAGCGTTTACCTGTCGGACAAGGATTCGGTATTCGCGGCACAAGAAGCCCACGACCTGTTGTCCTGGCTCAAGGCCTGTGCCGAGCCGGATATCGAACGCTCCCTGAAAGCCGCATTGGCCTGCATCACCCTGAACCTGCCATTGGCCGAACTGGAACGTCTGAACCAGGACGAACTGGTCTGGGAAACCCGGGTCATGCAGTTCCGTGGCTATCGCGAGCTATGGCGCAAGCAAGGCGTGCTGCCGATGTTGCGCCGCCTGCTGCACGACTTCCATCTGCCGCAAACCTTGATGACGCGCACCGATGGCGAGCGTGTCCTGACCAACCTTTTGCACCTGTCGGAATTGATGCAGCAAGCAGCAGCGGAGCTGGACGGTGAACAAGCGCTGATTCGCCATCTGGCTGAACTGCTGGCAGTGTCTGGCCAGGCCGGCGAAGAGCAGATTCTGCGTCTGGAAAGTGATGAGCAATTGGTCAAGGTCGTGACCATCCACAAGTCCAAAGGCCTGGAATATCCATTGGTGTTCTTGCCGTTCATTTGTTCGGCAAAACCCGTGGATGGCAGTCGCCTGCCACTGCATTACCACGATGCAGAGGGCAAGGCTCAAGTGAGTTTGAAACCAACTGCCGAGTTGGTAGCGCAAGCGGACGATGAGCGTCTGGCCGAAGACTTGCGCTTGCTCTACGTTGCGTTGACTCGCGCACAACATGCCTGCTGGTTGGGCGTGACGGATCTCAAACGGGGCAATAACAACAGTTCGGTGCTGCACCTCTCGGCGCTGGGTTATCTGCTTGGTGGCGGCGCATCGCTTGGCGAGTCCAGCGAACTGAAACGCTGGCTGCAAGACCTGCAACTAGACTGCCCGGCTATCCATATCAATGAAATGCCCCAACCTACCGACGAGCATTACCAGCCGCCACGCAATGACGCCGTGCTGAGTGCCACACTGTTGCCCAAGCGCAAGGCCAGCGAGAACTGGTGGATCGCCTCCTACAGCGCTCTGCGCATCAGCGACGTGTTGAGTGGCGGCAGCGATGAAGCACCGGACAGCCCACAAGCGCAAAAGCTGTTTGATGACGAACGCCTCGACCCCGATGCGCCGCGGGAAATCATTGCCGGCGGCGCCGATATCCACCGCTTTCCGCGCGGTCCCAATCCGGGAACATTTCTCCACGGTTTGCTGGAATGGGCGGGAGATGACGGCTTTGCCGTTTCCCGCGAGGCGCTGGAGGATGCGATTGCCCGACGCTGCAACCTTCGCGGTTGGGAGGGTTGGATCACCACCTTGAGTGACTGGTTGCAGCATTTGCTCAAATCGCCACTACCGATTGCCGGCGGGCAGCCACCGGTTGTACTCGAACAGCTGAAGCAATATCGGGTCGAAATGGAATTCTGGTTCGCCAGCCATAAAGTCGATGTACTCAAACTCGACGAACTGGTGCGTCAGCATACGCATCGGGGCGTGGCTCGCGTGGCAGCCGAACCGGTGCAACTCAATGGCATGTTCAAAGGCTTCATCGACCTGACCTTTGAACACGATGGCCGTTATTACGTGGCGGACTACAAATCCAACTGGCTCGGTGTGGATGATCAGGCCTACACGGAGCAGGCCATGGAACAGTCGATCCTCGACAACCGCTATGACTTGCAATACGTGTTGTACCTGCTGGCGTTGCATCGCCAGCTCAAGGCGCGGCTGCCTGATTACGATTACGACCGACATGTCGGCGGCGCGTTGTATCTGTTCCTGCGTGGCACGCGTGCTGACAGTCGTGGTGTGTATTTCGCCCGTCCCCCTCGTGAACTGATCGAGCGTCTCGACCGTATGTTTCAAGGAAAACCCGAACCCAAGTCCGAACCCGCCTGGGAACAGGGAGTCCTGCTATGAGCCGCACCTTTGCCGATCTGCTACCCATACCGCTCGCAGCCGACAGCCTGTCGAGGCTTTCGCCGCTGACCAGCGCCGATGACCTGTTGATATTGCTGACTCGTTGGGTCGAGCGTGGCTGGCTGCGTGCGCTGGACAAAGCGTTCGTCGCGTTCCTGCACGAACTTGAGCGCGACACGGATCCGCTGGTGCTGTTGGCTGCCGCCCTGACCAGCCATCAACTGGGCCACGGTCATGTCTGTCTTGATCTGTACGAAACCCTGAAAGCTCCTGACTTCGCGCTGTCACTGCCCCCCGAAGGCGACGTGCAAGGCGGTGTGCTGTTGCTGCCGTCGCAATTGCTTGAGGCGCTCGACGGTGCTCATTGGTGCAGGGTGCTGGCGGGCAGCTCCTTGGTCGCGCTGGCGGCGGATTCCAGCGATTTCGCACAGCAACGCCCGCTGGTATTGTCGGGCAAACGTCTGTATCTGCGACGCTACTGGACCTACGAGCGGCGCATTGATACGGCGTTGCGCCAGCGCCTGGAGCAAGTCGAACCAACACCGGACGATCTGCCGCAGCGCTTGAACGAACTGTTCGGATCAGCCAGAACCGGCGAGGTAATCGACTGGCAGAAACTCGCCTGCGCCCTTGCCACTCGCGGTGCCTTCAGCATCGTCACCGGCGGTCCGGGTACCGGCAAAACCACCACGGTGGTGCGTTTGCTGGCCCTGCTTCAAGCGCCCGCAGTCGCTACCGGTCATCCGCTGCGGATTCGTCTGGCGGCACCGACAGGCAAGGCCGCGGCGCGGTTGACCGAGTCCATCAGCCAGCAGGTGCAGTCGCTGAAAGTTACCGAAGAGGTGCGGGCGAAGATTCCTTGTGACGTCACCACCGTGCATCGCTTGCTGGGCAGCCGTCCCGGCACCCGCCATTTCCGCCACCACGCCGGCAATCGCTTGCCACTGGATGTGCTGGTGGTCGACGAAGCCTCGATGATCGACCTGGAAATGATGGCCAATCTGCTCGATGCCTTGCCACCCCATGCACGCCTGGTTCTGTTGGGCGACAAGGACCAACTGGCCTCTGTGGAGGCCGGCGCTGTACTGGGGGATTTGTGCCGTGACGCCGAGGGTGGCTGGTACAGCCCGCAGACCCGACAGTGGCTGGAGTCGGTCAGCGGTGAGTTGTTGCAGGGCAGCGGCTTGCATGAAGACGTCGATGGCGCCCACCCGCTGGCCCAGCAGGTGGTCATGCTGCGCCACTCCCGGCGCTTCGGCGAGGGCAGCGGGATCGGTCAGCTCGCGCGTCGGGTCAATCAACAGTTGCCGGATGAAGCGCGTCAGTTGCTCACCGCCGGACACCATGACGATGTGTATTCGTTGCCACTCAAGGGTGAACACGATCACAAGCTGGAGCGCCTGCTGCTGGAAGGGCACGGCGACGGCCCGCAGGGTTACCGCCATTATCTGAGTGTGCTGCGTGATCAGCGCCCACCCTCGGCTCGGCCCCTCGAACATCCGGACTGGGTCGTTTGGGCCCGCGAGGTCTTGCAAGCTTTCGACACTTTCCAGTTGCTGTGCGCCGTGCGCAAAGGGCCATGGGGTGTCGAAGGTCTGAATCAACGAATCACCGCCGCATTGCTCAAAGCACGTCTGATTGAAAACGATCAGCAATGGTACGAAGGCCGTCCGGTTCTGATGACTCGCAACGATTACGGTCTGGGCTTGATGAACGGCGACATCGGGATCGCCCTCAAGCTGCCCGAGCGCGAAGGGCCGGACGCGGGAAAACCGGTATTGCGCGTGGCGTTCCCGCGCAACGACGGGCAGGGTGGCGTGCGTTTTGTATTGCCAAGCCGCCTCAACGACGTCGAAACCGTCTACGCCATGACGGTGCACAAGTCTCAGGGCTCGGAGTTTGCCCACACCGCGCTGATCCTTCCCGATGCCTTGAACCCGGTGCTTACCAAAGAATTGATCTACACCGGCATCACCCGCGCAAAGCACTGGTTCACCCTGATCGAATCCCGCCCGGGGGTGTTCGAGGAGGCAGTGCAGCGCAAGGTCAAACGCCTGAGCGGGCTGATGCTGGAACTGGAAGAGGGTGCCGTGCCTCGGGGGTGAAAATCCAGACGATTGACGGCGATTACTGACCGACCGGTCAGAGGTCGCTGTCTCGCTGGCGTTCCAGTGCTGTGCTATCGTTGCGGCATCATTTCGCTACGATCCAAGAGAATCCCTGCATGAAGGTGTCTGTCTGGGCGACAGGGCGCGTAGTTGTCTGCAAGCACGCGTTGCTTGTCGGTCTGCTCTGGTTGTTGACGGGTGCGGCTGTCGCACAGTCGCAAGCGCCGACGGGCATGGCCGAACAACGGGCCAAATCTGTCACTCAGGTTGTTCTTGGCATTCTCAGCTACGCGCGCTGGCCGGTGGAACCGGCGCAATTGCGCTTGTGCATCGTCGGCCCCACCGAATACACCGATGATCTGGTCAAAGGCACCACTCAAGCCACCGGCCGGCCGGTCACCGTACGTCGCCTGCTGGCCGACAACCCGGCCATCATCAGCGAATGCGATGCGGTGTACATCGGCAAACTCACTACGGATGAACGCGCTCGCTTGTTCTCTTCACTGATCGGTCATCCGGTGCTGAGCATCAGCGAAGGCGGCGATCAATGCACGGTCGGCAGTCTGTTCTGTCTACGCATTGGCGATGAACAGGTGTCTTTCGAGGTCAACCTCGACTCCGTTGCCCGCAGCGGCGTGCGTATTCACCCAAGCGTGCTGCAATTGTCGCGTCGCAAACCGGCGGCGCCATGAAACTGTTCCGAGCGGAAAAACGCCCGACGTTGGGGTCGGTCATCGGCCGAGGGCATTTGATTGTTGCGCTGGTGGGCGTGGCGATGGCCAGTGTTTCGCTGACGTTGCTCGGCGTACTGGCTTTACGGGTGTACGCCGATCACAACCTGCACTTGATCGCCCGTTCGATCAGCTACACCGTGGAAGCTGCGGTGGTGTTCAACGACAAGACGGCCGCCAACGAATCGCTGGCGCTGATTGCTTCCGCCGAAGAGGTCGCTGATGCCCAGGTGCTGGACAGCCAGGGACAACTGCTCGCGCATTGGCAGCGACCGGAAAACGGCTTGTTCTCTGAGCTGGAAATGCAGATCACCCGCGCCGTCCTGGAGAAACCCATCAGCCTGCCGATCGAGCATCAGGACCGTGAAATCGGTCGCGTATTGCTCACGGGTCATGGCGGTAGCCTGATGCGCTTTCTGCTCAGTGGTCTGGCGGGGATCATCCTCTGTACCGCGATTAGCGCCTGGGTCGCGCTCTACCTGGCGCGGCGCCAGTTACGCGGCATCACCGGCCCCCTGCGCAGCCTGGCCGCCGTCGCCCACGCCGCACGCAGTGAACGCGCGCTGGACCGCCGTGTGCCGCCGGCGAAGATCGCCGAACTCGACAACCTCGGCAATGACTTCAACGCCTTGCTCGACGAACTGGAATCGTGGCAAACCCATCTGCAAAACGAAAATGAAACCCTCGCTCACCAAGCCAGTCACGACAGCCTGACCGGTTTGCCAAACCGCGCCTTTTTCGAAGGGCGGTTGATCCGCGCGTTGCGCAATGCCGGCAAACACGATGAGCGCGTGGCCGTGTTGTTTCTCGACAGTGACCGTTTCAAAGGCATCAACGACAACTTCGGCCACGCCGCCGGTGATGCGGTGTTGGTGGCCGTGGCCAACCGCGTCCGTGCGCAATTGCGTGAAGAGGATCTGGTGGCGCGACTGGGCGGTGACGAGTTCGCGGTTCTGCTCACGCCGCTGCACAAGGTCGAAGATGCCGAGCGAATTGCCGACAAGATCCTCGCCAGCATGGACATGCCCATCGCGTTGCCGGGCGACACCAGTGTGGTGACCTCGCTCAGTATCGGCATTGCGGTTTTTCCCGATCATGGTGCCACGCCGGGGGCCTTGCTCGATGCCGCCGATGCGGCGATGTATCAAGCCAAGCGCCTGTCGCGCGGCGCCCAATTCACGGCCGGGGCGGAGCACCCGGTCGATTCCGTGCAAACCAGGAGCTGACTCTCGTGTCCACACTGACCATTCGATCTTTTTACGCTGTGCTGTTGATGGCCGTACTGGCCCTGACCGGTTGCCAGACAGCGCCGCAAAAAGGCCTGACCCCGGCGCAAGTTGCGGTCCTCAAACAACAGGGCTTTGAATTGACTGACGAGGGCTGGGAGTTTGGCCTGTCCGGCAAAGTGCTGTTTGGCAGCGACGTCGAAAGCCTGAACACGCAAAGCACCGAGATCGTTGAACGCATCGGCAAGGCATTGCTGGGCGTCGGTATCGAGCGCGTGCGCGTCGATGGTCACACCGATGCATCGGGCAAGGAAACCTACAACCAGCAACTGTCCCTGCGCCGTGCGAAAAGTGTCGCCAACGTCCTGCGCACAGTCGGCATGAAGGACGAGAACATCCAGCTGCAGGGCCTGGGCAGCAAAGAGCCGGTGGCGTCCAACGATACGGCAGCGGGTCGCACGGAAAACCGCCGGGTCTCGATTGTGGTCAGCGCCGACTAATCGGCGAACTGCATGTCGCGGGTTTGCCCCATCAGCAGGCCCTGATTACGCTCGGTCACCTCGCGGATGTAATCCCACAACAGGGTGATCCGCTTGAGCTTGCGCAGGTCCTCCCGGCAGTACATCCAGAACTGCCGGGTGATGTCGATGTCCTCCGGCAACACCGGCAGCAGGCGCGGGTCCTGCGCGGCGAGGAAGCACGGCAGAATCGCCAGAGAACGCCCCTGCTGTGCGGCGACGAACTGCGCAATCACGCTGGTGCTGCGCAAATGCGCACTGGCGCCTGGCAGCACGTTCGCCAGGTACAGCAGCTCCGAGCTGAACGCCAGGTCATCCACATAACTGATGAATTGATGCTTGCCCAAGTCTGCCGGGCGGCGGATCGGTGGGTGTTGGTCCAGATAGTCCTGGGTTGCGTAGAGCTGCAAACGGTAGTCGCATAATTTGCAGCAGACGTACGGTCCATGCTCCGGGCGTTCCAGAGCAATGACGATATCGGCCTCGCGCTTGGACAGGCTGATGAAGTGCGGCAGCGGCAGGATGTCCACCGAGATCGCCGGGTAAGCATCGACGAAATGGCTCAGCTGCGGGGTGATGAAAAAACTGCCGAAACCTTCGGTGCAGCCCATGCGCACATGCCCGGACAGCGCCACGCCGGAGCCGGAGACCTGCTCGCAGGCCATGTGCAAGGTGCTTTCGATCGACTCGGCATAACCGAGCAAACGCTGGCCTTCGGTGGTCAGGACGAAGCCGCTGGTCCGCGACTTCTCGAACAGCAAAGTGCCCAATGCCGCTTCCAGCGAACTGATCCGCCGCGACACCGTGGTGTAGTCGACAGCCAGCCGTTTGGCGGCGGTACTGGCCTTGCGGGTGCGGGCGACTTCGAGGAAAAACTTGAGGTCGTCCCAGTTCAGCGAGCCTAGAGAGGTGATGTTTTTTTGCATGATGGACGGGCTTATATGTGCGTTCTTATTAGAAGTTTGCACATCTATACTCCAAAAACAGTCCGACAACCAATTCGTGACACACGCCTCATTTCAAGGCGAACCTTTCGCCTTGGCTCCTACGATAAAAACAAGTTCTGGAGACCAGCATGAACGCATCGCTTACGCCCAACGACACCACGCTGCAGAAGGTCAAACTGCTGATCGACGGCGAGTGGGTCGAGTCGCAGACCACCGAATGGCACGACATCGTCAACCCGGCCACCCAACAGGTGCTGGCCAAAGTGCCGTTTGCCACCGCCGCTGAAGTCGATGCCGCCGTCAGCGCCGCCCAGCGCGCTTTCCAGACTTGGAAACTGACTCCGATCGGTGCGCGCATGCGCATCATGCTCAAGCTGCAAGCGCTGATCCGCGAGCACTCCAAACGTATTGCCGTCGTCCTGAGTGCCGAGCAGGGCAAAACCATTGCCGACGCCGAGGGCGATATTTTCCGTGGCCTGGAAGTGGTCGAGCACGCGTGCTCTATCGGCACGCTGCAAATGGGCGAGTTTGCCGAAAACGTCGCGGGTGGCGTTGATACTTACACCCTGCGCCAGCCGATCGGCGTGTGCGCCGGCATCACGCCGTTCAACTTCCCGGCGATGATTCCGCTGTGGATGTTCCCGATGGCCATCGCCTGCGGCAACACCTTTGTCTTGAAGCCTTCGGAGCAGGATCCGCTGTCGACCATGCTGTTGGTCGAGCTGGCAATCGAGGCCGGTGTACCGGCGGGCGTGTTGAACGTGGTTCACGGCGGTAAAGATGTGGTCGATGGCCTGTGCACGCACAAGGACATTAAAGCCGTGTCCTTCGTCGGTTCGACGGCCGTCGGCACCCACGTTTATGACCTGGCTGGCAAGCACGGCAAACGCGTGCAATCGATGATGGGCGCGAAGAACCACGCCGTGGTGCTGGCCGATGCCAATCGCGAGCAAGCGCTGAATGCGCTGGTCGGCGCCGGTTTCGGTGCCGCCGGGCAACGTTGCATGGCCACCTCGGTGGTGGTGCTGGTCGGCGCGGCGAAACAATGGCTGCCAGATTTGAAAGCGCTGGCGCAGAAACTCACCGTCAACGCCGGTAATGAGCCGGGCACCGATGTCGGCCCGGTGATCTCGAAGAAAGCCAAGGCGCGAATTCTCGACCTGATCGAAAGCGGCATCAAGGAAGGCGCCAAGCTTGAACTGGACGGCCGCGACATCAAGGTGCCGGGCTACGAGCAAGGCAACTTTGTCGGCCCGACCCTGTTCTCGGGCGTGACCACCGACATGCAGATCTACACCCAGGAAATCTTCGGCCCGGTACTGGTGGTGCTGGAAGTCGACACCCTTGATCAGGCGATTGCGCTGGTCAACGCCAACCCGTTCGGCAATGGCACTGGCCTGTTCACCCAGAGCGGTGCGGCGGCGCGTAAATTCCAGACGGAAATCGACGTCGGCCAGGTCGGCATCAACATTCCGATTCCAGTGCCGGTGCCATTCTTCAGCTTCACCGGTTCGCGCGGTTCGAAACTCGGCGACCTCGGCCCGTACGGCAAGCAAGTGGTGCAGTTCTACACGCAGACCAAAACGGTCACGGCGCGCTGGTTCGATGACGACAGCGTCAACGACGGCGTGAATACCACCATCAACCTGCGCTGAGGAATCGATCATGAAAGTCGCATTTATCGGTCTGGGCAACATGGGCGCGCCAATGGCGCGCAACCTGATCAAGGCCGGCCACTCGCTGAGTCTGGTCGACCTGAACAAAACCGTGCTGGCGGAACTGGAGCAACTGGGCGGCAGCATTCGTGCTTCGGCCCGTGAAGCTGCTGAAGATGCCGAACTGGTGATCACCATGCTGCCGGCGGCGGTGCATGTGCGCAGTGTCTGGCTCGGTGAGGACGGTGTGCTGGCTGGCATTCGCCAAGGTGTGCCAGCGGTGGATTGCAGCACCATCGATCCGCAGACCGCTCGCGATGTAGCGGCCGCTGCCGCGAAACAAGGCGTGGCCATGGCCGACGCGCCGGTGTCCGGTGGCACGGGCGGTGCCACTGCCGGCACGTTGACCTTCATGGTCGGTGCCACCCCGCAACTGTTCGCCACCCTGCAACCGGTGCTGGCGCAAATGGGCCGCAACATTGTGCATTGCGGCGAAGTCGGCACCGGGCAGATCGCCAAGATCTGCAACAACCTGCTGCTGGCGATTTCGATGGTCGGCGTCAGCGAGGCGATGGCGCTGGGCGATGCGTTGGGCATCGACACCTCGGTGCTGGCCGGAATCATCAACAGCTCGACCGGGCGTTGCTGGAGTTCGGAGATGTACAACCCGTGGCCGGGCATCGTCGAAACGGCGCCGGCCTCGCGTGGTTATACCGGTGGGTTCGGTGCGGAACTGATGCTCAAGGATCTGGGGCTGGCGACCGAAGCGGCGCGTCAGGCGCACCAACCGGTGGTGCTCGGCGCGGTGGCGCAGCAGTTGTATCAGGCGATGAGCCAGCGCGGTGACGGCGGGAAAGACTTCTCGGCGATCATCAACAGCTATCGCAAGCCTGCAATTGAAGGGCAGCGCTGAACAAACTGTGGGAGCGAGCCTGCTCGCGATGACGGCGGTTGCTTCAACAAGGAAGTGACTGACGGTCCGCTTTCGCGAGCAGGGGAATTGCGTATATCAGAAATTGTTTGCCGGGAAATCACGTCGGGTGATCTCCCGGCTTTTTTGCATCAGGCAAACACGAAATATTTACGCACGGTCTCGACCACTTCCCACGTGCCTTTCATCCCCGGCTCAACCACGAAAATATCGCCAGCACGCAGGTGGATCGGCGCCATGCCGTCCGGAGTAATCACGCAGTAGCCTTCCTGGAAATGGCAGTACTCCCACTTCACATAATCGACGCGCCATTTGCCCGGGGTGCAGATCCACGTACCCATGATCTTGCTGCCGTCTTCGCTGGTGTAGGCGTTGAGGTTAACGGTGTGCGGGTCGCCTTCGAGTTTTTCCCATTTGCAGGCATCGAGTACCGGCAGCGGATGAGTGTCGCGTAGAACGGTAATAGGGGCGGTCATGTGTCGGCTCCAGACAAGGCGATCAAACGGAAGCTGCACCCTATAGCGCCGTGCTTCTGCCCAGATGTCTGTGCTCGACATGCAGATATCCATAAACGCTGCCAGGTTTACGGATGGAGACGTAAACCTTCCAGCAAAATCAATTAACGGCAGTATTGATCTAAAACAAAGGCTATGAAGTTATAACTATTTTACTTGTCTGGTTTTTACTTTTAGTACGTCTGTTCCGTTGCGTCCTTAGTTGCTTTCGATAGTCAGCCTGCCCGATAGCGCGGGCGCCCCACCATACCCCGTCTTTGTTAAGTAAATAAGTCGTTCGCCGCACCAAGGAGGTGCGGTGTCTGTGGGGTTTTGCAGACTTTTTTCGAGTTGTAAAAAAACCTTGAATAGTTCGTTGACTCTCCCCTTAAGGGCAGAGTTTAGATTCCCGCCGCGTGAGAAGTTGCTGTGGGAAAAGTTACTTTTCATAAGTCGAATTCATGAAGTAGTCACGACATATAGGGAGATAGAAATGAACAATCCATTGGACTTGGAACATGTCGTTGCCAGCACTCGCGAAATCCTCGTACAGCTGTTGGTGATGGATGCGAATGACATCGAAGAAAACAGCAGCATCGTCGAAGACCTCGGTGCCGACTCGCTGGACATCGTCGACCTGAGCTTCCAACTGGGCCGCCAATATGGCTGCACACTGCCGAAAACCAGCGTGCTTGACCATGCGGTGGCGGTTTGCGGGGATGCCAGCGAGTTTCTCGCCAACGGTCGCATTACCGAAAGTGGCAAGCACCTGCTTGAGCAAAGCCTCAGCGCCTACACCCCGGATCAACTGAAGGCGGGCATGCAACCGGCTCAGGTGTTCGCCGCGACTACCGTGCGTAACTGGGCCAACCAGTGCCGCAATCTTTTCAACTACCTGCCGGCCACCTGCCCGGATTGCAACGCTCACCAAGCGGTTCTGAACGAACGTCAACAAGTGGTCTGCGGTGCGTGCAGTGCACGTCTGGTGCCGGCGGATGGCGATGAAGTGTCGCGTCAATTGGTTGAGCAGTTTGTCACCACTCACGCCAAAGAAGCGGTGTAGGAGTTCTCATGCGGGCACGAGAAGTCTATGTGGGCGGGTTCGGTCTGGTGGCGCCGATGGCGCTGGACGCTGCCACGTTGTTCGAGCGGATTTGCCGGAAGCAATCCTGTGTCCGCGAACATCCTCGGTTCAAGGCGCTGGGATTCAACAACAGCGCCGCCGGTTTTATCGACGATACGCAGTGGCAGCGGATCGGGGCCGGTTTCGGTGGCAACGCGGCGCTGCACCCACGGCAAAGTGTGCTGGCCGAATACGTTGCCCGACAGGCGCTGGAGCATGCCGGTCTGACACCGGCAGACTTTGCCCACAGTCGCAGCGGTCTGTTTCTGGGCGCCAACAAGTACTGTGCCGACAGCCACGACCTGCAGCGGCTCAGCCGGTGCATGGATGAGGCCGGACGCGTCGACCTCGACCGTCTGCTGGACAGTCCGGCAGCGTCCAGCGCGACTTTCACCCGGCGGGTCGATCAACAGACGCAGCACCTGGCCGATCGGCTCGGCATCCGCGATCACATCTCGACCCATTCCGATGCCTGTGCCGCCGGCACCATGGCCATCGGCAGTGCTTACCGGGCGATCGAGCGCGGAGAGATCGATCTGGCTATCTGCGGCGCCGTCGAACTGATGGCCAACGAACTGCCTTATTACATGTTCAACAGCCTCGGCGCGCTCTGTCAGGCCGACTTGCCGGCGAGCGAACAAAGCCGCCCGTTTATGCCTGACCGTAGCGGTTTTGTCCTCAGCGAAGGCTCGGCGATGGTCATTCTCGAATCCGCTGAACACGCCCAACGGCGCAAGGCTGCGCCACTGGGCCGGGTGTTGGGTTACGCGAATGTCTGCGAGGCGCAGAAAATGACCTCCAGCAGTCGCGACGGCAGTAAATACGAGGAATGCATGGAAGCCGCAATCGAAGACGCCGGGCTGCTGCGCAGCGCCGTGCAACACGTCAACACCCACGGCACCTCCACGCAGGCCAATGACAGTTGTGAAGCGTTGGCGCTGCAGCGTCTGTTCGGCGGCTGCCAGGACTTCATGACCTTCACCGCCAACAAGTCCGCCATCGGGCACTCCCTGGCAGGCAGTGGTGCGATCGAAGCGGTGCTGTCGCTGATGAGCCTGCGTGACGGTGTGCTGCTGCCGACCCTGAATTACGACTCCGAGCGTGCCGAATACCCTTCGCTGAAGTTCTTGAGCGAGCCGGTGCGACAGCCGATCAGCGTGGTGATGTCCAACTCGTTCGGCTTTGGCGGCATCAACAGTTCGCTGGTTCTGGGGAGGGCATGACATGAACCGAGCCATCTACCTGAATGCCGCTGCGGTGCTGAATGTGGCGGGCAGTGAATGCGCTGACTTGCTCGGCACACCCTGCGCGGCGCAACCGCTGGCATTTGACGCACAGCGTCAGGCGTTTGCCTTGCCGACACCGCGACTGGCCAGTGACCTGTTTGATCGCAAGATTCAGCGCAGCGTCGAACCGCAGGGCTTACGGCTGTTGCATTGTGCTGCACGGCTTGCGCCAGCGCTGGCGGCGCTGCAATTGCCCGCGTCACGCATTGCCCTGACAGCGGCCATTCCTGAAGTCGACGCGCCGAGTCCTTGCTGGGATGCGGTGCAGGCGATCATCGAACAGCCGCAAAAACAACTGGCGCAGTTATTGGCCAACACACCGCCCCTGCATGCGCTGACCCTGCTCAACAGCAGCGTCATGGCCTATGTGGCTGAAGCATTGAATTGCCATGGGCCAATGGGTGGATTTTGTTCTCAGGACAACGCCGGGCTGGATGCGCTGATCGAAGCTTGCCAGCAGATTGGCGAGCGACATGCCGACGCCGCGTTGGTGGTCAGCAGCAGCCCGAACCTGACCCCGGCCCTGTATCTGCGCGAGCCCGATCAGGCGAACGAAGCGATTTTCGGTGAGGGCGCCGCCGCGCTGTTGCTGGCGTCGACACCGCCGCCGGGTGCGGCACACGCCGTGCGCATTGCCGGATTTGCCCGCGGTTACAGCAACGATCCGCAACGCTCTGTGGCGGTGGGTCGGCGCGTCATCGATCAGGTCCTGAGCGTCGAAAAACTGCGGGTCGGCGACGTCGAGCATATCGTCGGCAATTGCGCTGACGGGCAAGTGATGAAGTTGCTCGAAGCTTTCCCGCGCGAGATTCGCAGTACCCGCGCCATGACCGGCGAACTGGGCGCCAGCGGCTTGCTGACAGAGGCCGCACTGACTTTGCATCTCAGCGGTGATACGGCGGCGGCACCGGGTTACACGCTGCTCGTCAGCCACACTCGCGCCGGTCACTGGGGCGCATTGCTGTTGGCCAGTGAAACCATGGAGAAGCACGCATGAGTGCGACACGGATTGTGATCACCGGCATGGGCGCCGTCACCGGTTTCGGTTTCGAATGGCAGACCCTCTGGGAAAAAATGCTCGGCGCCGAACATTGCGTGCGGCCATGGCAGCCGGACGACTTGCAAGAGGCGTCGTTCGCGGTGCGTTATGCCGCGCCTGTCGACATGCGCCTGTTGCCGGAAAAACTGCACAGCCATCCGGCCTGGACGATGCCGCTGGAAAAGCGCAGTCGGTTTGGCTGGGTGGCTGCCACGCAGGCAGTCGGTGACAGCGGCTTGCAGCCAGAACAGTTGCGTGGCGCGGCGGTGCTGTGTGCCTCGGGAGCACCGCAGCACATGCTCGCCGACATGCTGCTGACCGAAGCCCCGAATGGTGGCACCCCGAGTTGGTCGTACCTGATGCCACGGGCCGGGCAAGTGAATGCCGATGGCTCACTGCGCCAGAGCAACGATCGTCTGGCGCGGGTAATCGCCGACGACCTGGGCTGTGAAGGACCGGTGATCAATATCAGCAGTGCCTGTGCTGGTGCTTCACAAGCCATTGGCAATGCCTTCCAGATGATTCGTCGCGGAGAAGTCAGCGTTGCGCTGGCGGGTGGCGCCGACTCGGTGCTCAACCTCGACACCATGGCCGCGTTGTATCTACTCGGTGCCGCGTCGGGCGAGCAGCGCTGGGGCGCGGATCTGTGCCGTCCGTTCGATCGTGACCGCAGCGGTCTGATTGCCGGCGAGGGCGGTGGTTTTGTCGTGCTGGAAAGCCTCGAACATGCCTTGGCCCGTGGCGCCACGCCGTATGCCGAGGTGTTGGGTTTCGGCAGCAGTCTGGACGCCTACAAAGTCACCGCACCGCAGCCGGAAGGACGCGGTGCGGCACTGGCGATGCAGGCCGCGCTCGACGACGCCGGGCTACGGCCGCAGCAGATCGATCTGATCAACGCCCACGGCACCTCTACGCCGCTCAACGACGTGGCCGAAACCCTGGCGATTAAAAGCGTGTTCGCCGAACACAAGCACTATCAAGCCTTGGCTGTCAGCGCCAACAAATCACAGTTCGGTCACCTGATCGCAGCCGCTGGCGCACCGGAATGCATCGTCACCGCGTTGGCCTGCCTCAACGATCTGGTCACGCCAACAGTGAACCTGCATGACGCCGACGAACAGTGCGATCTGGATTACTGCGCCGGGCAAGCCGTCAGTCGCCGAGTGGATTACGCGCTGAGCAATTCCTTCGGTTTCGGTGGCCTCAATACTTCGCTGGCCCTTGGCAAATATCGGGAGCAGGGACAATGACTGACACCACTGTACGTGTCGCGATCGCCGGCAGCGGCTGTGTCTTGCCCACCGGCTGGGGCGTTGAGGGTTTCTGGTCGTCGGCCCGCGGAGGGCGTAGCGCGATCTCGCCCCTGAACTCGTCGTTGTTCCACAGCGAGCGGGTCATTGCGTTCGGGCACATCGCTGATCGAGATCATCAACGTAGCCGTCAGGACGTTGCGCAAAACCTCCAACGTTACTGCCCGCCGGCGGTGATCTGGGGCGTCAGTGCGGTGCGCCAGGCGTTGGCCGAGGCCGAGCTTGAACCGGGCCGCGACAACGTGCGTTTTGGTCTCTATTGCTGCCAGGGCGGTTACACCCATCCGTCGCTCGCGTCTTACGGCGAACTGTTGCACGAGTGTCAGACCGAGAGCGGTGCCGACATGCAGCGTCTGGCCAAACGCGTGTTGCAGGAACGTGCACTCGATCCGTTCCTGGTGCTCAAGAGCCTGAGCAACGGTTTGCTCGGCGTCGTCAGTCTGGCCTTGAAGCTTGAGTGCGAATGCAACGCCTACATGCAAGGCGTGGCCGGCAATCTGGCGGCGCTGCGCGAAGCCTGCGCGGCGTTGCAGAGCGGGCGGATCGATGCGGCCATTGTGGTGGGCGCGGGCAGTGAACTGGATCCGCTGGCCCTCGCCGCACTGGCCGAGGCGGGGGTGATCAGCACCGACGGTTCGCCAAGCCTGCGTGCCTTTGATCGCCAGGGCCGTGGCGGCATTGCTGGCGAAGGTGCGGCGGCGCTGGTACTGCGCCGCGCCGATGACCTGCCGGCAGGGCCGCAAACTTGCCTGACAGCACTGTTCGCCCATCCGCGTCTGGACTCGCTGAGCTTGCCCGACAAACAGGTGGATCTGCTGATCAGCAGCGCCACTGGCGATCCGCACAAGGATGCCGATCTGGCCCGCACGCTGGCGCGAACCGGCGCCGCGCACATCACCAGCAGCACGCCGCTGACCGGCATGCTCAGTGGTGCACCGAGCCTGGTTGACCTGATCTTTGCCCGGCAGGCTTTGCAGGCGCAGAGCATCCCGCCGGTCAGTGGCCTGGAGCAACCGCTGGATGCGCATCTGCCGTTCGTTATCGGCGGGCCGCGCGATGCCGTGCTCCACGATTGCCTGGTCATCAACCGCGACGACAACGGTTTTAGCGCCGGTTACCAACTCGAATTTCACGCGGCTGACTGACCGTCGGCACGCAACGAAACGCAGCTGATTTTTTACTCAAGGGATAGAACTGTCATGGATTACCGCGATTACGTACGACCGAAATTCGTTGAATTGATGCAGGCCCTGGGCCTGGAATGCCAGTTCCACAGAGCGCTGGGCAGCAAACTGTTTTACCGCGACCGCCAGGGCGAAGAGGTGACGGTTACCGACTTCCTCGGCGGTTACGGCGCCGCGCTGTACGGCCACAACGATCCGCAATTTGTCGATCAACTCGTCGACCTGTTGCGCGCCGATGTGCCGTTCAACGCGCAGATGTCGGTGCGCGGTGCGGCTGGTCAGTTGGGGCGTGAACTCAGTGAAGCGTTCAACCGTGAGCTGAACAACAGCGAACGCTACATTTCGACCTTTTCCAACAGTGGCGCCGAGTCGGTGGAAATCGCCGTCAAGCACGCCGAATACCGTCGTCAGAAAAACCTGCAGAAGCAATTCGACGAGCGTGATTTCGCCCTCGCCAATCTGGTTGCCAGCGACAAGGCTTACGTCGAGCTGGACGTCGACGATCTCGATTTGCCCGCCGGCCTGCTGCCGCAGAATCTGTCCTGCGTCACCGTGCGCCAAGTGGCCGAAGCGGTGCGTCAGCACAACCTGGCGCAGTTGCATGTCGAGCCGGTGTTCCTCGCTGTGCGCGGCAGCTTCCACGGCAAACTGGTGAACACCGTTCAGTTGACCTATGGCAAGCAGTACCGCAAGCCGTTCGCCCGTTTTGGCCTCAACGTCGAGTTCATCGACCCGCAGCAACCCCTGCAATTGCAAGAGCTGCCGGCCCGTCATATCCGTCATTGGCTGAGCCTGGAATGGAGCGGCGAAACCCTGCAGGTTCGCCGTGAGGCGTTCAGTGCGATCACCGCTGTATTGCTGGAGCCGATCCAGGGCGAGGGCGGCATCAACGAGTTCGCCAATGAGTTCTATCTGGGCCTGCGGCGCCTGTGCAACGAGCAGCAATGCCCGCTGATCATCGATGAAGTGCAATCCGGTTTCGGCCGCACCGGCACCTTGCTTGGCGCCAGCCATTTCAACTTGCAGGGTGATTACTACTGCCTTTCGAAAGCGCTGGGCGGTGGGCTGATGAAAATCGCCGCGACGGTGATTCGCGCCAGCCACTACGAAAACGATTTCAGCTACATCCACAGTTCGACCTTTGCCGAAGATGATGCGTCCTGTCATATCGCCCTGTCGGCCCTGCGCCGTCTGTTCGAGAACGACAGCGCGATGCTCAAGGACGTGAACAAGAAGGGCGAGTACCTCAAGGCTTCGCTGCTGGAACTCAAGGCGGCCTATCCGGACGTCATCGCCGATGTGCGTGGGCGTGGCTTGCTGCTGGGCTTCGAACTACACGACCTGACCGGCACCAGCTCACTGGTTCAGGCATCGGCGCAGTACAACGATGCGCTGGGCTACATCATCGCCGGCTACCTGCTGCAATTCGAATCCCTGCGCGTGGCGCCGTCGGGCAGCAACGCCAATGTGATTCGTCTGGAACCGCCGGTGTGCATCACCTTCGAAGAAATCGACGGCTTGATCGGTTCTTTGCAGAAAGTCTGCGACATGTTGCGCCGCCGCGATGCCTTCCCGCTGGCGGCTGGTGTGTGTGCCGACAGCATCGCGCAAGTGCCGGCCCGCGAGGTCAGCTTCAAGGAGGATGAAAGCCTCCCAAAGTCTGATGAGAACGTGCGCGTGGTGGCGCGCGTGGCGTTCATCAACCATCTGATTGATTCGGACATGCTCAGCGACGTCGATCCTTCACTGTCGACCCTGAGCGCTGAACAGAAACGCGAGTTCATCAAACGCATGGCCCCCGAGCGCCGTGCCGCGCCAATCGGACCGGTGCAGATTCGCTCGAAACTCGGCACCGCCGTGGAATTCACCCTGTACCCGCTGTGCATGGATTCCGATGCGATGGCGGCGTACATCGCCAGCGGTGATCTGCAAACCATCCGCGAAGAAGTCGGCAACCGCATCAAGGATGCCCGCGCCGATGGCTACACCGTCGCCGGGCTGGGCATGTACACCTCGATCGTCACCAACAACTGCCAGGCCCTGCAGATTCCTGACATGGCGCTGACTTCCGGTAATGCACTGACCATCGGCATGGGCCTGGAAGCCATCGAACAGGGCTGCAAACAGCAAGGCCTTGAGCTGGGCGAGCAGACCGCTGCGGTGGTCGGTGCCGCCGGCAACATCGCCTCGACCTACGCCTCGCTGCTGTCGACCAGCGTCGAGCACCTGATCCTCATCGGTAGCGGCCGCGACGGTTCCCTGCGTCGTCTGGAAAAAACCGCGCAACAGATTTACGCCGAAGCCGCCCGCGCGATTCTCAAGGGTGTCGCCGAACACGATCGCCTCGCCCGTCGCCTGCAGCAAATTGATGGAATCGATGGACTCTTGCAGGCCCACGGCAGCAGTGCCGATCTGGGGCTGCGCGTAGCGAAACTGGTCGAAGAACGCTTGGGCGCGAACGCCTTCATCACCGTCAGCAACGATCTTGATGTGCTGAAACAGGCACGCATCGTGCTCTGCGCGGCGAACGCACCGCAGCCGTTTCTCTTTGCCGAGCACTTCGCCGAAAACAGCGTGATCTGCGACATCGCCGTGCCGCTGAACGTCGACCAGAACCTCGCCAGTCAGCGCTCCGACGTGCTCTACATGCACGGCGGCATCGTGCAGACGCCGCTGGGCGATGGCCTAGTGAAAAACGTTCGCGCCTATCTCAAGCAAGGTCAGTTGTACGCGTGCATGGCCGAGTCGGTGCTGATGGGCCTGTCCTGTATGAAACAGCACTACTCCTACGGCGACATCAGCCGCGAGCAAGTGCAGCAGATTCGTGCACTGGCGGCGACTCACGGCTTCAGCCTCGCGCAGTTCAAAACCGACAACTCGCTTTAAGGAACGGTCATGCCGAATAAAGTAGCAGTAGTGACCGGTGGCAGTCGCGGCATCGGTCGGGCGATTGTCCAGACCCTGGCCGGGGCGGGTTATCAGATCGCGTTCAGTTACGTGCGCGATGAAGTCGCGGCGATGGCTTTGCGCGATGAGGTTCAGGCGTCGGGCATCGATTGCCTGGCGTTGCAGTGCGATGTCAGCAGCGGCGACAGCATCAAGGCGTTTTTCGAACGGGTCGAGGAGCATTTCCAGCGTATCGATCTGTTGGTCAATAACGCCGGCATCACCCGTGATGGCTTGCTGGCGACGATGTCGGCGCGCGACCTGGTCGAGGTGATCCAGACCAACCTGATCGGCACGATGCTGTGCTGTCAGCAGGTGGTGCCGGGCATGTTGCGCCAGCGCATCGGTTGCATCGTCAACATCAGTTCGGTGGCGGCGCAGAAACCCGGTAAAGGCCAAAGCAACTATGCCGCCGCCAAGGGCGGAGTCGAATCGTTGACCCGTGCCTTGGCGGTGGAGCTGGCGCCGCGCAACATTCGCGTCAACGCGGTCGCCCCGGGCATCGTCAAGACCGAGATGAGTACGGCGCTGATTGGCAGTCAGGAGGAAGAAATCCAGTCGCGTCTGTTGATCAAACGCTACGCCGAACCGGAAGAAATCGCCGAAGCGGTGCTGTACCTCGCCGATCGCGGTTTGTACCTGACCGGGGAGGTCCTGTCGGTTAACGGCGGGCTGAAAATGCCATGAACCGGACGATTCTGATTACCGGAGCGGCGAAAGGCATCGGTCGCGCGGTCGCCGAAAATTTTGCCGCCGACGCCGGCAATCGCCTAATCCTGCTGGATCTCGATCTGGCCGAACTGCAGCGCTGGGTTGATGAACAACAGGAGCAGATCAAGGCGCGAGTCGAAACCTACGCGGCGAACATTGCCGACCTGCCGGCCATGCAAGCGTTCTTTAAAACCCTCGGTTCGCAAGTCGAATACGTTGATGTGCTGGTCAACAGCGCCGGCATCTGCAACGAGAACGAACCGGAAGATCTGCACAACTGGCACAAGGTGATTTCGGTCAACCTCAATGGCACGTTCTACGTGACCTCGTTGTGTCTGGCGCTGATGCCTGACCGTGGGCGGATTATCAACATGTCGTCGATCCTCGGCCGTGCCGGCAAGGTGCGCAACACCGCGTACTGCGCCTCCAAGCACGGCATCGTCGGCATGACCAAGGCGCTGGCGCTGGATCTCGCTTCGCGGCAGATCACCGTCAACGCGATTCTGCCAGCGTGGATCGACACGCCGATGTTGCAGGGTGAACTGGCGACGCAAGCGGCGATTGCCGGGCTGACCCAGGAACAGATCGTACGCAACGCGAAGAAGAAACTGCCGATGCGCCGTTTCATCCAGAGCGAGGAGGTGGCGGCGATGGTGCGTTACCTGGCCAGCCCCGAGGCTGGCGGGGTGACCGCGCAGAGTCTGGTGATCGATGGCGGTGTCGGGTTGGGAATGTAGCGATGCCTCGATTTCACAACAGTCACATCGTGTGTGCGGTATGGGCGTGCATGGCTGCGCCCACCGCGATGGCCGAATTTACCGTCGCTGATCTGAAGCCCGATTACGCCGACGGTGAAGTCGGCGTGGCCACGGCCATGCGTCTGCACGGCGACGACCAGATCACGCAAAAAGCCGTGTATTTCAAAGCCAACCTGGAAGACAACTGGGAGGGCGGTTACTACAAGGCCAAGGGCCGTGTGCGTTACGACGCGCGCTACGACGGCAACAATCCGTACAGCGAACGTGCACGCGACAAATACCGTTTCGACGCCGATTGGCGGCACCTCTACGTCGGCCATTCGCTGGGTGACGGAGAGGTGACAGTGGGCTGGCAGCAAGTGGTCTGGGGCCGCGCGGATGAATTGCGTGTGCTCGATCAGATCAACCCGCTGGACTATCGCGACGGTCTGACGCCGCTGCTGGAAGACAGCCGCATCGCCGTGCCCATGGTGCGCTTTGCGCAACCGGTGGGCGAGTGGGAACTGGAGGCGCTGTGGATCACTGACTTCGTGAAAAACCAGGCGCCGGTTGAGGGCAGTGAATTTGCCGCGCCACTGTTTGCTACGCCGGACCCGCAGTATTTCCTGCTCGATTCCAAGCCCGGCTATGACGGCGACAAAGGCTATTCCTATGGCCTGAGCGCCAACGGCCGGATCGGTGCGGTGGACACCAGTTTTGTCGCCTTGAGCGCCCGTCAGCAAGACCCGGTGTACGCGGTCGAAGGCCTCGCCGACGACGGCCGCACGCGGCTGGAACGGCAGTTTCCCCGTTACACCATGGGCGGTGCCGGGCTGGCGATCGACGCCGGGCACAGCATCGTGGTGCGCAGCGAGGTGGCGTATTTCGACAACTGGCGCGTGACCAATCCGACCCGCGCCTACGGTGCCGACAGTACGCCGATGGTCAAGTCGCTGCTGGGTGTCGACTACCTGTTGCGCGACTGGCTGATCTCCGCGCAATGGCAGGAACAAGTGCTGCTCGACTGGCAGGACGGCATGTTGCAGGACAAACACGAACCGCTGTTCACCCTGTCGGCCGAAGGCACTCATTGGCAAGACCGCCTCAAGAGTCGTCTGGTGGTCGCTGGCTCACCGCCGTTTCAGGACGACGCCTTGCTGCAAGGCATCTTCACCTACAAACCGGTCGACTACATCAAGCTCGGGCTGGAAGTGGATGTGTTCTTCGGCAAGCCCGAGAAGACTTTCGGCGAGTACAGCAAGCGCGATCAAGTACGGCTGTCGGCCGGTTATCTGTTCTGACCCATCACGCCTGCCGCTCTCGCGCAGGTGCACTCATCCAACGAAAAGGAAGTTGTTATGTTGCCGTTTTTGAAAAGTCTGACCACCGCCGCACTGATCCTCGGTAGCGCCTGCGCCAGTGCCGCCGAGGCTGGCAATGCCGATGAGATCATCCGTCAGGTACGCGATCGCAATGACGGGAACAGCTTCATGTCCCAGGTCTCGCTGATCCTGCATGACAAGAAAGGCAATACCCGGGTTCGCGAGTTCACCTATCTGCAAAAGGATTACCCGGACAGCGACAAGTTCAGCATGTACTTTTCTGCACCGACTGACGTGCGTGACGTGGCCTTCCACATCGAAAACCCGCACGAAACCCTTGGCCTGGAAGACAGCCAGTGGATGTACTTGCCGGTCAGCCGCCAGACCCGCCGCATCTCCACCACCGACAAGCGCGGCTCGTTCATGGGCAGCGAGTACTCGTACGCCGATCTGGACAAGATCCGCGTTAAAGACTACTCGCAGAAACTCGTCGGCGAAGAACAGATCAAGGGCCGCGACTGCTATGTGATCGAGCGCGAACCGGCGTCTCCCGAGGTGCTGGCCAAGACCGGTTACAACAAGCTGAAGGTGTGGATCGACAAGCAGAATTTCCTGGTCATGCGTCAGGATTTCTTCGACGTCAAAGGCGTGTTGATCAAGCAGATGCGCACGCAGAAAGTCGCGACCATCGATTCGATCGACAGCATCGTGCTCAGTGAAACCGAGCACTTCATCGACGGTACGCGTTCGGAAATGCGCTTCAACCAGTTGCAGTACAACGTTTCTCTGGAAGACCGCCTCTTCACCCAGACCGCCATCAAACGCGGGCTGAAAACCGGTGACCTGCCGGACTTTGCCGTGTCTGCCCGCTAAGCGCCGACCCCGACGACCTGGAACCGCATGATCATGGAAAGATATCTGAATTTCGTCGAGCGCTATGCGCGGGCGATTGTTTTCCTGCTGGTGGCGATTACGGCGTATTTCACTTATACGCTGGGCGCGCTGGTGTCCGACACCAACCCTTATCTGCTCAAGGAAAGCCACCCGGCGCGCAAGACCATCATCGATTTGCAGGGTGAGTTCACCGGCACGTTCGACTCGGTCATGGTGGCGCTGAACAACCCGCAAACGGTGTTCAACAAATCGACGCTCAACGCGCTGTTTTCGATGTCGCAATCGGTGCGCAAGATGATTCTGGCCAACGATGCCGACAAGGAGCAGTTGGCGCAAATCGTCGCCCGGCATGCAGGCGACAGCCGTGCGCAGTTGTTGACCCGGGATATTCTCGAGGATGGCTTTTCGCAGAACGATTACGCCAACGCCAAGGCATTGCGTGATCATGCCCAAAGCCAGAACTGGGATGCCCATGATCAGTTGTTCCTGACCTTTCTCGCCGAGCGGATCAACCCGATCCGCGAAATGGCCTCGATGGGCGACCTGGAAAACATCGTCCTGACCGACGACGGCGAGCTGTTGATCCACAAAACCCTGAATGCTTATGACATGGACCCGGCGCTGGTCGAGTCGCAGATCATGGGCAACGAACTGATGGTCGACGGGGTGGTGTCCAAGGACAAGAAAGTCGCGATGCTGGTGGCCGAACTCGGCACCAAGCAGGACGACGCTCAGGCGCAACTGCGGGCTTATCAGATCGTGCGCGGCATCGTCGCGCAATATCAGGCCGAACACCCGGAGTACAAGGACGAAATCTTCATTGCCGGCATGCCGATCTTCATCGCCGCGCAACAGGAAATCATCGATCACGACCTGGCCGTGCTGTTCCCGATCGTGTTTTTGCTGATTACCTTGCTGCTGATTTTCTTCTTCCGCAAACCACTGGGCGTGCTGTTGCCGCTGTTCAACATTCTGTTCTGCACCATCTGGACCTTGGGCCTGATGGCGCTGTTGCGGGTGCCGTTCGACCTGCTGACCAGTGTGCTACCGGTGTTCCTGTTCACCATTTGCTGCTCGGATGCGATCCACGTGATGGCTGAATATTACGAGCAGAAAAACGCGGGCAAGAGCAATCGTGAGGCCAACCGTGAAACCCAGCGCTTGATGGTGGTGCCGGTGGTGTTGACGACCGTGACGACCATCGCCACGTTCATGATTTCCACCACCAACAACATTGTCAGCATCCGCAATTTCGGCGTGTTCATGTCGATCGGTCTGACCGCGGCGCTGATCATTTCGCTGTTGCTGATTCCGGCGTGGATTTCCATCTGGGGCAAGGATCAGCCGCAGCAGGCCAAGGCTGAGGTACACAAGGAATCGATCATCTCGCGGTATCTGGTGGCGTTCTGTGCCTGGATGATCCGCTTTCGCAAACCGATCCTGATGGTCATGCTGCCGCTGTTGGCGCTGGCCACCGTGTTCACCTTCCGCGTCGATATCGAAGACTCCGGCATCGCTTACTTCAAGCCGGAAAGCCACATTCGCGTGTCCGATCAGTTCATCAACCACGCCAAAGTAGCGGGCACGGCGCCGGGCTGGATCGCGATCGACAGCAAAGAACCACGCGGCGTGCTGACCACCGAAGTGGTGCAGTTCATCGACAAGCTCGACCACTTCATCAAACAGCAACCGAACGTCAGTTACGGCTACTCGCTGGCCACTTACGTCAAGCGCATGAACCTGGTGCTCAACGACATGAACCCGGAGTATCTGCGGGTACCGAATGCCGTTGAGAAGGTCACGTCGGTCAATGACGACGGGCAGGTCGAGCAGTTTGAAGTGCCGGGCAATTCGCTGATCGAGCAACACGTGATGCTGTTCGAAAACGGTGGCGGTTCGGACCTGAACAACGTGCTCAACGCCGATTTCTCCAAGGCCTTGACCCTGTACACCATGACCTCGTCGGTCGCCAGCGACTATCAGGGCATGCTCGACCGCCTCGATGCCTGGTTGCTGGTCAACAAACCGGCCAACCTGGAGGTGACCCACGCCGGCACGCCGTTGATCTGGACGGGCGTCCTGCAGGAAATCACTCAGGGCCAGGTGCTGAGTTTTTCCCTGGCCTTGCTGGTCGTTACGCTGATGATGATGTACTGGCTCAAATCGGTGCGCTTGGGAGTGCTGGGCATGCTGACCTTGCTGACCACCTCGGTGACGGTCTATGGCTTCATGTTCCTGTTCGGCATTGAGCTGAACATCGGCACGACGCTGGTGACGTTCCTGGTGGTCGGCGTGGTGGATTACGCGGTGCACCTGTTGTCGCGGATCAAGTTGCTGGTGCAGCAGGGCATCGAGATCGACGCGGCCATTTTGCAGGCGATGCACAGCGTCGGCCGCTCGACGGTGATCAACGTGGTGATCTTTTCCGTGGGCTTCATGGCGCTGCTGTTTTCCGACTTCAAGCCGATTGTCGATCTGGGTGCACTGGTGGCGATGGCGCTGTTTTCCAGCGGAGTCATGACCATTGTCCTGGTGACGCTGGTGTCACCGTGGTTCTTTGCGGCGATAGCACCGGTGCATGCGCCGGTTCAAGCGCTGCGCACAGAAGGGGAGGCGGTACCGGGCTGATTCGCCAACGACCGGGCGCGCCTGCCCTGAGACGACAGGCGAACCCGGTCATGCGGCGCAGCAGGGTTTTCAGTTCAGTGTATTGACCGGGTTTTTTTCGCCATAGCGGGCGATGCGTTCGAACTGACATTCCTGGCGGGCGTCGTTGAGGTTGTGTTCAAACGCCTCAAGGCCATCATGCAATTGCTGCAAATCGCCGATCTGGGTCACCAGTTCGGCTTTTTTTTCGGCAATGGCTCGTTGCGCCATGTCCCACGGGAATTCGTCGCCGCGGTAGTTGTTGAGGATCACCTGCAGCTCTTTGAGCTTGAAGCCCAATTGCTGGGCGCACTTGATGAACGTCAACACCTCGACACTTTGCTGGCTGTAGATGCGGTATTTGCCTTCACGCTTGGGCTCGGGCAACAGGCCGATTTCTTCGTAATGGCGAATGCTTTTGACTGTGGTGCCCGACAGTTGGGCGGCTTTGCCGATATACATAAGGTCCGTCTCGATGATCAAACATAGCGTAGCGCGATCAGGCGTCATGCCGGATCGGCGGCGATTATATGTCCAATACCATCAGAAAATGGCAACTGCGCGTAAATGACGTGCACAGGCGACGGACGGGCTCGAGAAGGGAGCCCGAAGAGGCACTGACGGCGGCTTGTGCGCCGTCAGTTGAGGCGGCAGGAAAGCCTTAGACGGCGGCGGTCACGCGCGCCTGTTCCAGCCAGGCATCGCGCTGGTTTGGCTTGGAGCCAAGGATCGGCCCGAAGGTCAGCGTCTTCAGTGGCTTGATGCCGCAGAATTCCAGCGTGGTCTTGCGCATCTGATTCAGCCCCGGCATCCCATAGATCCATTTGTAGTACCAGTACGGCGTGTCCATGGTCACCAGCAAATGCGCGGTACGGCCCTTGAGCAGCTTGTCGGGGAAGGCTTTGCCTTCGCGATATTTGAAGGCGAAACCCGGCAGGAAAATCCGGTCGACGAAGCCTTTCAACAGTGCCGGAATCCCGCCCCACCAGATCGGATAGACGAATGTCAGGTGCTCGGCCCAGGTGATATCGGCCTGGGCTTGCAGCAGGTCCGGCTCCAGTGGCTGCACCTTGTTGTAGCCTTCGTGCAGGACCGGGTCGAACTCCAGCGCATCCAGACGCAGCAGCCGCACGTCATGCCCGGCGTCCTTGGCGGCCTGAACGTAAGTCTCACTCAATGCCCCGCAAAAGCTGTCGGTGGAGGGGTGACCCAGTATCACGAGCATTCGTTTGCTCATTGTGTGTACTCCTGAAATGAAGCTCGCAGGATAGAGTCTGCCCCTAGCGGTAGAGTCAAGGCACCAGCGCATCAAACAAGGCCCGGGCGTAACCGGGCAGGTGGTCGAAGTCCCGCGCACACAGTTGCAAGGTGCGATGCGCCCAGACTTCGTCCAGCGGCCGGCACGTTACCGAGTGCACCGCCGCCCAGCGCTCGATGGCCACCTTGGGCACGATGGCCAGCCCCGCACCTCGCGCCACCATGCGCATGACGCCCTCGAAGCCATCGGCACGGATCCGGATCGACATGCGCTGGCCGATGTGCAGCGCTTGTTCCTCCAGGTGAATCGCCAGTGCGCTGTGGCTGCCAAGCGCAACATAGTCGTGCGCCAGGGTTTCACCAAACGTCAACGACGCCTGACTCGCCAAAACATGCTCAGGGGGCAGGATCAGCACCAATGGATCGTCGCGAAAGGGCCGGGTCTGCAGACCGTGGGTGTCGACCGCATCGGAGACGATCCCGAGGTCCGCCGCGCCTTGGCGCAAGGCATGGGTGATGCGCGCGCTGGGCAACTCCTGCAAGTCGATGTCGAGATTGGGATGATCGCGCAGGAAGTCCGCGAGTACTTCCGGCAGGTATTCGGTGATCGCCGTGGTGTTGCACAGCAAACGCACCTGACCTTTGACGCCTTGGGCATAGTCGGCCAGATCCTGCTGCAGGCGTTCGGCCTGTTGCAGGAGGATGCGCGCGTGCTGGGCCAACGCTTTACCGGCCGGCGTCGGGGTGACGCCACGACGGCCGCGTTCGAGGAAATCGATGCCGAGCGAGGCTTCCATTGCGCGGATTCTGGCGCTGGCGGCGGCCAGGGATAAATGGCTGCGGACGGCGCCAGCGGTGATGTTGCCGGTGTCGAGGATGTGCAGGTAGAGGCGCAGGTCGGTGAGATCGAAGTGCATGATTGGCAGCCTCTGGTTTTTGTGGTGTCTGGGCTGGCCCCATCGCTGGCAAGCCAGCTCCCACAGGTTTCAGGGTTGATCTCTAAATGTGTGAACAACAAAAATACTGTGGGAGCTGGCTTGCCAGCGATGAGGCCAACAGCTTCAAAAAAATATCAGCCTCTTGTCCAGTGAGAGGCACCCTCAGTATATGGCAGATTTTCAGCCAACCCCGACTGGCGCACAGTAGCGCCATGCACACACTCACAGATTTCTACCAACACCTCGGTCTAGCCCTGTCCCTGCTGGTCATCGTGACGTTCATGCTCGCCGGCCTGATCAAAGGCGTGATCGGCCTCGGCCTGCCTACCGTCGCCATGGGCTTGCTCGGTCTGGCTATGGCACCGTCGCAGGCAGCCGCATTGCTGATCATCCCGGCAACCCTGACCAATGTCTGGCAACTGGCTTTCGGCGGTCATCTGAAAGGACTGATCAAACGCCTCTGGCCGATGCTGCTGATGATTTTCCTCGGCACCGGAATAGGCACGTTATCGATCGGCATGGCGGGCGGGCATTGGGTGGTGCGCGGGCTCGGCGCGGCCCTGTTCCTCTATGCGTTGAGCGGTTTGTTTCTGCCAACGCTGAGCGTCAATCCACGCCATGAAGGTTGGCTGGGGCCGGCGTGTGGTTTGATCACCGGTGTCATCACCTCGGCCACCGGCGTCTTCGTGATTCCGGCGGTGCCGTACCTGCAAGCGCTGGGCTTGAATCGCGATCAACTGGTGCAGGCACTGGGCCTTTCATTCACCGTTTCGACGCTGGCATTGGCCGCTGGATTGCTCTGGCGTGGCGCCCTCGGTGGCGGCGAACTGAGTGCTTCGCTGCTGGCGCTGATCCCGGCCATTCTCGGTATGTTGCTGGGCCAATGGCTGCGCGAACGGATCAGCGCCGTGTTGTTCAAACGGGTGTTCTTTGTCGGTATTGGCGCGCTCGGCGCCCACTTGTTGATCAGCGGTTAGCCGAGGCTTCGCTGAGCATTTCGATCTGGCGGATATCGAAATCGCGCTCCAGATAGTCCATGCGCTGTTCAAAGAAAGCCTTCATGTGCGGCAAATTCGAATGCACGTCCAGGTGCGCCTGGGAGGCCCAGATCTCGTAGAAGATAAACAGCGTCGGATCTTCCTTATCACGCAGCATGTGGTACTCGATGCAACCTGGCTCGGCGCGGCTCGGTTCGACGTAGGCGCGAAACAGCGCTTCGAAAGCCTCGGCTTGTTCCGGGCGGGTCTTGGCGTGCAGGATAAAACCCAAGCGTTCACTCATCACAACGACTCCTCACATTCAGAATGCCGCGGATGTTATTGCAACAATCGGCGATGGATTCGTGCTTTCTGATCAAATGTATTTTGCGCAATCAGGCCTTATTCCGCGCGAGGCGGATCGTTAATCTGCCGCCATTCCAGTTTCCCTTCTCCATCCAGCCCAATGGCTGCGCCGAGGCTTTCTCATGAAAAAAGTGCTGTTGCTCAATGGCGGTAAAAAATTCGCCCACTCTGACGGTCGCTACAACGCCACCCTGCATGAAGCCGCGTTGAGCGTGCTGGATCGCGGCGGTTTCGATGTGAAAACCACCTTTATCGACGAGGGCTACGACGTTGCCGAAGAAGTGGCGAAATTTCTCTGGGCCGACGTGATCATTTATCAGATGCCGGGCTGGTGGATGGGCGCGCCATGGACGGTGAAAAAGTACCTCGACGAAGTCTTCACCGAAGGCCACGGCAGCCTCTACGCCAGCGATGGCCGCACCCGTTCCGATGCGTCGCAGAAGTACGGCAGCGGCGGTCTGATTCAGGGCAAGCAATACATGCTGTCGCTGACCTGGAATGCACCGCAGCAGGCCTTCGATGACCCGACTGATTTCTTTGAGGCCAAAGGTGTCGACGCGGTGTACTTCCCATTCCACAAGGCCAACGAGTTTCTCGGTATGACCGGGTTGCCGACGTTCCTTTGTGTGGATGTGATGAAGCGGCCGAATATCGAGGCTGATGTGGCGCGTTATGAGCAGCATCTGACCGAGGTGTTTGGCCTCAAGGCTTGAGTGTTTCAAGCTACTATCGGTGGTAACAGCAAAAGATCGCAGCCTTCGGCAGCTCCTACAGGAACCCATTTCCATGTAGGAGCTGCCGAAGGCTGTGATCTTGGCGATTTCAAAGAGGACACCCGTGAAAGCCAGATCCGATGAGTTGCAGATTTTCGTCTGCGTGATCGAATGCGGTTCGATTTCCGCCGCCGCCGAACAGGTCGGGCAAACGCCTTCTGCGGTCAGTCGCACATTGTCGAAGCTGGAAGCCAAGCTCGACACCACGCTGATCAACCGCACCACGCGGCGCATGGATCTGACCGAAGAGGGCAAGTATTTCTTCGAACAGGCCAAGCTGATTCTCGATCAGATGGATCAACTCGAAGAACGCCTGTCCTCGCGCCAGCAAACGCCGTCCGGGCGCCTGCGGATCAACGCCGCGTCACCGTTCATGCTCCACGCAGTCGTCCCCTACATCGACGAGTTTCGTCGTCTCTATCCGGACATCCAGCTCGAACTCAACAGCAATGACCTGATCATTGACCTGCTGGAACAAAGCACCGACATCGCCATCCGTATCGGCACCCTCGCTGACTCGACGCTGCATGCGCGCTCGCTCGGTTGCAGTCCGCTGCTGATCGTCGCCAGTCCCGCCTACCTGAAAAAATATGGCGCGCCGCAGCAAGTCGCGGACTTGAGCGAACACACCTTGCTCGGCTTCACTCAGAACGAAGGCCTCAACCAATGGCCGCTGCGCTATGTGCACGGCGATCGCTGGCCAATCACCCCGGCCATCAGCGCCTCCAGCGGCGAGACCGTGCGGCATCTGGCGCTGGAAGGGCAGGGCATCGCTTGCTTGTCGCACTTCATGACCATCGACGACATTCGTGCCGGGCGCCTGAAAGTCTTGCTCGCTGAATTCAACAGCGGTTATCGCCAGCCGATCAACGCCGTGTACTACCGAAACTCGCAACTGGCGCTGCGCATTCAGTGCTTCCTCGACTTTATCCAGAGCAAACTCGCCGCTTACGCCAGCGCCGATTTCAAGGGCTGATTCGTGACCTCTGCGCAAGAGTGAATTGGTCGAGGGCGGGTTTTTCCCTCGGATCCACAGGCCGATACTCGTCCCATCACTTATTCACGCAGGGAGTTTCTCCATGAACGTATTCGTCACCGGCGCTGCCGGTTTTATCGGCGGCTCCATCGCTAGCGGTCTGGTCAAGGCCGGGCATCAAGTCACCGGTCTGGTGCGCAACCCTGAACAAGCGGCTGAGCTCAAGGCACTGGGCATGACCCCGGTCATCGGCACCCTCGACGACAAAGCATTGCTCGCCGAACAGGCCCGTGCTGCCAACGCAGTAATCAACGCCGCCAGCAGCGACCATCGCGGCGCCGTCGAAGCATTGCTCGATGCTTTGCGCGGTTCCAACAAAGTGTTCCTGCACACCAGCGGTTCGAGCATCGTCGGCGATGCATCGGGCGGCAAGTCCAGCGATGTCATCTACTACGAAGACAACTTGCCAGAGCCGACTGTCGACAAAGCTGCGCGCGTGGCAATCGATAACCTGATCCTCGCAGCGGCGCAGGACGGCGTGAACTCGGCGGTGATCTGCAACACGCTGATCTACGGCCACAGCCTGGGCGTTATCCGCGACAGCGTGCAACTGCCGCGTCTGCTCAAACAGGCGCGTAAAAGCGGCGTGGTGCGCCACGTCGGCACCGGCCAGAACATCTGGTCCAACGTGCACATCGAAGACGTCGTCGCCCTGTACCTGCTGGCGCTGACCAAGAACGTACCGGGTACTTTCTACTTCGTCGAAAGCGGCGAAGCATCGTTCATCGACATGACCACCGCCATGGCCGAAGCCCTGAACCTGGGTCAACCACAAGACTGGCCACTTAAAGACGCCGAAGCCGAATGGGGCTACGAAATGGCCAATTACGGCCTCGGCTCCAACAGCCGCGTACGCGGCAAACACGCTCGCGAACTGCTGGGGTGGGCACCAAAGCGCACGTCGGTGGTTGAATGGATTCGTAACGAAATGGTGTGATCCGTACGCTACGTCCCACAGGTTGTGCATCCTGTCTGGAGGAATGCGATCAAAACTGTGGGAGTGAGCCTGCTCGCGAAAGCGGTGGATCAGTCGGCAAAGATGTTGAATGTGAAGCCGCCTTCGCGAGCAGGCTCGCTCCCACATTGGTTTCTCGTTCACCGAAAAAGTATGTAAATCCCGCCCCGAAATTTTCATTAATCACGACAAGACATATCCGTTAGCGACACGCCTTGCCTCTCCACGAAAATTACTTTCATGTGGTTTGAAATCTCGATCTCGAAATGATTTATGAGTTTCACAACCCATTCGAACGTGACCCTTTCGAGGAGTACCGCATGACGCCTTCCTTCGGCTATTGGCTGCTGGTCTATGCCGCCGTCGCCATCATTGCGCTGATCGTGTTGATTGCCCGTTACCGGCTCAACCCGTTCATTGTCATCACCCTGATTTCCATCGGCCTGGCACTGGTGGCGGGGATGCCGCCGTCGGGTGTGGTAGGGGCGTATGAGGCCGGGGTGGGCAAGACGCTGGGGCATATTGCGCTGGTGGTCGCGCTGGGGACGATGCTTGGCAAGATGATGGCCGAGTCCGGTGGCGCCGAGCAGATGGCGCGTACGCTGATCGACAAGTTTGGCGAGAAGAACGCGCATTGGGCGATGGTCTGCATCGCTTTTCTGGTCGGTCTGCCGCTGTTCTTCGAAGTCGGTTTCGTCTTGCTGGTGCCGATTGCGTTTACCGTGGCACGGCGCGTCGGCGTGTCGATTCTGATGGTCGGTTTGCCGATGGTCGCCGGCCTGTCGGTGGTGCATGCGCTGGTGCCGCCGCACCCGGCGGCGATGCTCGCGGTGCAGGCCTATCAGGCGTCGGTCGGGCAGACCTTGCTGTATGCGATTGCCATCGGCATTCCCACCGCGATCATTGCCGGGCCGCTGTACGCCAAATTCATCGTGCCGCGCATTCAACTGCCGGCAGATAACCCGCTGGAAAAACAATTTCTCGACCGCGAACCCCGCGACAAACTGCCGGGTTTCGGCATCACCATGGCGACCATTCTGTTGCCCGTGGTGCTGATGTTGATCGGCGGTTGGGCCAATCTGATTTCTACCCCAGGCAGCGGTTTCAATCAGTTTCTGTTGTTCATCGGCAACTCGGTGATTGCGCTGCTGCTGGCGACCTTGCTGAGCTTCTGGACGCTGGGCATCGCCCAGGGCTTCAACCGTGAATCGATCCTCAAATTCACCAACGAATGTCTGGCGCCGACCGCCAGTATCACCCTGCTGGTGGGCGCTGGCGGTGGCTTGAACCGCATTCTGGTCGACGCGGGCGTCACCGATCAGATTGTCGGTCTCGCCCACGAATTCCACCTGTCGCCGCTGATCATGGGCTGGTTGTTCGCGGCGTTGATGCGCGTCGCCACCGGTTCCGCGACCGTGGCCATGACCACCGCGTCCGGCGTGGTCGCACCAGTGGCCATTGGTCTGGGTTATCCACACCCTGAACTGTTGGTGCTGGCGACCGGCGCTGGCTCGGTTATCTTTTCCCACGTCAACGACGGCGGCTTCTGGTTGATCAAGGAATACTTCAACATGACGGTCGCGCAGACGTTCAAGACCTGGACCGTGCTCGAGACGTTGATCTCGCTGGTCGCTTTTGGTCTGACCGTCGGCCTTTCTTACCTGCTGTAACCGGAGCACGCCGCCCATGGACATCCTCTACCAGATCCGCGCCCGCCAGGATTCCTTCAGTGCCGGCGAAGGGCGCATCGCCCGGCTGATGCTCGACGACGTTGGCTTCGCCGCGAGCACCAGCCTCGAAGACCTCGCGCAACGTGCCGAAGTCAGCACGGCCACGCTGTCGCGTTTTGCCCGCACCGTGGGCTGCCGCGACCTGCGTGATCTGCGCCTGCAACTGGCTCAGGCCAGCGGCGTTGGCAGCCGTTTTCTCGACCCGGCGGGCACGCCTGAGCAGTCGGCGTTTTACGGGCAGATCGTCGGCGATATCGAAACCACGCTGCGCCAGCATCTGGCCGGATTCGACGAATCGCGCTTTGCCGATGCGGTGAAAATGCTCGGTCAGGCGCGGATGATTCACGCCTTCGGCATGGGCGGTTGCTCCACCCTGTGCAGCGACGAATTGCAGGTACGCCTGGTGCGCCTCGGCTACCCGATTGCCGTGTGCCATGACGCGGTGATGATGCGCGTCACCGCCGCCAGCCTGAACGCCGAGCAAGTGCTCATCGTCTGCTCGCTGACCGGCATCACCCCGGAATTGCTCGAGACTGTCGAGCTGGCGCGCAACTACGGCGCGCGCATTCTGGCGATCACCCGCGCCGACTCGCCACTGGCAGAACTGGCCGACATCGTCCTGCCGCTGCAAGGCGCAGAAACCTCGTTCATCTACAAACCGACGGCGGCCCGCTACGGCATGCTGCTCGCCATCGATGTGCTGGCGACCGAGCTGGCACTGGCCAATCCTGAAGACAATCAAGAGCGTCTGCGGCGGATCAAACTCGCCCTCGACGAATACCGTGGCGGCGACGATCACCTGCCGCTGGGAGACTGACATGCTGTACGACACGCTGATTCGCAACGCCCTGATCATCGATGGCAGCAACATGCCCGGTTACCGCGCCGACGTGGCGATTCGTGAGGGCCGCATCGAGCGTATCGGTGACTTGCACGACGCCACTGCAACCGAAGAAATCGACGCCGCCGGTCGCGTGCTGGCGCCGGGCTTCATCGACGTGCACACCCACGACGACACTATGGTGATTCGTCAGCCAGAGATGCTGCCCAAGCTCAGCCAGGGCGTGACCACGGTGATTGTCGGCAACTGCGGGATCAGCGCTTCGCCCGTGACATTGAAGGGCAATCCGCCCGACCCGATGAACCTGCTCGGTACAGCGGCGGCATTCGTTTATCCACGCTTCAGCGATTACCGCGCGGCGGTGGAAGCGGCCAATACCACGCTGAACGTGGCGGCACTGATCGGCCACACGGCGCTGCGCAGCAATCATCTGGATGATTTGTTCCGTACCGCGACGCCAGAAGAAATCGCGGCGATGCGCGAACAGTTACGCGAAAGCCTTGAGGCTGGTGCGTTGGGTTTATCCACAGGTCTGGCGTACGCCAGCGCCTACAACGCCTCCACCGATGAAGTGATGCAACTGACCGAAGAACTGACGGCATTCGGCGCGGTGTACACCACGCACCTGCGCAGCGAATTCGCCCCGGTTTTGGAAGCGATGGAAGAAGCGTTCAGCATCGGCCGTCATTCGCGTTCGCCGGTGATCATTTCCCACCTCAAATGTGCCGGCGTCGGTAACTGGGGGCGCAGTCCGCAACTGCTCGCGTCGTTGGAAGAGGTCGCCAAAACTCACCCGGTCGGCTGCGATTGCTACCCGTATGCGGCGAGTTCATCGACACTGGATTTGAAGCAAGTCACCGATGCGCATCGCATCACCATAACTTGGTCGACGCCGCACCCGGAAGTCAGCGGTCGCGACCTGATCGACATCGCTGCCGAATGGAATCTGCCGCTGCTCGATGCCGCCAAACGCCTGCAACCGGCCGGCGCGGTGTACTACGGCATGGACGAGGCGGATGTACGAAGAATCCTCGCCCACCCGTTATCGATGATCGGGTCTGACGGACTGCCCGAAGATCCGTTCCCCCATCCGCGCCTGTGGGGGGCTTTCCCACGGGTGTTGGGCCATTTCAGTCGTGATGTCGGGCTGTTTCCGCTGCACACGGCCGTACACAAGATGACTGGGCTGTCGGCGGCGCGGTTTGGTTTGAAGGAGCGCGGCGAGATTCGTGAAGGCTATTGGGCGGATCTGGTGTTGTTCGATCCGGCGACCGTGCGTGATGTCGCGGACTTCAGTGATCCGCAACGGGCTGCGCAGGGGATTGATGGGGTTTGGATCAATGGCGTGTTGAGTTACCGCGATGGACAGGCGAATGGCAGGAGAGAAGGGCGTTTTCTGGCACGCGAAGGTGATTTGCGCCAAGGGTTTCATTGATTCTGATGGCGCCAAAAGATCGCAGCCTTCGGCAGCTCCTATAGTGGAACGCATATACCTGTAGGAGCTGCCGAAGGCTGCGATCTTTTGACTCACGTCTCATAGTGGCACTCTGAGATTAAAGAAAGTCATCAACAGGCCGAATTGCTGACATCCACCCCGTCTACACTGTCGGGCTAATCAGTCAGGGAGCACCCCATGAGCTTCGGCAAAACCACCCCGATCCTGCGGATCTTCGATGAAGCCAAAGCCGTAGAATTCTACGTCGACTTCCTCGGCTTCAAGATCGACTGGCAGCACCGTTTCGAGGCGAACTTCCCGTTGTATCTGCAGGTGTCCCGTGGCGAGTGTGTGCTGCACCTGTCCGAGCACCATGGCGATGCGACGCCGGGTTCGGCGCTGCGTATCGAGACGGATGAGCTGGAGGCGTTTCAGCAGCAGTTGGTGGCCAAGGATTACAAGTTCTCCCACCCGGGTATTCAGGCGATGCCGTGGGGGAGCCAGGACATGACGATCGTTGATCCGTTTGGTAATCGGCTGGTGTTTACCAATGCGATTTGTCTCTGAGCTGAACAGCCCCTCACCCTAACCCTCTCCCGGGGGGAGAGGGGACTGACCGAGTTGTCTGGCGCTATGCACCGACCTGAAAGATCTGCAGCGATTATGGATTCACAGCAGCACTTTCAGGTCGGTGTATTTAGCGAACATCCCACTGTTGCCCCCTCACCCTAGCCCTCTCCCAGAGGGAGAGGGGACTGACCGAGTTGTCTGGCGCTATACATCGACCTGAAAAATCTGCAGCGATTGTGGATTCACGGCAGCACTTTCAGGTCGGCGTATCTAATCAAGATCCCCCGTTCGGCCCCCTCTCCCTCCGGGTGTATGTACCGGAGACATGGTGGACACATGTTCGGAGACATGGTGGACGGTTTTAGATCTTCTTACCTGCCGTCACGATCTGCAAGTTCAAGTCGATTCGGGCGATACGATGTCTACTCCAGTAGACATCGTGGATGCC
>NZ_FYDH01000008.1:0-321855 GCF_900187475.1 Pseudomonas sp. Irchel s3h9 | reverse complement strand
TGGCTTTCGAGTCGCGAGGACGCCCTGAAAACCTAATGTTCCATTCGGATCAGGGCTGTCATTACAGCAGTAAAGTGTTTCGTGAAACGCTGGCGGACATGCGCATAAAACAAAGCATGAGTCGACGAGGAAACTGCTGGGACAACGCCCCGATGGAGCGTTTCTTTGGCAGTTTGAAATCTGAATGGATACCCAAGGCTGGCTACCGAAACGAAGATGAGGCCAGTACCGATGTATTGCGCTACCTGACCCATTATTACAATCGGATCAGGCTGCACAGTCACAATGGCTACCGAACTCCGGTGGACATGGAGGCCCTGGCGGCATGAAAAAGGGTAAAACCCTATAACCGTGTCCAGTATCGTTTGACCAGATCAGGTCGGCCCCCTCTCCCTCTGGGAGAGGGCTGGGGTGAGGGTCGAGACCGAATTTCACATCTCGAATTCCGACTGCAACGCAGCCCTCACGCAGTAAAGCACGCCTTCCGGCACACGTCCGGCAAACAGCTCCGCAACCTCAGCGACCGATGGCAACTCGCCCTCGCCATCAAGGAACGCGTCCTGCACTTCGCCCATCAACTCTTCCGGCAAGTCCAGCGCTTGCTCGAGCGACAACTGCTGCTTGCCAATGGCCTCAGCGAGCATCGTGTACACATTTTTTTCCGAGCACTGCAACTGCCCGGCGATCTGCAGCGGCGTCATGCCGGCGCGGGCCAGGGTGATCAATTCGTGGCGCACATCGGCCACCGCTTTTGGCGCATCGGCCTCGCCACCGAGCACTTCGAGGAAGGCATCACCGTAGCGCTCCAGCTTGCGTGCGCCGACACCGCTGACCCGGGCCATTTCCGCCAGCGAGGTCGGCTGGCTGCGGAGCATTTCCAACAACGTGGAATCGGGGAAGATAACGTACGGCGGCACGCCATGCTCTTCGGCCAACTTGCGCCGCAGGGCGCGCAAGGCTTCCCACTGTTCGCGCTCTTCGCCGCGCACCAGTTGGCTGGCTGGGCTCTTGCTGGCGGTTTTGGCCGTAACCTGCGGTTTGAGGTCGCGGCGCAGCTCCAGCGTGACCTCGCCCTTGAGCAATGGCCGGCAACTGTCATTCAAACGCAGACCGCCATAACCTTCGTGATCGACATCCGCCAGACCGCGCGCCACCAATTGACGGAACAGCGAGCGCCACTCGCTCTCGCTCAACGCCTTGCCGACGCCCCACACCGACAGATGCTGATGGCCGAAACTGCGGATTTTTTCGTTGTCCTTGCCCAACAGCACATCAACCAGATGACCTACGCCATAACGCTGGCCGGTACGGAAAATCGCCGACAAGGCCTGACGTGCAGGCTCGGTGGCGTCCCAGGTCTGCACGCCGTCGACACAGTTGTCGCAATGGCCACACGGCTCGGGCATGTCTTCATCGAAGTACGCCAGCAGGGTCTGACGACGGCAGCGGGTCTCTTCACAAAGCGACAGCATGGCGTCGAGCTTGTGTTGCTCCAGACGCTTGTGCCGCTCGTCGCCTTCGGAGTTCTGCAGCATCTGCTTGAGCATCACCACGTCTTGCAGACCGTAGGCCATCCAGGCATCTGCCGGCAGACCGTCACGACCGCCGCGCCCGGTTTCCTGGTAATACGCCTCAAGGGATTTCGGCAAGTCGAGGTGGGCGACGAAACGCACGTTGGGCTTGTCGATGCCCATGCCGAACGCCACGGTAGCGACCATGATCAAGCCTTCCTCGTTGAGGAAGCGTTTCTGATTGAAGGCGCGCAGATCATTGGGCAGACCAGCGTGATACGGCAACGCCGGGAAGCCCTGCTCGCTGAGGAATGCCGCGACTTCCTCGACTTTCTTGCGCGACAGGCAATAGACAATGCCGGCATCGCTGCGCCGCTCAGCGAGGAACGCCAGCAACTGCTTGCGTGGCTGCTCTTTGGGCACGATGCGGTAAAAGATGTTCGGGCGGTCGAAGCTCGACAGGAAGCGTTCGGCATTCTGCAGATGCAGGCGCGTGACGATTTCTTCGCGGGTACGCTTGTCGGCGGTGGCGGTCAGGGCGATGCGCGGTACGTCGGGAAACATCTCGGCCAACTGGCCCAGTTGCAGGTATTCCGGGCGGAAATCGTGACCCCATTGCGATACGCAATGCGCTTCGTCAATGGCGAACAGCGCAATGTTCAGGCCTTGCAGGAACGACAGCATGCGCGGCTGCACCAGGCGCTCGGGCGCCAGATACAACATCTTCACTTCGCCGCGCTTGATCCGCGCTGCGAGGTCACGCTGCTGTTCAGCGCTCAGGGTGGAGTTCAGCGCGGCGGCGGCCACACCGAGCTCTTCGAGGGTGGCGACCTGATCGTCCATCAGCGCAATCAGCGGCGACACCACCACCGCCAGGCCATCGCGCAACAGCGCCGGCACCTGAAAGCACAGGGACTTGCCGCCACCGGTAGGCATCAGCACCAGCGCATCACCGCCACTGGCCACGCGCTCAATGATTGCACCCTGACGGCCACGGAAACTGTCGTAGCCGAAGATGTCCTTGAGGACGCGTTGAGCCTGTTCGAGCATAGAAACTCCAAAAATCTACCGATACATCCCTGCGCAGGCTGGTTCAGAACAGCCGGAGCTGCTTAAACAAAACGTAAGAGCGCATTGCACGACAACCGCAATGCGGGCAGGGATCGCAAAACGCGGCAGTATACCCGAGCCCTCCCCTGCACAGGACGACACCCGTCGATACAATCGCTGATACCTGTGTAGGAGCTGCCGAAGGCTGCGATCTTTTGATCTTGTCTTTATTAAAAGCAAATCAAAAGATCGCAGCCTTCGGCAGCTCCTACAGGGTGTATGCAGGGTATGACAGGTCAAATCTGCCATGCGGCTGGCTTGAGCGCGCAAGAAGGCCTAGAATTCCCGCATTGTTTATTCCCCAAGGTAGCCCCGTAATGTCCTTCGCTGAGCAACTGACCCGCCTGCAAGTTTTCCTCGACGCCGACGAGCTGCATGACGAGGCGCTGGATTACGTGGCCGCTCACGGCTACCTGACCGCGCTGTCGATCTGCGCTGAAGACGTACCGGAGCGTGAGTGGATCGACGCCCTGTTCGCCGAAGAGCCGCATTACAGCAGCGACGCCCAGCGCGAAGAGATCGAAGCCACCCTGATCGGCCTCAAGGCACACATCGCCCGTCAACTGGCCTCGGATGAAGAGTTCGAACTGCCATGCGAACTGGACCTGGGCGACGAGCCTGATGATTCCGAACTGCGCGGCTGGTGCATCGGTTTCATGGAAGGCGTGTTCCTGCGTGAAGCGGCCTGGTTCGAAACCGCCGAAGAAGAAGTCAGCGAAATGCTCCTGCCGATCATGGTCGGTTCGGGCCTGTTCGACGAACAGCCGGAATTCGAAGACATCGCCAAAGACGCCAACCTGATGGACGACATGATCGTGCAGATCCCGGAAGCCCTGACCGCGCTGTACCTGCTGTGCCAGGCGCCAGACGAAAAACCGGCGATCCTCAAGCCACGTCACCACTAAGATCCGGCCTATGGACAACCCCATAGGCAACCGCCCCCTGATGTTGCGCTACTTCCTGCTGGCCATCGGCTGGCTCAGCGTGGCATTGGGGGTGATCGGGATTTTCCTGCCCGTCCTGCCCACTACCCCTTTCCTTCTGCTCGCCGCGGCGTGCTTCGCGCGCAGCTCTGCGCGTTTCTATCAATGGCTGGTCGAGCATCCCCGACTCGGCCCGTGGATCCGCGATTATCTCGATGGCAACGGCATTCCGCTCAAGGGCAAGGTCTACGCGATCGGGCTGATGTGGGCGAGCATTCTGTTTTCCTGCTACCTGGTGCCGTTGCCGTGGGCGCGGGGGTTCATGTTGACGAGCGCGGTGTTGGTGACGGTTTATATTTTGCGGCAGAAGACACTACCCAAATCCTGAAACACACCGTTAGCAGTGAGCATGTATTCACCTGTATTCATTCACAGTAGAATTTGCACCACATCGGTCCCCGCCAATATAGCCACTGCCGTAGCCTGGAATCGGTTCACATGGAGGAAAGTCTTTGAAACTGATCAGGCTCGATCTGGAAAACTACCGCTGCTTCCCCGCGCTGACACTGGAACTCAATGAACAGCTGACGCTGCTGGTTGCGCGCAACGGTCAGGGCAAGACAAGTTTGCTGGACGCTATCAAAGTGGCCTTGTGGCCCTTTGTTCGCGGATTTGATTTGGGTAACGCTCCCTTGACGGGCATTCAGCCTGACGATGTTTTTTTACGCCCCGTCGAGGCGCATCAAATGGAACCTTCTCTTCCAGCTCGCCTGACGGCTCATGCTGATTTTCAGAGTGCTGACATTTCCTGGTCACGCAGTCGAATCAGTATTCGCAAAGGAACGAAAACCCGCAGCGACCAAGGTGCAAGGGCTTTGGAGAACAAAGCTCGTGATTTGCAAGGCTGGATCTTTCATAACGTATTAATGGACGTTACCAAACCGATCGATCTACCTGTGCTGGCCTATTACGGTACGAGTCGCCTATGGAGGGATAACACGCCTACCTCTGAACCCATCGATAACGCCGAACTTTCCAGAACCTATGGTTATCGGGACAGCCTTGACCCTGCCTCCAACTACAAGCAGTTCAGCAAATGGTACACACGAATTTTTCGTACCTATCGTGAAGAGCAAATTCGCAGTCTTGAACGAGGAAAAACAACGTTCGATGTTAAAGACGAGTTTTTGAATCCAGTCAAAGCAGTTCAGAACACAGTCAACTCAATGCTTGAATCACAAACTGGATGGAGAAACCTTGCCTACAGTAGTGAATTCGCAGATCTGGTGTTGGAGCATCCAATACATGGCGTGCTGAAAGTCAGCCAACTCAGCGACGGTATTCGCAACATAGTTGCCTTGGCAGCCGATATTGCCTATCGCTGCGTAAAGCTGAATCCTCACTTCGGCAGCACCGCGCCACGCCAATGCACGGGAGTGGTGCTGATCGATGAAGTCGATATGCACCTTCATCCTGCTTGGCAGCAAACGGTCATACCCGATCTGCTCGGCGCCTTTCCGAACATCCAGTTCGTCGTCACCACACATAGCCCGCAAGTAATTACCTCCGTTCAGGCAACGTGTATCCGTGTGCTGCACACAGTGACTGACGACAATTGCCGCCACGTTAGAATAAGTAATGTCGATCAACAAACTCAGGGAGTCACCAGCTCTCAGGTTCTGGCATACATCATGGGTATTGACCCCACACCAGACAATGAACCCTCTCGCAAATTGAGCGAATATATAGCCTTGATTCAGCAAGATCAGCATGAGTCGGACCAAGGACTATCATTGCGAAAATATCTGGACACGCACTTTGAGACACAACACCCCGTCATGCTTGATTGTGATCGGTTGATTCGCCTCGAAACATTCAAACGCAAACAACTGACACAACAAAAATAAGGAAGTCGGGCGAATGCGAAAACTGATTCGAACTGCGACTCCAAACTGTCTTGCTGGATATAGGCATGGATTACATCAATGGGTTGATGTGACACACGCAGATAGAGACCAAATCCGCCAGTGCCTTCAAGCGATGCAAGATACTCGTTGCGCCTACTGTGAAGCGGATATCAGCGTGCCAAGACTTTCGCATATCGAGCACTTTCGACAAAGACGCAGTTATCCGCAGGGCACCTTCGAATGGACCAATCTATTCCACTCATGTTGTAGGGAGGAAGCCTGCGGAAAATTCAAAGACAATTGCCCTCCCTATGATCACAGAGACCTGCTCAAACCTGACGAAGATGATCCGGATAGCTATTTACTTTTTGTCAGCGACGGCACAATCAGCCCTCTCGCCAACCTCGATGTTCGAGCACGGACACGTGCCGTCGAGACGTTGCGTTTATTCAATCTTGACGCACAAAACGGCGCCCTGCGTGCCATAAGACGAGAGGCTATTCGCCCGCATCTGCAGACTGTCCAGGAGCTGATGGCTATAGCCGATGATTTTTCGCCGGACGACTTTCTAGCGTTTCTGGAAGGCGAAATTCAGAACACCGCACATCTGCCATTCTCTACAGCTATCCGACACACTTTGTCGAAATCTCAGGCTGTTTAAGAGACACCTTCAGACACGCCTTCCAGGCTACACATCCTTGCGCCTTTGCCTACAGCTACGCCAGAATCCGCCGGCTTGTGCGCCTTGGGGACGGGATCTATTGTTGGTCGGTCGCTGACTCATTCAGCGATCGGGTTTAGCGACCCGAATCTGTGTAGGCGCACCAGCGCTCCAAAACTCATTGCAAACGATCTGTCTGCAGTTGATGTCATGGCGGCTGTGCGTGGGAGACCTTCGGGTCTGCCGGGCGCCTACACCCGGTTCGCTAACCTGCGTCCAGCCGCCACCCTTTCTTGTTTAGCGACAGGTTTTGGTGGCCTCACCTGTAGGAGCTTCACCATGATCAAACCAACACCCAACCCGCCCGAAACCGATCTCGCCTCACCCTACGAATCCCTCGATTCAAAAAAGCTCAACGACGCCGCCGAACGCGCCCTCGATCATTACCTCTGCCCACCCGGCTCCCCCCCTCCGCCCCGAAAAACCCGCCGGATGTACGCCGTGACCGCAGACTTCAAAAATGAAGAACTGCTGGCCGATGCCAGCGAAACACTCGCCTCAGCCAGAACCATCGCCCATGACTTCGCCCACCTCATACCCGCGTCGCAGCGCAGGACGCTGTTGGGGATCGCGCAATTGATCATGCTCGGGGAGTTGGCGGTGAATCGGGTGATGGATGATCTGGAGTTGCCGCAGTAGGCCAGACAACCGATCGTTCCCACGCTCTGCGTGGGAATGCCTCTTCGGACGCTCTGCGTTCGGCTCTGGAGGGGACGCGGAGCGTCCTGGGCTGCATTCCCACGCAGAGCGTGGGAACGATCACGAATGAGCAACGCCATACCATCAGACAGAAAAAACCCGCCGCCCCATCAACCGGGACGGCGGTTTTTTTCGTTTCAGGCCCGAATCAAAAGCCGCTTACACCGTATCCACCTTCAACGAATGATCATTCAGCATGCCGCTGATGATCGTCGCCGTGTCATGCCCGCCGGCCACCACCCCGCCCGCGCCCGGCGTGACGCCGTAGTGGCTGGCCAGATTGACGCCGGCCAGGTCAATGGTCTGGTTCGGCGTTGCACCGGCCATGGCGCTGACGTCGATGCTGGTGAGCACCGAGGCGCCGCTGCCGGTGACGGTGAAGTGCAGGTAGTCATCCAGTGAGGCGGTGGTGCCGTTTTCACCTTGCAGCAGTTGTGACAAATCGAGCTTGTCGGTGCCGGGGGTGAAGTCGGTGATCAGGTCGTGGCCGCTGTTGCCCTTGAGCCACTGGAAGGTGTCGGCCCCTGCCCCGCCGGTCAGGGTGTTGTTGCCCATGCCACCAATCAGCAGGTCGTCACCGCCGCCACCGTTGAGGATGTCGTTACCGAGGCCACCGTTGATCACGTTGTTATTGTTGTCGCCGGTCAGGGTGTCGTTGAAGTTCGAGCCGACGAGATTTTCGATGCCGGTCAGGGTGTCCGTCCCCGCGCCAAGGGTGTTTTGCGCACCGAGCAGGCCGAGGTTGACCGTGACCCCGGCCGTGGCATGGGCATAACTGGCGGTGTCGCTGCCCGTGCCGCCGTCGAGCAGATCATTGCCCGGGCCGCTGTAGAGCAAGTCGTTACCGGCGCCGCCGTGCAGCTCGTTGTTGCCCGAGCCTGCGGTGAGCACATCGTTGCCGTCGCCGGCGTTGATGATGTTGTCGCCGCTGCCGGCCACCAGCACGTCATCCCCCGAGGTACCGGTGAGGGTGTGGCCGTCCTGATAGCTGATGCTCACGTTGGCCGTGTCGCTGCCGCCGTGGTTGTCGTTGGCGGTGTAGCTGCCGTGGAAGTCCGGGGTGATGTCGTGCGCCCCGGCGTAGTTGAGGGTCATGGTCAGCTGATAGTTTTCCGCCGCGTTGGGGTTACCGCCGCCGGTGGGATTGGTGATGTTGGTGATGTGGATCTGATAGACGCCATCGGCCGACGCGGTGAGGGTTTGCCCGTCCGCCAGGGTTGTGTAGGCGCCACCGTTGATCGAGTACTCCATGGTGACGTGACCGGCCGCCAGGTTGTGATCGAGGTTGAGGGTTTCGCCCTGGCGCAGGTTGACGGTGATGCGGTCTTCATCGTTGGCGTTGCTGTTGGTCACTGCACCGAGATAGCCACTGACCACCAGTACGGCAGTCATGGTCGCGGCGTTGGCACTGAACGAATTACGCACGTTGGCCAGGTTCTGGTTGGCGGCGGTGTTGACGTTGGTGCCGGTGAAGTTGATCGCCCCGGTGCCGGTGAAGTCCGCCGCTTTCGAGACCCAGCCGGTGTTGAAACTGGTGGGCGTGGCATTGAGCGTATCGCCGTTCGGATCGGTGTCATTGGCCAGCAGCAGTTCGCCCGGCACCACAATGTTGCCCGACAGCACGTTGGTGATGACGTGGTCGTCCACCGCCACCGGCGGCGCGTTGGGGATGACTTTCACGGTCAGCGTCGAACTGGCGAGATCGCCGTCGTTGTCGCTGACGGTAAAGCCGATGTTCTCGGTGATGACCACAGCGGTGGTTTTCTGCGAGGTGTAGGTGTAGTCGCCGGTATCGAGGTTGATCAGCAGTGTGCCGCCGTTATTGGTGGCGATGCTCAGCGTGTTGTTCACGGTGTTGAACGTCCCGTGATTGGTGCCGCCGCTTGGCGTCAGCGAGCCTTGGCCGCTGAGAGCTTTCGGATCGTAGGTGTAAGTGGTGCCGTCAACCACGATGGATTTGATGAAGCCGCCATCGGCGCCGAAGGTGCCGCCCTCGCCCAGTAACGAACCGGTGACCGGCGCGCCCTGTACGGTGCCCGACAGTACCGAATTGAGCTGGTTGAGATCGGTGACCACCACCGCATTGGTGTTGGTGTGACTGATGCCGTCATAGGCCAGCGGGTCGAGGTTGGCGTTGCTCACGCCGCTGCCGAGGCCGATCGCGTAGTTCTTGATGTTGTTGGCATCGAGGAAGTTTTTCAGCGCGGCTTCGTCAGCGGCGTTGATGTCGCCTTCGTTGGGTTTGCCGTCGGAGAAGAAGTAACCGACGTTCTGTGCCCCGGTGAGTTTGCCCGAGGTATTGAACGCGGTTTGCATGACCGCCACCGCGGCGTCGTAGTTGGTGCCGCCACCCGCCGTCAGGCCGGCGAGAATCGTCTTCGCGGTCGCCACATCGACCCATACCGAGGTTCGGTCGGTGGCGTTGCTGCTGAAGGTGACGAGCTGGACTTTGACGTCGCCGAGGTCGTCGTACTTGTCGAGCAAGGCACTGATTGCCTGCTTGGCCAGCGCCAGTCGCGACAGGCCCGGCACACCGGAGGCGTCAGCCATACTGCCGGAGATGTCGAGAACGATGAGCAGGTTCGAATCGATCTCCACTGCCGCCACCGAACGATCCGAGGCCACGGCTTTTGGTACGTCATCGACGATGTTCACCACAAGGGTGCTGGTGGTGCTGTTGCCCAGTGCATCGGTGGCTTTGTAGGTGAAGCTTTCGCTGAGAGTGTTCGCCCCGTCGTTGGCGCTCGGCGAGGTTTTCGGCGCCGATGTCAGCGTGTAGGTGTAAGTGCCGTCGGCGTTGAGCTGGATCTGCCCGTAGCTGCCGGTTGCGCTGCCGACCAGGGTGTAGTTGATCGCGCCGGTGCCGCCGGTAACCGCCCCGACCAGCGTGCCGGTGGCGGTTTCACCAGTGTTGGTGGGATCGCTTCCAGTCACCGTGCCGGCGGCCAGATCCTGACCGTCCTTGCTCAGATCGAGAGCTTTCTCATAGACCGTGACGTCCTGATCGACCGAGGCCACCAGTTTGCTGTCGGCGACGTTGATGGTGATGGTCGTGGTGCTTTCATCGCCGTCGCTGTCGCGGACGGTGTAGGTGAAGGTGTCGGTGGCGCCCGGTGGACTCACCGAGTTCGGGTTGCTGTGATAGACGGCGTTGCCCGCCGCATCGAGGGTCAGGTAACCGAAGTTGCCATTGATGTTGCTGTTGAGGCCGCCGATGGCCGAAGTGCCGGTGTTGCTGCCGGCGCGCACGCCGACCACAGTGGCGGCGCCATCGGCACCGCTGATGTCATTGCCGAGCACACTGACATTGACCGTTCCGCCCTCGGCCACCGAGCCGGTGTCGGGTTTGGCGGTCGGCAGATCATCGATGATATTGACGTTGATCTGACCATTGGCAGTGCTGCCATCGGTGTCCGTCGCCACCACGTTGAAGTTCTCGGTGAGGCTGTTGGCACCGTTGGCATTCGGGTGGGTTTCGTTGTCGACCAGGGTGTAGCTGTAACTCACAACACCGGTCGCTGGGTTGTAACCGGTGACGGTGAAGGTGCTGCCCAGCGGCGAGACGACGGATTGCGGGAAGCCTGCGGCGACACCATTGGTGACCACGGCAATGCCCCCAACGGTGAGGGTTTGCAAGCCATCGAGCGCGGTGACGGTAAAGGTGCCGCTCTGGGTCAGTGCCGGGGTGTCGGGGCTGGTGCCGTCGCTGAGGTTTTTCTCGTAAACGGTGAGTTCGCCGCCATTTACGTCAAGGCCGTTGAGCAGCACCGGATCGTCGTTGTTGTGGATGTTCAGCACCAGGTTGGCGGTACTGGTGTCGCCGTCGGCATCGGTCAGGGTGTAGGTGAACGTCTCGCTGCCGTTACCGCCGCCGTGCAGGTTTTTGAAGTCGGCATCGTTGGGGTTCAGCGTGTAGGTGTACGTGCCGTTGGCGTTGAGCAACAGCGTGCCGTAAGTGCCGGTGAACGTGCCGGCGGTGATCGGCCCGGCATTCGGTCCGGTCGCGACCACATCGGCGCCTTGCACATCGTTGGTCAGCACATTGCCGGTCAGGGTCAGCTGGGTTTCCGAGGCGCTGTTGGCGTTGCTGTCGTTCACCGCTTTCGGCACGTCATCGACGATGCTGACAACAATGGTGCTGGTGACGATGTTGCCCAGTGAATCAGTGGCCTGATAGGTGAAGGTTTCGCTCAGGGTGTTGGCGCCGTCGTCGGCATGCGGCGTGGTGCTCGCCGGCGATGTCAGGGTGTAGGTGTACGTGCCGTTGGGGTTGAGGACGATCTGCCCGTAATTGCCGGTGGCGCTGCCGACCAGCGCATAGCTGATCGCGCCGACCGCCCCGGTGACCGAGCCGACCAGTGTGCCGGACGCGGTTTCGCCGGTGCTGGTCGGGTCGCTGCCAGTGACTGTCCCGGGAGCCAGATCCGCGCCGTCCTTGGTCAGGTCCAGTGCTTTCTCGTAGACGGAGACGTCGGTGTCGCTGGTCGCGCACAGTTTGCTGTTGGCGACATCGATGGTGATGGTGGTGGTGCTTTCATCACCGTCGGAATCGCGCACGGTGTAGGTGAACACATCCATTGCGCCCGGCCCGTTCACCGCATTCGGATTGCTGTGGTAGACCGCGTTGCCGTTGGCGTCCAGGGTCAGGTAGCCGTAGGTGCCGTTAATGTTGCTGTTGAGGCCGCCGATGGCCGAAGTCGAGGTGTCGGCGCCTGCACGCACGCCGACCACTGCACCAGTCACCGCCGGGCCGTCGGCGCCGCCGATGTCATTGTTCAGAACATTGCCGCTGACCGTGCCGCCCTCCGCCACCGACGCGGCGTCAGGATGGGCGCTGGGCAAATCATCGACGATATTGACGTTGATCTGGCCGGTGGCCGTGCTGCCATCGGTGTCGCTGGCAACGACATTGAAGTTCTCGGTGATGCTGTTGGCACCGTTGGCATTCGGATGGGTTTCGTTGTCGACCAAGGTATAGCTGTAACTCACCACGCCGGTGGCCGGGTTGTAACCGGTGATGGTCAACGTGCTGCCGAGCGGCGTGACGATCGATTGCGGGAAGCCTGCGGCTACGCCACCGGTGACCACGTTGATGCCGCCCACAGTCAGGGTTTGCAGACCGTCGAGGGCGGTGACGGTGAAGGTGCCGCTCTGGGTCAACGCGGGAGTGTCGGGGCTGGTGCCGTCACTGAGATTTTTCTCGTAGACGGTGAGTTCGCCGCCGTTGACGTCGAGGCCGTTGAGGTAGACCTGATCGTCATTGTTGTGGATGTTCAGCACTAGGTTCGCGGTGCTGGTATCGCCGTCGGCATCGGTAATGATGTAAGCGAAGGTTTCCGTGCCGTTGCCACCGCCGTGCAGGTTTTTGAAATCGGCATCGTTGGTGTTCAGCGTGTAGGTGTACGTGCCGTTGGCGTTGAGCACCAAGGTGCCGTAGGTCCCGGTGAAAGTGCCCGGGGTTACCGGCCCGGTCGGTACACGATCGGCGCCTTGCACATCGTTGGTCAGGACGTTGCCGGTCAGAGTCAGCAAGGTTTCCGACGCGGTGCCGGCGTTGCTGTCATCCACGGCTTTCGGCAAGTCATCGACGATGTTCACGTCGAGTGTGGCGTTGGCAGTGGTGCCGTTGTCATCGACCACGGTAACGGCGAACTGCTCAGGCAGATTGTTCGCGCCGTTGGCGGTTGGGTGGGCTTCGTTGTCGACCAAGGTGTAGCTGTAGCTGACCACGCCGGTAGCCGCGTTGAAACCGGTGATGGTCAGTGTGCTGCCCAACGGAGTGGTCACCGATTGTGGGAAACCTGCGGCTACACCGTTGGTGACGACGGCGATGCCACCGACAGTCAGGGTCGTCACGCCATCGAGTGCGGTGATGGTGAACGTGCCGCTCTGGGTCAGCGCAGTGGAATCCGGTGCACTGCCGTCGCTGAGATTTTTCTCGTAAACGCTGAGTTCGCCGCCGTTGACGTCGAGGCCGTTGATGATCACCGGATCGTCGTTATTGTGGATTTGCAAAACGAGGTTGGCGGTGCTGGTGTCGCCGTCTGCGTCGGTGATGGTGTAGGCGAAGGTGTCTGTGCCATTGCCGCCGCCGTGCAGATTTTTGAAATCGGCATCGCTGGTATTGAGAGTGTAGGTGTACGTGCCGTCGGCGTTCAAAACCAAGGTGCCGTAAGTGCCGGTGAATGTCCCCGGGGTCACTGGTCCGGTGGGTACGCGGTCAGCACCTTGCACATCGTTGGTCAGCACGTTGCCGGTCAGGGTCAGCAGAGTTTCCGACGCGGTGCCTGCGTTGCTGTCATCCACGGCTTTGGGCAGATCATCGACGATGTTTACGTCGAGGGTGGCATTGGCGGTGGTGCCGTTGTCATCCACCACGGTAACGGCGAACTGCTCAGGCAGGTTATTTGCGCCATTGGCGATTGGATGCGCTTCGTTGTCGACCAGGGTGTAGCTGTAGCTGACCACGCCGGTGGTGGCGTTGAAACCGGTGATGGTCAGTGTGCTGCCCAATGGCGTGGTCACGGATTGCGGAAAGCCTGCGGCTACACCATTGGTGACCACGGCGATGCCACCGACAGTCAGGGTCGTCACGCCGTCGAGTGCGGTGATGGTGAACGTGCCGCTTTGGGTCAACGCGGTGGAATCCGGTGCGCTGCCGTCAGTGAGGTTTTTCTCGTAGACGGTGAGTTCACCGCCATTCACGTCGAGGCCGTTGATGATCACCGGATCGTCATTGTTGTGGATCTGCAGAACGAGGTTGGCGGTGCTGGTATCGCCGTCTGCATCGGTGATGGTGTAGGCGAAGGTCTCTGTGCCGTTGCCGCCGCCGTGCAGATTTTTGAAGTCCGCGTCGCTGGTGTTCAGCGTATAGGTGTACGTGCCGTTGGCATTCAGTACCAAGGTGCCGTAAGTCCCGGTGAAAGTGCCCGGGGTAACCGGTCCGGTGGACACGCGGTCGGCGCCTTGCACATCGTTGGTCAGGACGTTGCCGGTCAGGGTCAGCAGGGTTTCCGAAGCGGTGCCATTGGTGTCGTCAACCGCTTGGGGAACATCGTCGACGATGTTCACGTCCAGCGTGCCATTGGCGGTGGTGCCGTTATCGTCGATCACCGTGACGGCGAACTGCTCAGGCAGATTGTTTGCGCCGTTGGCGGTTGGATGCGCCTCGTTGTCGACCAGGGTGTAGCTGTAACTGACCGCGCCCGTTGCGGCATTGAACCCGGTAATCGTCAGCGTGCTGCCCAAGGGTGTGGTGATTGATTGCGGGAAACCTGCCGCTACACCGTTGGTGACGACGGCAATGCCGCCGACAGTCAGGCTCGTCACGCCATCGAGTGCAGTGATGGTGAAGGTACCGTTCTGGGTCAGTGCGGTGGCGTCCGGTGCACTGCCGTCACTGAGGTTTTTCTCGTAAACCGTCAGCTCGCCGCCTTCGACATTCAAGCCATTGATAACCACCGGATCATCATTGTTGTGGATCTGCAGGACGAGGTTGGCGGTGCTGGTATCACCGTCGGAATCGGTGATGGTGTAGGCGAAGGTTTCCGTGCCATTGCCGCCGCCGTGCAGGTTCTTGAAGTCGGCATCGCTGGTGTTCAGCGTGTAGGTGTACGTGCCGTCGGCGTTCAGCACCAAGGTGCCGTAAGTGCCAGTGAATGTGCCTGGGGTGACTGGCCCGGTGGGCACGCGATCAGCCCCCTGCACATCGTTAGTCAACACGTTGCCGGTCAGTGTCAGCTGCGTTTCAGTCGCCGTGCCATTGCTGTCATCAAAGGCTTTGGGCACGTCGTCGGTGATATTAACGTCGAGCGTGCCGGTCGCGGTGTCGCCATTGCTGTCGCCGGCAATCACGGTGAACTGTTCGCTGAGATTATTCGCGCCATCGCCGGCCGCGTGGTTTTCATTGCCGTTGAGGGTGTAGCTGTAACTGACCACGCCGGTCGCCGAGTTGTAACCAGTGACGGTCAGGGTGTTGCCCAGTTGCGTGGTGATTGATTGCGGGAAGCCGATCGGCACACCGCCGATGATTACGTTGATGCCGCCGATGCTCAGGCTGGTCAGACCGTCCGGCGCCGAGACGGTGAAGCTGCCGTTTTGCGTCAGTGCGCCAGGGTTGGCCGCAGAACCGCCGGGCAGATTGGCCTCATTGACGTTCAGCTCGCCGCCAGCCACGTTCAGACCAGTGAGGGTCACCGGATTGTTCACCGGAGGCGGCACTACGACTGCCGGGGTGTCATCGCCGTTGTCGATCACCGCGTTATGGCGTTCTTCAGGGAATTCGGGAATACCGCCGAACCCAGCGGTGGGGAAACCGATGATCGGGTCAACACGTCCGCCAACTTCCGTCAGCAGGACAAAACTGTGGCCGCCGCCCGCCTCTCCCGGTGCGCCGCCCGGGGCATTCGGACCGGCCGCGGTGGCTTCAGCGGTTTGGCTCGGGTCGTCACCGGCGGCGATGGCTTTCTGGATCTGCTCAACGTCGGTCAATTGCGCGTCGCTCGGGGTCACTGCCTCAGCGGCATTTACATGCGCCGCCTGACCCGCCAGCATTTCACCGGTCATGGTCATGCTGCTGCCGCGTCCGAGGGTCAGTTCCTTGCCGTTTTCCAGCTTCACCGCCACCGCGCCTTCCGCGCCAGTAATCAGTTGATCACCTGCTACCAGGCGATCCCCCTCAACCAGTGCGCGCTTAGTGCCGTCGGCTGACTGGGCGAAAACCTGGCCAATGACTTTGGTGACTATCCCGATGAGCGTTGCCATGTGAAATCCTCCGCTGCCGACCGCCGTCGGCACTGGTAAGCGAAGCAGCCCATGGCTCAATCGGGTTGTCGGAGGGGACGCTCGCACCCTCGACAGTTCGTTTCGCAGGCGGCCTCTTTCGGAAACATCAGTGCTATCAAGCACTTCCGCATCCTGATCAAAGCCATACGCCCACTAACGCTACGTAACGGTGGTGAATCACTTGAGTGACAAAAAAATGTCGCTCATCAACCGCTACGCGTCCCTCCCCTTCAGCATTACTTCGCCGTATGTCGCAAAGTGAGTGGAACTTTCCTCAAGCCTTTTTGCGCTCCCTAAAGCGCATAAAACAAAGGCTTTCATGCTGAACAATGTGCCGGTTTTTACAAAGCGCATAAGTTTTTTTCGGCATAAGCCTTATGAAAATTTTTTCTTAGCTACGCTTCAGGATGTTCTTAGCTCTGTTGTTACAAGAGTGAAACGCCTACACCTAAAAATATCGTCAAATATTTGGCGACAGTAACACACCATCAGGACTCAGGGAGATGCACCCATGCGCGTTCTAACCCCCCTCTGCAGCGCGGTTTTGCTGGCCATGGCTTGCACTTCTCAAGCCCAGGCCATGAACCTCACCGAGGCCATTCAAAGCACCATCGCCACTCACCCGGAACTGGCCTCGCGCGTGGACGCGCGCCTGTCGGCTGATGAACAAGTCAAAGTCGCGAAGGGCGGCTTCTATCCGTCCGTCGATTTGAACGCCGCCTATGGCCGCGGCTACAGCGACAACACCAACACCCGGGCCTTCGGTAATCACCACACCGAAATCCTCAATTACACCCAGTCCGAGCTGCGCCTGCGGCAGATGCTGTTCGACGGTTTCAACACCGCCAACGAAGTCGAACGCACCAAAGGCGTGTCCAATTCGCGCGCGTACTACGCGCAAGGCACTGCCCAGGATCTGGCTCTGCGCACCATTGAGGTCTACCTCGAAGTGCTCAAGCGTCGTGAACTGGTGACCCTGGCCCGCAATAACCTGCAGGCGCATTTGCGCGTCAACGATCAGATCGGCCTGCGCACCGAGCGTGGCGTCGGCAGCACCGCTGACTCCGATCAATCGGTCGCTCGTAAGGCCTTGGCACAGAACAACCTCGACACCGCCGAAGTCGATCTGTCTGACGCCGAAGCCAACTTCTACAGCGTGGTCGGGCGCATGCCCGATGAGCTGGAAACCCCGGCCTCAACCCGTGGCGAACTGCCGACCGAATTGCGTGAAGCCCAGCAGAGCATGGTCGACAACAACCCGTATCTGAAGTCCGCCCAGGCTGACGTGCAATCGGCCGAGAGCCAGTACGAAGTCGCCAAGTCGCCGTTCTATCCACGCTTCGACGCGGAAGCGGCCGTCGGCGCGAACAACAATGTGCAAGGCGATGAAGGCCACGACAACGAATGGCGCGTGGGTGTGGTGATGAACTACAACCTGTTCCGTGGCGGCAGCGACAAGGCGCGCCTGGCCTCCGATGCGCACCAGATCAATCAGGCAATGGACATCCGCAACAACGCCCTGCGTCAACTCAACGAGAACATTCGCCTGGCGTGGAACGCCATGGAAAACGCGAAGAAACAGACCCCGACCGCCCGCGAATACGCGGAAACCACCAAACGTGTACGCGCGGCGTATCAGGATCAGTTCGGCCTGGGCCAACGCACCCTGCTCGACTTGCTCGACAGTGAGAACGAGCTCTACAACGCCAACCGTCGCTACACCGAAATCCGCTACACCGAGGAGTATTCGATGTACCGCGTGCTGGCGAACATGGGCCAGTTGCTGAGCAAACAACGGGTGGTGCTGCCGGCCGATGCGATCGCCGCGACCGAAGTGAAAAACGAAGCGCGCCTGCCCGAACTGAAATAACCAACGCAGGAGTCAGCTTTGCCCTGATCGTTCCCACGCTCCGCGTGGGAATGCAGCCCGTGACGCTCCGCGTCACTGGACGCAGAGCGTCCCTAGAGGCATTCCCACGCAGAGCGTGGGAACGATCAATGAAGCGGTAACAGGGGAGCGATCAATATGACCAGCATGGAACCCGGCCACACCGGGATCGATCCGCGGCTGAGCTTCGATGATCCGTTACTCGACGGTCTGTTGATCCTCTGCAAACTGCATGGCGCGACGGTCAGTCGCGCCAGCCTGAGTGCCGGCCTGCCGCTGAACAAGCAACGCCTGAGTCTGGACCTGCTGCCCCGCGCCGCCGCCCGTGCCGGGTTGCAGGCACGGATTCTGCGCCGTGATCTGAAAGACATCTCACCACTCAATCTGCCGATTCTGCTGCTGCTCAACGACGGTCGCACTGCAGTTTTACGGCGCTTCGGCGACGACGGCAAAGCGCTGATCCTGCCCAGCGAAGCCGATGGCGGCGAGCAATGGATCAGCCGCGAAGAACTCAGCGAGCACTACAGCGGCCAGGCTTTGTTCGCCCGTCCGCGCCACGAACTCGAAGACCTGCGCTCGCCGCTGGTGCCACGGGTACATGCGTGGTTTCGCGACACCCTGAAGCTGTCGAAATGGTTGTATAGCGATGCGATTCTCGCCAGTTTCCTGATCAACCTTTTAGGCCTGATGGTGCCGCTGTTCGTTATGCAAACCTACGACCGTGTGGTGCCGAATCAGGCCACGTCGACACTGTGGGTGCTGTCGATCGGGCTGTTGATCGGCACCGGTTTCGAACTGGTGTTACGCGTGGTGCGCGCGCACCTGCTGGATACCGCCGGCAAGAAAACCGATGTGATCCTTTCCGCGACTTTGTTCGAGCGCATCACCGGCATGTCGATGAAGGCACGGCCGGCGACCATCGGCGGTTTCGCCCAGAGCATTCATGACTTCCAGGGCCTGCGCGAATTCCTCACAGCGGTGACCCTGACCAGCCTGATCGACCTGCCCTTCGTCGTGCTGATGCTGGTGGTGATCGGCCTGCTCGGCGGCTGGCTGGTGGTGATTCCGCTGCTGGCGTTTCCGATCACCATTATCTTCGCGATGATCATTCAGGTACGTCTGCGTGACACCGTGCAAAAGAGCCTGAGCCTCGGCGCCGAACGTCAGGCGGTACTGATCGAAACCCTCGGCGGCCTGGAAACCCTCAAGGCCTGCAGCGCCGAAAGCGAGCGCCAGCACAAATGGGAAAGCACCCACGGCGCCCTCACCCGCCTCGACAGCCACGCACGCAATCTGTCGGCGCTGGCCACTAACGGCACATTGTTCATTCAACAATTCTCGGGGATGGCGACCATTGTCGCCGGGGTCTACAGCATCATCGCTGGAAACCTCAGCGTCGGTGCGCTGGTTGCCAGTTACATGCTCGGCAGCCGTGTACTAGCGCCGCTGGGGCAGATTGCCGGGCTGATCACCCGCTATCAGCAAGCGCAACTGACCATGAAAAGCACCGATGCGCTGATGGCCTTACCGCAGGAACGCGACGGCAAGCAGCGGCCGCTGGAGCGCACGCAACTGCAAGGCGCGCTCGACGTCAGCGGCGTGACCTTTCACTACAACGGCCAGAATGCGCCGGCACTGAGCAATGTCAGCTTCAGCCTGAAACCCGGTGAACGGGTCGGCATCATCGGCCGCAGCGGTTCGGGCAAAAGCACCTTGGCGCGATTGGTCATGGGTTTCTATGAACCCGAAGAAGGCCAACTGTTGCTTGACGGTCTCGACCTGCGCCAACTCGATGTCGCTGACCTGCGCCAGCAGATCGGCTACGTCGCTCACGATCTGCCGCTGCTGGCCGGCAGCCTGCGTGACAACCTGACCCTCGGCGCACGCTACATCAGCGATGCGCGGATGCTCGAAGTCGCCGAACTGACCGGCGTTACCGAACTTGCCCGCCAGCATCCGCAAGGTTTCGACCGGCCGGTGGGCGAGCGCGGGCAATTGCTTTCCGGCGGCCAACGTCAGGCCGTTTTGCTCGCACGGTCGCTGCTGCTCGACCCGCCGATCATGCTGCTCGACGAACCCACCAGCGCCATGGACAACAGCAGCGAGGACTTACTGCGGCAGAAGCTGCACGGCTGGGTGCAAGGCAAGACACTGCTGCTGGTCACCCACCGCACTTCAATGCTGAGTCTGGTGGACCGCTTGCTGGTGCTGGACAACGGCCGGGTCGTCGCCGACGGCCCGAAAGAAGCGGTCATCGATGCACTGCGCAAGGGCCGTGTCGGCTCGGCGGCGGTTTAGGAGTTGCCCCATGTCTGCTTCCACCGATAGCAAAGAGCGCGGCTACTTCGACAGTTTCGGTAAAAGCGCCGAAGCCGAATTCATGCCGGAAACCGCCGGTGCCTCGTTACAGGATTCGCCGCGCTGGTCGCGGATCACCGTGTGGCTGGCGGCGGCGCTGCTGATCAGCGCGGTGGTCTGGGCCAAATTCGCCGTGCTCGAAGAAGTGACCATGGGCGAAGGCAAGGCGATTCCTTCGAGCAAGATTCAGGTGATCCAGAACCTTGAGGGCGGCATCGTCACCGAAATCTTTGTACGTGAAGGGCAGATGGTGAACAAAGGCGATACCCTGCTGCGTCTGGATGACACGCGCTTTCGCTCGAACAAGGGCGAAAGCGAGGCGGATCGTTATGCGCTGACGGCGCAGGTCGAACGGCTGTCGGCGGAGGCCGAAGGTCGGCCGTTCAAGCTCTCCGATGAAGTGATCGCCAAAGCCCCGCAAGTCGCCGAAGACGAGCGCTCGCTGTATGAACAACGTCAGCGCCGGCTGGCCAGCGAGCAGCGCACGCTCAGCGAACAACTGCGGCAGAAGACTCAGGAACTCGCCGAGTTTCGCTCCAAGCAGGGTCAGTTCAGCTCAAGTCTGGCGTTGCTGCAGCAAGAAATGAACATGTCCGAGCCGCTGGTGAAAACCGGTGCGGTGTCACCTGTGGAAATCCTCCGACTCAAGCGCAGCGCGGTAGAAATCCGCGGCTCATTGAACGCGACGACGCTGGCGATCCCCCGCGCCGAATCGGCGATTGCCGAGATCCGCAGCAAGATCGACGAGTCGGAACAAACTTTCCGTTCGGAAGCGGCGAAAGAGCTGAATGAGAAACGCACCGACCTGTCGAAAATCACCGCCACCAGCATCGCCATCGACGACCGCGTCACCCGCACGACGGTGACCTCTCCGGTGCACGGGGTGATCAAGCAATTGAAGGTCAACACCATCGGCGGCGTGGTTCAGCCGGGCAGCGACATGGTTGAAATCGTACCGTTGGAAGACAACCTGTTGATCGAGGCCAAAGTGCGGCCGCAGGATGTCGCGTTCCTGCATCCGGGCCAGAAAGCCATGGTCAAGTTCAGTGCCTACGACTACACGATCTACGGCGGACTGAGTGCCAAACTGGAGCTGATCGGTGCCGACACGATTACCGATGACAAGGGCAACAGCTTTTATCTGATTCAGGTGCGCACCGATAAAAACCATTTGGGCGGGGATGTGAAACCGTTGCTGATTATTCCGGGGATGGTGGCGACGGTGGACATTATTACCGGGGAAAAAAGTGTCCTGGATTACCTGCTCAAGCCAGTGTTGAAAGCGCGGACCGAGGCGATGCGCGAACGCTAGCCAATGATCGTTCCCACGCTCGGCGTGGGAACGATCATTTGTCGCCATGGTTACGCTGGAAGGTCTCCTCGCCCATCGCCGCAATCTGCCCCTCGATCAACGCCTCGAACGGCTTGAGCAAAGGCTCGAATGAAGCCGGCGCCTCCAGCGTTTGCAACGCCTGCACAATCGCCTCGATGGTCGACAACGCCCCCGGCCCCGGAGCCTTGCGCAAGCGATACCGCGACACCCCGCCCTCGGCCAGCGTCACCCGTGGCAGCGCCGCCAGCAACGGATTGAGGTGCAACATCTTGCGCGCCTTGCGCCAGGTGCCATCCGGCACCACCAGCAACAACGGTTCCTCGGACTCACCGTAAGCCTGCATCGGCTGCGCGTCATCGGCCGGAAACAACAACCGCGCCTGATACCCCGGGCGGTTCAACAGCGCCGGCAAATCCTCGAACACCTCACCGACGATCAGCTCGGCATTGCTCAACCCCAGCGCTGCCAGACGCGCGGTATTCAACGCGTGATGAACCTCGCTCGGATGCTGCAACAGCAACACCCGCGTGCGACTGTCGAGGCTCGGGATCAGCGGGCACAGGCAATGGGTTTGGGGGCGCAGGCAGCGCGGGCATTGAGGTCTGGACATACTTCTTTTCCCTACAAGCTAAGCCTGATTGAGCTGTGCTTTGAGCAAATCGCGGAAGGTCTGGATCAGCGGTTCACGGCTACGGCCCCGGCGCATGATCATCGAAAACGGTGCCTGATAACCGAAGGTCGCCGGCAGCAACACGCGCAGGTCACCCTTGTCGGCCCAGGCCTGAGCGTAGTGCTCCGGCAAATAACCGATGTAGGCACCGGACAGCACCAGAATCAGCTGTGCCTCCATGCTTTCCACCGTCGCGGCGCTGTGTTTGAAACCGTGCCGTGCGAGTTCCGCCTGACTCCAGTAACCGCGCCCGACCATACGTTGCTGGGTGATGACTTGCTCGGGAATCCGCCGCTCGTTGAATAACGGATGGCGACTGCTGCAATACAACCAGTGCTGCTCGCGGTACAGCGGCATGTAGATCAGGCCGCTCATGCGCGTGGAAAACGCACCGATGGCCAGATCGAGACGGTTGTCCTGCACGCCGAGTTGCAGTTCGTACGGGCTCATCACCGACAGATGCAAATGCACCGCCGGGTGTTCCTGACTGTAGGCGCCGATGGCTTCGGCGAACGGCAAGGCCTTGTCGCTGACGGTGGAGTCGATCACGCCGAGGTTGAGTGTGCCGCGCAGTTCGCCCTTGAGCGCCGCGGCGTATTGCTCGAAACCTTCGAGTTCGGCGAGCAGGCGCAGGGTTTCCTGATGGAACAGCTCACCCTTGCTGGTCAGGCTGAACCCGCCGCGCCCGCGATGGCACAGCACCAGGCCGAGCGCGGCTTCGAGCTGGCTCATGTAGGTGCTGATCGCCGAGGTCGACAGGTTGAGTTCCTGTTGTGCGTTAGCGAAACCCTGATGACGGACCACGCTGACGAAAATGCGTAATAGTTTCAGGTCGGGTAAAGCGTTGGCCATGTCTACTCCAAGGATCGTTCCCACGCTCTGCGTGGGAATGCAGCCCGTGACGCTCTGCGTCACCTGCGAGTACGGCTGGACGCGGAGCGTCCGTAGATGCATTCCCACGCGGAGCATGGGAACGAGCAGGTGTGGAAGTCTGGCATTAGTTTAGAAAAATCTGAACTAAGTTTTTGCCCGTAGCGATTCTTTCCCCTCACTACATTTCGCATCATCGGCCCCACAGCGGCGCCCGAACCTGTGCTCCACGGCGCGCCGACATAAATAAAACAAAGACGATGAGGCCTTACCCGTGGACAAGATTCTTCACCAACCACTGGGCGGCAACGAAATGCCGCGCTTCGGCGGCATCGCCACCATGCTCCGACTCCCCCATGTACCGACCGCTGCCGGCCTGGACGCTGCCTTTGTTGGCGTGCCCCTGGACATCGGTACTTCGCTGCGCCCCGGTACCCGCTTCGGGCCACGCGACATCCGCACCGAATCAGTGATGATCCGCCCCTACAACATGGCCACCGGCGCTGCGCCGTTCGACTCACTGTCGGTCGCCGATATTGGTGACGTGGCGATCAACACCTTCAACCTGCTCGACGCCGTGCGCATCATCGAAGAAGCCTACGACAACATCCTCGAGCACAACGTGATCCCGATGACCCTGGGTGGCGACCACACCATCACCCTGCCGATCCTGCGGGCGATTCATAAAAAGCACGGCAAGGTCGGTCTGGTGCACATCGATGCCCACGCTGACGTCAACGATCACATGTTCGGCGAGAAGATCGCCCACGGTACGACCTTCCGTCGCGCCGTCGAAGAAGGCCTTCTGGACTGCGACCGCGTGGTGCAAATTGGTCTGCGCGCGCAGGGTTACACCGCGGACGACTTCAACTGGAGCCGCGATCAGGGCTTCCGCGTGGTTCAGGCCGAAGAGTGCTGGCACAAGTCGCTGGCGCCGCTGATGGCCGAAGTGCGTGAGAAAGTCGGCGGTGGTCCGGTGTATCTGAGCTTCGACATCGACGGCATCGATCCGGCCTGGGCACCGGGCACCGGCACCCCGGAAATCGGTGGTCTGACGACCATTCAGGCGATTGAAATCGTTCGCGGCTGCCAAGGCCTCGACCTGATCGGTTGCGATCTGGTAGAAGTCTCGCCCGCTTATGACACCACCGGCAACACCTCGCTGCTGGCCGCCAACCTGCTGTACGAAATGCTCTGCGTACTGCCTGGCGTGGTCCATCGCTGAGGGTCGGGTCATGAACGAACGTGATCAGGTTCTGCAAGCGGCCGCCGATCTGGTGGCCGCCTTCGCCCGTAACGATCGCGAAGCTTACTTCGGCGCCTTCAGCGCCGATGCGAGTTTCGTTTTCTATACCCTCGAACAGCCGCTGCTGTCGCGCGATGCCTATCAGGCCTTGTGGGACAGCTGGCGCGCCGAGGATGGCTTCGAGGTGCTTGCGTGCACCTCGAGCAACGCCTTCGTCAGCCTGCAAGGTGATGTGGCGATTTTCATCCATGACGTGGCCACCGAGCTGCGCATGCAAGGGGAGCAACACTTCAGCCAGGAGCGCGAGACGATTGTTTTCAAGAAACAAGCGTCGAGCCTAGAACAACAAGGCCATTGGCTGGCCTGCCACGAACATTTGTCCGCAATGCCGGAAGGGCTGCCATCCCCTTAGCCAAAACAGGTGACGCCTCACGCACGATGAGGCGCGCCTTTATGATCGGAGCAGATCATGAATAACAACAACAACGACCAAAGCCTTACGCAGATTGAAACCCACGGGGTCGAGCAGATCCCGGACCACGAACGCAGCGCAGGCCCGACGGACTTGTTCCGGATGATCTTCGGCGGTTCGAATACCTTTGCCACCGCCGTGCTCGGCAGTTTCCCGGTGCTGTTCGGTCTGTCCTTTCAGGCCGGCGTCTGGGCGATTGTGTCGGGCGTGCTGCTTGGCTCGCTGATTCTCGCACCGATGGGTCTGTTCGGTCCGCTCAACGGCACCAACAATGCCGTGTCGTCCGGTGCGCACTTCGGCGTGCACGGGCGGATCGTCGGTTCGTTCCTGTCGCTGTTGACCGCTATCGCGTTTTTCTCGCTCTCGGTGTGGAGTTCGGGCGATGCGCTGATCGGCGGTGCAAAACGCCTGATCGGTCTGCCGGAAACCGACCTGACCCTGGGCCTGGCCTACGGTCTGTTCGCGATTCTGGTGCTGACCGTGTGCATCTACGGCTTCCGCTTTTTGCTGTGGGTGAACAAGATCGCGGTGTGGAGCGCCAGCCTGTTGTTCCTGCTGGGCATCTTCGCCTTCGCCGGTCCTTTCGATGTGAACTACGCCGGTACGGTGAGCCTAGGTCAGCCGGGCTTCTGGGCCGCGTTCATCGGTGCTGCGCTGGTGGCGATGAGCAACCCGATTTCCTTCGGCGCGTTCCTCGGCGACTGGTCGCGCTACATCCCGCGTGACACCTCCAAACAACGGATCATGGCAGCGGTCGTGCTGTCGCAGATCGCCACGTTCATCCCGTTCCTGTTCGGCCTGGCCACCGCGACCATCGTCGCGATCAAGGCGCCGGACTACATCGCGGCCAACAACTATGTCGGTGGTTTGCTGGCGGTGTCGCCGAGCTGGTTCTTCCTGCCGGTGTGCCTGATTGCGGTGATCGGCGGCATGTCCACCGGCACCACTTCGCTGTATGGCACCGGGCTGGACATGTCCAGCGTGTTCCCGCGGGTGCTGTCGCGAGTGAAAGCGACACTGCTGATCGGCGTGCTGTCGATTGCCTTCATCTTCATCGGCCGGTTTGCGGCGAATCTGGTGCAGAGCGTGTCGACTTTCGCCGTGCTGATCATCACCTGCACCACGCCATGGATGGTGATCATGATCATCGGTCTGTTGGTGCGCCGCGGCTTCTACTGCCCGGATGACCTGCAAGTGTTCACCCGTGGCGAACAGGGCGGACGCTACTGGTTCAGCCACGGCTGGAACTGGCGCGGTCTTGGTGCATGGATCCCGAGCGCGGTGGTCGGTTTGTGCTTCGTCAATCTGCCGGGGCAGTTCGTTGGCCCGTTGGGTGAAATGGCCGGCGGCATCGACATCAGTTTGCCGGTGACCCTGGGCCTGGCTTCGGTGGTGTACCTGACGCTGCTGAGCCTGTTCCCGGAACCGCGCGAAGTGTTCGGCCCCAAGGATGCCCGGCGTGAAGCCGCAGTAAAACCTCAACTGCGTCAGGCCGCCTGACGAAGATCCCTGTAGGAGTGAGCCTGCTCGCGATGACTTCAGCACATCCAATAAAGATGTGACTGACAGACCGCTATCGCGAGCAGGCTCACTCCTACAAGGGAAATGATTTTGGCCTCAACATAAAAAAGACAATCGGAGACACGCCATCATGGCTTTGGATTTATTCGTCGTCCTCATCTACGCCGCCGGCATGCTCTTGCTCGGCTACTTCGGCATGCGTAAGGCCAAGACCAACGAGGACTTTCTCGTTGCCGGTCGAAACCTCGGCCCGAGCCTGTACATGGGCACCATGGCCGCGACTGTTCTGGGTGGCGCGTCCACCGTCGGCACCGTACGTCTGGGCTACGTGCATGGCATCTCCGGTTTCTGGCTGTGCGCGGCTCTGGGTTGCGGCATCGTTGCGCTGAACCTGTTCCTCGCCAAACCGCTGCTGAAACTGAAGATCTACACCGTTACCCAGGTCTTGGAAAAACGCTACAACCCGATGGCGCGCTCGGCGAGCGCGGCGATCATGCTGGCCTACGCACTGATGATCGGCGTGACCTCGATCCTGGCGATCGGCACCGTGCTGCAAGTGCTGTTTGACCTGCCATTCTGGGTTTCGGTACTCGTCGGTGGTGGCGTGGTGGTGATCTACTCGGCGATCGGCGGTATGTGGTCGCTGACCCTCACCGACATCGTCCAGTTCATCATCAAGACCGTGGGCCTGATGTTTATCCTGTTGCCGATCTGCCTATACCGCGTCGGCGGTTGGGACGAACTGGTGCTGAAACTGCCGGCGACTGCCTTCAGCTTCACCACCATCGGCTGGGACACGATCATCACCTACTTCATGATCTACTTCTTCGGCATCCTGATCGGTCAGGACATCTGGCAACGGGTGTTCACCGTCAAGACCGCCAAAGTCGCGCAATACGCAGGCAGCATCGCCGGCATCTACTGCATCGTCTACGGCCTGGCCTGCGCGCTGATCGGTATGGCTGCGCACGTGCTGATCCCGGATCTGGACAACGTCAACAACGCCTTCGCCGCCATCGTCAAACTGTCGCTGCCGGACGGCATCCGTGGTCTGGTGATCGCGGCTGCACTCGCGGCGATGATGTCCACCGCCAGCGCCGGCCTGCTCGCCGCCGCCACCACGCTGACTGAAGACTTGCTGCCGAAGCTGCGTGGCGGCAAACAGTCGAGCCTGGGCGTCAACCGCCTGTTCACTCTGCTGACCGGTGTCGTGGTGCTGGGTATCGCGCTGGTGGTAAATGACGTGATCAGCGCCCTGACGCTGGCGTATAACCTGTTGGTGGGCGGCATGCTGGTCCCGCTGATCGGTGCGATTTTCTGGAAACGCGCGACCACCGCCGGCGCCATCGCCAGCATGGGCCTGGGTTTCGCCACCGCACTGCTGTTCATGTTCAAGGACGGTCTGGATGCCAATACGCCGATCTACTACAGCCTGGCTGTGGGTCTGGTGAGTTTTGTGGTGGTGAGTCTGGTCTCCCCTCGCCCGGCAACCGTGGCGAGCGCGATCTAAGCTCTGATGTAACGACTTGATGCTTTCTTCGACGGGTGTGGCGTCGGTTGCCACACCCGTTTTTTTACGTCTGGAGAAAATGATTTATGAAGATCGTTTCTCGTGATCAGTGGTTTGAAGTGCAGCACCTGAGCGATGGCATTCGGTTGATTCACGAGCCGTATATCCGCCCGTTCTACCGCTGCAACCTCTGGCATGTGCAGGGCCGTGACAAAGACCTGCTGCTGGACAGCGGCTCAGGACTGGTCAGCCTGCGCGAACAGTTGCCGTGGATTACCGAGCGGCCACTGGTGGCAGTGGCCAGTCATTGCCACTTCGACCATATCGCCGGGCATCACGAATTTTCTGAACGGCTGGTGCATCCGGCCGAAGCGGACATTCTGGCCGCGCCGGATGGCGAAAACGACTTGAGCCGTGCTTTCGTTGGCGACGACATGTTCGAAGCGCACCCGGATTGCCCGTTGTGCTACGCCGAGTACCGGGTCAAAGCCGCGCCGGCGACCGGGTTTGTCGAGGACGGTGATGTGCTCGATCTGGGCAATCGCACGCTGCAGGTGCTGCACACGCCGGGGCATTCGCCGGGCGGCATCAGCCTGTATGAAGCGGCGACTGAAACGCTGTTCAGCGGCGACATCATCTACGCCGGGCCGCTGATCGAAGACGCCTACCACTCCAATCTTGAGGATTACGCCACCAGTCTGCGACGTTTGCAGGCGTTGCCGATTCGCACGGTGCATGGCGGGCACTTCGGTAGTTTTTCCGGGGAGCATTTGCGCTCGATGATTGACGAGTGGTTGCGCGGCCACGCCTGAGGCCTGCTTCACTCAAGCACAACAACAATCAGAAATATCTGCCATGAGAAGAGCTGCCGTGCGTGCCGCCGTGCACCGATATATCCGGCGTCTGTTGGAAACCCGCGAATTCAACGACAACACCAGTCTGGTGCAACTGGGCCTGGAGAAAGCCGATATAGAAGATTTGATCTTTCATCTGGAAGATGAATTCGGCCTGACGGCGTTTACCGCCGAGGAAGACCGCATGCTCAAGACCGCGAAGACAGCGAATGACTTGAGCCGGTTTTTACTGGAGATCGGCCGTCATTAAAAGCAAAAGATCGCAGCCTGCGGCAGCTCCTGCATTAATCCGTGCAGGAGCTGCCGCAGGCTGCGATCTCTTGATCTGAATCCTTTGATCTCGGATCGGGGGGCTTACCGGCGCCGTTGTTGACGGCGGCGCTGCTCGTCATCGGTGCGGATCGGGACAGGTTGCAGAGGCGGTTCGATCAAGCCAAGGGCAACACCCAAGTCGTGCAGCCAGTTTTGAATTTTCTCTTTCATCGTCATGCCCCCTTCAGGGTGGTGCTGAGCGGCCGGAATTCTGAGGCCGCTTCGCACTGATAATAGTCCGAAGTCCTACGTAATGCTCGGCCAAATCCGCAATGATCTGTTACTGAATTGAACAGAATATGCCGCCATTGGTTCAGGCTGTTTCTCGGGTTTCAATCTGAGCCGCAGGATAGACAGCCTGCTGCACCTCAATCCATGCATTGAGGTTGGCGCCGACCATGCCCTTGCGCCACATGAGCCACGTTGTCGCACCCACAAATGGCTCGGCCAATGGATGCACCGCGACGCTGTCACGCCCCGGCAGACTGGCCAGCATCGACTCCGACATCAGCGCCACGCCACTGCCGGCAATCACACAGGCGAGCATGCCTTGATACGACTCGATCTCCATCGCCCGGCCCATAGTCGCGTGATAGTGCGAAAACCACGTCTCCAGGCGCATGCGGTAGGAACAGCCGCGACGAAAGGTGAACACCGAACGCCCTTCAACATCCCGCGCGCTGCGCACCGGCGGATGATCGATTTCAGTGATCAACACCAACCGCTCCTCGCACAACGGCACGCCGTCGAGCCCGGCGAGTTCCAGCGGGCCATCGACCAACGCGGCATCAAGGCGCCCGGTGAGCAACCCCTCCAGCAACTCGCCACTCGGTGCTGACTGCACTTGCAGATTCACCGCTGGATAGCGCTTGTGATACTGCGCCAGCAGCGCCGGCAGATGAATCGCCGCCGTGCTGTACATGGTGCCCAGAGCGAAGTCACCGGCGGGTTTGCCGCCCATCACCGCCGCACTGGCCTGATCGCGCAGGGCGAAGAGTTTGCCGGTGTAGTCCAGCAGGACTTTTCCTGCAGGCGACAGTTGCAAACGCTGACGCTCACGGACGAATAACTCGACACCGAGCTGCTCCTCCAGTTGCTTGAGCCGGGTCGATAGATTCGATGGCACGCGGTGCAGGCGTTCCGCAGCGCGGGTGATGGAACCTTCCTCGGCCACGGCCTGGAAGATCCGTAGTTGGCTGAATTCCACAACCTTTCTCCAGAACAGAACAAGTTACTCACTATTATTCAATTTTAAAGAAAGTCAATCAGTCCTAGCCTGACGGTCATTGAAGCCCTCACGGAATTCCGACCATGTCGCCGCTTATTCGCTTATCTGCCTGCTTCGTGGCCCTGATGATGGCCATGGGCATCGGACGTTTCGCTCTCACCCCGCAAATGCCGCACCTGCTCAGCGAAGGTCAGATCGACCTGACAGCCGCTGGTCTGATTGCAGCGGCCAACTACCTCGGTTACTTGCTCGGCGCGGTGGACGCGATGTTCGCCCATCGCCCGCAGCAGGTTCAGCGGCGCCTGCACGGTGGCTTGTGGCTCTGTGTGCTGCTGACCCTGGCATCGTTCTGGGCCGATGGTTTTTGGTCGCACCTGGTGCTGCGCTTTGGCACCGGGGTGGCGAGTGCCTGGGTGCTGGTGATGATTACGGCTTTAAGCCAACCGTTGGCAGCGGCAGCGGGTCGTCCACGTTTGGGCGCACTGGTATTCGCCGGACCGGGCTTAGGGATTTTTCTGACAGGATTGTTGGCACTGGTCTCACATCTTCTCAACCAGACTTCCGCGACGTTGTGGCTGATTTACGCAGCGGCTGCGTTGGTGATGATGCTGAGCGTATGGCGACTGCTGCCTAAGCCCGTCGCAACGGCTGCAGTTGCTGTGGCGGCAAGCAATCCATCGAATCGCGGCATCGGGCGGCTGGCCGTGATTTATGCGCTGTACGGCGTCGGCTACATCATTCCGGCGACATTCCTGTCGCAGATGGCCAATGAGCAGTTTCACGGACAATGGCAGGCGGACTTGTTCTGGCCGTGCTTCGGTCTGGCTGCGGCGCTTGGCGTGTTGCTGGTGAGTCTACGGCGTCACGATCCCGAAACGACGCGCCACTGGTTGATGGCGACGTTGTGGCTGCAAGCGGCCGGTGTCTTTGCCTGCCTGCTCGGCAGTGGCCTGGGCCTCGCACTGGGCGTGATCCTCTGTGGCACACCGTTCCTCGCCTGCATGCAACTGGTCATGCAACGCTCGCGGGAACTGGCGCCGCATGCCACCCAACGCAATGCCGGCATGCTCACCGCGTGCTTCGCCGTCGGCCAACTCAGCGGCCCGTTGCTGGCGGCGTTGAGCAGCCATTTCAGCGGCGGTTTGCAGCCAGCATTGGTCATCGCCGGCAGCGGATTGTTGATTGCCGGCGGTCTGGCGATGCAGTCGACTAGCGCTGGCCCAGCGCTTTGCGCAAACGCCGACGCAGCCACTGCTCGGCGCTGACAAAAGTGATGCCGAGCAGCACCAGTACAGCGCCAACGACGAAGTTCACAGTCAACTGTTCGCCGAGCAGCAACACGCCAAAGGTCACGCCGAACAGCGGCGTCATGAACGAAAACACCGCGAGGTTGGCTGCCAGATAACGGCGCAGCAACCAGAACCAGATCAGGTAGCTGAAGAACGATACCACTAGGCCCTGGAACAACACGCTGGCCACCGCCACGGTGGTCAGGCTGACGTGGGTGATCTGGCCGCTGAACAGCGCAATCAAGAGCAGCCCGATGAAGCCGACGATCAATTGATAGAACAGGGTCAGCGTCACCGGTGCTTCCGACAGCCGTGATGCGCGCACCACCACCGTAGTCGCGCCCCAACAGGCGCCAGCCAACACGCCAAAGGCATCGCCGAGCAGCATGCGCCGGTCGAGGTTGTCCCACGACACACCGCCGGCAAAGGCAATCGCGATGCCGATGAAGGCGAGCAGGATGCCAAGCCATTGCAGCGGCCGCAGTCGCTCACTGGCCAGCAGAAAGTGCACACCCAACGCGGTGAAAATCGGTGCGGTGTAGAGGAACACCGACATGTGCGCAGCAGTGGTCAGTTGCAAGCCTTCGGCGATGAAAAAAAACTCCAGACCAAACAGCGCACCGGCCAGCAGGCCACCACGCCAGGTCGTACCGACCTGATCCCAGCCACCTTTCCAGCAGATCAGCAAACCGACCAGCAACGCGGAAATTCCCGAGCGCCCCGCCGCTTGCATCACCGGCGCGATGTCCGCTGCGGCCCACTTGATCATCACCTGTTGCACGCCCCAGATCAGGCAGAGGCCGATCATCACTTGCAGGGCAAATCTGTCGGCATTGCGCCGCTCGACACTCACCGCAACACCTCGAATACACACAACATGGCAGGCCATCCAATGGTCAGAAAACAGTGTCGAGGATTATCAATGACTCGGGCGCAAAAAGCCGTCTGGAAAAGACATTTTGTGCTTCATTGGCGCCAGTGGTGAATGGCTATCGGCTACGCCGCCATTCGCGAACGAGCTCGCTCCCACTTTGGAATGCGTTCCCCTGTGGGAGCGAGCCTGCTCGCGAAGAGGCCGGCATGGCTTACCTGCATTTCGGATCAGACCTTGCCAAACCGCCTCGCCAACAAAAACCCGACGCTACAAGCCACAGCAGTAGCAAACATACCCCACGCCCAATCCATCAGCGTCACCTGCACCGACCAGCCGCGCAACGTCGCCCAATTGGTCAGGTCATAGGTGCCATAAGCCACCAGCCCCAATAACGCGCCCCGCTTCGCCGCCCACTGCCAGGTCGCCGCAGGCAGCACCACAAACACCACGCAGCCAAATACATACAGGCAATAAAAAACCGCTGCGGGAATCAGCAGCGGTTTTTCGAGCATCAGCGGGCCGAGCAGTTCGCGATAGGTCGGCGCCATCAACAGGCCGAGCCAGATACCGTCGAGCAACAGAAACGCAATCAGCGTCGCAACATAGGCAACCAGAGACTTCTTCATCACACCCGCCCTCATGTAGGAGCTGCCGAAGGCTGCGATCTGTTGATCTTCAAAGTCAAAAGATCGCAGTCTTCGGCAGCTCCTACATGGGGCCAGCGGTGTCTCAGGTTAGTTCAATACGATCGGCGTGAATGACGATTTTGCCTTCCTTGTACAGCGCACCGATGGCCTTCTTGAAGTTGCCCTTGCTGACGCCGAACAGGCTGCTGATCAACGCTGGATCGCTCTTGTCGCTGACCGGCAACGTGCCGCTGTTGTCACGCAACTTGGCGAGGATCTTCGAGTTCAGGCTGCTCGCCGCTTCCTGGCCAACCGGTTGCAAGCTCAGGGCGATCTTGCCGTCGGCACGGACTTCCTTGATGTAGCCCTTCTCGCTCATGCCGGCGCGCATGAACTTGAAGATTTCGTTCTTGTGAATCAAACCCCAGTGCTTGTTGTTGATGATCGCCTTGAAGCCCATGTCGGTGGCTTCGGCAACCAGCAGATCAACTTCCTGACCCTGACTGTAATTGGCCGGAGTCTTGTCGAGGTAGCGATCCAGTCGCGCAGTGGCGGTGATACGGCGGGTGTGCTTGTCGAGGTAGACATGCACCACGCAGTATTCGCCGGCGGTCATCTGGCGCTTCTCTTCGGAATACGGCAGCAACAGATCCTTCGGCAGCCCCCAATCGAGGAACACACCGATGCTGTTGACTTCAACGACTTTCAGACTGGCAAATTCGCCGACCTGCACTTTCGGTTTTTCCGTGGTGGCGAGAAGTTTGTCTTCGCTGTCCAGATAAACAAAAACGTTGAGCCAATCTTCATCTTCGGTCGGAATATCTTTTGGGATATAACGATTAGGCAAAAGAATCTCGCCATCGGCACCGCCATCCAGATATAAACCGAAGTTAGTGTGTTTAACCACTTGCAAACTGTTGTAACGCCCGACTAAAGCCATTTCCAGAACCCTCATTGCGTGGGCTGCATTCTACCCGTTTTTATCGTGGCCGTCGGGTGACAGATCGGCACGCTTGTGAAACCGGTTCAACACCTTGATTTTCCTCGGGCGCAGCCGGGCCGAGGTGCCGCTCGTCAGACAGGCACGAACGCTCATGACTGAATATTTCAATGCACGCGCACATAAATGTTGTTATTTAAAACAGCAGGTTAGCCGGATATTTCGAATATTGGATCGAGAATAATGCAGCAATGCGGTTGGTTATTCCGGGGGATATTTACCAAGCAATTGTCAAGTTATTCCTGTACGATGCCTGGCCGAGTTACTTTTCTACAGGTTAATGGCCGCCATGCGTGTAAAAGCATCCTCCAGCAAAGCAAAGCCAGCTCCAGCCGTTGAAACCAGCGAATCGATTAACGATCAGATCGCAGCGTTTCTCAAGTCTGGTGGCGAGATTCAGCAAATTGCCAAAGGCGTCAGTGGCCAGACATTCGGCCCGTCCAAGCAGATCAGCCTGGGCAAGAAGTAACACCGGTTTTACACCCGTCCAGAGGCGCTTTGAGCTTTGAAGCGCCTGGACTGGCACCGCGTAACCTCCCTCCTTTTTAAACAAAATTCCTTGTAAATCGACGAACGGCCTTCAATGCCGATCATTCGCCGGTATCCTTGCACGCGTCTAGATCAAGCGTTTCAGCAGGCCCGCCTTCCTGCGCTCGCTGTTCATGGAGTGACGCATGCGCAAATCTTCCTGTTTATTGCTCGTAAGCCTGATAGTCGGCTCGACCGCGCACGCGCAGATTTTCCAGCGTGAACTCGGCGACTTCGATCTCAAACTCGGTACCACGCCCACACGCAGCATGGCTCAAGGCCTGGTCAAACCGGCGGCAGTCGGTTCCTTCCATGGCGGCCTAGACCTGAGCCACGACAGCGGCCTCTATGTCGGCCAGTACGCACCGAGCATGGGCATCTCCCCGGGCAAGAACCTCGAAATCGACTCCTACGTCGGATTTAAACAACCTTTCGATCAGACCCTCGGCTATGAAGTCGGCATGATCCACTACAGCTATCCCAAGGTAGACACTCTCGACAGCCAGGAGCTGTTCGGTGGCCTGACCTTGCTCGGCAGTCGTTTCGGCGTGGCCTTCAGCAATGACCCGGATAAACAGAACAACACGTTGTTTGCCGATCTTGGCGGCAACCAGCCATTCGGCATCGGCGTCAGCATGAAATACACCACCCACCAACTGAACACGCCAGTGGCCGTGGACGGTGGTTATGTCGGCAGTTTTACCGATTGGTCGGTGAAATTGTCCCGACCATTCATGGGCGTCGACCTCGATCTGATCTACAGCGACTCCAGTCTCAGCGGCAGCGATTGTTCGGCCTACTCCGGGCACAACAGCGAGTGCGACGGCCTCGTCACCCTCAAGGCTGCGCGCGCGTTCTATTGATTGGCTGAACTGCCGGGTTCATTCTGCGTTCACATAGGAATCAGTTCCTCGAAGCCAGGCTCACGCAAGGATTCGCCCATGTCTCGCTGGTTCAAACACATCGCCGCACTACTGATTTTCACCCTCGCCCTCGGCGCTTGCAGCCGTGTCGGCCTGGCCTATCGCAACCTCGACGTGATCATTCCATGGACGCTCAGCGACTATCTGGACATGAACGGCGAGCAAAAGGACTGGTTCAACGAGCGGCTCAAGGATCACTTGAACTGGCATTGCACCACACAATTGCCGGGTTACCTGGACTGGCTGGATCGTTTACAAACGATGGTCGAGACCAATCAGGTCAACGATGCCGCATTGCAGGCACGCACTGCGGAAGCCAAGCAGGCGATTGCCGAAACCGCTCGAGAGATCACCCCGTCGGCAATCGAGTTGCTGCAAGGGCTGGATGACAAGCAAGTGGCCGAGATGAATGACGCGTTTGCCAAGGATCTGCGCAAGCGTCAGCAGGAATACCTTAAACCACCGCTTGATCAGCAAATTGCCGAACGCGGGGCGCGAATGGTCAAACGTCTGAACGACTGGCTCGGCCCCTTGAGTGCCACGCAAGAGCAGCGGGTAATGACGTGGTCGACCGCCCTGGGCGATCAGTACACCCAATGGATTGCCAACCGGGCCCATTGGCAAAAGCAATTCAGTGCAGCCGTCGCACAACGCAAAAGCCCCGAATTCCCACAGAGAATCGAGACGCTTCTGGTCAATCGCGAGAGTTTATGGACAGCCGATTACCGCAAAGCCTTCGCCGAAACTGAAGCGCAGGGACGCTCTCTGGCGGTGGATTTGATGGCCCAAAGTACGCCGCAACAGCGTCAGCGGTTGTTGAAGAAGATCGAAGGAGTGCGCAAAGACTTCAACGACCTCAAATGCCTCAAGGCCGCGCAAAAAACCTGAAGACTCCTAAATCCAATTGTAGGAGTGAGCCTGCTCGCGATATCTGTATTCCAGTGACATCAATGTTGACTGGAACACCGCTATCGCGAGCAGGCTCACTCCTACAGGGGGATCTGCGTAAACTCAGGCGATCTGGGCTTTGGAAGCCACTTCATCAAACGTTACCTCGGCCAGCGCATCCTCCTGCTCATCCAGCACCTGACGCGGGTGATCATTGCCAGGAATGCTGCTGTCGATCAGGCTCAGCAAGCTGGAACCGCGCGGGGTCAGAACAAAATTGTTTCCGGTGCTGCCCTCCTCATCCGGGCGCGGTGCGATATAGCCGCGCAAGAGCAACAACCGTTCATAGTCGCAAGCCAGCGTTTTCAGATGATCCAGATTCTCGATCGGCTCGCCGGCGCTGGCTTTCGCCGCCGCATAATCTTCGGCGTAAGCCCGAGGGGCAAAGCTATGGCCGGCACTGTTCTGCACTTCGTGCAGCAAGCGTTCAATCAAATCCCAGTTATAAGTCGTCATCCTGATCCAACCTCCGGTGCGCGTGATTTATGGCGCGTTCATAGGTTGTGACCGGAGTGGCTGTCAGCCGTTCAGCCGCATTTCCCGCAGCGACCGACCGGCGGTCTGTCGATCCTGCGCAGGGTTAAACGACTAGTCTGAAACAGGCTTCAACCCCGCAGGAGAAATCATCATGAACGTTGAGAATCATCCGGTGGTGTCGCGCGAAGAATGGCTCGCCGCCCGTAAGCAGCATCTCGCTGACGAAAAAGCTTTCACCAAAGAACGCGACCGCCTCAGCGCCAAACGTCGCGCATTGCCATGGGTAAAGGTCGACAAGGACTACCGCTTTCAGGGCCCGAACGGCGAATTAAAGCTGGGGGATCTGTTCGGTAAACACAGCCAACTGGTGATCTACCACTTCATGTTTGCCAAGGACTGGAAGGAAGGTTGCCAGGGTTGCTCGTTCCTCAGCGACCACATCGACGGTGCCAACCAGCATCTGGCTCATCACGACATCGCCGTGGTTGCGGTTTCGCACGCGCCGTTCAACGAGTTCCAAGACTTTAAACGGCGCATGGGCTGGAAGTTCGACTGGGTGTCGTCGGAAGGTTGCGACTTCAACTATGACTTCGGCGTTTGTGCCCGGGCTGAGGATGTCGCGGCCGGAAAGGCTACGTACAACTACGAAAAGACTGACAGTGCTGAGGAAGAAATGCCTGGTCTGAGCGTGTTTTATCGTGATGCAAAGGGCGACATCTTCCACACCTACTCAACTTACGCTCGCGGTCTGGACATGCTCGTCGGCGCCTATAACTACCTCGACCTTACGCCCAAGGGCAGGAATGAGGACGAGATCATGGAGTGGGTGCGGCATCATGATCGGTATGACGGGGAAAAAGTGTCCAGTTGCTGCTACGAAAAATAAGTAGCGAGTAGACGGAAATTGTGGGGTGGGAGCGCTCACTAGTGCCCTCTTTCGCATCCTTCCGGGCGCCTGTTCAGGGACCCTGAATTGTTTTGTTGCCCGAGCGGTAAGTATCAATGTTTCCCTGAGGAAGGAACAATCGGGCGGCGAACCAACACGTCGCCAGTGATGCGAAAAACACGCCCGACAACTCCATCAGATAATCCGAAATCCCGCCGCCCTTAATGTCTTCGTCGAACACCACGAGCAGGACGAAACAAAACACCCACCCGGTGGCGACACTGGCACCCGCCAGTGCCACCAGCGAACAGTTCGCCGTCGTCCTCCTGACCTTCAGCAATGAAATTGCCCCTGCCAATATTAAAAAGGGCAGGAGGAAAATCAGTTGCGCAAGAAATGGCGCTAATAGCGGCATCAGAACCAGTTCGCCTCCCCTGACCTCGCCCAAGAGTTTCGGGGTATTGACCAAGTGAGCAAGCAGAGTGATGGTCTTGATGATCCCCCCAATGAACCCCAAAACGAACGGGCATAAAAGAAACGCCAGGAAAACCCTGCGGCGTGGATACCCCGTCTTACTCATGGTGCGCAACCCTGGCTTTTCGAAAGACCCAGCAATTTACAGCCATATTCGACCCTTGAGTCGTAATTCAAAATAATCACGCCACCATCGACGCCCTGTTTGTCGCCAATAAACGGGTTGAGTGATGTATCTGTTGCGTACTTGCCAACCGTTTGAAAGAACGTGTGATCACCCAGAAACTTCTCATGAATGGTCTGCAACAACGACTGCTCGTTCTTCAATTGTTTGATATCCCAGCCTGCCGGATCCGTAGCGTTTTTATTGTAAAGGTCTTTGAAGTTATCAAACCCGCCTGTAATCAACGCATCGCCAGCCGCTTTACGCCAGTCATAAACGGGCGCCAGGAACCAGCCCAGACCAAAGCTGAGGAACGATGCATTGCCATCTGCGCCCAGACCGGTCAACGGCGCTCGGGAAACGGTCTCAGCGCCTCCAAACCATGACGCGCCTATTCCGAGTTGTTGCTCATACACATTGCTCGCACCGAAAAAGTTGGCTCGGTTATCGATCGTGTTCAGATAGGTCACCAGACGATCAGAAGCACCTTGGGTGTTGTAGAGATAGTCAAAGGTCGTTTGCGATGTACGTGCCACGTCTTTGTGCATGACATTCCACGCATCCTGCATGGCAATGTATTTGAGTGCCGAGTTGACCGCCGTGCGGCAGCCATCACTTTGGGGGGCCTTGTCACACATGCTGCGCATTTCCGAATCGAGAAATTCGCTCAGCTTTTCGGCCTTGGCGATGGCAGCGTCTTTCTGTTCCTTCGTCGTGCAGGTTTTGCCATTGAGACAGTTTTCGACTTCCTCGAAGGCTTGGTGAGACAGATAGTTGTAAAGCGTTCCATTGGCGGCCACCGAAGCGGCGATACCCACATCGCTACCGGAAGCGGCAGCGCCCAACACCCCCACTATTTGTGAGACGGCGAGCAGATTGGCCTGCGCCTGAATGTATTCAGGGGTTCCCGGAACATAGTTTTCCGGCAAGAGCTTATCGCCCAGCAAACCGACCAGAAACTCGTTGGCACCACCGGCAAGCGCTCCGGTGCCGAAATCTCCGCCCATGGCTTTGGACACCAGACCGCCGAGTCCGGCGTGCAGGAGAATTTTCTCCAGGCTGCCCTCGGGCAGTTTCAGGTCGCCAATTTCCCCAGCGCCCATGGCTGCGCCGATGCTGGCCAGCGTTCCGGCCGCAGAGCTGACCAGGTTGTCCTTGAAGCTGCCTCCGTAGACGACGGTTTTGATCAACGCATCGGCAGTCACTTTGGTCGCCACGGCCTTGAGCCCCTCCGGCGTCAGAGTGATATTGCCCACATCGAACTTCATTCCCTGAGTAACGCCTGCAGTTGCCGCCGCCACGACGTAGCTTTTCAAGGCATCTTCGGACGTAACGTCCTTGAGCACTTTTCCAAGGTTACCGCGGTTGTCGATCGTGCTGACCGTCGCTTTGGTTGCGGCGGTAATGGCGACTCCCTGCAACATTGCGTTCATGCCGGCCATCATCGGTCCGAGGATGGCCGCCATGGCGATGGCAATGATCAGTTGTGAAGCTGGCCCCAATCCGGAGTTCTGGTATTTGAAAGACTCATGAATCTCCTTGACCTGCCGCCAGTCCACATCGCCACGTTCTTCTGCCTGTTTAAGCCAGGCCATCTGCGGATCGGCCTTGACCATGGCATCAATGGACTCGCTGACCGTTTGCTGATTGACCTGCTTTACATCGATTTTCAGGCCATCGACCGCTTTGATGACGATGTCGCCCTTGGCAAACATCTGCGTCTGACGGAACGTTTCGTCGGTATTGCCCTTACCTTTGGAAGAGTTCCAGAACGCATTATTGTTGGTTTTCGTATGGCTCTCATCGTGCAGATCTTTCACGCCTTCAAAGACAATCTGCCCACCACTGTCCAACAGGATGTCGCCACCGCTGTTGAGTTTCGCGACCTGGAATCGTTGATCGCCGCCACTTACTACAGCCAGGTTTCCACCGGTCGTAATCTCACTGCCAACGTTCGTCACCTGCGTGACTTCGTCATGCTTCAATTTCTTTTTGCCAAAACTGCCTTTGTCTTTTTTGTCGTACAAAGAGTAGTCCGTGTCTTGTGCGGCAAGCACTTGAATATCGTTCTTCGCCACCAGATAGGCTTCATCGCCAGCGGTGATACGACTGGAGATCAGCGCCAAATCATTACCTGCCCGGATCGCGACATCACCACCGGCAGTGATCGTGCTGGCAATCTGTTTAACGTGATCTTCCTGAGTCGTGAGTTTTTTGGTTTTTGAATAGGAGTGACTTTCATCAGCGGCTGAAGCAATCGTCACATCACCCTCTGCAACGAGGGTGAAATTGCGCTTGGCATTCATGTCACTGCCCACGGCGGCAAAGTCACGGCCCGCACTCATCAGGATATCGCGTCCGGCATTGATGCTGGATCCGTACTGTGTGATGGAGCTGCGTTGTTCCTTGCCGCCACTGTCAACGCTCAGCTGTTGGGCCGAAGCGATGGCGATATCTCGACTGGCCTCGATCCGCGTGTCTCCCCCACTGGACATGGCCCCACCGATGCCAAGCACGTCCCGGCCCGAGAAGATGGTCAGATCATTGGCTGCTTCGATACGTGCAGCGCTATCAACGTAGTCACGTTGCTGGATTTGGCCCTTGTTGTTGAAGACCATACTGTTGACCGTGCGCTCGTTGATGACGTCTCCGGTCAGCGTCACCATAGTGACATCGCGTCCGGAAATGACACCGCCTGATTTATTGATGATGTCATGGGTGGCTAGCAGCCCCAGCCGATTCCCCGCCTCAATCAAGCCACTGTTGGTCAGGTCTTGCCCGGCACTGGCCGCCAGATTGTTGGTAGCACGCAACGTTCCTGCGTTGGTCAGGTTCTGGCCAGCGATCAGGTCAACATCATTGCCCTGGATCAGCGCACCGTTCGGCGCCAGGCGGTTATCGGCATGGGCTAGATACAAGACAGGCACGAGCACCTTCTCACCGTTCACTTCGTGCTCTTCGAGCCAGACGATGTCGTGGGTCAGTGCCGCCACTTGCTGGGCGGTCAAGGTCACGCCCATCGACAGGTTGAGTTCATTCTTGCTGGCGATGGCGTTGTTCATCAGGTACTTGAACATGGCTTCGTCGGAGGTCTGGCCGTCGATGAAACGCTGGCCGGTGCGGGCGACCACGGCTTGCTGCACCAGACGTTGTTCAAACAGACCATCGCCCAGACGCTTGGCGCTGTTGTCGGGGTCGTAGCCGAGTTTGTCGAGCAAGTAATCCGAACTCATGAACTGCTTGAGATCGGTCAGCGCCGGGTTGGTCTCGATCAGGTATTTATGTGGGTTGGAACGTACGCTGGTGTCAGGCAAGCCTTGAACACGCGGGACATTGAATGAAGAGTCCCCACGATTGGGCAGCATGACGCCAACGGGGCCATCGCCAGCGGCAGCGTTGACGTTTATGTCAGCAATTTTGTCGTTGAGGTTCAGCGATGGGCGATCGGCTAACGCCAGTTCACGGTTTTTAACCGAAACCGGATCGTTCTTGTCGATCTGGAAATCCGTTGCATGTTTGACTGGCATACCGCCCGCGTGGCCAGCGGGTGCGGCAGTGATGGTGCCAATGGTCCAGTCTTTACCCGCAACAATCGTCTGTTCGCTACCGTCCTTGCGGCTGAGTCGGAACAGGCCGTTATCACCGGTTGGCAAGGTGAAGCCCGGCAGGGCCAGCGGATTGACTTGCTGTTGAGCCAGATCCGGAGGCAGCTGCGGATTCAAGAAAACGACGGTGGGTTTGGCGGAGTTCTTTACCCCGGTGTCGGCCGTGTCTTTTACCGTGCCACCAAAATTGGTGTACGGGTTCAGGTTGCCGTTGTTGATCGTGGTTTTGGCGTTGATCTGGACCGCCTGGCCGGCCTGAACGATAGAGGAGACACTACTTCCGCCATTAGTGAACACTCGGTCGTCGCGCTGCTTGGTGCCCGCCAGAATCTGCGAAGGCACTGCGACTTCAGGTCCAATACCGAACTTGGTATTGACCCTGTTCATGAGTTGCTTGTCCAGCGATTGATAATCCCAGTGAGTCCCTCCCTTGTCGGGTTCGTGCCAGGTATCTATGTAGTCATATTGGTTTTTTGAGTTTCGGTCTGCATAGTTCTGCAGATCGACGCTGACCCAACTGGTTTGTTTATTCGGTAGCCCGCCTAGTTTATAAACGCGCATCCGTGTAAAGCTGCCCGACTGCAACCCGAAGTTATCGAAAGTATCGACGTCGAGTTTGATGTTCCTGCCTGCAGAAATCAGCGACGCAGTATTGGTGAAAGCCCCCACATTGGCAGTCAGATTTCCCGCCACCGAAAGCGATGCTTGCGGCCCTGTGATCGTCGAGGTGGATTCAAAGTTTTCATTGACGTAAAACGTAGTGCCGCTGAAGGTGATGTCGCCGGAGATAAACTTCTCCTCGCCAACTACCCCTTCCGTCTTGTTATTGAAGCTATTGGCCGACAGCGAAAAATCACCATCCACATTGATCGAAGCCGCGAGGTTATTGACACTGTTCGCCCGCCCGCCGTATTGCCCGCCAATCGTCAAATTGCCAATGCTGTAAACGTCACCGGTCTGGTTGGTGAAATCGTTAACCAGCAGACTCATATTGCCGCCGCTGAACACCAGGCCGCGGTTATTCACCAGATTTGCAGTGCTGATCGTCAGATCCTGCGCAGCCCCCAACGTACCGGTGTTGCTCACCGCACCGGCGTTGATCGTCATCGCATAGTTGGACGTCAGTCGTCCGCCGGAATTGTTCAGCAGGCCACCGACGTTAACGGTGGTCAGGCCACCACCTCCAATGCTTGAGGCGCTGGTCAGGCCCAGTTGCGCAGCATTGAGGGTCATATCGCCCAGACTGCTGACACGACCATTACCGCCGTAATTCCCGGACAGCTGGATATCCAGGCTGCCGTCACTGGCGATCAAGCCCTCGTTGCTCCAGTTACCACCACGCCCCACCAGTTGATTGGAAGCGAGCAACTGCCCACTCGCGGTCTGCACGAAATTGCCGACATTCACCGTCAACCGCCCCGCCTGAATCACGCTACTGTTGGTCCAGCTGTCCGCGTTGAGCGTCAGGCCGCCACGGGTCACCAGCGAGCCGCCGGCGTTCATCACGTTGGCGGTGGAGATGCCGAACTCGCCCAGACCGACATGCGTCACCGAACCGCCGGCATTTAGGAAGCTCGGAGCGGCCAGTGTGAAATCGGTGTTGGCGGTTTCCACCAGACCGTTGCGGTTGTCGAACTGGCTGCCGATCTGGAAATCGGTTTTGCCGCTGGTGCCGAGCGCGCGCAGCTTGCCGCCCTGGTTGTCGAGATTGGCCGCGCGAATCGCCAGTGTGCCGGCGCTTTCGATCAGGCCGCTGCGGTTACTCAGGTTGAGATCGGCACCCAGCTCGATGCGGCTGCCGCTGATCTGGCCGTTGTTGTTGCTCATCAAACCGGCGATGGTTTTCACCACGCCTTTGGCATAGATCCCGCCGCCGCTGTTGTCGAGGGTGTTGCCGCCAGCGTTGAGCAGGATGTTGCCGGTGTTGGCGGCGATTCGTCCGCCGTCGCTGTAGATGCCGCCCAGCGCTTGCAGGTCGAGGCGACTGCCTTCGATCTTGCCGCCCTGACCGTTGCGCAACACGCCGTTCAGGCGCGTTTGCAGCAGACCTTTGAGGCTTGAAAGCACCCCGCCACGGCTGTCGAGGCTGGCGGCGGTGAGGGTAAGGTCGCCGTTCTGGGCGATGATCTTGCCGCCCTGGTTGTCGATGGCGCCAGTGCCCGTGATCACGGTCAGCGCGGTCATGCTTTGCACCGCGCCTTTGCCGTTGTTCAGTGCGGCGGCGGTGAGGGTTACACCGGCATCGCGGCTGGAAATCAAGCCATCGTTTTCATTATGCAGCGTGCCGCCAGCGGCGATATCCAGTTGATCTTTGGCCGACAGGGTGCCGCGTTGGCTGTTGTTCAAATCGCCGCTGGTAAACAGGCTCAGCAGGGTCTGGCTAATCAATTGCCCGCCGCGGTTATCAATGCTGGTGGAGCGGTTGATCAAGAATGCGCCGGTACTGCCCAGAGTCCCATTGATATTGCTGAGAGCGCCGAGCAGGTCGAGGGTGACGCTGTCATCACCAACCAGACTGCCGCTGGTGTTGTTCAGTTGCGTGCCAGTGAAATTCAGGGCTTTGGTGGCGCTGATTCTGCCGGAGGTGTTGTCCAGCGTGGCGGCACGGATATCCAGTGCGTCGCCACTTTCGATCAAACCACCTGCGGCGTTGCTGATGTTGCCGCCGCTGATCGTCAACGTCTGCTTGCCGCCGCTCGTGACGATGCCGTTGCTGTTGTCCAGACTGGTAGCCTTGATGCTCACCTCGCCTTTGCCGCCCACGCCCCCATTGCTGTGGTTGATCAACGCGCCACTGAGGTCGATGCTGGTGTTGCCGAGCAGACTGGAGACGGTGCCTTCGCGACTGTTATCGAGCGTGCCGCCTGTAAGGGTGACACTCTTCCAGCCCGAAATCAGTCCACCCTGGTTATTCAGTTCGGCAGCCGTGAGGCTCAACTGATCGTTGCTGATCAGGTTGCCGCCGCGGTTATCGAAACGGTTGCCGGTGAGGCTGAAGCTGTTGACGCTGGAGATTTCGCCCTGCTGGTTATTCAGGTCACGCAGGGTAGCGATGCTCAGCACGCCTTTGCTGTTGATCACGCCGTTCTGGTTATTCAGGTCGCGCAGATGGGCAATGCTCAACACACCTTTGCTGCTGATCACACCGTCCTGGTTGTTCAGGTCCTGCGCGGTGGTGCCCAAGTCCATATTCAAGCCGGAAACGCCGACCAGCGTGCCGCCCTGATTGTTCAGACCGGTGCTGTTGAGGGTCAGTTGTTGCGCGGCGCGAATGCTGCCTTTGTTGGTGTTTTTCAGCAGGCCATCGACAGTCACCTCGATATCGCTGTCACTGAGCAACACGCCGCCATCGCTGTTATCCAGACTCGCCGCGCGAACCTGCAACGCCGCAGCGGCAATCGTGCCTTTGATCGAGGTCAGCGCCTTGTCGAGGGTCACGGTGAGTTTATGGTTGCTCAGCAGTTGGCCGCCGCTGTTGTCCAGCGATGTGGCGATCAGTTCAAAAGCCTTGTCGCTGGAAATCTCGCCGCCACGGTTGTTCACGTCGGAGAGGTTTTTCAGTAGTAACTGGTCCGGCGCGTTGATCACGCCGCCCTGGTTATTCAGCGCGCTGCCGTTCAGATCGACACTGACGGTGCCGCCGCTGAACAGTTTGCCGCCCTGCTGGTCGAGGCCTTGGATATTGGCGGTCAGCGTCTTGCCCGCGCCGAGGCTGCCTGCGGTGTTGGTCACCTGACCGGCATTGATCTCAACGTGGTCGGCCGCGTAAATATTCGCTTGGCTGTTGTTGAACTCGCCAGTGCTGATGTTGAGGTTGGCCTTGCTGCTGATCACCCCTTTTTGCTGGTTATCCAGCGCGCTGCTGTTGAGGGTCAGATCACCATCGGTCAGCAGGCTACCACCCTGATTGCTGACGGCGCCGCGCGTATCGACGGTGAGCGCTTTGGCGCTGGAGACCGTGCCGGCGTCGTTGTTGAGGCTAGCGGCGTTGATCGCCAAGGCGCCTTCGCTGACGACGCTGCCCTGTGCGTTGTTCAGCTCCCCGGAGAGGTTGATCACGAGGTCTTTCTGGCTGGTCAGGCGACCACTGTTTTCCAGTGTCTTACCGGTCAGTGTCAGCCCTGTGTCACCGGACAGCAGGCCTTTATTGCGGTTGATGACGTCGTTGACGGTCAGAGCCAGATTGCCTCCCGCGAGCATGTAGCCGCTGTCGCTGTTATCGAGCCAGGCGCCGATCAGACTGACATCGCTCTTGCTCGACAACTCGCCGCTGCGGTTGTCGACGCGAGCGACGTTGAGGTTCAGCGCTTTTGTTGAGCCGATCAGACCTTCCTGACGGTTATCCAGACTGGCGGCGGTAATCTTCAGGCCGTTGTCGGCGATGACCACGCCGTTCTGGTTATCGAACATGCCAGTCACGCTGAAATCGACATCACCGCGTACGCGAATGTCACCGCTGCTGTTGTTCAAACTGTCGCTGCGACTGTCGAGGTTGGCGGAAGCAATCAGACCTTTGACGTTGCTCAACGCGCGCTCGATGACCAGAGTGAGCTTTTCATTGCTCAGCAACTTGCCGCCGTCGTTGTTCAAGCTTTGCGCGTTAACGCTCCAGGCCTTGGCAGCTGAGATTTCACCGGCGCTGTTGTTGACGTCCTTGAGGTTTTTCAGCAGCAACTGGCCCGGCGTATGGATATTGCCGCGCTGGTTATTGAGCAGACCGTTGTTCATGTCCAGGGTCAGGTCGCCGTTGCTGAACAGCTCTCCGCCATCCTGCTCCAGCGAGGTCAGCGACGCCTCGAGTTTCTGCTGACTGCCGAGGCTGCCGCCGGAGTTGTCCAGGTGCGCGGCGGTCAATAATAGTGAGCCATCGGTGGCGATACTGCCGCCCTGGCGGTTCTTCAACTCACCGGTAGTCAGGGTCGAATCAGCCTTGGCGCTGATGATGCCGTTGTCGCTGTTATCCAGACTGCCACTTTTAAAGGTAAGGCCTTTCTGCGAAACGATCAGGCCGCCCTGACTCAGCACGGCACCGCTGGCGGTCAGTGCCATCGCTTCAAGGCTCGATAGTTTGCCCAGACGGTTGTCGAGGCTGCCGGCGCTGAGGGTCATCTGCCCTTCGCTACTGATCAGGCCTTGCTGGTTGTCCATGGTCTCGTCGAAGGTCAGCCCGAGCGTGTTCTGGCTGACGATGCGCCCGCCGACGTTGCTCAGGCCGATGCCGCTGAGGGTGCTCACGCCTTTGCTGAAAATCAGGCCGTTGCTGGCATTGATGATCTGCGCGACTTTCAGCGCCAGTGTGGTGTCGGAAAGCACCTTGCCGCCGTCGCTGTTGTCCAGACGCGAACCGTTGATGTGCAAATCCAGTTGGCTGGAGAGTGTGCTGGCACGGTTGTCGATCTGCTCGACGTTGACGGTCAAAGTCTTGAGCGAACCGACCAGACTGTCCTGATGGCTATTGAGGGTTTTGCCGGTCAGCAGCAGATTGCCTTCGGCGACCAGTTCGCCGTGTTCTTGATTGAGGGTGTCGACGTTGGCGTCGATATCACCTTTGGCGGAAATTCGTCCGCCATCGTTGGTCACGGCTTTGGCTTTGAGGCTCAACAGACCGGTCGAAGTCAGCAGGCCGCCATTGCTGTTATCGAGTGTGTTGCCGTCGAAGCTCAGCGCCGTCTTGCTTTCGAGGCGGCCCTTGTCGCGGTTGTCCAGGTTGTCGATCAGCAGTTTGGCGGCCTGGTCGGCGCGAATCGTCCCGCCGCGGTTGTCGGTGTTGGCGCTGCTGACGGTCAGGGTGTCGAGGCTGGAAATCTTGCCGGCGCGGTTATCCAGGCGCGTGGCCTGCACGTCCATGGCGCCGTTGGCCTGGATCAGGCCCTTGTTCTGGTTGTTCAGTTGCTCGCTGATCCGCGTGGTCAGCGTGCCTTCGCTGGTCAATTGGCCTTGCTGGCTGTTGTCGAGCTGTTGAGCTTTTACCAGCAAGGCCTGTTTGGCGCCGATCTTGCCGGTGCGGTTGTTGATTGCGCCTAGGGCGCTGATGTCGAGCAGACGGCCGGCGCTCATCAGGCCGGCAACATTGTCCAGCGAGGTGACGTTGAGAACCGCGTCGGTCTGGCTGCTGAGTTCGCCGCTGTTGTTGATCAACTGGCCGATGTTGGCGGTGAGGCTGGCGTTGCTGGTGATCACACCCTGACTGTTCAGCACCTGAGCGGCGTTGAGGTTCAGGGTGGTGTTGCTCTGCACTTTGCCGGCGTTGCGATTGTCCAGCGTGCCGGCGCTGATCGCAGCGGTTTGGCCGCTGAGCGTACCGCCCTGGTTGTTCAGGGTTTGCGCGATGTTGATGGTCAGATTGCGGCTGGCGGTGAGGCTTTTGCCGGTGTTGTCGAGGTTCTGCGCAGTGAGGCTCAGATCGCCGCTGGCATTGCGGCTGCCGTCGGCGTTGACGCCGGCTTCGATGGCGCCGGCGTTGGTCAGTTGCCCGCCGGCGCTGAGGGTGAGGCTGTCGCGGGCCGCGAGGGTCTGGCGGTTGGTCAGGTTGCCCTGAGTTTGCACGTTGGCGCTGGTGCCGGCGTAAACCGGTCCGCGTGCATCAAGGCTGGCCGCCTTGACGTTGACCGCGCCGGTGGCCGAGGTGTCGGCCAGACTCAGTTGGCCGTTGGCGTCGAGCTGGATATCGCCGCCGCTGGCAATCAGTTTGCCGTCGAGTTTCACCCCGACCCCGGCCTCGGTGCCGACCAGTTTGATCGCGCCGGCGTACATGCCGCCGAGCGCCGAGGAGTCGATGGCCAGTTGCGGCTTGGTGCTGCCGTCATCGGCGCGGGCGGTGGCATTCAGGGTTTGTGCGTTGACATCGTTGCGACCGGCGACAATCGTCAGGTTCTGCGCCTGAATCTCGGCGTTGATCTTCGCGCTGCGGGTGATGATTTCGAAGCGGTCGACATTGGTCGCGTTGAGTCCCGCGCCTTCAATAGCGACGCTGCCCTGATCAACTTGAAAGCGATCCAGCCGACCGTTGTCGAGCACTGGTTTGCCGGTGGTCAAAGTCACACGCGGTGAGTTGATGAAACCGCACCCGTTGCACGTGATGCCGTAAGGGTTGGCGACAATCACCCGCGCCGACTGCCCCGCCACTTCGGTGTAGCCGCGTAACTGGCTTGGATTACCGCTGATGACTTCGTTGAGAATCGCCTGCGCCGAACCGCTGTTTTTCAGGTTCGGGTTATCAATGATGTGCCCGCCCAACTGGGTGAGATTGTTCTGCGTCGAGCCGTTGTTGAGGATCAGCCCCTGCGCGCCGACGTTGTAGTCGTGGAACTGGTTATGCGACAGCCCGCTGGCATTGGGCGTGGCGATATTGATGATCGGCACGCCGTTGCCGGCGCGATCCAGCGAGGTGTTCGGGTTGGCCACGACAATGCCGTCGGCCTGCGCCCACATCGGTTGCCAGAACATCACGTTCGCCAACAGGAACGCCAGGCCGCGCTTGGGCATGCCAAGGAATAAATCGCGTTTTTTCACGGCAGCGGCAGGCTGACAAGCAAGGAAGGCGTAATGGCGAACGTCCATGTTTAAAGTCTCTTTGCAACGGGCAAGTTGATCGGGGCAATCGACAGGCAAAGCAGTCCCTACCCGGAAAAAAAACAGGCTGCCGGGAGAGTGAAAGAAACAAATGGGGATAAATGCGCGTTTCGGTCAGAACGTCCAAAACGATGCGAAAACAATCGCAGTGCAGACTGCGAAAAGTCGGTTCGATCCCTCGAAAGCGCACATTGATATCAATGTGATGGCGCGATGGTAGATTGCCATCATTCTGGCGTCAATAAGTCGTAACAAGGCTTTTTGGGCAACCGCTCTAGAACGCGGCTTTTCGGGACATAATCGAAATTTTGCCGAAAATAGCGACTTATCGGTCACACAAATCGACACGCATCACGTGCATTGCACTGAACTTTTCCAGGCCAGCAGCCCTCAACCGATCAACTCGCCTTGACCGGAACTGAGGCCGCCCTCCATGAAAATCCTTAACACATTATTGATCGCCACCACCCTTGCCTGCGCCCTGCCCGTCTGGGCCTGCACGCCGGAAGAAGCCACCGCCAAACGCGAACAACTGGCCAAGGAAGTCGCCAAGCTCACCGAACAGAATCCGGCCAAGGCCAAGGAGATCAACGCCGAGTTGCAGAAGATGGATCTGGGCACGGCCAGTGCCGATCTGCCGGATAAATGTCAGTTGATAGATCAGCGGTTGAAAGAGTTGGGCACGGCGGAGAAAAAAGCGGAAAGCTAAAAGCCAGATTAAAAGATCGCAGCCTGCGGCAGCTCCTACATCGATCCCTGTAGGAACGGCCGAAGGCTGCGATCTTTTGATCCTGAAAATGCATTTATGCATTTATTTATTTGCATTAACGCATATCCACATCTACGGTTACATCGAGCAACGAGATCGGAACCCGCCATCGGAGATGGCAACCCTTGCACACCGATCGCTCGGCAACACCGCTACACCCACACAAGCTGGACGCTTGTTTTCACTCATGGAGGATTGAAAAATGTTAACCACAGCAGCAACACAATTCACCGGCGAATCACTGCCAAGGTGCCTGGCCAGTCACCTGCTCGACCCACAACTGGTCGAAGTCGAGGCCGCTGAACAAATCAGCGCCCTCGCCGCCGGCAGCCTTAACTTCAACATGCAGAAACAGACCCAGACCAACTGGTGCTGGGCGGCCGTTTCCGCCTCGGTCGGTAACTATTACGGCACCGGCAACTGGACGCAGTGCGGCGTGGCCAGCACTCAGCTCGACCGCAACTGCTGCAATCAGCCGGGGCCGTGCAACGTCTACGGCTATCTGGATTCCGCTCTGCAAACCACTCGCAGCTACAACGGCATGAATCAGGGCTCGCTACAGATGTCGGCCATCCAGAACCAGATCAGCATGGGCCGCCCGGTCGGCCTGCGCTGCGCCTGGTACGGCGGCGGTGCGCACTTCCTGACGATCTACGGCACCAACGGCGATTACGTATTGGTTGCGGACTCGATCTACGGCTATTCGACCCGCGCACTGAACGCGTTCCCCCGCGCCTACAACGGCGGCGGCAATTGGACTCACACTTACTTCACCGTGAAAAACTAGGAGGGCGACATCATGCAACTGACTTATCCAAAGGCGCCTTCCAACGGCGTACAGACCTTGCGCCCGGCGCTGCAAGCGGCACTGCAAACCCAAGGCTTTGGCGCCAATCGCCAGTTCGCCAACGCAGCACCTGCAAAAATCAGCCTCAGCGAAGCCTATCGTGGCTACTCGTTGAACCTGGAAGACCTGAGCAGCGGCAAAGGCCTGAAGGATGCCCGCCTCGGCGACTGGCATTACCTGGTGTTTGCCGACGGCGTGACGATTGCCGATGCGCAATTGGCCGAGGTGCGCGGGCATGTCGAGTTCGCCTCGCTGAATCACGGCGATCACGCCGCCGCGACGGTAGGTGCGCTGAAACTGGCGGAACAAGCGCCGCAATTGCAGGGTAAAAACGTTGAGCTGCGCGTGCTGTTTGTCTCGGCGCTGCATGTTGTGGCGATCTGGCTGCACGCCGACGGTGATGACGTGCTGATCCCGATCGAGCCGACGCCGAAGGAGCTGGCGGTCACGCGGTTGTACAGCGAGGCAGCCTTGCTCGCCGCATTGAAACCGGCGGCAGATCAAGCCAAACGGCGCTTTGATGCCGACACCAGTGGCCAGCTCGGCAACTGATGTACAAAAAAAACCCGGACACTGTCCGGGTTTTTTATGCTCGCTTGAAACGCCTTACTCAGCCGCAGGCTCTGCTGGCTTGCGACGCTTGAGCGGTGCCATGCCATCGCTGCTCACCAACGAGTCCGGCTTCGGACGGTTGACGCTCTTGCGCTTGGTCGGCGTCTTGGCGGCGGTTTTCTTCTTGTCGCCCTTGGCGTCGGTCTTTTTCTTCTTCACGCCAACGGCTTTGCCCGAGGCCTTGACCTTTTTCGGTCCGCCGTAGGTGCCTTTGACTTCCTTGATGGTGCGGCGCTCGAAGCTCTGCTTCAGGTAGCGCTCGATGCTCGACATCAGGTTCCAGTCGCCGTGGCAGATCAGCGAGATCGCCAGACCGTCGTTGCCGGCACGGCCAGTACGGCCGATGCGGTGCACGTATTCGTCGCCGCTGCGAGGCATGTCGAAGTTGATCACCAGATCCAGGCCATCAACGTCCAGACCACGGGCCGCGACGTCGGTAGCGACCAGAATCTTCACGCCGCCCTGCTTCAGACGGTCGATCGCCAGTTTGCGATCCTTCTGGTCTTTCTCGCCGTGCAGCACGAACGCTTTGTATTCCTGAGCCACGAGACGGCCGTAGATACGGTCGGCCATGGCGCGGGTGTTGGTGAAGACGATGGCCTTCTGATAGGTCTCGTTGGCCAGCAACCAGTTCACAATCTGCTCTTTGTGCTGATTGTGGTCAGCGGTGATGATTTGCTGGCGAGTGGTCGAGTTCAGTTGGCTGACCGCATTGAGCTGCAAGTGCTCAGGGTTGTTCAGCACCTTGCCGATCATCTCGCGCAGGCCGGAACCGCCGGTGGTGGCGGAGAACAGCATGGTCTGCTGACGGTTAGGACATTCGTCGACCAGACGCTGTACGTCTTCGGCGAAGCCCATGTCGAGCATGCGGTCGGCTTCGTCGAGCACCAGCACTTCGACTTCTTTGAGGTCGAGGTTGCCGGCGTTGAGTTGCTCGATCATCCGGCCCGGGGTACCGATGAGGATGTCTGGCACTTTGCGCAGCATCGCGGCCTGGACCTTGAAGTCCTCACCGCCAGTGATCAGGCCGGACTTGATGAAAGTGAACTGCGAAAAGCGTTCAACTTCCTTCAAGGTCTGCTGAGCCAGTTCACGGGTCGGCAGCAGGATCAGCGTCTTGATGCTGACGCGGACCTTGGCCGGGCCGATCAGGCGATTGAGGATTGGCAGAACGAAAGCGGCAGTTTTGCCGCTACCGGTTTGCGCCGTCACCCGCAGATCACGCCCTTGGAGCGCCAGCGGGATGGCCGCGGCTTGCACAGGCGTTGGCTCGACAAATTTCAGCTCGGCCACAGCTTTAAGCAGGCGTTCGTGCAGGGCGAATTGGGAAAACACGGGTGCTACCTCGAAGATATGCAAAAAAACAGCTGCATAGGTTACCGGTTTCGAGCGCTCAGGCCGAGTTTCTTTATACAAACGGACGTAATCAGTGGCTTTTTTGTTGCTCGATTTGTCTTGAACGGTAATACACGGCGTCTTAAATGCTCTAATCGCCCATCGCGTCTTACAGAAGAATCGTTGCTCATATGGATTTCAAACAGCTCTGGCTCAACGCCCAGGACCTCTGGGGCACCCTCGAACAGCATCCACTTTTGCAGGCCGGCCTAGCGCTGATGCTGCTGTTGGTCATCGCGCTAGTACTCGGACGAGTGGCGCGTTACCTGATCCTGCACGCCAGCCGCATGCTCGGCCGCCAGCCGGCGCTGCACTGGATCAATGATTTTCGCCACAACAAGGTGTTTCAGCGCCTGGCGCAAATGACGCCGTCGCTGGTCATCCAGTTCGGCCTGCATCTGGTGCCGGAACTGAGCAAAACCGCGATGACCTTTCTTGGGAACGTGGCGTTGTCGTTCACCATTCTGTTCCTGCTGCTCTCGGTCAGCGCTCTACTCAATGCCCTGCTCGACATCTATGCACGCACCGAACATGCGCGTACGCGCTCGATCAAAGGCTACGTGCAGCTGGCAAAAATGGTTTTGTACGTGTTCGGCGCGATCATCATCGTCGCCACACTGATCGACCGTTCGCCGCTGTTGCTGCTGTCCGGTCTGGGCGCAATGTCGGCGGTGATTCTGTTGGTCTACAAGGACACCCTGCTGTCGTTTGTCGCCAGTGTGCAGTTGACCAGCAACGACATGTTGCGGGTCGGCGACTGGATCGAGATGCCGCAAGTCGGCGCCGATGGCGATGTGGTCGACATCACCCTGCACACGGTCAAGGTGCAGAATTTTGATAAAACCATCGTCTCGATTCCGACCTGGCGGCTGATGTCGGAGTCATTCAAGAACTGGCGCGGCATGCAGCAATCGGGCGGGCGGCGGATCAAGCGCAGCCTGTTCATCGATGCCAGCGGCGTGCGTTTCATCCGTGACGACGAAGAAGAAAAGCTCTCCCAGGTGCACCTGCTCACCGATTACATGAGCCGCAAAAAAGCTGAACTCAAGGCGTGGAACGAAGCGCAGGGCAATGTCGCGGCGATGTCGGCTAACCGTCGGCGCATGACCAATATCGGCACGTTCCGCGCATATGCACTGGCGTACCTGAAGAGTCATCCGGAGATTCAGCCGAACATGACCTGCATGGTGCGGCAGATGCAGACCACGGCGCAGGGTATTCCGCTGGAGATTTACTGCTTCACCCGCACCACGGTGTGGGCCGATTACGAGCGGATTCAGGGGGATATTTTTGATTATCTGTTGGCGGTGCTGCCGGAGTTCGGGTTGAGCCTGTATCAGCAACCGAGTGGCGGGGATTTGCGCTCTGGCCTGCTGCCGGCGGTGCTCGGCGCGGCCAGCATTCCCGAGCCGCAAAAACACCTGATGTAACACACGATTCCCGTGTAGGAGCTGCCGCAGGCTGCGATCTTTTGACCTTAAAGATCAAAAGATCGCAGCCTGCGGCAGCTCCTACATGGGTTCATGCAGTGCGGCGGATGCCCAGTCGGCTGATCCATACGGCGGCAAGGATGACGCTGCCACCGAGGAACAATCTTCCAAGTTCCTCATGCTGATTCCAGATCAGCAGATTCAGCAGCAACCCCACCGGCACATGCAGATTGTTCATAACCGCCAGCGTGCCGCCGTTGACCATGCACGCACCCTTGTTCCACCAGTACATGCCCAGCGCGGTCGAGACCAGGCCGAGGAACAGCAACACGCCCCATTGCAGCGGCGCTTCCGGGAGGAAGTTGGCTTTGCCGAACATCAGGAATGCCGGCAGCACCACCGCCAGCGCGCCGAGATAGAAGAAGCCGAAACGCCGATAGTGCGGTAGATCGCTCGGGTGTTTCGCCACCAGATGCTTGTACATCACCTGCCCCGCCGCGTAGGTGAAGTTGGCCAGTTGCAGCAGCAGGAAGCCCATGAAGAAGTCCGGACTGACGCTGTCGAAACGAATCACCGCCGCCCCGCCCACCGCCACTAACGCGGCGATCAGCGCCCACGGGTTGAAGCGTCGGTTCAGCGCATCCTCGATCAACGTCACGTGCAGCGGCGTGAGGATGGTGAACAGCAACACCTCCGGCACCGTCAGCACGCGGAAGCTCAGATAGAGGCAGACGTAAGTTACGCCAAACTGCAAGGCGCCGATCATCAGCATGCCGCGCATGAACGAAGGTTCCACCGAACGCCAGCGGGTCAACGGAATGAACACCAGCCCCGCCAGCACTACGCGCACCAGCACCGCGAAGTAACTGTCGACATGACCGGCCAGATATTCGCCGATCAGACTGAAGGAAAACGCCTGGATCAGCGTGACAAAAAGTAGATAGCCCATGCTCGCCCCTAATTTGAATGGCGGCGACGATAGCGGTTTTCTGGTCTCACTGCGAATAGCCCGAAACACAACATTCCCCTGTGGGAGCGAGCAGGCTCGCTCCCACCAGGAGTTTTGCGTCGAAAAAAATACAGGCAAAAAAAAGCCCGATCTCGCTAATGCGTTCAATCGGGCTACAGCACTCAGGAGCAACAAGTGCAAAGGGAGGTTCGATGCGCGTAGAGCCTTGAAGGGGTTGCGCCAGGTCACTTAAACAATCGGGGATTATCTGGCGATTAACCTATCAAGCAACCTGAGACAGTTTGGCGTTGGCCTGATTCAGGCCCTTTTCCTGGAAGTCGCCACCGAGGTTCATGCCCTCTGCATGAATGAAGGTCACGTCGTTGATGCCGATGAAACCCATGACCTGGCGCAGGTACGGTTCCTGATGGTCGGCCGGACCGCCGGCGTAGATGCCGCCGCGAGCGGTGAGCACGTAAGCACGCTTGCCGCTGAGCAGGCCTTGCGGGCCGGTTTCGGTGTACTTGAAGGTCACGCCGGCACGCAGCACGTGGTCGAGCCAGGCCTTAAGGGTGCTCGGGATGGCGAAGTTGTACATCGGCGCGGCCATCACCAGTACGTCGGCGGCGAGCAACTCATCAGTCAATTCGTTGGAACGATCCAGCGACGCTTGCTCGTTGGCGTTGCGCTGCTCGGCAGGCTTCATCCAGCCACCTAGCAGGTTGCTGTCCAGGTGTGGCACCGGGTTCACGGCGAGGTCACGCACAGTGATCTGATCGTTGGGATGCGCTGCTTTCCACTGACTGATGAAAGTCTGGGTCAGTTGACGGGAAACCGAGTCTTGCTGGCGGGCGCTGCTTTCGATGATCAGAACGCGGGACATGGTGTGTAGCCTCCATCCGAGAATGTTGTAGGTCGATGGAATGAAGGTTAAACAGAGTCGAATCGATGAAAAAGCGCAAATAATTGCTGCAAAGCATCGAATAATTCGTTTAGATGCTGACACACACCTTGTAGGAGTGAGCCTGCTCGCGATAGCGGTGTGTCAGTTAACACACATGTATCTGACACACCGCTATCGCGAGCAGGCTCACTCCTACAAGGGATCGACCGTTATTTCGGGGTGCAGGTCAGTTTGATGCGCAGCTTGATGATCTCGCGGGTGAACTTGGCCGTGGCGTTTTTATGTTTGCCGGCCGGTACCTCGATCGTGCGGGTGCGTGGTGCTTCCGGGCCATTGCTGAACACCGCTTTGCACGCCGCGTCGACATCACCGTAGTTCGCCACCCGAATCGAGCCGATGTCGTTATCGGTATCGAAGGTCTCGTAATCGATCTTCATGCCGTTGAGATCCTTCTGCACATCGATCGGGTAAGCAAAAGCAGTCAGCGGCAGCAGCGCCAGCAGCACACAACAGAATTTTTTCATTCGGCAGTCTCCATGAGGGACGGCCAGCTTAGGACAAGAGGAGCTATTGATGAAAGCGCCCCGCGTGACCCTGGATCAATGGCGAACATTGCAGGCCGTGGTCGACCACGGCGGATTTGCCCAGGCCGCCGAGGCCTTGCACCGTTCGCAATCGTCGGTGAGTTACACCGTCGCCCGCATGCAGGACCAACTCGGCGTGCCGTTGCTGCGCATCGACGGGCGCAAAGCCGTGCTCACCGAAGCCGGCGGCGTGTTGCTGCGCCGCTCGCGGCAACTGGTGAAACAGGCCAGTCAACTGGAAGACCTCGCCCATCACATGGAGCAAGGTTGGGAAGCCGAGGTGCGGCTGGTAGTCGATGCGGCCTACCCGAGCGCACGCATCGTTCGCGCGCTGACCGCGTTCATGCCGCAGAGTCGCGGCTGCCGCGTACGTCTGCGTGAAGAAGTATTGTCGGGTGTCGAAGAAGTGCTGCTCGAAGGCGTGGCCGATCTGGCCATCACCGGCCTGAGCATTCCCGGTTACCTCGGCGCGGAATTGAGTGACGTCGAGTTTGTCGCCGTCGCCCACCCCGATCACCCGCTGCACCGGCTCAACCGTGAGCTGAGCTTTCAGGATCTGGAAACCCAGATGCAGGTGGTGATCCGCGACTCCGGCCGCCAGCAACCACGGGACGTTGGCTGGCTCGGCGCCGAACAGCGCTGGACCGTTGGCAGCCTCGCCACGGCGGCGACGTTCGTCAGCAGCGGACTCGGTTTTGCCTGGCTGCCTCGCCACATGATTGAACGAGAGCTGAAGGATGGCTCGCTCAAGCTGCTACCGTTGGACAGGGGCGGCAACCGCAACTCCAGCTTCTATCTGTATTCGAACAAGGACAAACCCCTGGGCCCGGCCACGCAAATCCTCATCGAACTGCTGCGTACCTTCGACACTTTGCCGCTGGACGCACCGTTCGCCGCCCCTGAACAAGCCTGACACGGAGTTCACCGATGGCCTGGTTCGAACATGAAGGTTGCAACCTGCACTACGAGGAATATGGCCACGGCGCGCCGTTGCTACTGGTTCACGGGCTCGGTTCGAGCACACTGGACTGGGAAATGCAGATCCCGGCCCTGGCCGCGCACTACCGCGTGATCGTCCCGGACATCCGCGGCCACGGGCGTTCGGACAAACCGCGCGAGCGCTACAGCATCGCCGGTTTCAGTGCCGATATGCTGGCGCTGATCGAGCACTTGAACCTCGGCCCGGTGCACTACGTCGGGCTGTCGATGGGCGGCATGATCGGCTTCCAGTTCGGCGTCGATCATCCTGACCAGCTCAAGAGCCTGACCATCGTCAACAGCGCACCCGAAGTCAAAATCCGCAGCCGCGACGACTACTGGCAGTGGTTCAAACGCTGGAGCCTGATGCGCGTACTCAGCCTCGCGACCATCGGCAAAGCCCTCGGCGGTAAACTTTTTCCGAAACCGGAACAGGCGGATCTGCGACAGAAAATGGCCGAACGCTGGGCAAAAAACGACAAACGTGCTTATCTCGCCAGCTTCGATGCGATTGTTGGCTGGGGTGTTCAGGAACGACTTTCCCGAGTGTCCTGTCCAACGCTCGTCATCAGCGCCGACCGTGACTACACACCGGTGGCACTGAAAGAAACCTATGTAAAACTGCTGCCGAATGCGCGGCTGGTGGTGATCGCCGATTCGCGCCACGCCACCCCGCTCGATCAACCCGAACGTTTCAATCAAACGCTGCTGGAGTTCCTCGCCGCAGCCGATATTCAATCTCAGGATCACTGACCCATGTTGAAAAAACTCGCCCTCGCCGCTGGTACTGTGCTGTTTGCCGCCAACCTGATGGCTGCCACGCCGGCCAAAGCACCGCACGTGCTGCTGGACACCACCAACGGCCAGATCGAAATCGAGCTGGATCCGGTCAAGGCACCGATCAGCACCAAGAACTTTCTCGATTACGTGAACAGCGGCTTCTACAACAACACGATTTTCCACCGTGTGATCCCGGGCTTTATGGTCCAGGGCGGCGGTTTCACTCAACAGATGCAGCAGAAAGAAACCAAGGCTCCAATCAAGAACGAACACAAAAACGGTCTGGCTAACGTTCGTGGCACCTTGTCCATGGCTCGCACTTCCGTACCTGATTCGGCGACCAGCCAGTTCTTCATCAACGTCAAGGACAACGACTTCCTCGACCAGGGCGACGGCTACGCAGTATTCGGCAAAGTGGTCAAAGGCATGGACGTTGTCGACATCATCGTCAACTCGCCGACCACCACCAAAAGCGGCATGAAAGACGTACCTGCCGACCCTGTATTCATCAAGTCGGCCAAAGTCATCGACTAAGCTGTACAGGGCGTATCGAGCGGCGCTGGCCTGATCCCGCGCCGCTCACACCGATAAAAGGAGAGCCCGTGCTCCGGGCGGTTATCTGATGCTCTATCGCCGTTTCGAACAACTGATCGACGTGTTCCGCGACGCCCCCACGGCATCCCCGCCGGATCGCGTGCTGCCCTTCTACACCTATTACCTGAAGCAGGTCTGGCCGAGTTTTGCCGCCCTGCTCACCGTCGGACTGTTCGGCGCCTTGATCGAAGTGGCGTTGTTCAGCTACCTCAGTCGCATCATTGACCTCGCCCAAGGTGCACCGAATCCGAATTTCTTTCAGGAGCATGGCCTGGAATTGGCCTGGATGGCCGTGGTCGCGCTGATCTTGCGCCCGGTCTTTGTCGGCTTGCACGACCTTCTGGTGCACCAGACCCTGAGCCCGAGCATGACCAGCATGATCCGCTGGCAGAACCACAGCTACGTGCTCAAGCAGAGCCTTAACTTTTTCCAGAATGACTTCGCTGGTCGTATCGCCCAACGCATCATGCAGACGGGCAACTCGCTACGTGACTCTGCGGTGCAAGCAGTGGATGCGTTGTGGCATGTGCTGATCTACGCGATCAGCTCGCTGGTGCTGTTCGCCGAGGCGGACTGGCGCCTGATGATTCCGTTGCTGACGTGGATCGCCGCTTACATTGGCGCGCTCTGTTACTTCGTGCCGCGGGTCAAGGAACGCTCGGTGGTGTCCTCCGATGCACGCTCCAAACTGATGGGGCGGATCGTCGATGGTTACACCAATATCGCCACCCTGAAGCTGTTCGCCCATACCAATTACGAGCAGCAATACGCCCGCGAAGCAATCGAAGAACAAACCGAAAAAGCCCAACTGGCGGGCCGCGTTGTGACCAGCATGGACATCGCCATTACCACCATGAACGGCCTGTTGATCGTCGGCACCACAGGCCTGGCCTTGTGGCTGTGGACGCAATCGCTGATCACTGTCGGGGCGATTGCCCTGGCAACCGGTCTGGTGATTCGCATCGTCAACATGTCCGGCTGGATCATGTGGGTGGTCACCGGCATTTTCGAAAACATCGGCATGGTCCAGGACGGCTTACAGACCATCTCGCAACCGGTCAGCGTCACCGATCACGAGCAGGCCAAACCGCTGGAAGTGGCCCGTGGCGAAGTGCGTTTCGAGCACGTGGATTTTCACTACGGCAAGAAGCGCGGGATCATCGGCGATCTCAATCTGAACATCAAACCGGGTGAGAAAATCGGTTTGATCGGGCCGTCCGGCGCCGGCAAATCGACGCTGGTCAATCTATTGCTGCGCCTGTACGACGTCGAGGGTGGGCGGATTTTGATTGATGGCCAGAACATCGCCGAAGTCGGTCAGGAAAGCCTGCGTGCACGGATCGGCATGATCACCCAGGACACCTCGCTGCTGCACCGTTCGATCCGCGACAACTTGCTGTACGGCAAACCGGATGCGACCGACGCAGAACTGTGGGACGCGGTGCACAAGGCGCGCGCCGATGAGTTCATTCCGCTGTTGTCGGACGCTGAAGGTCGCACGGGTTTCGATGCGCATGTCGGTGAGCGTGGGGTGAAATTGTCCGGTGGTCAGCGTCAACGCATTGCGATTGCGCGGGTGCTGCTCAAGGACGCGCCGATTTTGATCATGGACGAAGCGACCTCGGCGCTGGATTCGGAAGTCGAGGCGGCGATTCAGGAAAGCCTGGAAACGTTGATGCAGGGCAAAACCGTGATCGCGATTGCGCACCGACTCTCGACCATTGCCCGTATGGATCGCCTGGTGGTGCTGGAGAACGGCAAGATTGCCGAGAGCGGCACCCATGCCGAGCTGTTGGCCCATCGCGGTTTGTATGCACGACTTTGGGCGCACCAGACCGGAGGGTTTGTCGGCATCGATTGACCTTCCCATGATTGTTCCCACGCTCTGCGTGGGAATGCAGCCCGTGACGCTCCGCGTCACTGGACGCAGAGCGTCCCTTGAGGCGTTCCCACGCAGAGCGTGGGAACGATCACCGCCACAGCCCGCCAACCACGGGCGCTGGCGGTTTTTTGTGGCCGCTGGAAATCCGCAGAAAGCCTGCTGTACTCAGCCAAGGTTTCGGCACGAAACCTGTCGTAAATCTGCAGGGATGCACAACTCGATGCAGTCTCGATAGCAGGGCTATCAAGGACGCCTCTCATGTCTCTGTTCAAACGTTCAGTCACTGAGTTGTTGGGTACGTTCTGGTTAGTATTGGGTGGTTGCGGCAGCGCGGTGATCGCCGCGTCTTCACCGTTGGGAATCGGGGTGCTGGGGGTGGCCCTGGCGTTTGGTCTGACGGTGCTGACCATGGCATTCGCCATCGGTCACATCAGCGGATGTCACCTAAACCCGGCCGTGTCGGTCGGTCTGTTCGTCGGCGGTCGGTTTCCGGCCAAAGAGTTGCCCACCTACATCATCGCGCAGGTGCTCGGCGCGATTCTCGCGGCGGCGCTGATTGCGCACATTGCCAGCGGCAAGGAGGGTTTCGATATCGCCGCCGGCCTCGCATCCAATGGTTATGGCGAGCATTCGCCGGGGAAGTATTCCATGGCGGCGGGGTTTGTGACCGAGCTGGTGATGACGGCGATGTTCGTGATCATCATTCTGGGCGCGACCGATAGACGCGCACCACCGGGGCTGGCACCGATCGCCATCGGCCTGGGCCTGACGCTGATTCACCTGATCTCGATTCCCGTCACCAACACCTCGGTGAACCCGGCTCGTAGCACCGGGCCGGCATTGATGGTCGGCGGCTGGGCGATTGCGCAGTTGTGGATGTTCTGGGTCGCGCCGTTGATTGGCGCGGTGGTCGGTGGCGGGATCTATCGCTGGTTGGGCAAAGAGGAAACCTGAGGTGTGCCTGAGATCCCCTTGTAGGAGCTGCCGAAGGCTCCTACAGGGGATCTATGTCTGGCGGTAGGGCAAGGCTGTTTTCGCTTCTTCGGCATACGCGAGGATGCCGGCGCGTTCCTGATGCAGGAAATCCTTCACCGCCGCGTTCAGACCTGGGTGCCGCAGGTAATGCCACGAATGGGTGATCACCGGTTCAAACCCGCGAATCAACTTGTGCTCGCCCTGAGCGCCAGCATCGAAACGCTGATAACCCTGCGCGATCGCATAATCCATGCCCTGGTAAAAACACGTCTCAAAGTGCAGCCGATCAAACTCCGCCAGACAGCCCCAATAGCGTCCGTAGAAACTGTCGCCCCCCACCAGACTGAAGGCCATCGCCACCGGCCGTGAGCCTTGTTTGGCCAGTACCACGCGGATCGCCTCGGGCATACGCTCGGCTAGCAGACTGAAAAACTCCCGCGTCAGATACGGCGTCTGGCGCCGCACCGCATAGGTGTTGGCGTAACAGGCATAGACAAAATCCCACTGCGCCTCCTCCAGCTCGCGCCCCTCCCGCCATTCAAATTCAAAACCCTGCCCCGCCACTTGCTCGCGCTCCTTGCGCATCTGTTTGCGCTTGCGCGAACTGAGTACGTCGAGGAAATCCTGAAAGTCGCGATACCCGCGATTCTGCCAGTGATACTGACAGCCAATGCGTTGCAGCCAACCCGGTTGTTCGGCCATCGCCGCGTCGGTAAACGGGTCAGTGAAATTGATGTGCGCGCTGGAAAGCCCTTCGATTTCCAGGTAACCGGGCAGGCTCTTGAGCAGCTCGAAACCGTCTTCGACATTGGCCGCCAACAAGCGCGGGCCGCTCACCGGGCTGAATGGCACAGCCGTCAAAAGCTTGGGGTAGTAATCGATACCGGCGCGGGCGCAGGCGTCGGCCCAGCCGTGATCGAACACGTACTCGCCGTAGGAATGCCACTTGCGATAACTGGGCAGTGCGGCGATCAGTCGATCATCTTCAATATGCAGCAAATGCTCAGGTTGCCAGCCGGTATGAGGGCCAACGCTGCCACTGTCTTCCAGTGCACTGAGAAAAGCGTGGCGCAGAAATGGCTGGCTTTCAGGCACCAGCGCATCCCAGGTTGCCGGAGCGATTTGCGACAGGTTTTGCAGGCATTGCAACGGCATCGACAGCTCTCCACAACAGGACTTCAGCGCCCGGCGAGTATCGCCGATTGCGCGCCATTGCACACCCGCAATCGGCCGACAGCGCTCTAGATCAATAGTTCAGGCCAAATCGATATCGTCATCAACCTGCCATCACTGTGCCACTGCTCTGTCATAAACCATCGCGATACTGGCGCCTGTTTTTAGAGCGCCGGGTTCTACCCGGACACTGTTTTCCGACGTTCGAATCGTCGGTTGTGCCCCGGATGGTTGTGCCATCCCCTCTCATCTTCGGAGATTGCTATGCGTCTTGCTTCCACGAAAACTGCGGCGGCCCTGTGCGGTGGCTTGTTGCTGGCCATGAGTGTTCCGGCCAGTGCTGCAGTCGACGCCAAACTGCTCGACATGCTCAAGGCTAACGGTTCCATTTCCCAGGCGCAGTACATCGAACTGCAAACTGAACTGGCCAAGGATCAGAAGGCTCAGCAAATCGCGCAGCAGGCGCAGCAAGAGACCAACGAACAAGTCGCCGCTGTTGCGAAGAAAACCAACGAACAAAGCGTCTTCGACCAGAAACTGGCCTGGGCGGCCAAGACCCAGTTCAAGGGCGATGTGCGTATCCGCCAGGAAACCATCAAGATCGATGGCGAACCGAACAACGGCGGCCGCGACAAGGACCGTCAGCGCATCCGTGCACGTCTGGGTGCCTACACCGAGATCAACCCGCAAGTCGACACCGGCATCCGTATCGCCACCGGCGGCGGCGACGATGCCCGTTCGACCAACCAGGACCAGGACAACTACTTCGACAAGAAGCAGATCTGGCTGGATCTGGGCTACATCGACTACCACCCTGACCAGATCAAGAACCTGCACATCATCGGCGGCAAGATGCTCCAGCCGTGGGTCAGCATGGGCGACGTGATCTGGGATAGCGACATCAATCCGGAAGGTCTGGCCGTTACCTACAAATACCCGTTGGGCAGCAGCGCCGAACTGTTCGGCAGCCTGGGTAACTACAACCTCAAGGACAACGTCGACGGCGATGGCGTGCAATTCCGTCACGACCTGCGTCTGACCGCCGGCCAATTGGGTAGCCGCTTCAACATCACCGACAACTTGAAAGTGACTCTGGGCGGTAGTGTCTACGCCTACCAGAACGACGAAGACAGCCGCTGCACCGGCACGTCCACACCGTGCGCCCTGGCAGTCAATGGCAACTCGGCCAACAACGAATTCCGTCTGTATGAAGGGTTCAGCCAGGTCGACATCGGCGGTCTGCCAATGCCACTGTCGTTCTACGGTCAGTACGTGAAGAACAACGATGCCGTGACCGATCAGGACACTGCGTGGCTGTTGGGTGCCAAGTCGAAAGTCTTCGGCCTGAACCTCGATTACAACTACCGCGACGTGCAGCGCAACGCTGTGGTCGGCGCCTTTACCGACTCCGACTTCGCCAACGGCACCACTGGTTCGCGCGGTCACAAGTTCAAGGTCGGTTACGACATCGACAAGAACTTCGCCATCGGTGCCACGTACTTCCTGACCAAGGCTGACTTCGCCAGCCGTACCCAGCGTGACGCTGACGCCAACACCTTGCAGCTGGACGCGGAAGCCAAGTTCTAAAACGCTTCACCCTATAGCCCTGTGCGGGCGGGACGATCCCCATCATCCGTTCGTTTCACCCGCACTGGGTTATTTCTGCAGGATGCAAAAACCCCATGTAGGAGCTGCCGAAGGCTCGGGCCGCGATCGGACGATCTTTTGATCTTGAAAACAAGATCAAAAGATCGCAGCCTCGTTTCACTCGACAGCTCCTACAGGGGGTTATCTTTTCGTCGTTGCTCGGCCAGGCGTTCGGCCAGTTCTTCGACGCCTTCCAGCGGTGGTTCCGGCATCGCCTTCAAGGTCGCTTGCATCAAACGCATCTGGCGAATGAAACGCCGACAGTTCGGGCAGAACATCAGATGATGACGCACCATCAGCTTTTCGCGAAAGCTCAATTGGCCATCGAGATAATCGCTGGAGCGCGCCACTTGTTCCTTACAGGTCAGCATTCTCCGGTCTCCTCAAAATGCTCCACGGTCGCGAAGACTTTCAGCCGCGCACGATGCAGCAGCACACGGACATTGGAGAGCGAGATCTCCAGAAGATTACAGATCTCCTCCAGCTCCAGCCCCTGGCGTTCGCGCAACAACAAAACGCTGCTTTGCAGTTTCGACAGGTTCAGCAGGGTGTGCTCCAGACAGTCACGCAATTCACCTTCGGTCAGCAAGGCCTCCGGGGTGTCCTGATGCCAGGCGAACGGGGCAACTAGCCAATGGCCGTCACCGGGAGAAAAGCGGTCATCGTCGATCGTGCCATGGGGTGAGGGCAGATCATCCATCAACACTTCCCGGCGATTTTGTTTATAACGGCTTTTGGCCGAGTTGGCCGTGATGGTCAGCAGCCAGGTCTTGAGACTGGAGCGACCTTCGAAACTGGCGATGTGGCGCACCACCGATAGCCAGGCATCCTGCACCACTTCTTCGACATGACGCTGGCCGACAATCGCATACGCCACGGCGCGCATAGCGCTCTGATACGTCGTCACCAGTTCCTTGAAAGCCTTTTGCTCACCCGCCAGCAGGCGCGCAAGCAGTTGGGTGTCGTCAGCCGCCATCCAAAAATCTCCTTGTGCCGATTCCGAAAATGATAGCGGCAGGTCTTCACCTGCCGCCATTTCCGAAAAATTACAGCGTTTGAGCCGATTCGGATGTAGGAAAGGTCGGCGCGATTAGGAGGAAATTAAACCGATTTTCAACGCTTGCGCAGAATCACGCTACCGATCGAATAGCCTGCACCGAACGAACTCAACACCGCCAGCGAACCGGCAGCCAGATCATCCTGATACTTGTGGAAAGCAATCACCGAACCCGCCGAGCTGGTGTTGGCGTAGGTGTCGAGAATCACCGGGGCTTCTTCTTCAGTGGCTTCGCGACCCAGCAACTTGCGCACGATCAGGTGGTTCATGCTCAAGTTGGCCTGGTGCAGCCAGAAGCGCTTCACGTCGCCGACGTTAAGCTGGTTCTCTTGCAGATGTTCGCCGATCAGCTCGGCAACCATCGGGCAGACATCCTTGAACACCTTGCGGCCTTCCTGCACGAACAGTTTGTCGCGGGCACCAATGCCCTCTTCCGCCGCGCGGTTGAGGAAACCGAAATTGTTGCGGATGTTGTTGGAGAACTTGGTCAGCAGCTTGGTGCTGACCACGTCGAACTGGTGTTTGGACGTCGCGGTCTCAGCGCGCTCGATGATCACTGCAGTCGCGGCATCGCCAAAGATGAAGTGGCTGTCGCGGTCACGGAAGTTCAGGTGACCGGTGCAGACTTCCGGGTTGACCATCAGGATCGCCCGGGCCTGGCCCAGCTGCACGCTGTTGGCAGCAGCCTGGATGCCGAAAGTCGCCGAGGAACAGGCCACGTTCATGTCGAAACCGAAACCCTGAATGCCCAGAGCTTCCTGGACTTCGATGGCGATGGCCGGGTAGGCGCGCTGCAGGTTGGAACAGGCAACGATGACGCCGTCGATGTCGGCAGCAGTTTTGCCGGCACGTTGCAGGGCCTGTTCGGCAGCGCCGATAGCCATCTGGCAAAGCACCGACCATTCGTCGTTGGAACGCTCCGGCAGACGCGGGGCCATGCGTTGCGGATCGAGGATGCCGTCCTTGTCCATGACAAAGCGGCTCTTGATGCCTGAAGCTTTTTCGATGAACGCGGCGCTGGATTCGGTCAGGGCCTGGACCTCGCCGCTGGCAATGGCCTCGGCGTTGTCGGCGTTGAACTGGGCGACGTAGGTATTGAAAGACTGCACCAGCTCTTCATTGGAGATGCTGTTGGCCGGGGTGTACAGGCCGGTGCCGCTGATGACGACGTTATGCATGGTCGTTTCTCTAATCTGTTCAGGCAGAAAGTGCTGGAACCGTCGTACCAACACACAAAGGGTCTATTCCCATCCGGGGGACGCAAACCTGGCATCGCTTTATTCCGTCGCGCGAACCGGCCGAAGGCTCTGGGTCGCGAAACCGGCGTTTATGGTCGCGAAGTTTGCCATAAACGCGGGGTTTTGGCGCCTTTCTCAAGATCAACACGGATGATCGTTCCCACGCTCCTGCGTGGGAATGCAGCCCGTGACGCTCCGCGTCACTGGACGCGGAGCGTCCCCAGAGGCATTCCCACGCAGAGCGTGGGAACGATCAGCGTTACGGTTCGACCTGGCTCCACTGCTTGTTCAGGCGTTTGTCGGAGATCGGAACTTTCGTCCCCAACTGCTGGGCGAACAGCGACACCCGGTATTCCTCCAGCCACCAGCGATACAGCTCAAGCTGCGGATCGCGTTTGCCTTCCTGGGCATGTTTCGCCGCGCGGGTCTGGTATTGCGCCCAGAGGCCGGCGAGTTCGCCGCTCCAGACCCGATCCTTCTGCACCTGCGCGCCGAGCTTTTCGAAACGCTGCTCGACCGCTTTCAGGTAACGCGGCAACTCCTTAAGCCACTGCATCGGCGTTTCGCGGACAAACCCCGGATACACCAGATTGTTGATTTGCTGCTTGATGTCATTGAGCGCCACGGCCTGGGCCAGATCGATCTTGCCCTTGAAGCGCTTTTGCAGGCCGTGCCAGAGCTTGAGAATCTCCAGGGTCAACCGGGCCACGCGCTCGGCGTGCTCGGTCCAGTTGCCGCGTTTACGCTCGGCCAGTGCCGCCAAACCAGCGCCGTCGCGGGGCAACGGGTCTTCGCCTTCGAGAATGCAGCTGTCGAGGCTCGCCAGCAGAATGTCTTCGACCAGCGCATCAACCCGGCCCAACTCGCGATAGAGCAAGCCCAGCTCAGTCTGCCCCGGCAACTTGCCACGCAGGAACTTGGCCGGTTCCGCAAGTTGCTGCATCAACAACCGCTGCAAGGCGCGACGATGCTGGAATTCGGCTTCGGCCGGGGTCGAGAAGCGCCCCTCCTTGACCGTGCCGCCCTCTTCAACCAGCGCCGGATATACCGTCATCGACAGCCCGGCGATCTTCTGTTGAGTCTTTTCTGCTACCGGGGCGAAGACCTTGGCCTCCACCGGTTGCTGACTTTTCGCACTCTGCGGCACCGCCAGCGCGGCCTGACTGGCTTCGGCAAACCGTGCGGTCAGCTCGGCCAGATCGCGACCTTCGCCGAGGAATTTGCCTTGGCCGTCGACAATTTCCAGGTTCATCCGCAGATGCCCCTCGACGCCTTGCTCGGCTTCGGCCCACGCCTCGTCGCTGACCCGCGCGCCAGTCATGCGCAGCAGTTCGCGACCGAGCGCTTGCGGCAACGAACCCTCGGCAAAGGTCATGCGTTGCAGCGCAGCTTTGATGAAGTCCGGCACCGGCACGAAGTTCTTGCGCAGGGCCTTCGGCAGGTTGCGCACAAGGGCGATGCACTTGGCCTCGATCAGCCCCGGCACCAGCCATTCCAGGCGTTCCGGTGGCAGCATCGGCAACAGCGGGGCCGGCACGCGCAGAGTCACGCCGTCGCGCGGATGATTGGGCTCGAAGTGATAAGTCAGCGCCAGTTCCAGATCGCCGATGTGCAGCGTGTCCGGGTAATCCCGCGCGGTGACTTCACTGGCTTCGCGGGCCAGCACGTCTTCTTCGCGCATGATCAACAACTGCGGATTCTTCTGGCTGTTGATGCGGTACCAACTGTCGAAGGTCGCGGTCTGGTGAATCTCCGCCGGCAGCCGCGCGTCGTAGAACGCGTACAGGGTTTCTTCATCCGCGAGAATGTCGCGACGACGGGCTTTTGCTTCCAGTTCGTCGAGCTGTTCAAGCAACTGTTGGTTGGCGGTCAGGCACTTGGCTTTCGATTGAATCTCGCCACGCACCAGACCTTCACGGATAAACAATTCGCGAGAAACCACCGGATCCACCGGGCCGTAATGCACCGGCCGGCGGCCGACCACGATCAGCCCGAACAGAGTGATCTGCTCGTAGGCCACGACCTGGCCGCGCTTCTTTTCCCAATGCGGTTCGAAGTGGTTTTTCTTGATCAGGTGCCCGGCCAACGGCTCGATCCAGTCGGCGTCGATCTTGGCGACCATGCGTGCATAAAGCTTGGTGGTTTCCACCAGCTCAGCGGTCATCAGCCATTGCGGTCGCTTCTTGCCGATGCCCGACGACGGGTGAATCCAGAAACGTCGCTGACGCGCGCCGAGGTAATCCCCATCCTCGGTTTTCTGACCGATCTGGCTGAGCAAGCCGACCAGCACCGCTTTGTGCAGTTTCGGGTAATCCGCCGGCTCTTTGTTGAGGCTCAGCTGCATGTCGCGGCAGATCAGGCTCAACTGCCGATGCGAGTCGCGCCACTCGCGCAGACGCAGATAGTTGAGGAAGTTTTTGCGGCACCAGTTGCGCAGCGGGCTCGCGGTCAATGCTTGGCGCTGCTCTTCGAAACCGCGCCACAGATTCACCAGTCCGGCGAAGTCAGAATCAACGTCTTTCCATTGCGCGTGGGCTTGATCAGCGGCTTGTTGACGCTCCGGGGGACGCTCGCGCGGGTCCTGAATCGACATTGCACTGGCGACGATCAGCACTTCCTGCAAACTGCCGAGCTTGGCTGCTTCAAGCAGCATACGGCCCATGCGCGGATCGACCGGCAAACGCGCCAACTGTCGACCGAGCGGCGTCAGCTGACTGTTGCGGTCAACCGCCGAGAGTTCTTGCAGCAGGTTGAAACCGTCGCTGATCGCCTTGCCATCCGGCGGCTCGATAAACGGGAACGCGGTGATCTCGCCGAGACGCAGATGCAGCATCTGCAGAATCACGGCGGCGAGGTTGGTGCGCAGAATCTCTGGATCGGTGAATTCCGGGCGCCCGTTAAAATCTTCTTCGCTGTACAGCCGAATACAAATGCCCGGCTCAACCCGGCCGCAGCGACCTTTACGCTGGTTGGCGCTGGCCTGGGAAATCGCCTCGATCGGCAGACGCTGGACCTTGGCGCGATAGCTGTAGCGGCTGATGCGCGCGGTGCCGCTGTCGATCACGTAACGAATGCCCGGCACAGTCAACGAGGTCTCGGCGACGTTGGTCGCCAGCACCACGCGACGGCCCGGGTGCGACTGGAAAATCCGCTGCTGCTCGGCGGGCGACAAGCGCGCGTACAACGGCAGGATTTCAGTGTGTTTGATCTGCGCCTTGCGCAGCATGTCGGCAGCGTCGCGAATCTCGCGCTCGCCGGGCAGGAACACCAGCACGTCACCGGGGCTGCGACGCTCGCTGCGCTCGTAAGCGGCGATTTCATCAAGGGTCGCGAGAATCGCCTGATCCACCGTCAGGTCGTCTTCGACGCGGTTGCCCTCTTCGTCCTGCTCCAGGGTCAGCGGGCGATACCAGGTGTCCACCGGGAAGGTGCGGCCGGAGACTTCGACAATTGGCGCATCGTCGAAGTGCTTGGAGAAGCGCTCCAGATCGATGGTCGCCGAGGTGATGATGACTTTCAGGTCCGGGCGACGCGGCAGCAGGGTTTTCAGGTAGCCGAGCAGGAAGTCGATGTTGAGGCTGCGTTCGTGGGCTTCGTCGACGATGATCGTGTCGTAGCGTTCGAGGTAGCGATCGTTCTGGGTTTCCGCCAGCAGAATACCGTCGGTCATCAGCTTGATCAGGGTGTTGGAATCGCTTTGATCCTCGAAACGCACCTGATAGCCGACCAGCGCACCGAGCGGCGTAGCGAGTTCTTCGGCGACCCGGCTGGCGACGCTGCGCGCAGCGATTCGACGCGGTTGGGTGTGGCCGATCAGACCATGCTGGCCGCGACCGATTTCCAGACAGATTTTTGGCAACTGGGTGGTTTTACCCGAGCCGGTTTCGCCGGCGATGATCAGCACTTGATGCTTTTCCAGCGCCTTCTTGATCTCGTCGCGCTTGGCCGCAATCGGCAAACTGTCGTCGTAACGAATCACCGGCAGGCTAGCGCGGCGGGCCAGCACCTGATCACAGGACGCCTGCATGCGCGTCACCCACTGGGCCAGTTTGGCCTCGTCGGGTTTCTTGCGCAGCTCAAGCAACTGCCGCCGCAGCCGGTGACGGTCGGCGAGCATGGCGTGATCGAGGTTCTTCAGCAGTTTGTCGATGGAGGGCGATTCGTCGGTCATCGGGTAGGCAATTCGGTCGTCTATTTATGCAGGGGGCGGATTGTCGCAGATTTGGCGGATTTGTGGCGTGTCTGGGGGATTGCAGCCCTCACCCTAGCCCTCTCCCAAAGGGAGAGGGGACCGATTGGGGGATATTCCAGAGGCCCATCGACCTGAAAGAAATTTACCGAATCCATAATCGCCAAGGCCTTTCAGGTAGGCGTTCGACTTGAGGCACCTCGGCAGGCCCCCTCTCGCTCCGGGAGAGGGCTGGGGTGAGGGTGTTTTTTTAAAAGAGCTACTCGTTGTCGAGGCCTTTGCGCCGATACGGGAAAACATCAATGACTTTCCCGGCCCGAATCGCCTCCTGCAAACTCTTCCAGTAATCAGCGTTGTACAACTCGCCATGCAACTGGTCGAACAACTTGCGCTGCCCCGAATCAGCAAACAGAAACGGCGGAAATTCCTCGGGAAACACATCCAGCGGCCCGATCGAATACCACGGCTCCGAAGCCATTTCGTCTTCCGGCGTACGCGGCGCAGGGATGTGGCGGAAGTTGGCCTCCGTCAGAAAACAGATTTCGTCGTAGTCATAAAACACCACACGCCCATGCCGGGTGACGCCAAAGTTCTTCAGCAGCATGTCACCGGGAAAGATATTCGCCGCCGCCAGTTGCTTGATCGCCAGGCCGTAATCCTCCAGCGCCTCACGCACCTGCGCATCGTTGGCGTTTTCCAGATAGAGGTTGAGCGGGGTCATCCGCCGCTCGGTCCAGCAGTGACGGATCAACACCGTGTCGCCCTCGACCGACACCGTCGACGGCGCCACCTCCAGCAGCTCCTCCAGGCACGCCGGATCAAACTTGCTCAACGGAAAACGGAAATCGGCGAACTCCTGGGTATCGGCCATGCGCCCTACCCGGTCGACGCTTTTCACCAGTCGGTACTTCTCGATCACCGTGGCGCGGTCGACGTTTTTCGACGGCGAAAAACGGTCTTTGATGATCTTGAACACGGTGTTGAAGCCCGGCAGCGTAAACACGCTCATGACCATGCCGCGCACGCCCGGCGCCATGATGAACTGATCATCGGTGTTGGCCAGGTGATTGATCAGCGCGCGGTAAAACTCGGACTTGCCGTGCTTGTAGAAGCCGATTGAGGTGTACAACTCGGCAATGTGCTTGCCCGGCAGAATGCGTCGCAGGAAGCCGATGAACTCCGCCGGCACCGGTACATCGACCATGAAATACGAACGGGTGAACGAGAAGATGATCGATACATCAGCTTCGTCGGTGATCAACGCGTCGATCTGAATCCCGCGCCCTTCCCGGTGCAGCAGCGGAATCACCAGCGGCCACTGTTCGTCGCGGGTGTAGATGCGGCCGACCAGATACGCGCCCTTGTTACGGTACAGCACCGAGGAAAACAGCTCGACGCTGAGTTCCGGGTCCTTGCACACCCAGTCCGGCAGGTTCTCGCGCAGTTGCGCTTCGAGGCGGCGTAGGTCACCCGGCAGATCGGCGTAATCCTCGCTGAAACGGTAATCGGCAAAAATACTCGCGAGCATCCCCGACAACTGCCCCTGCGGTTTGTAGGTGCGGGTTTGCGCGGCGCGGGCTCGGCGCAGGCTCGGGCGGGTGGTGTGAATGAACATGCAGCCGTCGCTGATCAGGTCGTGGCTGAACAGCCCGCAGAAAATCGAGTTGTACCAGGTCTCGGACAACTCATCATCGAAGCGCAGGTCGATGACGCTGATGTAGGCACTTTTCACCAGCGGCCAGCAGCTGACGTTCATCAGCGTTTCATCATCGAAGTATTCGCGCAGGCGAGCGATGGTTTCGCCGACCTTTTCTTCGTAGAGATTGATCCGTGCCGCCGACGCCGTTTGCGTCTCCTGCCAGCGCGCCTGCTCGAAACGCTCCCGGGCGCCGTCGGTGATTCGCCGGAAATGCTCGCGGTAATCGTCAAAGCCATCGAGGATCATGCGGGCGATATCGGTGGCGGGCCATTGCTGCGGCATAGATAAGACCTCTGCGTGCATGGGAAATCTGTGCTGAGCTTAGCCACGCAAGCGTGTGCGCGTGAAGTGCAATTTCGGCCAATTCTGCGTCGGGGTTGTACAACGGCACAGTTTTCAGCAAAGTTTTTTTAATCGACCGTTCGGTCAGTTAATCGCCTGAGCGGTTCTTCTTGTCGCCCCGCGCCAGCCCGCGAATTCGCTGGGTTTCGGCTCCAATACTGACCAGACGCGTCTAGCTCGTTGCTTTGCTGCGCATGCGTTTACCGACAGCGACGCTTCCAGATTGGTCTTACCAAAATAGTGGCGCTTTGATATACAGCCCGCCATTACCCCCTTCATAACAAGATCCTCGCTGACGAGGACGACCTCCCCCCCCTCAAAGATCAAGGAGCACACTGATGTCTATCCGGAATCTGCGCATAGGTTTGCGCGCCAGTTTGAGCTTTGCCGTTTTGGCCGGTCTGCTGGTGGTGGTCGGCCTGTTCGGGCTGGGCCAGATGAAAACCCTGCGCGAGAGTGCAGCAGTGATTGAAGAATCATGGATGCCAAGCATCGAGAACATCCATGTCGCGGCGGCGAACATCGCCAGCATTCGCCTCGAATCGTTGCGCCTGATCACCAGCACCCAACCTGCCGTGCGCGACAGAAGCAAAGGCATCATCAAAGCGCAGCGCGAAGAATTGCTCAAACGCCTCGCCGATCACAAAACCCTGCTCTCCAGCGAAGAAGAACGAGTGATGCTCGACGGCTTGAATGCCAACACGGCCAAGTACATGAACATCCTCGAACAGATCATCGGCCAGATCGACGCCGGGCAAAGTGAACAGGCCTACACGCGGCTTAACAATGAACTGGCGCCACAGGGAACGCTGCTCGACAAGGCCCTGGAGCAGATGATCTCGTTCAATCAGCAAGGCGCCAATACCGCCGCCGCTGCCGCCGCAACGATATATCTACGGGCATTGTGGATCGTCGCGACCATCATCGTGGTTGCCCTGATTGCCACGCTGCTATTGGCCTGGCAGTTGACGCGTAGTATTACCACCCCGATCAATCAGGCGCTGAATGTCGCAAGGCGCATTGCTGCCGGTAATCTCAGCGGACAGATCGTCAGCACTGGTAAAGATGAGGCTGCAGATCTGCTCGACGCCTTGGCCGAGATGCAGGGCAATCTGCGCTCGACTATTCGCGGCATCAGCGAATCGGCACAGCAACTGGCTTCCGCGGCCGAGGAAATGAGTTCGGTGATGGAGCAAAGCACTCGCGGCCTGCAACAGCAGAACGATCAGATCGAACAAGCCGCCACCGCAGTCACGGAGATGAGCACCGCGGTGGACGAAGTCGCGGCCAACGCGGTGTCCAGCGCCGAGGCGTCCGCCGCGTCGAACGAGGACAGCAAGCACGGCCATGTGCAGGTCAGCGAAACCATCAGTTCGATTCAGGAACTGGTCGATGCGGTACTCGGTGCTTCCGAACAAGCCGAAGGCCTGGCCACGCAGGCACAGGACATCAGCAAAGTGCTGGAAGTGATTCGCGGGATTGCCGGACAGACCAACCTGCTGGCGCTCAATGCGGCGATCGAAGCGGCCCGCGCCGGTGAAGCCGGGCGCGGCTTTGCGGTGGTCGCCGATGAAGTGCGTTCGCTGGCACAACGCACGCAGAACTCCACTGAGGAAATCGAGCTGATGATCAGCAGCATCCAGCAAGGCACAGGCGCTACCGTGGGCGCATTGCAAAGCAGCGCCGAGCAGGCGGGTCAGACGCTGCGCCGGGCCAACAGCGCAGGTCAGGCGCTGGAGAAAATCACCGCGTCGATCTCGCAGATCAACCAGCGCAATCTGGTGATCGCCAGTGCAGCCGAGCAACAGGCCTTGGTCGCTCGCGAAGTCGATCAGAATCTGGTGACCATCCGCGACCTCTCGACCCAGACCGCCGCTGGCGCCACCCAGACCTCGGCCGCAAGCCAGGAGCTGTCGCGTCTGGCCGTCGACTTGAACGGCCTGGTCACACGCTTTGTGATCTGAACGAACAGTTGCATGCCCGATTAGCGGTTGCCTTCGGCAGGGCGCTCGGCAACACTCTCGTCCCGATCAAGGAAGGAGACCCGCCGTGAGCCCTGTCGATATTTTCCGTATGTTGTCGCTGGCGGCCATCTGGGGCGCGAGTTTTCTGTTCATGCGCATTATTGCACCGGTGGTCGGCACGATCCCGACCGGATTCTTTCGCGTGTCGATTGCGGCCGTCGGCCTGCTGGTGATCCTTGGGCTGATGCGCGTGCGCTGGGACTTCAAAGGCAAACTGAAAACCGTGATGCTGCTGGGCGTGATCAACTCGGGGATTCCGGCGACGCTGTATTCGGTCGCGGCCCAGGTGTTACCGGCCGGTTATTCGGCGATCTTCAACGCCACCACGCCGCTCATGGGCGTGCTGATTGGCGGGTTGTTCTTCAGTGAAAAACTCACCGCAGCCAAACTAGGCGGGGTGTTCCTCGGCTTGTTCGGCGTTGGCGTGCTGACCCGCGCCGGTCCCGTGGCGTTCGATCTGCAATTGTTGATGGGCGCCCTCGCCTGTTTGCTGGCGACCACTTGTTATGGTTTTGCCGGTTTCCTCGCACGGCGCTGGCTGGATCAGGCCGGTGGTCTGGACAGTCGCCTGTCGGCGCTGGGCAGCATGCTCGGTGCGACGTTGTTTCTGTTGCCGTTGTTTGGATATAGCGTGATCACCGCACCGCCGGCCAGTTGGGGCGGCTGGAATGTCTGGCTGTCGCTGTTGGGCCTGGGTCTTGGCTGCACGGCGTTTGCCTACATCATTTATTTCCGCCTGCTCAGTTCGATCGGGCCGGTGAAGTCGATGACCGTGACCTTCATGATTCCGCCATTCGGCGTGCTGTGGGGGGCGTTGCTGCTGGATGAGCCGTTGTCGATGGCGCATATCTACGGCGGGGTGTTGATTGCGTTGGCGTTGTGGCTGGTGTTGAAGCCGGCGGTGGTGAAACCGGCTGAGGCGCCGGCCCGATAAATTTGTGCGGTGCCGAAAAGGCCATCGCGAGCAGGCTCACTCCTACAATTGGAATGCGTTCCTCTGTAGGAGTGAGCCTGCTTGCGATCGGCGGCCTAAAAGCCGCCACCTGACGATCTGTTAGCTGGTTTTACGGAACACAAACGCCAGACCGACAATGATCAACAGCATCCCCAGCACACTCAACGCCGCCAGGCGATTGCCGAAAATCAGATAGTCCATCACTGCCGTCACCGCCGGCACCAGGTAGAACAGACTGGTGACATTGACCAGATTGCCCCGCGCGATCAACCGATACAGCAACAGCGTCGCCAGCACCGACACCACCAGCCCCATCCACAACACCGGCACGATAAAACCTGTGCTGTGCTCAAAGTGGAACGGCTGGAACGGCACGAAAATCCCGCATAACAACAGACCGGCCAAGTACTGCACCGGCAGCGTACCGAGAGGATTGTCGGTGATGCGTTTCTGCATGATCGAGCCCAGCGTCATGCTCGCCAGCGCCAGCAGACCAAACAGCATCCCCGCCCAGGACATCCCGGCCAAACCGATGCCTTGGTAAACCACCATGATCAGCCCCGCCAACCCCAAGGCCAGACCAAACATCCGGCTCGCCGAGCGCTGCCGCTCCATCAACACCACGGTGAGAATCGGCTGCACACCCATGATGGTCGCCATCACCCCAGGGGTGACTTTGGTGTTGAGCGCCAGCAGATAGAAAATCTGATACGCCCCCAACAACACCACACCCGTGGCAACCGCAAACAGCATTGGTTTGCCGCCCTTGGGCAACTTGAGCTTGAGCAGCGGCGCCAACAACAAGAGGCCGCACAAGGCAATCGCGAAACGAATTAGCAGAAAGGCAAATGGTGACGCGTGGGCCAGCCCCCATTTGGAGAAGATCGCGCCGCTGCTCCACAGCAGAACGAACAGGCTCGTGGACGCGGCCGCGAGCGCGGATTTTTTCGACAGGACAAACATGATTACCACCTGTAGTCAGGCAAGAAGCCAACTCAGCCGAAGCTGAAATTCAGTAGGTTTTTCTGGCGGGCGCAGGGGTCAGCAGAAACTGCAGATCAGCCCGAAACGCCAACGCCCGGCGGTGATACGACTGCGCACACCGGCGTGCTACTGACAGGTGGGGGATAATGACTGATCTGCTTGGGCTGCTGATTCCCGCACGGCACGACGCCAGCGTTGACCGCTGAATCGACTACCGCGTTGCTGAGGGATGCAGGCATTGGCGCAGATCTTTTTTGAAGGGTTGGAAGGTGAGGCATACGACTCACGTGCGCCGACTATAACCAGCGTGGGACATGGATTGCAATGATTTGGGCAAAGGGCCGGCAGGGACAGTTGGCCGCGAGGTGAATAGGCTGGATTGCAATCGAGACACCCAAACATGGGGGACAAGGAATGCACAGGATCACATGCCAAGAGAACGGACGTATTTGCGCTACCAGGTTTACAAATCACAGGCTCGAAAACAGGCTGCTGTTACTTTCGCAAAACTGCACAAAGACTTGTTGCTGCAAGGGATAGTGGATGTTGATCACTCCAGAGTTCGTTTCGAAGCAATCGATGCTCAAGCGCTGAGTGCCTATGAAGCGTGGTTTGATCCTCATATTTCTTGGCAAGATGTTGTCAGGTGGAAGGCCAAAGAACCACTGAGCTTCGATTTGGCAATCTGGTTTGATCAGGAGTTATGCGGACTTTGCTTTGCAAACCCTAATCAGAGCCGGTTGCGAGTGAAAATTGTGCGTCTGGAAGGAAAGCCCGATAACGATCACCCTCTCAAAAGCCGAGTTGCGACATTTGCCTTGACTGCCGTGACTCACTTCGCGCGAATCATCGGCAGTACCCAAATTGAAATTCAGGAACCTCTCCCTGGAGTGATATCCCTGTACCGGCAACTGGGTTTCGAATTCGATTCGGAGGGCAGGCTTGTGAAGCTAATTTGGTAAGACTAGTATCGGACAACTGCTCATTTAATGATCAATGCCGGAGGCACCATGAAGGCTGCCGTTGAAAAAAAGGCGCCAGGCGCCAGATCGATAAAAGCTGATAGAAAACGCTCTTCCGCAAAGTTATCTGAACGGGAGTTGCACCGAATCAGAGAAGCATTGGTGAATCCAGCCGCGGAAGAGCCAGGAGGCGTCCTCGCTGGCGCCTCATTCACCTTCTCTTCATAAAAAAACCGCTCACAAGGAGCGGTTTTTTATTGCCTGATCCAGCCTTAACCAAACAGCCAATAACCCAACAACGTCAACACCACCACCGCCAGCACCGGCCGCATCACGCGGTAGGCTTTCGGATGACGGCGTTTCCACTGTTTGACCACGCCACTGAACTTGTCGCTGAAGTTCTTGCTCCAGGCGTAGGCCTGGTTGATCCCGCCGACGCGTTCATCATCAAGGTTCTGCGGTGCAGTGGCACGGCCGAGCCAGGCGCTGATGGAGCGGTTGATGCGGGTCATGAGGCGGTTACTCAGCGGACGCTCGACGTCGCAGAACAGGATGACGCGGGTCTGGTCGGTTTCATTCTTGACCCAATGCACGTAGGTCTCGTCGAACATTACGTCTTCACCGTCACGCCAGGCATAAACCTGACCATCAACAAAGATCCGGCAATCGTCGGAGTTCGGCGTCGACAAGCCGAGGTGATAACGCAGCGAGCCGGCGAACGGATCGCGGTGCGGGTTCAAGTGGCTGCCACCCGGCAACAGCGCAAACATCGCGCCTTTGACGTTGGGAATCGCACTGACCAGCGCCACGGTTTTCGGGCACAGGGTTTCGGCCGATGGCAGCGGTTTGTCGTACCACTTGAGGTAGAAACGCTTCCAGCCCTTCTTGAAGAACGAGCCGAAACCGGCGTCGTTGTTCTTTTCTGCCGCGCGAATATAACCCTCGTCGAACAGGTGCATGGCCTCGTCGCGAATGGTTTCCCAATTGTCGCGCAGCACGTCCAGCTCCGGAAATTTGCTGCGGTCCAGGTACGGCTTGGACGGCACGCCGGAGAACAGGTACATCAGGGCGTTGTACGGAGCAAACAGCGCCGAGTGGTTGACGAACTGGCGCAGAACCGGCAAACGCGCCTTGCCGCGCAAATGCACATAGAGGATGCTGCCCACAAACAGCAGCAGCACCGACACCTTGGCGGCTAACGAAAAGCTCATCAACGACTCCTTGAATAAAGACAACGCTGCGCAACGCCCTTTACCCGGCATGGCAGCCGGCCATGATAAACACTACCGGCGCCGGGCAAAACCCGCCTTACACAAGAATCAGTGTTAAGCATTGCGCAACAAAGCATTTATTAGCATAACGATCCTGAACCCCGGCTGATCTGAATCAACTGGATTACTGCTGAGTCTCCTGCTCAGTGAACAGATCGCTGAACAGCATGCTCGACAGATAACGCTCACCGGAGTCCGGCAGAATCACGACGATAGTCTTGCCCTGCATCTCCGGCGTCTCTGCCAGTCTCACCGCTACCGCCATTGCGGCACCGCAGGAGATGCCGCATAGAATCCCCTCTTCCTGCATCAAGCGCAGCGCCATGGCCTTGGACTCTTCGTCGGTGACCTGCTCGACCCGGTCGACCATCGACAGATCCAGGTTCTTCGGCACAAAACCGGCACCGATCCCCTGAATCTTGTGCGGGCTCGGTTTGATTTCTTCACCCGCCAGCGCCTGGGTGATCACCGGCGACGACATCGGCTCCACGGCCACCGACAGAATTGGTTTGCCTTGGGTATTCTTGATATACCGCGAAACGCCGGTGATGGTTCCGCCGGTACCGACGCCCGCTACCAGTACATCGACGGCGCCGTCGGTGTCGTTCCAGATTTCCGGACCGGTAGTCTTTTCGTGAATGGCGGGGTTGGCCGGATTATCGAACTGCGATGGCATGAAGTACTTGTCAGCATCGCTGGCAACGATTTCGGCCGCCTTCTCGATTGCGCCTTTCATGCCCTTGGCCGGCTCGGTCAACACCAGTTCGGCGCCCAGAGCCTTGAGGACTTTACGGCGTTCGATGCTCATCGAGGCAGGCATGGTCAGCATCAACTTGTACCCACGGGCCGCGGCAACAAAGGCCAGACCGATCCCCGTGTTGCCCGATGTCGGCTCGACAATGGTCATGCCAGGCTTGAGTTTGCCGCTGCTTTCGGCGTCCCAGATCATGTTGGCGCCAATCCGGCACTTGACCGAGTAACCGGGGTTGCGCCCCTCGATCTTGGCCAGAATGGTCACGCCACGCGGCGCTATGCGGTTGATCTGCACCAGCGGCGTATTACCGATGGAATGGGCGTTGTCAGCAAAAATACGGCTCATGGCTGGGTCCTTATGCAGCATTGAATTCAGCCTTCAAAGGTATGCCTGTTGCCCATCACAGTCCAGTCGGGTCGAACGTCTGCGCGACGTAACAGTCAATCGCTTACATCGTCAGGGAATTGCCGTCATGAAGCGTCGCTACAGTTGGCCACTAGGGATTTTCGCCGTCGTCGTTGTGCTGCTGATCGCGCTGCACATCGCCCTGCCCTACATGGTGCGCGACTACCTGAACGGCAAACTGGCGGACATGGGTGACTATCGGGGCCAGATCACTGATGTCGATCTGGCCCTATGGCGCGGTGCCTACAAGATCAATGGGCTGAAGATCGTCAAGGTCGACGGCAAGGTACCGGTGCCGTTCGTCAATGCACCGCTGATCGATCTGGCGGTCAGCTGGCATTCGCTGTGGTACGACCATGCTGTTGTAGCGCAGGTCAAATTCGTCAAACCTGAAGTCAACTTCGTCGATGGCGGTGCCAATAAGCAGAACTCTCAAACCGGTCAAGGCACTGACTGGCGCGCGCAACTGGGCAAATTGCTGCCGATCACCCTCGACGAGGTCCAGATTCATGAGGGCAAAATCACCTTCCGCAATTTCAACTCCAAACCACCGGTCAACATGAACGCCACCAACGTCGAGGCCAGCATTTACAACCTGACCAACGTGGTCGACAAGCAAGGCAAACGTGACGCCCGTTTCGAGGGCAAAGCGCTTTTGCTCGGGCATGCCCCACTGGAAACCACTGCCACCTTCGACCCGCTGAGCAATTTCGAAGACTTCCAGTTCCGCCTGCGAGCCAAAGACATCGAACTCAAAAGCATGAACGACTTCGCCTCGGCTTACGGTAAGTTCGACTTCAACGCCGGCCACGGTGACGTGGTGATCGAAGCCCAAGCCAAAAAGGCGCAAGTCAACGGCTACATCAAACCGCTGCTGCGTGACGTCGAAGTGTTCAACTGGCAGCAAGATGTGGAAAACAAGAACAAGAGCATCTTCCGCTCAGTCTGGGAGGCACTGGTGGGCGGCTCGGAAACCGTGCTGAAGAACCAGGCGAAAAACCAGTTCGCCACCAAGGTCGAACTCAGCGGTAACGTGCATCAGCAAAACATCAGCGCGTTCGAAGCGTTTTTGCAGATTTTGCGCAATGGATTCGTACAGGCATTCAATGCCCGCTATGAACGGCCTAAGCCGGATGCGGGTTAGAGTTCATTTCTGGAAAAGCATCCAGATATAGAGTATCGGCGCCAATCTGAATGTCCGGGGCCGGCCATTCAACGGTCCAACCTTTATCGCCCAAGATGGCAGTCGCAAAGACTTGGGGATCAAGCAAGGGCTGCAACTGCTTACACGTTTGAATATCTCGACTCAAATCGAGTGTCAGCGCTCGACCATCAACAAAGTCCAGTGCAAGCCGGCAATCAGAGAGTGCAGTAACTGCGGCCAAGCGTGGTCGTTTCATGGATAGCATCAATTCAGCGCCTCCAGGCATATGGGGACTGCTTCGCAGCCCAGCGGGAGCAAGCTCCCTCGCCACAGATTCAGTGGACATCCTGAAGGCTATCGTCAAATCAACTAGGCCTGAATACTGGCCATCAGCCGAGACTGAGTCAACATGTGACGCCCCATTCAGAGACTGAATAAGCCGTCTGCGTTCACAGTCGACCGGGCTGCGCGTTATAGTCGGGCATCCGATTATTTCGCCCCCGCCCTGCCCGTCAGGTCGGCGTTACCGTTCGAGGATTAGCAGATGAAGTTCGAAGGCACCCAGGCCTACGTCGCCACCGATGACCTGAAGCTGGCGGTCAACGCCGCCATCACCCTGGAGCGGCCGCTGCTGGTCAAGGGCGAGCCGGGCACCGGCAAGACCATGCTCGCCGAGCAACTGGCCGAATCGTTCGGCGTCAAGTTGATCACCTGGCACATCAAGTCCACCACCAAGGCCCATCAGGGTCTCTACGAATACGATGCGGTCAGCCGTCTGCGCGACTCGCAATTGGGCAACGAAAAAGTCCACGACGTGCGCAATTACCTGAAGAAGGGCAAGCTCTGGGAGGCTTTCGAGTCCGAGGAGCGGGTCATTTTGCTGATCGACGAAATCGACAAGGCCGACATCGAGTTCCCCAACGACCTGCTGCAAGAACTCGACAAGATGGAGTTCTACGTTTACGAAATCGACGAGACCATCAAGGCGAAAAAACGGCCGATCATCATCATTACCTCCAACAATGAGAAAGAGCTGCCGGACGCCTTCCTGCGCCGCTGCTTCTTCCATTACATTGCCTTTCCCGACCGCACCACCCTGCAAAAAATCGTCGACGTGCACTACCCGGACATCAAGAAGGATCTGGTCAGCGAAGCGCTGGACGTGTTCTTCGACGTGCGCAAGGTGCCGGGCCTGAAGAAGAAGCCGTCGACCTCGGAGCTGGTGGACTGGCTGAAACTGCTGATGGCCGACAACATCGGCGAAGCGGTGTTGCGCGAGCGCGATCCAACCAAGGCGATTCCGCCGCTGGCCGGTGCTTTGGTGAAGAATGAACAGGACGTGCAATTGCTTGAGCGCCTGGCGTTCATGAGCCGTCGCGGCTCTCGCTAAGCACTTGTAAGCAGGGGCCATCGTTATGCTGCTCAACCTCTTCAATGAAATGCGTGCAGCCAAGGTGCCGGTGTCGGTGCGTGAGCTGCTCGACCTGATCAACGCGCTGAAACAGCGCGTGACCTTCGCCGACATGGACGAGTTCTATTACTTGTCGCGGGCGATTCTGGTGAAGGACGAACGCCATTTCGATAAGTTCGACCGTGCGTTCGGCGCCTACTTCAATGGCCTGGAAAAGCTCGACGATCACTTGCAGGCATTGATTCCCGAAGACTGGCTGCGTAAGGAGTTCGAGCGCTCATTAAGCGACGAAGAACGCGCGCAGATCCAGTCCCTCGGCGGCCTCGACAAACTGATCGAAGAGTTCAAGAAGCGTCTGGAAGAACAGAAGGAACGCCACGCCGGCGGCAACAAATGGATTGGCACTGGCGGCACTAGCCCGTTCGGCTCCGGTGGCTTCAACCCGGAAGGCATTCGGGTCGGCGATGCTGGCAAGCGCCAGGGCAAAGCCGTGAAAGTCTGGGATCAGCGCGAGTACAAGAACCTCGATGATTCGGTGGAATTGGGCACGCGCAACATCAAAGTCGCCCTGCGCCGACTGCGCAAATTCGCTCGTCAGGGCGCGGCGGAAGAGCTGGATATTGACGGCACCATCGACCACACCGCCAAGGACGCCGGTCTGCTGAATATTCAGATGCGCCCGGAACGGCGCAACACGGTGAAGTTGTTGTTGCTGTTCGACATCGGCGGCTCGATGGACGCGCACGTGAAGATCTGCGAGGAACTGTTCTCGGCCTGCAAGACCGAGTTCAAGCATCTGGAGTATTTCTACTTCCACAACTTCGTTTATGAATCGGTGTGGAAGAACAATATGCGCCGCACCTCGGAGCGCACTTCGACCCAGGACCTGCTGCACAAGTACGGCGCCGACTACAAAGTGATCTTCATCGGTGACGCCGCCATGGCGCCGTATGAAATTACCCAGGCCGGCGGCAGTGTCGAGCACTGGAACGAAGAGCCGGGTTACGTGTGGATGCAGCGCTTCATGGAGAAGTACAAGAAGCTCATCTGGATCAATCCGTACCCGAAAGACACCTGGGGCTATACCTCGTCGACCAATATCGTACGGGATCTGATCGAGGATCAGATGTATCCGTTGACGTTGCGCGGGCTTGAGGAAGGGATGCGGTTTCTTTCCAAATAACCTGCTTTGTCTGGACGGACGCTATCGCGAGCAGGCTCACTCCTACATTTGGAATGCGTTCCCCTGTAGGAGTGAGCCTGCTCGCGATGCTTCTAGCTATCTTTGAAGCGCTGCAGATAATTGATGTGCTCACGGTGCGCGACGTCTTGCACCACCGGCCGCAACCGTATCTGCGCCCCCGGCAGACACTGCGCCAACCGCGCTAACGCCAACGGCGTCAACGCGCCCAGCCGTGGATACCCGCCAATCGTCTGCCGATCATTGAGCAACACAATCGGCTGGCCATCCGGCGGCACTTGCACCGCGCCCAAGGGAATCCCCTCGGAAATCATCGGCTGGCCCTGATATTCCAACGCCTTGCCCAGCAAACGAATGCCCATGCGATCGGCGCGACTGTCGAGCGTCCAGGCACTGTTGAACACATCAAACAGACTCTGCCCGCTGAACTGGCCGATCTGCGCGCCGAGCACCAGATCCAGCGGTGCAGTCGATTTCAGATCCGGCCGCAACGCCAATGGCACTTCGCGAACCAATCGCGCTTCCCCGTGATAACTCAGCGTCGAACCCTTGGCCAACGGCAAGCCCATGCCATCGAGTCCGCCGAGTTCTTCGCGCACCACCGTCGCACTACTGCCCAAGACCTTCGGAGCGTCGAAACCGCCGGGCGCCGCCAGATACGCCCGGGCACCATGCAGCGGTTGCGTGAACAGCAACTTCTGTCCTTTACCCAACTTGAAACTGCGCCACGGCGCCAGCGGTTGACCCTCAATCTGCGCGCCAAGATCAGCTCCGGCCAGCGCCAGCAAGCAATCGTCTTCAGCGACTACGGCAAAGCCGCCAAGCGTGATTTCGATCACCGGCACATCCAGTCCATTGCCGAGCAGCCAGTTGGCCCAACTCATCGAACACCAGTCTGCCGCGCCGCCCTGGGTCACGCCCAGATGCCGTACGCCGAAACGGCCCGCGTCCTGCAACAGGCACAGCGGTGTACTCGCTTCAATCCTCAGTCGGCTCATGCCAGCGCCTCCAGTGGTGTGTCATCGCCGCCCAGATTGATGAACTCGGCATGACTGACCGCCTCGAATCGCACGGTGTCGCCCGGTTGCATCAGGCTGTAGCCATCACGTGTGCGATCGAACAGTTTCGCCGGGGTGCGGCCGATCAGGTTCCAGCCACCGGGCGAGACCACGGGATACGCAGCGGTTTGGCGCTCGGCAATGCCGACACTGCCCGCAGCGACTTTCTTGCGCGGCGTGTTAAGACGTGGCGCCGCCAGAACCTCTTCGACCAGCCCCATAAAGGCGAACCCCGGTGCGAAACCCAGGGCGAATACCTGATATTCACGTCCGCTGTGACGACGGATCACCTCCTCCACTGCCAGCCCACTACGCTCGGCGAGCAGGCTCAATTCTGGCCCGACGCTGAGGTCATACCAGACCGGCAACACATGACATTGACCGCCAGTTCGCGCATTCGGCGACAGGTCGATCAACGCCTCGGCAATCAATTCCCGCGCCTGACTCGGGCTCAGTGCAGTCAGATCGTAATGCACCATCAACGTCGTATAGGACGGCACCAGATCGATCAGTTGCGCGCCGAATGCCCCGCGCAAACACTCACTGGCAGCGAGCATCCACGGCATGTTGGCTTCGGCGATCTCATCAAACAGACGCAGCATCAGGCAATCCAGTGCCACCACTTCAATCCTTGGGTTCATGAGGCACGCTGCTGACTCAAGGCCTCGCGAATGCGCTGCACGGCAGCCACCGAACCGGCATTGTCGCCGTGTACGCAGAGGGTGTTGGCGTGCAGACGCAAGGCGCTGCCGTCGCTGGCGGTGAGGTTGTCGCCACGGGCAATGGTCAGGGCTTGTTCAATGATTTTTTCCGGGTCGTGATGCACCGCGCCCGGTAATTGTCGTGAAACCAGTTTGCCGGCACTGTCGTAAGCGCGGTCGGCGAAAGCTTCGAACCACAGGATCACGCCATACTCATCGCCGATCTGCTGCGCGGCGGCGTTGTCGCGGGTGGCCATCAGCATCAGCGGCAGGCTGCGGTCGTAAGCGGCCACCGCCTGAATCACCGCACGCAATTGTGCCGGGTTGGCCATCATGTCGTTGTACATCGCGCCATGGGGTTTGACGTAACTGACGCGCCCACCCTGGGCTTTGCAAATGCCGTCGAGAGCGCCGATCTGGTAATGCAGGATGTCTTGCAGCTCTTGCGCGGAGTACGCCATGGAGCGGCGACCGAAACCGACCAGATCCTGATAGGCCGGGTGTGCGCCGATCTGCACGCCGTGGCTCAACGCCAGGCTGACGGTCTTGCGCATGATGCTCGGATCGCCGGCGTGGAAACCACAGGCCACGTTGGCGCAATCGATGAAGGGCATGATTTCGGCGTCCAGACCCATGGTCCAACTGCCGAAGCTCTCGCCTATGTCGCAATTCAATAGCAGGCGGCTCACGGTGAACACTCCTGTAGGTGCTTGTCTTTTTATCTGTAGGACTTTGCTTTGCAGGTTATCAGTTACTGCGCATCGAGTTGCTTGCCACGGGTTTCCGGCAGACTCAGTGCCGCGATAATCACCACGCCGTAGGACACCGCCGCAAAGGCGCCAATGCCTACGCTCAACGGAACTTTCTGGCTAAGCAGACCAATCAGCAGCGGAAACAATGCCGCCAGCGCCCGACCGATGTTGTAGCAAAAGCCCTGCCCCGAACCACGAATTCGCGTAGGAAACAGTTCAGTCAGAAACGCGCCCATGCCGCTGAAAATCCCCGAGGCAAAGAAGCCCAGCGGGAAGCCCAGCCACAGCATCACGCCGTTGCTCACCGGCAGTTGCGTATAGAGCAGAACGATGGTGAACGAACCGACAGCGAAGAGGATGAAGTTCTTTTTCCGCCCCAGCAGGTCAGTCAGATAGGCGCTGATCACATAGCCGACGTAGGAACCGACAATCACCATCGCCAGATAACCCCCCGTGCCCAGCACGCTCAAGCCGCGTTCGTTTTTCAGGAAGGTCGGCAGCCAGGAAGTGATCGCGTAATAGCCGCCCAGCGCGCCGGTGGTCAGCAGTGAAGCGCGAAACGTGGTGAAGAGCATGCCGGGGGCGAAGATCTCGTAGAACTTCGACTGAGTCTCCGGCGTTTGTTGGGCCTTGGCCTCGCGATAGATCTCCGGATCCTTGACCAGACGACGGACGAAAATCACGAAAATCGCCGGCACGATGCCGAGGATGAACAAGGCGCGCCAGGCGTCTTCCGGCGGCAACACCGAGAACAGCAGCGCATATAAAATCGCCGTCAGCCCCCAGCCCAGCGCCCAACCGGATTGCACCATGCCCACCGCTTTGCCACGGTCCTTGGCGCGGATCACCTCGCCGATCAGCACCGCGCCGGCGGTCCATTCGCCGCCGAAACCGAAGCCCATCAACGTGCGTGCGATCAACAGTTGTTCGTAGTTTTGCGCGAAGCCGCAGAGAAAGGTGAAGAAGGCGAACCACAGCACGGTGAGTTGCAAGGTGCGTACACGGCCGATGCGGTCAGAGAGAATCCCCGCAACCCAACCGCCGATGGCCGAAGCGATCAATGTGCTGGTGTGAATCAGTCCTGCTTCGCCGGTGGTGATGCCCCACATCGCGATCAGTGTCGGCACGACGAAGCTGAGCATCTGCGTGTCCATGCCGTCCAGACCGTAGCCGATCTTGCAGCTCCAGAACGTGCGACGCTCCTGCTGGTTGATGTTGCGATACCAGTCGAACGGCCCCGGACGCGCCGTTGCCTTGGGGACTTCTAGGGTGTCGGGAGCACGCATGGCTTATCTCCGCAGGTTTTTTATTGGTCTTGTTCGTAGCCCCGACGACGCCTATCGTGGGGACCGGATGCGTCGATTTTTCGTCGCGCGGCCCTGCTGCGTCCAACGAATAAAAACCCGCCTTAGCCATAAGAAAAATTTGTCACCCGAGCCTTGCCCATGAACCTGAAGTTTCTCGAGACCTTTGTCTGGGTCGCCCGACTGAAGAGTTTTCGCCTGACCGCCGACAAGCTGTTCACCACCCAGGCGTCGATTTCCAGCCGCATCGCGGTACTGGAAGGTGAGCTGGGGGTGAAGCTGTTTTTGCGCGATTCACGCGGTGTCAGCCTGACGCCCGAAGGCTTGAAAGTGCTGGAATATGCCGAGCAGATGCTCGACACGATGTCGGCGCTCAAGCAATCGATCGAGACTCGCTCAAGCAAGGTCGGCCGCGTGCGCATCGGCGTGATGGACACGGTAATCCACACCTGGCTCAGCCCGTTGGTCGCGCAGATGACTGATCTGTACCCTCGGGTGGAAATCGAGCTGGTGGCGGATACTTCGCTGAACCTCTGCGATCAGCTGCAAAAAGGCTTTCTCGACATCGTTCTGCAAACCGATCTGATCCGCCATGAAAGCGTGCGCAGTCTGGAGCTGGCCAGCCATCCGCTAGGCTGGATTGTCGCCAGTAATTCGATCTACAACCGCGACTACGCCGACCTTGCCGAACTGGCGCAGGAACGGATCATCACCTACTCGAAAAACTCCCGGCCGCATCAGGACCTGCTGGCGTTGATGCAGGCCAATGGCGTACTGGCGCCACGTTTGAATTGCGTGAATTCGGTGTCGGCGATTACCCGGTTATTGCGTGATGGATTTGGGATTGGTGTGCTGCCGCCGGTTCTGGTGGCCGAAGAGTTGGCGCGGGGGGAATTGACCTTGCTGACCATTGATCAACGGCCACCGAATTTGCAGGTGGTGGTGTCGTGGCGCATGGGGGTTGAGTGGGTCGAGGAGATTGTGACGTTGTGTCAGCAGGTGCTGGAGGGATATGCGATCAAGGTGGGCAAGGACTACATCGCTTTAAGTTGATCGTTCCTACGCTCCGCGTGGGAATGCAGCCCGGGACGCTCCGCGTCCCTCGAAAGCCGAACGCAGAGCGTCCGTTGAGGCATTCCCACGCAGAGCGTGGGAACGATCATCAGAGGCCGCGCACGTCGCGGTCTTCGATCGGTCGGCTCTGGCGCAAGCGCCGGCCACCGAGCACCACCCAGTCAATCAGACGGAACACGCATTCAATCCCGAACGACAGCAACAGCGCGCCGCTCATGCCCCAGATCATTGCTTCCGGGGTCAGCAGGATCTGGTAGCTGTAGCCATTCCAGGTTTCCTTGCGAATGTCCGGGTCGGCGGCCAGCACCACTTGCAGGAAGCGGATGTACCACGGGCCTTGCATCGCCTGGAACTGCTTGTCCAGCGCAATCTGGCGGCTGAGCAAGGTGCTCAGGCTGTCGGCATCGCTACGAAACACCGGGTCTTCGCTGGCGCGGTAATGCGCCACCAGCGCCTGCATATCGCCCTTGAAAAACTGCTCGGCGGTGCCCTGAAAACCGCGCAGGCCGGTCTGCGCCTCGATCAGGTGCGCCTCCACGCGTTTCGCGTAATCGTTGATGAAGCCTGGCACCTGGACACCGATCAACAGGCCCGCCGCAAACAACACCAGCCGTACATAACTGAGCAACATGGGGTGCAATCCTTATTCGGTCTTGCCCTGACTGACGCATTCGCCGCGTCGCCACAGGCTCCATTGGCCCGGTTCGTAGCGGGTCCAGGTTTCGTTTTCGGTCAAAGGCTCGGTGGCGATCACCGTGACCACGTCGTTGGGCGTGGTTTCCGCCTGGAAATCGACGATCACGTCGACATCTTTCAGACGCGCCGGGCCGAACGGGGCGCGGCGAGTGATCTGTGCGAGTTTGGTCGAGCAATAGCAGAACAGCCAGTCGCCATCGCTGAGCAGGCAGTTGAACACGCCTTTGCTGCGGTATTCGGCGCACGCGGCGACCAGATCCGGCAGCAGCTCTTCTATATCGACCGGTTCCGGGAATGCTGCACGCACGCGGTTGAGCAAATCGCAGAAAGCCGCCTCGCTGTCGGTATCGCCGACCGGGCGATAGAAGCTTTTGATCGGGGTGAAATCGGCGAGCTGGCCGTTGTGCGCAAAGCACCAGTTGCGTCCCCACAGTTCGCGGACGAACGGGTGGGTGTTGGACAAGCAGACCTTGCCGACGTTGGCCTGGCGGATGTGGCCGATGACCACTTCGCTTTTGATCGGATAACGCTGCACCAGATTGGCGACTTCCGACTCGCAACTCGCCGCCGGGTCCTGAAACAGACGCAAGCCACGGCCTTCATAAAAGGCGATGCCCCAGCCGTCGCGGTGCGGACCGGTGCGACCGCCGCGCTGCATCAGGCCGGTGAAGCTGAACACGATATCGGTCGGCACGTTGGCACTCATGCCCAGTAATTCACACATGTGCGGACTCTCGGGTTACAGGCGCGGCTCGACCCGCATACGCTGCGGATTGTTTGGCAGAGGGGGACGGCCATAGCGGTCATCGCCGGCGCCGCCAAACGGCTGATCGTCGTCGCGGTCATCAGCGCGAGCGGCGGCCTTGGCGGCTTCTGCCTGTTCACGACGCGCACGGGAAGCACGCTCGATCGGGAAGCGGATCGCCACGAAAATCAGATAGATGCCAAAGGCGATCATGCCGTACATGAACAGATCGGAGACTGCACGCCAGGCGTTGTTGCCGACCTTGAAGGCCAGATCCAGCGCAGTAATGGCGATGGACGGCGCAACTTTGGCTTTCACCGGATCAATGATGGTCGGGCTGAACAACAACACGGCCATCAAGACGCGCAGCGGTTCGCGCAACCAGCGCCACATCCAGGTGGTCAGGCGCATCCATACCAACAGGCAGCCCACAGCAGCAAAGGCGTAGAGGCCCCAGGCGATCAGATAGTCGTTCTCGGTCATGGTGTCCATGGCAAGGCAGGCAAAGAGGCGCTTATAGTAACGACTTTTCGCCCGTCAGGCTTGTCCCAATAGACATGCGACCTGTAGGAGTGAGCCTGCTCGCGATGACGGACAGCCTGACAACATTGATGTTGAATGTGCCGGCCTTATCGCGAGCAGGCTCACTCCTATAGGGTCTGCGGCGGTTTCAAACGCTGCGAAAACCCTTATTCCGTACATTGTCCGAGAGCCTTTCATGTCCGAATCCGCCAACGCCATCAGTGCCCCGATCGCCCACAAGGCGCCCGGTGCCGACCCGTATGCCTGGCTGCAGGAGCGCGACACCGACGCGGTGCTCGATTACCTCAAAGCCGAAAACGCCTTCCAGGAAGCGCAAACCGCCGATCAGGCCGAATTGCGTGAAAGCCTGTTCGAAGAGATCAAGGGCCGGATTCTGGAAACCGACCTGTCCCTACCCTCGCCTTGGGGTCCGTACCTGTATTACACGCGCACCACGGCGGGCGACGAGTACGCCCGGCACTACCGCTGCCCACGCCCGGCGGACGACAGTCTGACCCTCGATGAAAGTCGCGAACAACTGCTGCTCGACCCGAATGTACTGGCCAACGGTGGTTTTTTCTCGCTGGGCGCGTTCAGCATCAGCCCGGATCACCAGCGTCTGGCCTACAGCGTCGACGCTTCGGGCGATGAGATTTACACGTTGTTTGTCAAGGAACTGGCCAACGACAAAGTCAGCGAACTGGAATTCGAAGACTGCGACGGCAGCATGACCTGGGCTAATGACAGCCTGACCCTGTTTTTCGGCGTACTCGACGACACCCATCGTCCACACAAGCTGTTCCGTTACCGCCTCGACGGCACCGCTGCCGAAGAAGTTTTCCACGAGCCGGACGGGCGTTTCTTCCTGCACTGCTACCGTTCCAGTTCCGAGCAGCAACTGCTGTTGTCGCTGGGCAGCAAGACCACCAGCGAAGTCTGGGCGCTGGACGCCCACCAGCCGCACCTGCCGTTCACTTGCCTGGCGCCGCGGGTCGAGGATCATGAATATGATGTCGATCACGGCCTGCTCGATGGCGTGTGGACGTGGTTTATCCGCACCAACCGTGACGGCATCAACTATGCCTTGTATCAGGCACCGGACACCGGCACCGCGCCGACCGAAGCCGACTGGCAGAACCTGATCCCCCACAGCGATACGGTGATGCTCGATGGCGTCAGTCTGAACACCGAGGCGATGACCCTGAGCTTGCGCGAGGGCGGACTGCCGATTATCGAAGTTCACCCACACGGTCTGGCGCCGTATCGCGTGCAATTGCCGGACGCGGCCTACAGTCTCTATGTGCAAAACAGCCTGGAGTTCGAGAGCGACCGCATTCGCCTGCGCTACGAGGCGTTGAACCGTCCGGCGCAAGTTCGCCAACTGATCCTCGCCAGCGGCGAACAAGCGGTGTTGAAAGAAACCCCGGTGCTCGGCCCGTTCGACGCCGATGCCTACGTCAGCCAGCGCTTGTGGGCGACTGCGCCGGACGGTACGCAAGTGCCGATCAGCCTGGTGATGAAGCGCGAAATGGTTGGCAAAGCCGTGCCGCTGTATCTCTATGGTTACGGCGCTTACGGTTCGAGCCTTGATCCGTGGTTCTCCCACGCCCGCCTGAGCCTTCTGGATCGTGGCATGGCCTTCGCCATTGCGCATGTGCGTGGCGGCGGTGAGCTGGGCGAAGCCTGGTATCGCGCCGGCAAGCAGGAACACAAGCACAACACCTTCAGCGACTTCATTGCCTGCGCCGAATTTCTGGTCCTCAACGGCATTACCACGGCCGATAAACTGGCGATCAGCGGCGGCAGCGCCGGTGGTCTGCTGATTGGTGCGGTGTTGAACCAGCGGCCGGATCTGTTCGGCGTTGCGATTGCTGAAGTGCCGTTCGTCGACGTGCTCAACACCATGCTCGATCCCGATCTGCCGCTGACCGTCACCGAGTACGACGAGTGGGGCAATCCCGAAGAGCCGGAGGTTTACGAGCGGATCAAGGCTTATGCACCGTACGAAAACGTCAGCCCACAGAATTATCCAGCGATGCTGGTGATCGCCGGTTACAACGACAGCCGCGTGCAGTACTGGGAAGCGGCCAAGTGGGTGGCGAAACTGCGCGCATCCAAAACCGACGACAACGTGCTGCTGCTCAAGACTGAATTGGGCGCCGGACATGGCGGGATGAGCGGGCGTTATCAGGGATTACGTGACGTAGCGCTCGAATACGCATTTGTTTTCAAGGTTTTGGGTCTGGCCTGAGGAACTCCGTTGGTCACTTGGGTCTTAATTGCAGACCCAAGAGGCCGATACCCCACACATCCCTGTAGGAGCTGCCGAAGGCTGCGATCTTTTGATTTGGATTTTTTCAAAGGCAAGATCAAAAGATCGCAGCCTTCGGCAGCTCCTACATGGGGACCGTGTGAAGCCTGAAACAGTGAAAACAAAAAGACCGTGACGACATGTCAGAACCAACCTTCCTGAACAACGAAATCCGCGACTGGCTGATGGACTGCGGCCTGTTCGATCAATTGCAGTTGGCCGACTTTGCGGCCGCTTCCGGCTACTTCAGCATCAGTACCGTGGCTGAAGGCGAAGCGATTTTCCGCGAGGGCGATGCCGGCAGTTTCATGTGCATCCTCCACACCGGCCAGGTGGCCGTGCAGAAAACCGGGCCCGATGGCCAGGTCATCACCATGGCTACCCTGCGCAGTGGTCGGGCGTTCGGCGAGATGGCCGTGCTCGATGGCGAACGGCGCTCGGCAACGTGCGTGGCGGCGACGAACTGTCAGCTATTGAACCTCGGCAAAGACTCGCTGGAAAAAATGCTCAACGACGCGCCGAAGATCGCCGCGAAAATCATCCGCGCCCTCGCCGTCTCTCTGTCGAAACGCCTGCGCATGGCCGACGGCCAACTGGCGGCGCAACAGGTTTAACCGCCGGGGGATTTCGCCTTGGTGCCACTCGGCTCGATGCCCGGCACCGATTGATCCTTGCTCGGCGGACTGGGCATTTCAATCGGCACCAGCGGCGGGCTGCCACTGCCAGCGCCAGACTTGGGAATATTGATCGGTGTGATCTGCGGATACGGTGTCGGTGTAGCGGTGCCGGGCGAGCCGGGTTGCGGCGCCGGGCTGACTGGAACGACCTGCTGCGCCTGCACTGCAGTAATCGAGAGCGCGGCCAGGGCAATGACCGTTAGAATGGTGCGCTTCATCAAGGGCTCCGTTTGGCCTTAGTCTGCGCTCAGGCTACTCCCAACGGGCCTGCTTGCCTTCCCCCTTGTAGAGATTTCCATGAAACGTTTCGTTCTGCTCGACACCACCCCGATCCCTGAAAGCGGCGGTGCCCTGTGCCTGTTCGAGTATGGCGAGGATTTTGTCATCAAGATCCAGGGCGGCGACGGCGGACAATTGATGAACACGCGCATGCACGGTTCCGAAGATGCGCTGGCCGAAATTCCGTGCCGCAAGGTCGCTGGCCGGGCGAATTCGCGGGTGCTGATCGGCGGTCTGGGCATGGGGTTCACCCTCGCCTCCGCGCTCAAGCATCTGGGCAAGACTGCCGAAGTGGTGGTCGCTGAACTGGTGCCCGGCGTGGTCGAATGGAACCGTGGCCCGCTCGGCGAAAAGTCCGGACGTCCGTTGCTCGATCCGCGCACGGTGATCCGTCAGGACGACGTAGCCAAGGTGCTGCAAAGTGAGCCGAACGGTTTCGACGCGATTATGCTCGACGTCGACAACGGCCCCGAAGGCCTGACGCAGAAGGCCAATAGCTGGCTGTACTCCGCCGCTGGTCTGAATGCCTGCGCCAAAGCATTGCGACCGAAAGGTGTGCTGGCGGTGTGGTCGGCCAGCGCCGATCGGCTGTTTTCCGACAAATTGAAGAAGGCCGGTTTCAAGGCCGAAGAAGTCCAGGTCTTCGCCCACGGCAACAAGGGCACGCGCCACACGATCTGGATTGCCGAGAAGCTCAAGGGCTGAGCTAAACTCTGCGCATAACCGTCATCAGTCTTTTACAAAGGTGAACCCATGAGTTCGTCCACTCCAACCAATACGTCGAAGCTGGATCGCATCCTCGCCGACAACCAGCGCGACAAGGAAATGGGCTACCGCGACAAGGCCCTGAAGATGTACCCGCACGTCTGCGGCCGCTGCACCCGTGAGTTTTCCGGCAAGCGCCTGAGCGAACTGACCGTGCACCACCGCGACCACAACCACGACAACAACCCGCAGGACGGCTCGAACTGGGAATTGTTGTGCCTGTATTGCCACGACAACGAACACTCGCGCTATACCGATCAGCAGTATTTCAGCGAAGGCTCGCTGAGCACGCCGAAGATCGCCAAGGCAACGCATAACCCGTTTGCCGCGCTGGCCGGGCTGATGAAGAAAGAAGAATAAGCCAGTCATGATCGTTCCCACGCTCTGCGTGGGAATGCAGCCCGGGACGCTCCGCGTCCCTTGCAAAGCCGAACGCAGAGCGTCCGAAGAGACGTTCCCACGCAGAGCGTGGGAACGAGCGGTGCCGCCCTCTCCCAATCCCCGTATAATCGCGCTCTTTTTCCCGAAGGCACCCCGCTCGTGGCAGACAAACGGTACAGCTGCATTGGTTTGTATAACCCCAAATCACCGGAAAACGTCGGTTCGGTGATGCGCGCCGCAGGCTGCTATGGCGTGGCCTCGGTGTTCTACACCGGCAAACGTTATGAACGCGCCGCCGACTTCGTCACTGACACCAAGCGCGTGCACTACGACATTCCGCTGATCGGCATCGATGACCTGAAAAAGATCCTCCCGCTCAACTGCGTGCCCGTCGCCGTGGAACTGGTCGAAGGCGCCCGCCCGCTGCCGGAATACACCCACCCGGATCGCGCCCTTTATATCTTCGGCCCCGAAGACGGTTCGCTGGACAAAGAGATCCGCGACTGGTGCGAAGACGTCGTGTACATCCCGACCACCGGCTGCATGAACCTCGCCGCCACGGTCAACGTCGTGCTCTACGACCGCATGGCCAAGGGCTTGAACACCCGCTCCGGACCAAAATTCCGCTAAAGCGTCGCACATCCGATGGAACGAGCTGACCGCTCCGGCAGTCAGCTTGTTTATCCATTACTCATTGCCTGGAGAAAGATCATGACCGAGCTCAAACGTGTCGAACGTATCGAATCCACCCCGTTCCAGAGCCGTTCCGAGCAGAACGTCGAAGGCTGGGAGCGCATCGGCTCACTCGCGGGCGGCGTGATCATGGTCGGTAAAGGCCTGCGCCGTGGCGGCGTGTTCGGGTTGATTCAGGTGGCGATTGGCGGCGTGGCCATGGCGCGCGGGATTACCGGGCACAGTTCGGTGAAAAGCCTGTTTGAGAAAAGTCGTCAGGACATGAACAACGTGCGGGCGAAGATCGAGCGCGCCGGGGAAGAGTTGAGCAAGCTGAAAGCCAATGCCGAAGCGGCGACCAGCACTGCCACCGTGACCGGCAATGATTCGGTGAAATCGCCGAAAGCCGGGGTTTGATCCGAGAATTGCGGTGGGGCTGACGGCCTCATCGCTGGCAAGCCAGCTCCCACAGGTTCTGTGGAGACCACAGAATTTTTGCCCAGCCCAAAATCGGCTTATGGGTTGTGCACTGATTTTGTGCCCATCCCAAAGCACTGTGGGAGCTGGCTTGCCAGCGATAGCGGTATTACTGCAGTAATGCGGTATCGAGGACCTTGGAGGACTCGTCGAGCACGCTCTCGGCCAGTTGCACAAACTCTTTGGTACTCACCGTCCCCAGATGCATCGCCCCACGCAACACGTCATCCAGCGAACGCTTGTTGCGCGTCTTCAAGCGAATTTCGCGATCCAGTTCCTGCAACAGCAACACCGCTTTCGCCACCTGCGCCGGGCTGATCTGCTCGCCGCGCAACGTGGTGACTTTCTGGCCGTCCCTGGCCAGTTTCGTCTGTAGTGCCTGATAACGCTCATCGCTCATGCCGCCGGCACGGCGCACCAGTTCAATGGCGTAATACTCGGCAAAACCCTCGCTGATCCAGTCGCTGCGCTGCTCGTCGTTAATCCGCCCGAACACCTGCGCCAGCTCGCGCACCAGCGCACTGCTGCCGCTTTCGCTGACCAGCGGCAATCGCGTGTTCACGTAGATGGATTCATGTGCGCCGAGGCTGCCGCGCCACATCGGGTCATTGGCACCGACGATCAACAGTTTCGCCGGATGGCGTGGATAAACCGCCTGCACCTGCGGCCAGACGAACGTAAGCAGGGTCAGCACGTCCATCCGGCGCATGCCCTGCCCTTGCGGCGAGGCCACGGTGACTTCGGTTTCGCCCAGGCGCGTACGGCGGCTGCCGAGATGGCCGGCGAGCATCCAGCCAGTCGGACGATCAAACAGGCGTGACGGGTTGTCGATGCGGAATTTGTTCTTGCCGATGCGCGGCCAAGCGGTTTCGATACTTTTCCAGCCATCGGGCAATTCGAATTGCAGACGCGCGATCAGTTCGGTGCCGTCCTGCTGATCGAGTTTGGCTGGCGGCACCAGTTCATCGCCACGCATCAACGCCCAGTTCGGGGTCATGCGGGTGTCGAAACTGCCGTTCTTGCGCCCGTGGCTGATGCGCACGCGGTAAGTCAGGCTGGCCTTGTCACTGGTCGGGCGCCAGACGCCCCGGGCGTTTTTGCCCGGGGTCAGCAGCCAATGGCCGTCAGCCTTGAAATCGCTGTAATGGCTACCGTCGCCAAGGTCGAAATCGAGACTGCGCACCGCCTCGCCTTTGCCCAGGGTCAGGCGCACCTCGGCCTGATCGCTTTGCGGCAACAGGCGCACGTGATAATCCAGATCGACTTTCTTCGCCGCCCACACCGGGGCGCTCAGCGCCAGCAGCGCAATCATCAACGCTCGCTGCAATCCGACAGCCATACGCACTCCTTGGTAAAGCTTGAATCAGCAGGTATTCAGCCCGCGCGGAAAATCAGGTGATCCTCCCAGTCATCCTCCGGCACGCTGCCTTCGGCGAGCATGCGCCCGGACTGGGAAATCCGCTCGTGGTGCACCGCGTCGCGATCGCCGCAGACCAGGTGGTGCCACAACGGCAGATCCTTGCCTTCGCTGACCAGTCGATAACCGCAGGTCGGCGGCAGCCATTTGAACTCTTCGGCCTGCCCCGGGGTGAGCTGGATGCAGTCCGGGACAAACTTGATGCGGTTCGGATAATCGCTGCACTGGCAGGTTTTCAGGTCCAGCAGTTTGCAGGCGATGCGCGTGTAATAAACGCTGTTGTCTTCCTCATCCTCAAGCTTTTGCAGGCAGCACAGACCACAGCCGTCGCACAGCGATTCCCATTCCTGGTGATCGAGTTGATCGAGGGTTTTGCGTTTCCAGAACGGTTCGACTTTGGCGGCCATGGCTCAAGCATCAACATCAGGTGGTGAAAAGGCCGCCAGTCTAGTGCCCAAGGCCTTGCGGGCCAAGCGTCGGCGACTGCCGGTTGCGCGGGGCTTGTCAGTTTTTGTGGCGGCGCGTAGCTTTGCCAGTCGCAAGGAGCCTTGCCCGCAAGCCATTAACGCGCGACCGCGTTGCATTGTGGTGAACCCTCAGGCTCGGAAAACCCCATCGTTCAGCGCAACTGATCCCGCCGGGTTTTCATTCAAATCCCTGACTCAAACGTAGCAAGGAATCTCTCGATGAGTGCCAACCCACGCGTTGCCGATTACGCCATTCACCCGCAATTCACCGACCGCTGGTCACCGCGCGCCTTCACCGGCGAAGCGATCCCGGAAGAAACCCTGCTGAGTTTCTTCGAAGCGGCCCGCTGGGCGCCCTCGGCGTACAACTCGCAACCTTGGCGTTTCCTCTATGCGCGTCGCGATACGCCAAACTGGGAGCGTTATCTGGGTCTGCTCAACGAATTCAACCGTAGCTGGGCGCAGCATGCCTCGGCGCTGGTAATCGTGATTTCGAAAACCACCTTCACTGCACCAGGCGCCACTGAAGAAACCCCGGCGCTGTGGCATACCTTCGACACCGGCTCGGCGTGGGGCCATCTGGCGCTGCAAGCAAGCATCAGTGGCTGGCACACCCACGGCATGGCCGGGTTCGATCAGGAACTGACGCGCAAAGAGCTGAACATTCCTGAAGGTTATGCACTGCATGCGGCCGTTGCCGTTGGCAAACTCGGTGACAAGGCAACGCTGGCTGAATACCTGCAGGCCCGTGAAGAGCCGAGCCCGCGCCGCCCGCTGAATGAACTGGCGGTGGAAGGCGACTTCACCCTCTAAGCCACACCGCAAATGATCGTTCCCACGCTCCGCGTGGGAATGACTCAAGGGACGCTCCGCGTTCCAATGGGACGCAGAGCGTCCCCGGCTGCATTCCCACGCGGAGCGTGGGAACGATCTGAAGCAAGGAGATCAATATCCGCGGTTGAAATCCACTTCCCCGCGCAACGCTTCACCCGCCTGATACGCCTTCAGGTTCTCGACAAACAGCTGCACCATCAACGCCGGTGACGTCGGCGCCGAACTGTGCCCGGTCAGCAGCAAGCCCCAAGCGGTCCAGAATGGATGGCGTTGCGGCAGTGGTTCCTGACGGCAAACGTCGATCACCGCCCCCGCCAGATGGCCTTCCTTCAACGCGTCCACCAGATCGGCATCGACCACCGCGACACCGCGCCCGGCGTTGATGAACAACCCGGTTGGCTTGAATTGCTTGAACAGCGCCGCGTCGTAGATATCGTGGGTGTGTTCGGTGTTCGGCAGCAGATTGACCACGTAATCCACTTCACCCACCAGTCGCGGCAGATCAGCCATCGAACCGACCTCGACAAACGGCGCCTGCTCACGGGCGCTGCTGGCAATCCCGTACAGCTCAATGCCGAAGGGCAGCAGGAACTGCGCGACACTCTGGCCGATATCCCCGGTGCCGACGATCAGCACTTTGCGCCCGACCAGGCTCTGGCCGCTGCGGTTGTCCCATTTACGCTCGACCTGGCTGACCAGTCGCGCCAGCACTTCGCGCTCATGGCCAAGGATGTAGGTCAGCACATACTCGGCCATCACCTGACCGAAAATCCCCACTGCACGGGTCAAACGGTAATCGCGGCGCAAGCCGTCAGCGAGCAATGGTGTGATACCGGCCCAGGTCGATTGCAGCCATTGTGGCTGGTGCCCCTGGCGCAACAGAGTCGCGAGCAAATCCGGCTGGCCCAGCCACACCGGGCAATCGGCGGCCTGCCGGGCCAGCTCGGCGGAGTCGCCGCTGGTCAGTATTTCAAGCTCGGGCGCTGCCTGACGCAGCAGCCGGGCGTATATCGCGTGGTCGTGTTCAGCAATCAGAACGCGCATCTTCAAACCTTTCGCAAACCGTGCAGATGGCCGCCGGATTAAGCCGGCCATCGCGGTAAAAACAGTTCCAGGGTAAACCGAGACTCAGAACAGAGCCGCGCAGATCAGACCGGGTCGTTGCGTCGCAGCAACTCTTCGGGCAAGTGCTCGATGTACTCGTCCTCGGCCGGCGGCATTTGCAGGTGATAGCCCTGCTTGTCGAGGTTTTCCAGGACCACGACGATGTCCTCGCTGGCCAGTTTGCGCTCAGGCGTCAACACCAGACTGAAGGCAAATATGGCTTTGCCGAAAGCCGCCATCAGGGCCTCGGGCACGCGTTCCAGCTCATCGCTCTTGAGCACATAGAGATACATGCCCTTGCGCTTCGAGCTTTGGTAAATAGAGCAAATACGTTTCAAGGCTGTTCTCCGGCGGTGGCCAGGCTGTCGAGCAGCATCTGGCCCATGAGTTCGCGGCGCCAGCCACGCAACGACTCAGGCAATTGGTAAGGACCCTCGGGGTAGCCACTTTTGACTAGGGCTTCGAGGGTTTTCTTGCGCAGCATCAGTTCCGGGGCAATGCCCAGACGCTCGGCCTCAGCCTGGCCCAATGCGCGCAATTGTTTGATCAACGCGGCGGCTTCGATCGGCAAGGGCTCCGCTACGGCGGGCGGCCATTGATCAGGCCCCACACTGCCAGAGCGCTTGATCAGATCAAGCAGAAATTGGCCGTCCTGACGCACGGTACGCGGGTGCATGTCTTCGATTTTGCCCAGCGCCGCGAGGTTGTCCGGTTGCGTGCGGGCCAGTGGCCACAGCGAATGCTCGCGGACGATGCGGTTGCGCGGCAGATCGCGGGCGCGGGCTTCCTTTTCCCGCCAGGCGCACAGTTCACGCAGAACCGCCAGTTGCGCACGGGAGAGTTTCCACGCCAGTTTGGCCTCGCGATAGACCTCGTACGGGTCGGTTTCACGTCGCAGGTTGGCGACCAGTTCAGCGCCGTCCTCCAGCACCCAGGCGAATTTGTCGTCAGACAGTTTCGGCCGCAGCTGTACGAAAACCTCCGCCAGATGCACGGCATCTTCGGCGGCGTAGCTGATTTGCGTCTCGGACAGCGGACGCTGCAACCAGTCGGAACGTGTCTCGCCCTTTGGCAGTTCGATGCCGAGCACTTCTTGCACCAGTCGCGAATAGCCCATCGAGAAACCGAGGTTCAGGTAAGCGGCGGCCAGTTGCGTGTCGAACATCGGGGCCGGCAGGCTGCCGGTCAGGCGCAACAGCACTTCGAGGTCTTCGCTGCAGGCGTGCAGGACTTTGAGTACCGCCGGGTTCTCCAGCAACGCAGCCAGCGGTTGCCAGGCATTGATGGTCAGCGGATCGATCAGGTAGGCGCGTTTGCCGTCGCCCACCTGCAACAGGCCGGCAATCGGGTAGAAAGTGTCGACCCGCATGAATTCGGTGTCGAGGGCAACGAACGGCAGCTGCTGCCACTCGGCGCAAAACTGCGCGAGGCTTTCGTTGTCGCGAATCCAGTGAATATCGATGGCCACACGGCTCTCCCTTGAAGAATGGCGCGCAGTATATATCGCCACTGGCGATTTACGCGCCTGTGAAGGGCAAGAGCTGTAACGAAATGTCCTTCCAGAGAGCAAGAATAGTCTGACAAAAGAAGCAGAAAGCCCCGTCGTATCAGAACGACGGAGCCGATTGGCCTCAGTCCTTGGCGAGTACGCCGTCGATCACCGCACCTCGGCAACCGGCAAACATGTCCAGACCCGGCTGATAGACCTTGCTCCTGACCTCGAGCAGGCCAAGCATCGAGTGGAACAGGTTGTCCTGGCTCAGCGGTTTGTCACGGCTCATTTGCAAGCAATGCGTGTCGACCGAATAGGCCTTCTGATAGTTATCGGAGAACCACGCCAGCATCGCTACATGCTTTTGTTGCTCTGGCGCCAACATGTAAGGCGTACCGTGCAGGAACAAGTTGTACTCGCCCAGCGACTCACCGTGGTCCGACAGGTACAACATCGCGGTATCGACTTTGTCCTGATTGCTGCGCAATACATCGATCAGGCTCGATAACACATGGTCGGTATACACCAACGTGTTGTCGTAACCGTTGACGATACTTTCGCGGCTGCAATTGTTCAGCGCGTTACTTTCACACACCGGGGTGAAGTGCTCGTATTCCTTGGGATAACGCTTGAAGTATTCCGGGCCGTGACTGCCCATCTGGTGCAAAACCAGCACGGTGTCCTTGTCCAGATGGTCGATAAAACTTTGCAGACCTTGCAGGAGGATTTCGTCGCGGCACTCGCTGTTGGCACACAGCGCCGGGTCTTTCAGGTTGCTGACATCTTGCAGGGTGACCCGGTCGCAAGTGCCTTTGCAACCGGACTGGTTGTCACGCCAGATCACATCGATACCGGCACGTTTGAGCACATCGAGCAGGCCTTCCTCATTCTTCGCCTTGCTGGCGTCATAATCCTTGCGGCCCATGTTGGAGAACATGCACGGCACCGAAACAGCCGTTTCCGTTCCGCAGGAATGCACGTCAGTGAAGGCGATCAGCCCGGCTTCCTTATCGAGTGTCGGCGTGGTGTCACGGTCATAGCCGAGGATACCGAAGTTCTCCGCCCGGGCACTTTCACCCACCACCAGCACGGTCAGGGATTTACGCGGTTGAAGCTTCACATCCGGATTGCGCTCGGCGTCCTCGCCGATCTTGATGAATGGCTGCCGCGCCGAGACTACTTGCTCACGCAGATAACCCGCCGAAGCACCGATGTAATTACTGGGCACCAGCATCAGGCGAATTTCGTGGTGATTGCGAAACAGCGATGACAAGCCCTGATAGTTGGCCAGCGCCACCCCACCAATCACCGCCACAGAAGCAACACCGACAATAACTTTGCTGATTAACTCACGATGCCAACGACGATAGTTGACTGGAACTTTCCACAACAACCAGGACGGTAATACACCGAGCAGTAGAATATAAGCAAACAACTTCAACGAGAGCAGATCACGCACTTCCGTTGCATTGGTTTCGGCAAAGTTGCGCAACATGCCGGCATCGATCATGACGCCATATTGACTCATGAAGTAAGCTACGCCGCCGCTGATCAGAAATATCACGGTCAACAGCGGCTTGAGCAGCGGACGGAAGGCGAGGACCGTCAGCACGATATTGAATGCCGCGAGAATCATCACCCCGAACGCCACACGCATGGCGATGCCCTTACCATCGGCGGCGGTGATCTCGAACAGGTGTTGCCAGAGGACAAAATTGCAGCCGATTAAAAGAAAGGCACTGGCAATTAACGTCACCCATTCCGGGCGCACGGCTTTTAACTTCAACATAGAAAGGGCGATTCCTGAAAAGAAGAGCCTCGGTCCATGAAAGAAATTTCAATTGTGAAAATTTCATTAACTAAGGCACGAGAAACTTTAAGCAGGCAACCATCAATTTTTTGTGAAAAAGACGCCAACGATTAGTTGGCTGTTGGCCATGCGATGAAAGTGTGAAGTATTTGAGAATGGTTCAGGTTTTATTCAGAAAAACAGCACGGTTGTCCATTGTGGGAGCGAGCCTGCTCGCGAAGAGGCCGGCACATTCAATATTTTTGCTGACAGACAATCCGCTTTCGCGAGCAGGCTCGCTCCCACAGAGAGTGGGGATATCGACTTTTTAAATACTGCTGTGGATTTTCTGGTTTGCCCGAACCAGACCGCTCCGCGCTTAATCATCTGCCCCGCCCAAAGGTCTGATGATGGAAAACGTCCGCACTACCGCTCGCCCCGCTGCCTGGTTGATGCTCGCCATCATTCTCGTAGCCCTCAATCTGCGTCCGTCGATGGCGGCAATCGGCCCATTACTGTCAGCCATTCGCGCTGACATCCCGCTGAACTTCAGCGTCGCGTCGCTGCTGACCATGCTGCCGGTGATGGCAATGGGGCTGGCGATGTTTTTCGGCATTGGCATCGGTCAGCGGCTGGGCGAGCAACGGACGGTTTTCCTGTCACTGCTGATCATTGGCCTGGCGACGCTGTCGCGGCTGTTCATCGAATCGGCCGCCGAAATGATCGTCAGCGCGGTGCTGGCCGGCCTCGGGATTGCACTGATTCAGGCATTGATGCCGACGCTGATCAAATCGCGCTTCGCCGACAATGTCGCGCTGTGCATGGGTCTGTATGTCACGTCGATCATGGGTGGAGCGGCCATTGCGGCCTCGTTCGCACCGCTGGTGATGCTGCAAACCGGGAGCTGGCGCGGCGGTTTGGCGATCTGGGCGATCCTGGCATTCATCGCGCTGCTGTTCTGGTGGTCGCAACGCAACCAGCTGTCCTCCACCGTAACGGCGACAGCCGGCAAGGATTCGTTCTTCAAGTATTCCCGTGCCTGGTTGCTGGCCCTCTTCTTTGGTCTGGGGACAGCGTCCTATACCTGCGTGCTGGCCTGGCTCGCGCCGTACTACGTGGAAAACGGCTGGAGCGAACAGAACGCCGGATTGCTGTTGGGTTTGCTGACGGCCATGGAGGTGATTTCCGGTCTAGTGGTTCCGGCTATCGCCAATCGCTGCCGGGATCGGCGTGTGATTCTGATGACACTACTGGCACTGATCATCGGCGGATTTTGCGGCCTGATCCTCAGCCCGCAACAATTCAGCCTGCTATGGCCATGCCTGTTGGGGCTGGGCATTGGCGGGTTGTTCCCGATGAGCCTGATTGTCTCGCTTGATCACCTCGACAACCCGCAACGTGCCGGTGGCCTGACTGCATTTGTGCAAGGCATTGGCTATCTGATTGCTGGTCTCTCGCCGCTGATGGCTGGAATGATCCGCGATCAACTGGGCAGCTTCGAGTGGGCGTGGTGGTCGTTGACAGCGGTAATGGTGGTGATGCTGTTGATGGTGTGGCGCTTCGATCCCCGGCATTACGCGAGGCACTTTTCCTGATCGGGCTAAAGGCCTCTGGCCATCTTTCTGCGGTTTGCCCCGTGACGTCGTGTTACTAAAACTTTCTGTCCCACAACTGACTGTGAAACGTCCTACAGGGCTTTGTCCTGGCACCATCGTTCCGTTAGGATCATTCGCACACGTTTGCGCGGATTCAGCGCAAGGAGCACAGCGAGACGGAACGGATGCTGAACAGTAACTTGCTTAGAAAGCTCGACATGCAGGATCTCATGGTGTTCATCGCTGTTTATGAGCAGAGCAGCGTCACTGATGTGTCAGAAACCCTGTTCGTCAGCCAGTCCACGGTCAGTTATTGTTTGAAAAAACTGCGCACCAGTTTCGAAGACGAACTGTTTATCAACACCCGCACCGGCATGCGTCCGACCTACAAGGCCAGCACCATGTATGGCCATGTGCAGAAAATCCTCGAAAGCATCAACCTGTGCCACGCCGGTGCCCCCACGTTCGACCCGACCCGACAAGCCGTCACCTTCAATATCTGCGCCCCGGAATACTTCGAGCAACTGATCCTGCCGCGTCTGTTGAAGCGTTTCGACTTCGACGATTTGCCGGTGATGGTCAACATGCACAAGTTCGAGACCGATGTCCCGGCGGATGAGCTGCGCGACGGCAGCCTCGATCTTGTCATCAGCTTCGGCCCCAACTTCCACCGTCATCACGCTGACCTGAAATCACAAATGCTGCTGGAGGACGATCTGGTCTGCGTCTTCGACAAACGCGCCACGCCACTGGAGCCGCGCCTGAGCCTGCAGGCTTTTACCGAACGCCGGCACGTGTTCCCGACGCCATGGACATCAACCACCAACATGGTCGATGGCTGGCTGGCGCGGCAGGCGCAGAAGCGTCAGATCGTCGCGCGCTCGAACAGCTACAGCGCGGCATTGAAAATGATCACGGGGACCGACTTCATCCTCACCCTGCCCCGCCGTATCCAGCGTTTACTGACCAACGAGGCGGTGTTCAATCACTGCGAGGCGCCAAATGGCTTGCCGGGCTTTACCCTCGACATGCAATGGAGCCAGAGCGTTGATCAGGACAGCGCCAATCTGTGGTTGCGCGAGCAGGTGGTCAAGGTGTGCAGCGAACTCGAAGCGGCCTGAGTCCTACACGCCAATAGCGGTTTTGCTGTAGGACTCGCGATCCATGTCGACCAGTTCGACACACAACTGCACCTCGACACCGGCCGGCCATTCGCACAGGTCCTGCAAGACTGCCAACAGGCTTTCTGACAACTGCTTCTTGATCTGCGGCGAACGCCCGCTGAGCAGCGCCAGCTTCACATAGACGAAGGCGCGCTCGGCCATGGCGGTTCCGACCTTGAAGGTCTCGACTTTCACCGCACGGCTCTTGATATCGAACTCCGCCGCGAACTGACCAGAGCCCACTAGGGTGTTGTTGAGCCGCATCAACGCTACATCGGCGTTCAACTGCGGCAGGTTGGCGGTGTATTCCATGTGCAGGTGTGGCATTGCAGGTCCCCAGTCAGTTGGCAGAAAGGTCGTACATATAGCACATGCGGTTCACACTAAGCCCTGTAGGAGCTGTCGAGTGAAACGAGGCTGCGATCTTTTGATCTTGGGATTTGAAGATCAAAAGATCGCAGCGTGCCGCAGCTCCTACAGGGGGAGTGTTATAGCTCAGGATGGCGTCAGTGGCCGTTCGCTCATGAACTGCTCCAGCCTTGAGCGCAACCAGCGCTCGGCCGGGTCGCTGTCGACGTGGCTGAGCCAGACCATCGACAAATCCAGCGTCGGTGTTTTAAACGGAAACGGCTCCTTAAACAGCAATCCGGAAGTGGCCATGGCTGCCGCCGTGTAATCCGGCAGACTGGCGATCAGGTCGGTGCCGGCCAGTAGCGCCGGCAACGCGCTGTATTGCGGTACCGACAGCACCACTTGGCGAGTACGACCGAGTTCGGCCAGCCACTCATCGGCAAAACCACTGACGTTGGCCGTGTGCGAAACCAGTACATGGGGGCGCGCGCAATATTCATCCAGCGTCAGCGGTGTATCGCTGGCGTCGGCGCGCAGGATGCTCGGCTGGATGTGCCGCAGCAATTTGCGCTTGGCATTGGCCGGCAAGCCCCGGGTCTGGCTGATACCGACCGTGATATCACCCGCTGCGAGCAGATCGGGGATGCGCCAGTAATCGACGTGTTGCACCACGAACACCACGTTCGGCGCTTCCTGGCGCAACGCACGCAACAGCGGCGGCAACAGGCCGAACTCGACGTCATCGGACAGACCGATGCGAAAGGTCATGGTGCTCACGGCCGGATCGAAATCGCGGGTCAGACTCAGCGCGACCGACAATGAGTCAAGCGCGGGCTTGAGATGGCGGAAAATATCTTCGGCACGCGCTGTCGGCTCCATGCGGTGGCCGACACGGATGAACAGCGGATCATTGAGCATGGTGCGCAAGCGATTGAGCGCCGAGCTGATGGTCGGCTGGCCGAGAAACAGCTTCTCGGCCGCCCGGGTCACGTTGCGTTCGAGCATCAAGGTCTCGAACACCACCATCAGGTTGATGTCAGCCTTGCGTAGTTCATTGCGGTTCATCCATTGCCCCCTGCCCCCCGGAATACCGGCAGTGTAGAAAGCGCAGGGCCCCGCCGTCCATCGCCACGCAGCGTCAGTTCACCGTCAGGCGTTTCAAGCCCAGCGCCATGATCCGTGAATCATCATTGATGCCCAATTGTTCCGGGCTGATGGCGTCGGGCAATTGCAGCTCGATCGTCAGGCGATCGTTGTCTGCCAGATGCTGACGGATCGCAGGACTGATCGGGATCTCCAGATGATTATCCTGATGTTGCACCAGCCGCGTGCTCAGTACCTGCTCGCCATTCAAACTGACAATCACTCGCTGCGCCGGGTGTTGCGGCAAAACGAATGCCATGACCTCCAGCGCAATCGAGCGCGCCTCGGGTGACACCCGCAAGTCGACCTGCGCCTGCTGTCCCGCCGACCATGTACCCCAGTTTTCCGGGGTCGACCAACCGCTGGTCAACTGCCGGGCGGAGTAGTTGAAGATCAGCGCCTGACCGGGACGCATCAGTGCCAGCAATGACATTCGGCGTCCTTCATCAGGCACGCTCAGGCACTGCGAGCAACGCTTCCAGCCCGGCGCCAGCACCACCAGACCATCCACTCGGGTCAGCAGATCCGTTTCACTGTTGACGCTTTTGGCGGCATCGGCCAGCACGGAGTCGTCGAGGATGTACAACGAGTCGGCATCGTATTGCCCTGATTCGAGCATGTGCTGCGTTTTCTGCCGAGCCTGATCCAGCGCTGTGGAACTCATGCGTCCCAGATAAACAGCGTCGGTTTTCAGACCATGGGTCGCAGCGAAATCGGCAATCACTTGCCAGCGTTCGGACTGATTCTGTGGCATCAGACTGCGCACCTTCGAGTAATGCGCCGCCGCACTCGCCCAGAATGGATCACGCATCAGCGTTGGCCATTGTGCGGAGGGCGTCATCATTTTGCTGTTGCGCAAGCCCATCCAGCCGTTGCGTGTGTCGACAATCTGTATCGTCAATGCCAGCGCCAACAACGCGACGACGATACGTGGCCGGTAACCGCGCACCAGCAGGAACATCACCATCAGGATGAGCGCGTACAACACGGGCCAGAACATCCGCCCCGACGCGCGAAAAATATTGGCCAGTTTGAGGGCGATTTTCGGCAGCGGATAGCTGAACGTGTGCGCGCCGACACCGATCTGGTTCGATAGCGCAAACAACGATAAACCGATCAACGCCAGCAACAGCCAAGGGCGAACGCGAAGCTCATCCTTCAGCGGCTGGCGATTTCTAAGCAAGGCAATCAGCGCCAACGGCACCAGCAACAGCACACCCAACCCCGGATAATTAAAGCCTTCGTAATCGCCGCTGGCTTTTGGCAGATCCGGCAAGATGAACGACCAGCCCGCTGGATCGAGTGGCGACAACAGGTTCATCCGGTACAACCCGAAACCGCCGGATTGCCCGCCGTCGGCAATGGCAAAGTAACCGGCCTGCCAGCAACACACACTCACCACGGCAAACAGCGAAACGCCTTCAAGCAGCCCCTGACGCCGAGTCAGTTGTTGGCTGAAAGTTTTGCCGAGCAGATCTGCTACCCAGATCAGCGCCACCATCGCCAGCAGGTACGCATGCACCATCGCCGTCACCGCCAGTAACGCGCCCCAGGCCAGGCGTCGTCGAGACAAGTTCGGCAACAACGCCAGGTACAGCGCCGCCAGAATCAGAAAATGCCCGGACAGGGAAAGGTGTCCGCCCATGCGCAGAAACATCGGCGGTGAAACCACCAGCAAACCGGTACCCAGCAAACGAATCAGCGGATTGCCGGTCATCAGCCCCAGCAGTTTCCAGGCGAACCAGGCTTGCAGCACGAAACACGCCAGCAGCCACAGACCGAAATACTGGAAGGTCGCCGGCAACCACGCATTGAACGGTTTGAACAGCAACGCCAGCAGCGGATTGGAGTCGGAAAAGATGATCGAACTGCCCAGCTCCAGACCATAGGAAGGGTTGAGTCCGAGCGGAAAGATCCAGGGTGAATGACGAAAATATTCCCAGCCCAGATAATGCGTCGCCGGATCGCCCTGCTCCAGCCAGGCAATGTTTTGCGGATCCAGCGCTTGCGGTCCGATCACGCAGAAAAATGCCAGAACGCCAAGCAGTAAAGGCAACACGCCCAGCGCCGGATGGTTTGGTGACGCCTTCATCGATAGGTCCAGAAATAGTGCAAGACAAAGGTGAACGCCGGAATCGTCAGCGCCACCGCAACGATGCCCAGCAGATAGTGCAGCCCGGCAACCTGCGCGGCCCAGGCAACGAACATCGCGAGGAAAAAGCCGCCCACGGACACCAGCAGAAAACGCAGCAGCGTTCGTCCGTGCAAGCGGGCAGAAAAACTCCAGGTGGTGTTAATCACGTAGGAAACCACCGTCGCCACGGCAAACGCCACGCCATTGGCCAGCGGCGGTTGCGCAGTAATGAAGTTGATGAACAGCACCGCCACCAGCGCATGCAGCGCAGTGACAAACAGCCCGGTCACGGCAAAGCGCAAACCTCGCTGAATCAATGCTGTTTTTTGCGCCGAGGTCACGGTTTGCGCGCCAGCACGAACACACTCAACCCGGCCAGACGGTTGATGCCCATCAACGGCAGTTCAAGACTGCATAGCGTCTTGAGAACACCGTTCACCAGCGGATGATGACGCTTGAGCTGTGAACGCGGCGTTTGGGCTTGTGCGCCTTGCGGCAGCAAGCGCAACGCCGCAGCGATCGGAAACACCGCACCGAAATAATAGGCACCGCGCTGCACCGTCAAACCGGCATCACGCGCCAAGGTTTCGAACTGCGCCAGGGTGTAGCGGCGCTTGTGCTCGAGAAAGTCATCGTGGCCACTCCACAAGAACTGGAATGCCGGTACCGTCATCAGAAACCTGCTGCCCGATGGCACTTTGTCGACGTACATCTTGAGCAGACCGAGGTCATCATCGACGTGCTCCAGCACGTCCATCAACAACACCAGATCGGCCTCGATGGTTTCGATCCCGCGACGGTAGTGCACCGGTTTGCCGGCGGTGGTCGCGCTGGAGTCGGCGGGGTAGCTGATATCCACGCACCATGCTTCGCGTGCATCGGTGTGCGTCAGCAAATGGTGGGAGAAAAATCCCGAGCCGGCACCGACATCGAGGATTCGGCTGATGGGTGCATCTCCCAGCAAACGCCGGGTGGCGGCGGCTTTTGAGCAGTAATACCAGTGCTCGTTGATGGCGTCGCCGAGGATGTCGGTTTCCTTGAGATCCATGTGTCAGTCCTTGGGGTCATAGACGCGACGCACCAGAAAAACCGGCCGGCGTTTGGATTCGATATACGTGCGGCCCAGGTACTCACCGAGCACACCGATGCCGATCAATTGCAGTCCACCGAGAAAGGTCACGGCCACCATCAGCGAGGCATAACCGGGCAGGTCGACACCGTGAATCAGCGTGCGCACGACAATGAACATGGCGAAGGCAAAAGACACCAGCGACACCAATGCGCCGACATACGTCCAGATCCGCAACGGTTCAGTGCTGAAACTGGTGATGCCTTCCAGCGCAAAGTTCCACAGGCGCCAGCCATTGAACTTGCTCTGCCCCGCCACGCGCTCCGGGCGCTCGTAATCGACGTGGGTGGTGCGAAAGCCGACCCAGGCGAACAGGCCTTTCATGAAGCGCCGGGATTCCGGCAGGGTCAGCAAGGCATCGACCACGCAGCGATCCATCAGACGAAAATCGCCGACTTTCTCGGGCAAAGGCTGTTCAGCGATCTTGTTGTGCAGGCGGTAGAACCAATGGGCCGACGTCTGCTTGGCCCAGGTATCGCTGCGACGGCTGATGCGGTGACCGAGCACCACTTCAAAGCCTTCTCGCCAGCGCTCGATCATCTGCACAATGACCTCGGGCGGGTCTTGCAGATCAGCGTCGATCGGCACCACGATCTGCCCGGTCGCGATCTGCAAACCGGCGGACAACGCTGCTTCTTTGCCGAAGTTGCGGCTCAAATCGACGATACGCAGACGCGCATCGTCCCGCTGATGTTCAAGCAGGAGCTCAAGCGTGGCATCTGTACTGCCGTCGTTGACGAACACCAGTTCAAGGTCGATCAACGCCTGCGTCTGAAAGACTTGATTGATTCGCCGCAGAAACGTGTCGAGGCTGTCCTCTTCGTTAAAAACGGGGACCACCAGCGATAACGTCACCAGCCCGGCCTGTTGCTTTCCGTGCTCAATCAAAGGAGTGCTCTTCTTATAGTGTTTGTCGGTCACCGAACAATATTCGACGCCATGAGCCGTCCCGTATTAAGCAGCAGCGTCGACGGTGTTGCAAGGATCAGACGGCGTCATTTTGGCCAATCCACAGGCCTATTGCTGCGCTCTAGCCCGCGTCCTTCAGAAACATCCGCGAACGATTGGAAACAAATGTCCGATAGCCAAAAAAAGCGTCTGCGCTAGGCTTGCGAGCATGCGCCACACCGGCTGTCGCACAATGAATCGCATGGAGCGAACTGAATGTATTTCGAGATTTACAGGCAATCCAGAGGCACCCCGAGCACCGGCAAAGGACAATGGCGCTGGAGACTGAGAGCGGGTAACCACGAGACCATCGCCAGTGGCGAGTCTTATGTGAACAAGGCGGATTGCTTGCATGTGATCGGGCTGATCAAGGCTGTGCAGGGGGAGACGCCGGTCAAGGAGATCTAGCCGCTCTGCACGATCCTGCAGATATGAAAAAGCCCCACAGTTTTAAGGCTGTGAGGCTTTTTTTCGGGCCGGTATCGAAAGACATTGAAGAAGCAGCGCGCAACGCTGGCCTCTTGCTCAGTCCGCCAGCCAGGCATTTCGCCACGCCAACAGATGTTCGTCCTTGAGCATCCAGTGATCGAGTACAACGCTGCGCAGGGCGTCTCCAGCCTTGGCGCTGGCATCGGGTTCAGCCAGATGTTCGCGAATAGCGGCAATCCAGTCTTGCGAACGGTTCCTGACCCTCGTCACCGGGAAATCACCACGATAACAAGGGATGTCCGAGCAGATCACGGGGAAACCACAGGCGCCATATTCCAACAAGCGCAAATTGCTTTTGCAGGCGTTGAAAAAGTTGTCTTTCAGAGGTGCCAAAGCCAGGTCGAGGTTCAGCTCAGCCAGTCTTTGCGGGTATTTTTCGATACTCACCCCCCTATGGAACTCATGGACATAGGGACGCAGTGCTGGTGGGCACATCCCCATGAACACCCATTCAACTTCTCCTTCCAGCGCACGAACCACTTCGGCAAGGACTTGCAGATCGGCGCTGTGACTCGAGCCGCCGGCCCAGCCAACCCGAGGCTTGCGGCCTTGTTGGCGCTGGCTGGTCAGGTCGCTCCACCAATGGCTCGGCAGACGGTTTTCCATCACCCGGATGTCGGCATTGAACCCCTTCAGCGCATTGGCCAGCGGCTCGGTAGACACCACCAACCGATCGCACAGCCCTACGGCTTTCTTCAAGCGTTTGGTGATGTCTTTGGGCAGCAATTCGTGGTTCAAGTTGCCAGCGGGCACGTCAAGAATATAGTCATCCAGCTCGTAAATCTTGAACGCCCTGGAGAATGCCTTGGTGTCCTGCATGTACTCCAGATGAGGCGTTGTGTGCTGTCCCTGGAAAATGATCGTGTCCGGCGCAATGCGCTCCAGTTCTGTCGGTTGCAGTCCCTCGTTGCTCACCGTTCCGCCGATCAGCTGCGCGGCTTTCAGGGCAGCGAAAGGCTGACGCACGCGGTAGTGTCCGCTGCCGAAAGAGTCGAGAGGGTGGCACAGCACGTGAGGCAATTCACGACTGGCAAACGGGTGCCAATCAGTGTCGGTGCGGTATTTGGAGGAGAAGCCACTACCCTCCAGGGTCAGGTTGCGGTTGTAGGCCGGATCGTTGGCGATTTGCGCAAGCCAACGCTGGTACATCACCGACTGTTCGCCCTTGAATCGTTTGCGCTTGGCTTCCTCCTTGGTCGTGTCGACGTTGTTCTGGCTCACACTGGCTTCGTGAACGAGCAGCGCATAAGGCGTCCAGACAATCAGCCGTTCAGCCTGGCCGACTTTCAGGCACAGATCCACATCGTTAAAGGAAACGGCCAGGCCGACCTCGTCCATACCCCCCACTTGCTGGTACAGCTCGGTGCTGATCATCAGGCAGGCGGCGGTGACCGCGCTGTAGTTCTGATCAAGATGCAAGCGGTGAAGGTAGCCGTTGGACTGCATTGAATCGCCGATAAACGGGTGGTCTGCAACACCACGCAACCCGAGTACCACACCTGCATGCTGAACAGTCCCGTCGAGGAATAACAGTTTAGCGCCCACTATCCCCACTTCTGGCCGCTGGGCGTGATGGAGCAGTGCACCAAGCCAGTCGCCATCAATGATCGCCGTGTCATTGTTGAGCAGCACCAGGTAATCGCCGCGGGCATGGCTGGCAGCAAAATTATTGATCGCCGAATAGTTGAACGGGTGCGGATAACGCAGGATGCGCACCTTGGGATTGTTCAACAGCTCCATACCGTTGAACCAGTCCCGGGCCTCGGCTGTTTCGCTGTTGTTGTCGACGATGATCAGTTCGTAATTCGTGTAGCTGGTTTTCTCCATGATGCTTTCGATGCAGCGCAGCAGCATCGGCAGGCAGTCCTTGGTGGGAATGAGGATCGACACCAGCGGCTGTTCCGCATGTTGGTAGACCACACGATTAGCCATTGGCAAAGGTCCGGCCAGCAGCTCATGCGCCACGCCCAGGCGCTGCAAGTGCGCCCCGACGATGGCTGCCGAGTTCACGATGACTTGCGGTTCACCGAGCCACTGAGGGAAATTGATGGCCTGATGCACCAGCACATCCGCGAGGTGCCCGACAGTGCCCAGACCGTGAGCTTCAATCAGCCGAAAAAGCAAATCATGGGGCGCCAGTTCGTTGAAGGCTGGATCAAAGCCGTCGGCAGACAGCGCGGCCTCGCGACTGAAAGCCAGTGCGCGGCCGACATAGGGATAACTGCGCAACATATCCAGATTCAAATCCGGCTTGAATACCGGACTCTGGCAGCCTTCAGCGGTCAGTGAGTCTTCATCGCTGTAGCATGCGCTGACACCGGGATTGAGCGCGATGCCTTCGGCGAGCAAAAGCAGCGCGTGGGGATCCAGTTCGTCTCCGCCACGCAAAAGGTACCACCAGTCAACGTCGATCTCCTGCAACAGTTCATTGAGCTGGCTCGGCCAGGATTCGGCCAACGGTAGCCAGACCAGATTATCGGCCGGCGTCACGCCTACAGGTTCGGCATTGGAGAGCACCACGATGGCCGCCGCCCGATAAAGCTGGCGGTCAATGCTTTCCAGGCTGGAACGCAACAGTCCGATATCACCCGTAGTGTCGGTCAACACCAACAACACGTCCGGTTGCCGCGGCCAGCTCGCCAGTCGCGCGGGCAAACCTTCGACCTCGACGGCGGCCAGTTGCCGACTCGCCAGCCAGCGCTGATAAAGGTCGATATTGCGCTGCTGCCGGCCAACATTCGCCAGAACGCCGAAAAACCGCTCTAACGTGTGTGCCAGGGTACCGTCGAGCTGGCCACTTTCAACTTCGAAATCGCTGCCCGTCAGTTGAATCCGCTCCAAAGGCGCAAACACTTCAATGCGCGCAAAGAACATGGTGCCGGCAAAATAATCCGCTTCGTTGATGCCCTGCGGCTCAATACCGCCACGCTCGGCCAGGGTGACAAGCAACGCGCGGTTGCTTTCGCTGAGGAATCGGGTGACTGGCACCAGGTATCGCTGAGGACCCAGCATCGGCACATGCACCGGGTCGGCAAGGTGTTCCAGCGCTCGACTGAATCGTACCGGGTCTAGCAGATCATCGAATAGTTCAACGCCCCAATCGATCGCCCCGCCCAAGTGCAGCGAACGCTTGGTGTGCAGCTTGACCAGCGTGCGGATATTGTCGGCACGCAAGAACGGCAGCACCCGCAGAAACGGCAAAACATCCCTGCCGTGATTCGGCACCCGGTATAGCGAAAAACTCAATGTGCTGGCCGTCAGCTGAGCACATATCTCATCTTCACGACCGGCTACGCAGGTTACGTAGAGGTGCAGGCGTTCAGTCAGTTTAATCAAACGGCGCAGGATATCTTTCAGCACCTCGGGGTAATACGCATGGATAACCACGCCGACTGGCGGCTCGCCATCCTCGAACGCTGGCGGCTGCGCAACCAGCACTTCGCAGTCTTCGACGTGGGGTGCGGCGCTGCTGCCTGACCTGACGGACTGACGTTCAGAAACGCGGTGAGCACCTTGGGCTGATGGTGGAATTTTCATATTCAAACCAATTCAAATAGGGAGCGTGGCTGGAACTCGCTGGATGCGCCTTTCACGGCCGAGGTGAGCAAGTATCCACTTTAGTGAGAGCGCTGGCCTCATGACTGGACAGAGGATAAACGACGACAGGTCGTGATTTGGCGGCCGATCGCTGGCCAATAATGACAGCCCCTACTCTGCGAGCGCGGCTCTAAATGGGTCGGTGAGTCCTGTGAGCGTTGTGTCTCTAATGTCGGCAGAGGCTGTGTTTACTTAAATTGCCTCTCTGCCGAGGACCTCACCATGCACGACGCGCTTCAGCGCTATCGCAACGAATGCTGAATTCGCAGAAACAAAAAAGCCCCGTAGATTTTCATCTACGGGGCTTTTTCTATGTAATGGCGGAGAGATAGGGATTCGAACCCGATCAGACGAGACCGCAGACCGCTACTGCCCACTATTGGTGGGGCTAAATCCTCGTTTAAAAGGGCCAGCAACGGCCTATAACGGTCTGCGATTTGCCCTAAATTTGCCCTAAAAATACCTCCTCGATTGGTGGTGACTTCCTCACATGAGCGCAACGCATCCCGATGAAAAAATATCTTGTTTAGGCGATTTACTGCAGCTGGGTCGCCGTCAAGGGCGCTCGACCCTGCAAGCTTGCACTGTGATCTTGACCGGGTAGACATGCGGGCGCTTGGAGTTCAACGCCTCACCTACTTAGGTACGGCCTCTATTCGGTCTGCCGTTGCCGGGGAAAAGCCTACCTGGATATCCAAGGAAGGCTGTACATGATCCTTGCTCAGGCGGCTTTGCTTGGTCTGGCACTGACAGTGCTGACCAAAGATGTCGACATCAAGGGTGCAAATCGGTCAGTCATGGGCGTAGCGTCCCCGGCAGCATGGGGATCGCTTGAGTGGCATGTGATATACGCACCTTTAGCGTGTACAATTGACCAATTTGGGTTTACGCCCCGCTACATTTGAAATGAAGGGCCATATGGAATTCCACGACATCTTGCATGGGCTCATGAGGTTTTCAGATGAAAGCCTAACTTCGTTACTCGCCGATCTCATAGATAGCCCGGAGATTCACAGGCTACGAAACATGCGTCAAATGAATTTTGATGTGCCTCTTATCCAAGAACTCGGAAGATCTAGACGTCTCCCCCATTCGATCGGGGTCACTTATCTTGCTGTAGAATTAGCGCACAAAAGCAATTTAAGTATAGATGCAACAAAGGCGCTACTCGCCGCGGCAATTTTACATGATGCAGCCATTCCACCGTATGGCCATCTCGTGGAATCTGAACTCAAACGTGTAGCCCCTAACTTTAATCATGAGGAAACGCTGTCAGCTTTAATTAGCGGAACGCTCAACAAAGATAATGCGTATCTAGAAATTGTTCCAGGCAAGCAGTTGCAACTTGAGAAGATCCTGCGCAAACACAACGTCAATCAGGATGCGGTAATTAACCTAGTTTGTCCAAAACCTGGATTCCACAGCGCTGTATCCGCGGACATTGATATCGATAATATCGACAACGTTCATCGAATGGCAGCGATGCTTGGATGGGACAATGCTAGAGAAAACATAGTTGAACTGCGCAAATGCATGAAGTTGAACGAAAAATCTGGACTCATTTTTAGCGAAGCAGCTATTGAACCACTAAAGAAGTGGATAGATTTCAGACAACGCATCTATACAATGATAATTGCACACCCTGAATGCATTCCATACAACGCGCTCCAAACGGATTTAGTTCGTCGAGCAGTTGAGAACGAAGTGATCACACTTGAAAATTGGCATATGACTGAACCGGAGTTTGAGGAGAAACTTCGCAAACATCCAAGCACAGCGACTTTGGCACAGCAGATCATTTCCGGATGCCAATATCACCTTATTGATTATGTATGGTTTAAAAACTTTCATACTTCCAAAAAACTTAAGAATGCGGAGATTGCTGAGTATATTTCCCATCGTGTGGATGTACCATTCAATGATCCGACATATTTCGTATGGAATGAAAAAGGTCTGATTTGCCGTGAAATCAATATACCTCTTGACAACGACAAGGGGACAGTCATTCTCGGCAAAAACTCTACTAGCTGTATGATTTCGCTGATTAAGACGACACCAGGCAAACCTAAAATGTTATTGCCAGATATAATCGAATGGAGAAAAAAGGTTACGGCTGCATTCTGTGATCTTTTTGAAGTCGATATTTTTGAAGCTGAGTTCCCGGAAACATATAAAGGAAGCTTCTACGCCGAAACGGATGAATTCCCATTTGAACTTAACTGAGCATTTAGAAAATATAGATTGGTCGTTCCCAAATCTCAGCAATTCGGGAATTCACTCACTCCATTGGTATCCAGCAACCTATATTGCGGCGATTCCCGGCACGCTAATTCCTGCTTTTACGCAAAAAGGAGATATTGTTTTAGATCCTTTTAACGGATCTGGAACAACGGGAGTAGAGGCAGTCAGACTAGGTAGAAAATTTATTGGGATTGATACAAACCCAATTGCGTTACTTATGACCGAAGCAAAACTTTACTTTCCTGACCCAAAGAGTCTTCGAAGGCAAATTGAAGTTATTATCAATGAATCTGAAAATCTTTTTGGGACCAAACTAGCAGAACCTCATCCTCACGAGGAAGAACTGCGTGCATGGTATCACCCGGACACCCTTTTCATATTAAATCGATTGTTAGCTTCCATACTTGAAACTGAAAGCCTACAACTTAAAAAGTGTTTGCTAGCGATTTTCTCCGGAATTCTGAAAAACACTTCTTCACAGGGTCGTCATTGGGGATGGGTTTGCGATAACGTAAAACCAAAACCGTCCGAGATAGTTCCAAAAGATGCACTATTAACATTCCGCAACGCCACTAATGAATATCTTAAAATAACTGAATTTTCTCACAAAGCAGTTCAAGTTCACGTAGAGAAGGAATCGAGAATACAAACTCGATCTCGTTACAAACTACTTGCTGGCGACTGTGTCGCGAACATGGAGTCTATCCCGAACGATCACATTGACTTCATCATGACCTCTCCACCTTATTACGGTGTAGCCGACTATGTAAAGTCACAACGACTCAGTTACTTGTGGTTCGATAAAGACGAGCTTGCTGCTGAACGCCTAGGTTTTAGAGACTTTGAGAAGCTTCGCTCTGCTGAGTCTGGGGCCAGATCAAATCGTTCTAGAAAAAACAGTCATGAATTATACATGAGCTTCATGGCCAGTTTTTTCAAACAGAGTTTTCGCGTACTTAAAAAAGGCTCATCTATGGCGTTAGTCGTGGGTGAATCGCAGGCAAGAGCCTCGACTACCGACGAGTTAATACTTTCAGCAATCAATCAGGGATTCACTCTCGCGCTAAGGAAAGAAAGAAACATAAAAATAAGTCGCAGACGCTTAATGGCAAAAGTTAAATGCGAAGACATTCTTATATTTATAAAAAATTAAGATCCGAGGGAGTGGAGTATGAACGAAGAAGATTTTGAGATGATCGAACCTGGCGTTCTCAAATATAAAAAAAATGAGAAAGGGCCAAGTGAGACAATATATAAAGGCACCAAATATTTCAGGTTCATGGATTACTTCTATACTCATACTGAGCAGCTCGACGAGCTGAAGCCAATAGAAGTCAGCAACCTATGCCGCGCTCGCGCCCAATTCCCTGAGTTGATAAGCCCCGCGAATGGTAAAGTCCGTTCTTTATTTGAATCGCTGGCTATTAAAATTGCTCCTTCCAGCCTTCTAGAAATCGGCGCAGGCAAAAACCCCGTATTTAAAGTCAATGCTGCGCCGGGAATGCATTACGTCCTTTCGGATGCAGATGAGATAGTAGTCAAATCCCATTCTAGCAACGATCTTGACTGCTATATTTTCTCTGACACTGCATGCACTCTTCCTTATGAAGAAGGCTATTTCGAAATGGTGATTGCCGTATTTGTACTGCACTTTCCATTTTACAAAGTTCAACTAACCGAACTTAGCAGAACCTTAAAATCAACAGGAGTCATTGTTGCAAACGTATATCGGCGCAGCATCGCTGCCAGAGACAAGCTCGCTTCAGACATTCAAGATTGCGGTTTTAAGATACTCAGAATCCATGACGCAAGTGGTTTATGTCTAAATCACGAGTATTGGATACTTGGCAAAAGCGATGCGCAGATGGAGTCCTGCGCAAACACTTTAAAACAACTTCTAGGCCTTACTTAGGAGTCAGAGCCCCACTTTTTCAGAGTCTGATCAATCCTTTGTTTTAGACTCTCAAAATCTCTTTCATTTATAATCACCTCATCCGCTCTTGACACAAGCTCAGGAACATCTAGTTCACTTCTCGACAGTACTAAACCATCAAACGCTTCACGAGAAATACCCACATCTTTAAATTCTGTCCGGTCTCTGAGCGTTCTATCAAAACGCACATTCGGATCTGCCGTGACAGCCAAAAGTTTGAAACTCGGTACTTCAGAGAACCGCTTTATCTCCTCTGGATAGCGAATACCATCGACCACTATACGCCCCAAGTGAAGGTTATCGAGACGGTACTTAGCGATAATATCGTTCCCCAAAACTTTGAAGATCGAGTTACCCAACCTTCCCAAGTTTTCTCGATTAGAAGGTATTCCCATACCGTCTAATATTTCCCTAAGCACGTCAGAGTTGGAAGCGGCGACATACCCGTACTTCTCAACCAAATATTTTGTAACCGTTGTTTTACCGGCTCTAATGGGCCCTACTAAGCCAATTATTTGAGGAAGCTCGGCGGCCATATCAACACCATCATCGAATAAACATAAACAGTAGAAAGGAAAACCATCATCACCGCTGCCTTAGTTGAAGGCGGATGGTCACGCTTAGTATTTTTCCGGGTATCTTCGCCTGGGAAAAGCTTGATCGCGAAGTATTCGAGTTGTTTGCCCAATGCGAAAAACAAAAGAAGAGCAATTAGCGATATATCGCCCCATAGTGCTTCGTATGGTGTACCGGCAGATGGCGCGGCTCGGCTAACCATCCAAGCGGCGAAAACACAGAGCAATGAGATAGAGCAGTATGTCAAAAGCCCTTGAATGAAAGAGTAAAACCTTTCGCGAATAAGAACAGGATGGGGAGTACGTGGACTATAGATAACATCTACAATCACGTCCCAGACAAAGAAGACGGAAAATACCCACATCATCTGGAGTGCTTCGGGACGAGCAGACGCCACTCCAACATATGTAGAAATTTGCTTATCTTTCATATACTCCGTAAAATTTTGTTCCATTGTTTTGGCAATAGCAAAATACAGGACAACAAGAAATACTTCGATTAATAAGAGTACAAACTCCTTTGAAAAAATATGTGCAATTTCAGTCTTATGGCCAGCAGCTTGAGACTTAGACCACATAACCCAGCTCATGGATACCATAAGCAACGCCAGAAAAGAGTGCGTAAGCGATGCAAAAAGCAGCCCATTGCCGGAAAGTAAATTCTCCCACATCTTCGATGGACTAGATGCCATATCCCAACCACCGGTGATTACAAACAATAGCTCAGCTATTTGCTGAGCTATTGTCGCTGCGACCAGGGCAAACAACATTGCAATAAATGTTCGCCTAAGTTCATTCTGACTTGTACCATTATTTACGTTTGCATTACCGCTTTGAGCCGAGTTGCTCATAGACATTCCTTTGAATTATCTTGAAATAGACAAATAGCTTTGGCTGGCTAATGTAACGTGCCGCCACACAGTGTTTCCATCGAAACTCATGCATCCAATACGACCCCGATGGTAGGCAATGCTTCTCTAACACTACCGGATACCGATCTTCTTTGCGAACGCGATCAGCCCGCAGGCACCGTATTCACTGGTTGCCGGTCACGCACGGTGCTTGCCCTACCATTCTGGTTATGCCTTCTAAAATAATCCGCCAGAGGATACCGGATCCCAATTCATGATCACCAGTTCTTGACTGATCTCAGTTATCCCTTGCCGCTGATTGGTGCTGCTGTAGCGGATGCCCAGTGTCTCGAAGTGGAAGTCTTCGAAAACACGGCGGATGTCCGGGTGGTCATTGATGCTGACCATCACTTTGCCCTTGCAGCGACGCATGAAGTCAGCCATACGTTCGTAGTTCTCGAACGGGAAGTCGACTCCATAACCAGCGGTCTGCCAGTAAGGCGGATCCATGTAATGAAACGTGTGGGCACGGTCGTAGCGTTCAGCGCATTCAAGCCAGGGAAGATTTTCGACGTAGGTGCCGGACAGGCGCTGCCACGCTGCCGAGAGGTTTTCCTCGATGCGTAGCAGGTTGATGGCCGGTGCGGTGGTCGCCGTGCCGAATGTCTGACCGGAGACCTTGCCGGCAAAGGCGTGGTGCTGCAGGTAGAAGAATCGGGCTGCGCGCTGGATGTCGGTGAGGGTTTCAGGGCGGGTCATCTTCTGCCATTCGAACACCTGTCGCGAACTGAGCGCCCATTTGAACTGGCGCACGAACTCTTCGAGGTGGTTCTGCACGACGCGGTAAAGCGTGACCAAGTCGCCGTTGATGTCATTGAGGACTTCGACCGGTGATGGCTGGGGCTTCATGAAGTACAGCGCGGCACCGCCGGCAAAGACTTCGACGTAGCATTCGTGTGGCGGAAAAAGCGGAATGAGGCGATCGGCCAGGCGGCGTTTGCCGCCCATCCAAGGGATGATGGGTGTAGACATTGAAAGCAAGACCTTTACTGTATGGATAAACAGGTGCTAGGCTCGCCGCGCTTTGTGCACGGAGCAAGAGCCTCGGCTGGACTTGCAGGGACAATCTGCAGGTGCGGCGGTCGTTCCGGATGTTGACGCATCCGACTCGGCCGCTCTTTTTCAAATTCTCGAACTCAGCCAAGCGGCTGGTTCGGTATCAAATAATTGACGATGTGTAATGCTCTGCTTAGCTATAGGGTGCCCGGCTTAATGGAAGCCATAACCCGTCGGATCAAAACGACTAAATGGAGTAGCGACATGCCTGACGATCTCAGCAAAACCGGAAAATCAGACCGAGATAAGATCAACGTCAACCAGGCGCACGAACTACGCGACTGGTCAGAAAAACTCGGCGTGACTCCGCAACAGCTCAAAGACGCCGTGGCGAAAGTCGGCGTGCAGGCAGATGATGTGAAAAAACATTTCAAAAAGTAAGCGCAGGAACGCCCCGTTTGAGGGGCGTTTTTCATTGCCGCCCTCCCGTACTGATGCTTCGAGAAACCTCTCTTATGTAAGCCTGACAGGCCGCGAGGGCGATCAGCCCTCGGTCGCCGTCGTCGGTGATGCCGATAATTCGTTGAGCATGCGCCGGGTCAAGTTCGGCTCTTGTGGGGCCATGAACCACGCCGCCGGTGGCGGTGGTGGCTGACACCGATCCGTTGCCGGTATCGGCGGTGGCTTTGAGTAGGACTGACAGGCGCAGATCAGCAGTGGCAAGGCGGTCGCGCAGGCGACCTTGATCACGTTGGGCATCGCTCAAGGCTCGGTAATGGGTTTTTTCGCTGGATGCCAGGCGCTGCTCGAGCGCGAGGCGTTTGTCCTGTTCCGCACGCTGTTGCGCGGCCGTGGCCAGATTCAGTTGGTTGAGGGTTTCGGTGTGCAGCCGGGACTGCTCGCTGAGGCGACTACCGTAGCGCCAGTCCTGCACCTGCCAAGTGATTGCTGCGGATGTGCCGGCCAGGGCGATCAGTAGCACCGGTTTGACCATCAGCCGGTAAGGCGCTGGCATTAAGTCGCCGAATCGCATAACACCGCCCTCGCCCGCTCCCACAATTCGAGCCGATCCTGCAGGCCATTTAAACCGCCGTTGATTCTGCGGGTGATCGCGTTGAATTCGTTTTGATCCGCAAGCGTGTTTAACCCATTCACCGACCAGAACCACGCGGCTGACTCAGCAGCCCATTGCGGCAGCTCCAGCAGCTCCGGAGTGCGTAGCAACCGCTCATCGGCGAACAGCGCTAGGCTGCAGCGCAGGTAGTTGTCATGGCCGGTGACCTGAATCAGTCCGCGACCGCGATAGCGCTGGCCATCGCCATCCGCCGCCGGGGTGTTGCCCAGTTTTGCGGCCAACGTACCCGTGTCGTATTTGCTCAGGTATTGATCGCCGCCCAGCTCGCGCACGTACTGCAGTTGACCAGACTCGTGACCGACTTGAGCCAAGAATGCGGCTTGGCGTTTCGGTGTGTTGATCTGTCGATGCGCCATAGCTGCGTTGAGGGCGGAAACAAAAACGCCCGCTTGGCGGCGGGCGTTGGGCATGATGGTTTGAATCTGCTGCGTCGTTATCTGCATAAATGCTCCAAATGAAAAAGCCCGCTTTACGCGGGCTTCTCAGTTAATTGACCTTTCGATCAAAGGGTACATTTCGAGGTGGTAGGGTGGCGCATCATTTCATGCGCGCATTCTAAGTCAGCATTCCTCTTCTCAACGAATGGCGGCAACGCTGCTGCTGCAAATGCGAGCATCGGCACGAAATACAACGTTAGGTACAGTCTTCCAAGCATCACAAGCTACCTTTCTGGTGGGTTTCAGAGACGCTAACGAAAAGCCAAACTCCATGCCATCGAACACGATGTAATTACTCGAAGTGGGTTCAACTTCCATACGAGCAGGGACGCTTCGCTACTGCTTGAGCTGAACGACCTTCAGATCCTTCACCGCTTTTTTCTTCTTGCCTTTGGCCTTCGCCTTGCCTTTTTTGCCACCGTTGCACTCGACCGTCGTGCTCCAGCCGGACTGTACGAACACTTGTTCCACCGAGTCGACCAGGTATTCGCCATCAAGGCCGACTTTGAAACCTTGGGCATTGATCGACCGCTCGGCGAACAGATCGGTGCGCCCTGGCATTTCCAGTCGAACACCGGCCGTGGACCGGTTGAAGGCAGCCAGCCGCGCCTTGGCCGCTTCTTCAGCTGCAGACTTGTTCGGGTAGATGTGGCGGTCGGTATGCACAGGCGGCAAGCCGTCCGGTGATTCGTCGTTGTCGAGAGTGACGACCGCGAGCTTTCCGGTTTTCTTGTCTTGGTGCTTGGTCGATACCGCTTTGTGCGTGTTGCGATCTCCGAGGCGAAACTGGAAGCGACTTACGTCGCGCCGCTGGATCAATACAACGCCAAAGCTCTTGCCCGAGGCGCTCTGCCCGGCTTGGCGCGGCAACACCAGCAGCTTGCCGTCGGCGACCTTGGCCGTGCAGTCGTACTGCTTAGCCAGGCGGGTGATGAAATTGAAATCCGATTCGCTGAGTTGATCCGCGCGAGGCACTTTGGTTTGCATCGGACACACCGGTTGCCATCCATTGCGTGCGGCGACGTCGGCTACGATCTGCGACAGTGGAACGTTCTCCCAGCTGCCACTGCGGGTGGTCTTGCCGCTGCCACGCATGTCACTGGCTTTTCCGGTGATCACCAGCGTATCCGGTGGACCGGACAGCTCAATCTCGTCGACGACATAACGGCCGATGCGGGTCAGCGACGTTTCGACGTAACCAAGGAAGATCTCGATGCTGGCTCCGCGTGGAGGCAGCACCACCGCGCCGTCGCGGTCATCGATGCGCAGCTCGAACTCATCGGACTCCATGCCAGGCTTGTCAGTTGTTTTCAGCTGCAGCAGTCGGTCATTGATCAGTGCCGTGATGTCGGCGCCATCTGCCACGACGCGAAAGGCTGGGGTCATTTGCTCCGTCCATAAAAAAGCCCGCACTAGGCGGGCTGAGTTGATTGCATGCTGCAAGCGATAGGTATCGCCGGTCAGTCGATTTTGATGAGGACGAGACTGTCTTCTCGCACAGCCATACAGCTACCGCACACCGGGCAAGCAAAGACATCTGCCTTGGGGTCTACAGGAAGCGTTTTAGTGCAGGCCGGGCAGTTGCCCTGAAGGAAGGTTTCCCGGAATCCAAAGGTTTTATAGAGGATTGCCAATACCAATCCCAAGGCCAGCAGCCAGCCCAATACGGGAATGAAGCACAGGAGAATGGCACCGATGGTGCCGAAAATTATCCAGTTCAATCGGTAATTGAATTCCCCCCAAAGGCTCCGTTTTACTTTCCTTAACGCTGTTGATCTTTCCATAAGGGGTCTCTCGTACCTTCCAAAAAAGGGAAAGTCTATCGAGGCTTGAAATCTACGGCAAACTGCCACCACTGAAGGTAAGCACGCTTCAGCCCCACAACATCACGTCGCCATTGCTGGGTGCCGGCAGATCCGGCAGCTCAATCACGATGCCGGCGCGGTAAGGTTGAGGCTCATCGGCCAGCCCCTGATTGGCATCAAGCACCGCCTCGACAGTGCCTTCCAGATGCCCATAGGCGTGATAACACAGGGTATCGAGCAGATCTCCGTCAGACGTTCTGCATGTCATCGCCATAACGCGCGAACTCCAAAGTAAATGCCTGCTTGCGTGGGATCCCACCCTGCAGCAGCGCGCTCTGTTCTTCTTCAACGTTCTTCAGGCACCAGGTGCCCAGCACGTCACCATAACCGGTGGTGAGTGTCAGCGGTTTCAGCTGGGAACCGAGACTGCGCAGGGTATCCAGTTGTTTGAGGCCTCCTTTGAAGCCCGGGAAGATCGCTCCTTTCAAAGTGATTTTTTCCTCCCCGATGCCCACCGCTTGTTGCGCCGGCCGGCGGGTCAGGCGTTCCTGCGACGCCCAGCGGAACTCCGTCGAGCGCCGCAGCTCATCAAAGGCTGCTGTGTCCAGATTGAAGTAGTACGGCTGTGCGTTGGGATCGAGCGGCTGCACGATCAGCAAGTGCGGGAACGGCTGGACCGCTTCCGGTAACGGCGTAGCGTCGCCGGCCAGCGAACCGGTCGGCACGATGTTGGCCAGTGACGGACTGACCTTGCCGGCGATCTTGTTGATCGCGGTGGAGGCACGTGCCGCCTGCTCCTTGAGTTCACCCATGCGTTCATCGATCTGTGACACGGCGCGAGTGGCCTTGTTGTAGGTGGCCACGACCTGACCGACCTTGGCTTGAGCCGCATTGACGCTGCGCATCACGCGCTGCAGCTTGGCCCCAACCGCTGGCCCCACGATGGGGATGATCGACATCCGCGCCTACAAGGCCGACGAAGACATGCAGCGACAGCAGGACGACACCAACGAGTAACAACCAAAAACCGAATGGCTGCCACCACCAGCCAATGACATCACCAGGAGCACACCACATGACTGCAATTCAGATCTGCGCGCTCATCGCCCTGATCGCCTTCGCCGCCCTCCTCGTCTGGGCCAGTTACAAAATGGGCCACACCGACGGCAAGACACTTGGCAATAAAGAAGGCGACGAGATCCAACGCGCTGAAAGCGCCAAGACCATCTGCGAACTGAAAGCGTCTCTCAACTTCAATAAGGCTGATCACATTCATTTGGTGCAGTTCAGCAGCCGCCTCCAGAAAGTGTCGGCATCCGGCGAAATAGAACGTCATTTGCTATTGAATATCGCTGAGAAACTCCGGATTGCCGCGGAGATCTACAACGCGTTCCGTACCGGCAAAAAGCTGGAGCGCGACACTCGCGCATTGCGTGATCAAGTGCTCGCCATGGCCGTTCTGCTAGGACCAACAACGCAGGGGAGCCCAGCATGAGCGAGATCCTAACCTTCACCAGCAAATGGTTCGACCTACATGAGCCTGACGCAGATCTGATCGACCCGCGAGACATCACCCACTCGCTGGCCAATCTGTGTCGTTTCAACGGCCACACCCGCGAGTTCTATAGCGTGGCGCAACATAGCTGTCTGGTCGCAGATCTCGTACCCGAGCAGGACAAACTAGCCGCGCTCCTTCACGACGCGACTGAAGCCTACGTCGGCGATATGGTGAGCCCCCTGAAGCAATGGATGCACGCATATCAGGATGTAGAGAATTGGATATGGGAACGCATATGCACCCGATTCAACCTCGCATCTGATCTTCCGGCCTCCGTCCGCCATGCCGACTTGATTGCTCTAGCTACCGAGCGTCGCGACCTCATGCCACCCAATCCGGCCACCTGGGATTGCCTGATCGGTATAGAGCCCACGACAGAAACCATCCGCCCATGGTCACCTACCGAAGCCAGGCTTACGTACCACCAGCGCTTGATGGATCAACTCTCTATCGAACTTCGCAGGAAAGCGACATGACTCATTCTCAGACCGGCAACCAGTCCCAAACCGCGTTGCTCCGCAGTACCAGCGGGATCGACACGCCTCTAAAAAACAGTCTTTGCTGCGTTGCAGCAGGCATTACTGCTCCTTCCTGCAGTGCAGCCGAGGTGCCTACCCCCCACAAAAAGCTGCGCGAGGCAGCCGCACCCGATGCAACGCGAAACGCTCATAGCCGCCCGCCCGCGCAGCCTGTTGTAGGGTATACGCAAGCTAACTTCAACCCCAAAAGTCCCTCACAGGCGGCCGTCAACGAGGTGCTGATCGACGAGCGCACCGAGTTCGAAAATGAGTTCCCCGTGCCCGAAGGCCTGCAGTACTGCGCACAGCGCGAGACGTACATCACCGCACACGGTGCGAAGACATCCGATTCGTTCGCTCGTGAGCATTACGCTTACCGGGCGGGCTTCGCTGCTTGGAAACGCAGAGCGTGGAAGCATGCAGCACTCGTAGGTCAGCAACAGGAGACCGAGGTATGAGCGCCGCAGAGAAAATTGATTTTCAAATAACACCAGGCGCTTGGTTCCGCCAAGACCTGCTTTATCCAGTGTTCGGACTCAGCACGGAAGCTGTCCGCAAGTATCGTTCTCGCGGGCTTTGGCTGGAGGGCAAGCACTACCGAACCGACCCCGCCAATGTGCTGGTTTACAACAAGCAAGCAATTGAAAAGTGGATGGCAGGTCAACCATGAGTGACAAGATGCCCACAGGTGTCGAGATGAACGGCAAACAGCTGCGCATCTGGTTCATCTTCAATGGCCAGCGATGCCGGGAACCACTTGAGGGGATCTCGAAGGTTAACAAAGCTGCGATTGCCTATGCCGACAACAAACGCCGCACAATCCTCGCAGAGATTAAAGAGGGCCGCTTTGACTATGCGGCCCACTTCCCTAACTCTCCCAGGGCAGCAATGTTCACCGGAACTGGCGGACCATCTCTGAAGCGCACGGTGAAGGAAGGTATCGACCGATGGCTGGAGGTTCAGCGCGCACTCAAAGCATCAAGTACCGTTGTTAATTACGTTAGCAAGGCCAAGCACGTCGAAAACAAATTTGGCAAACGCAGAATCGTGGACATCAGCAAGAGCGATATAGAGCTGTTTCAAGCACAACTGCTGAAGCAAGGCCTATCCCCAAAGACAGTAAACGACATCTTCACCGTCGTCCGAGGCGTCTGGGCTGACGCCTTCGGCGACGGCATCTTGAAAGCCAACCCACTGGACCGAATCAGCAACGTCGGCTCAGATGTCGACCTCGAGCATGCTGACCCTTTCAGTCGCACGGAGATTGATTTGATCGGCAAAACGGATCCGGCGCGACGACCTGATACTAGGATGATTGAGTTCAACTGCTGGGCTGGACTATCGCTATCCGAACTCATTGCACTCGCTGTTGAGGACATCGATCTTCTGGCCGGCCTGGTGCATGTCCGACGCGCGTTGGTGGTGGGCGAGTTCAAAGTCCCGAAAGAACGCTCCAGGGTAAGGGTCGTCGAGTTAATAGACCCAGCAATTGAACTGATGCGAGAGATCGTTGCAGCAGCCAAAGACGCGGTTTCGGAAGAGATCACCATCATCCAGCGTGACAACATCACATCGAAGCGGATGAAAGTAAGATTCCTTTTTCGCAGCTCGACTAGTGGTTTGCTTTGGAGCGGTAAGACACTGAGCAATTGGTTCACCGCGCATTTGAAAAAAGCCGATGTGCGTCACCGAGGCGCAAACCAATGCCGCCACACATTTGCCAGCCAAATGCTCTCAAGCTATGTGCCTGTCGAATGGGTCGCCAGACAGCTCGGACATGCCGACACAACAATGGTGCGAAAGCATTATGGTAGATGGATACCAAAAGACACCAAAAGCATGGCGGGCATTGTTTCAAAAATGCTTGGGTTTAGGGTTGATGAGTGAGATTTTGAAAAACAATAACTTGCATATTTTTATCAATCATCCGCCTCGAAATTTTGGTACTCCATCCATGTCAATGCCGCCTCAAAAAACTCAGTGACTCTCAACAAAAGTGCCCCCATATAGAGCTCCATTTGTTTTCGATGTGCAAAATACGCAGTCACATCTTGAATGTTCGATGTGATCTGAGTCGCGTAGTCCCCATTTGCATCCACAGGCTGCGCGCCGTACTCATCGGCAAGCAGCCTGATCTTATCCGTCAGCACAAACCAGTTCAGAGCATGCTGCGGGGATAACCCCACAGCAAGGCTGAGAGCATGTTGAAAATCCGGGTACCGAGAGTGTCCAGTCTGCAGTGCAAACTTGAGTCGAACGAAATCAGATCCTTCTTTAAGACTATCAAGAGTAGATTTCAGCTTCGAACGCTTGAGGATCATTGGATCGAGTGAGTTCAGAGATCGCTCATGAGCAAACATGCTTGCCTTATCGTATGCCTCGACTACAGACGCGATCAGCAAATTCAAAACCCGCAAGGTTTCAACCTTTTTGCGGTGACTCGGCAACAGCTCAATGATCACATAAAACACATATGCAGATATGAGTCCGACGAGCAGATCGCTGGTGACGTTCATAGTTGCGTCTGCGCAGAGAAAAGCGGCAATAGCTCCACCTTCCAAAATTTGCCACAAAGGCAACCTTGTGTTTACTAGGCAAAGTAACGCGAACACCGTCACTACAGCTGCCAATAACCAACGCTCTCGTGCTTCCTGCCAAACCCACATACCTAATCCCTCGATACGCCGCAAAGTATCGCGTGCGCCCTCGCCATTAGTGTAAGCACCAACCACTGGCCGTAGCCAACACTGGCCCAGAGCGTCCTCACGATGTCATTTTTTGCCCTAAAAATGCCCTAAACAAAATTCCAAAAACGAAAAAGCCCCCGGAATCATCAATGATTACGGGGGCTTCGTCTTGTTCAATAATGGCGGAGAGATAGGGATTCGAACCCTAGGTACCGGTGAAGGTACAACGGATTTCGAATCCGTCCCATTCGGCCACTCTGGCATCTCTCCAACGGCGCGCATCATAACAACACTTTTACCGAAAGCAAACCCTCTTTCGAAATTTTCTTCGTGCTATCAGATGCTTGCGTCGATTAAAGCGGTACACCCAGACGATTGGCGACTTCTTCGTAGGCTTCGATAACGTCACCGAGGCCCTGACGGAAGCGGTCTTTGTCCATCTTCTTCTTGGTGTCCTTGTCCCACAGACGGCAGCCGTCCGGGCTGAACTCGTCACCGAGGACGATGGAGCCGTCGCTGAACACGCCGAACTCAAGCTTGAAGTCGACCAGCAGCAGGCCAGCGTCGTCGAACAGCTTGGTCAGGACTTCGTTGACCTTGAGCGACAGTTCTTTCATGCGCACCAGTTGCTCGGCGGTGCCCCAACCGAATGCCACGACGTGGGATTCGTTGATGAACGGGTCGCCCTTGGCGTCGTCCTTCAGGAACAGTTCGAAGGTGTAAGGATTGAGCTTCAGGCCCTCTTCGACGCCCAGACGCTTGACCAGACTACCGGCAGCGTAGTTACGCACGACGCACTCGACCGGGATCATGTCGAGTTTCTTCACCAGGACTTCATTGTCGGCCAGCAGTTTGTCGAATTGGGTCGGTACGCCGGCCGCTTCGAGTTTCTGCATGATGAAGGCATTGAACTTGTTGTTGACCATGCCTTTGCGGTCGAGCTGCTCGATACGCTTGCCGTCGAACGCCGAGGTGTCGTTGCGAAACAGCAGGATCAAGCGGTCAGCGTCGTCGGTCTTGTAAACCGATTTGGCTTTGCCGCGGTAGAGTTCTTCACGTTTTTCCATGATGGGCTCCGCTTGCTAAGTAGGTGGGCTAGGCGATGTGGCGCCAGTCGAGCCCTGAATCTTGATCGGCCAGTTGCAGCCAGTCCGGGTCGCACCCGAGGGTGTCGACAAAACATTGCCGGGCCAACTGCGGCAGGTTGTTCTTGCTGCTCAGATGGGCCAGGACCAGGTGTTGCAAGCCCTGCCAGCCCAACTCGGACACCAGGAATGCCGCCTGATGGTTGTTCAAATGTCCCAGCTCGCCGCCCACCCGCTGCTTGAGAAAGTACGGGTAATGACCACGGGCCAGCATATCGCGACAGTGGTTGGACTCGATCATCAACGCATCGAGGTCCCGATAACCATCCAGCACCCGCTCGCAGTAGGAACCCAGGTCGGTCAGCAGGCCGAAGCGCCGCTGCTGGTGATCACTGAAGACGTACTGGGTCGGTTCCTGCGCATCATGGGCCACGGCAATGACCCCGATGCTCAGTGCACCGATCTGCAGTTGCTCGCCGCCGGCCAGAAAGCCTGCGGGTTCAATCGGTTTGCGCATCCCGCGCAGTGTGCCGCGACTGAGGTAGACCGGTAGATTGTAGCGCCGAGACAGTAAACCCACGCCATGCACGTGGTCGGCATGTTCGTGGGTTACGAGTATCGCGCTCAGTTGCGCCGGGGTCACACCCAGGCGCAACAGGCGTTTTTCGGTTTCCCGCAGGGAAAAACCACAATCCACCAGCACATACGTATCAGCACTGGCGATCAGCGTGCCGTTCCCTTGGCTACCGCTGCCGAGAACGGCAAAACGCATGGTTGATCAGCCCAGGTTGTCCTGAATCACGCTCAACACTTTGCGTGCCACTTCAGCCGGCGCGACGGTGTTGATGTTTTTCTCGACGGTCACCTGAATGTTCTCGCCAACCTTGCTCAGGCGAACCTGATAACGCTCGGCACGGGCTTCAACTTCTTCCTTGCTCGGCGCACTGCCGAACAGGCTGCTGAAGAAACCAGGCTTGTCGTCTTTCTTCTCGGCTTTTTCGGCCAGGTTGATGTAGTACAGGCCCAGGCTACGGTTGATGTCTTCAACGCGCCATTCGCCTTGTTCCAGTGCACGGCCAACGCTCGACCAGGCACGGTCCAGATCGTTACCGACGTTCAACACCGGGTTGCCGCTGCCATCTTCGCTGAGGCTGACACGGCTTGGCGTATCGAAATCACGCGAGGCCAGCATCGACACCGAACCGCCCTTCTCGGAGATCCGGCTCATGCTCGCGAGCATGTCGTCGACCAGCGCTGCGTCCAGGCCAGTGTTGACCGAACGGTTGGTGAAGGCCACATCGGCCGTGCTGCCGGCTGGACGCTCGGCGCTGACCACGTAGATTTCACTGGTGTTGCGCTGCACGCCCGGCTCGATCCGCACACGCACGCGGGTTTCGCTGTCGCTGGCGATGCCGGCTGCGCTCAGGCGCTTGGCCATGGCCGCGGACAGTTCGTCGGAATGCTGCCAGGTGGTGGTGAACTCGCCGGTCTGCGGGCGCTGTTCATCCAGACGGAAACCGTTGTCCTGGAAGAACTGCACCGCCACTGGCCAGACTTCGGCCGGTGGGTGCTGGGCCACGACCCAGCGGGAGTCACCGCTCTTCTGCAGCGAGTAATCGCTGGCATCGGCAACGGCCGACAGCGGCTGAGGACGCGGCACAATGTATTCGCCCTTCTCGGTGTCATCAGCAACGTTACGCGGGATCGGCAACAGCGGATCCAGACGCTTGGAAGTGCTGACTTCCGGTGGCAGTTGCATTGGTGCAGTCTGTTGCGCTTGCAGGTAATCGCTACCACGGTCGCGGAAATAACCTTCCGGCCCCCAGACCCATCCGCAGCCGCTGGTGCTGGAGATAATCAAGGCAAGTGCGGAAAGTCCGGCCATTCGCTTCATGCGTTGTACTTCCTCAATTAAACCAGGACGCTGCACTGGCGCAGGGCCAAGCGGAGCGTTTCGTGACAAGGTGTGCTCAGCCAGGTCAGTGGCAGGCGGATGCCTTGATGCATCAGGCCCATTTCCACCAAAGCCCACTTCACCGGAATCGGGTTGGCTTCGATGAACAGGTCTTTGTGCAGTGGCATCAGTTTTTCGTTGATCGCCCGTGCGGTGTCGGCGTCGCCCTTGAGCGCGGCCTCGCACAGATCGGCCATTTCGCGTGGCGCGACGTTGGCGGTTACAGAGATGTTGCCTTTGCCACCCAGCAGGATCAGCTCAACGGCGGTCGGATCATCGCCGGACAGCACGATGAAATCCTTGTTCACACCATCGATAATCGCTTTGGCGCGTTTCAGGTCGCCAGTGGCTTCCTTGATACCGATGATGTTCGGCACGGTGGACAGGCGAATCACGGTCTCGGCTTGCATGTCGCAAGACGTGCGGCCAGGAACGTTGTAGAGAATCTGCGGAATGTCGACCGCTTCAGCGATGTGCTTGAAGTGCTGGTACAGACCTTCCTGAGTCGGCTTGTTGTAGTACGGAACCACCAGCAGGCAGGCATCGGCCCCGGCTTCCTTGGCGTTGCGGGTCAGCTCGACAGCTTCGCGGGTCGAGTTGGCGCCAGTGCCGGCGATGACCGGAATGCGCCCGGCAACCTGTTTGACCACGGCTTTGATGACGGCGATGTGTTCTTCTACATCAAGGGTTGCCGACTCGCCGGTAGTACCGACCGCGACAATGGCATGGGTGCCGTTCTTGAGATGGAAGTCCACGAGTTTGCTGAGGCTGTCCCAGTCAAGACGCCCTTGTGCATCCATGGGAGTGACCAGTGCCACCATACTGCCCGCAATCATGAAACCGCTCCTGCCGGAAAAAGAGAGCGGTAATGGTACTGGCGCCAAGATGCTTGCACAAGCGAAGTACTGCGCTGCCGCCATTCCCCTTGGCGCCGCTTTTCGCTACCCTTCAGACTTTGATCGGTACTGATCAGCTTGTACGCCGGGTTCCAGCCTCCCTTTACGGCCTCCCAGACCCCGTTCCTGCGTCGCATCGACGCGCTCCCGCTATAGTGGAGCGAGCCGCGAGCGCTTGCCGGGCCTCTTTGTACGGACAGCCAGAACAGGCACTCCCCGGTGGCCAACGCCCGTAAACCTACCGACCGCTCATCGCTTTAGGAATGCTGCATGTCCACCCCCACAGTTCGCGAACAATTCCTTGTCATCAGTGCCCTCGGCGCCAACCCCATGGAGCTGACTAACGTCCTGTGCCGCGCCAGCCATGAAAATCGCTGCGCCGTGGTTACTTCACGCCTGACTCGCCACGGCGAGTGCAGCGCTTTGGTCCTCGAGGTCTCCGGCAGTTGGGATGCCCTCGCCCGCCTGGAAGGCAGCTTGCCGGGTCTGGCCAAGAAACACGCCTTTACCGCCAACGTGGTGCGCAGCGCGCCGCTGGAAAATCGTCCGCAGGCCCTGCCGTATGTGGCGTATGTCAGCTCGGCATATCGCCCGGACATCATCAATGAGCTGTGCCAGTTCTTCATGGATCACAACGTCGAACTGGAAAACCTGACCTGCGACACGTATCAGGCGCCGCAGACCGGCGGCACCATGCTCAACGCCACATTTACCGTGACCCTGCCCGCCGGCACCCAGATCAGCTGGCTGCGCGACCAGTTTCTCGACTTCTCCGACGCGATGAACCTGGACGCACTGATCGAGCCTTGGCGCCCACAGAACCCAATGTAAGGAAGCTTTCATGGCTGTTGTCATCGACCAACCGGTTGCCGATTTCGAAGCACCTGCCACCAGCGGGCAGACTGTCAGCCTGTCTGCCCTAAAGGGCAAACAAGTGGTGATCTATTTCTATCCGAAGGACAGCACCCCGGGTTGCACCACAGAAGGCCAGGGCTTTCGTGATCAGTACGCCGCCTTCAAGGCCGCCAATACCGAGATTTTCGGTATCTCCCGTGACAGCCTGAAGTCCCACGAGAACTTCAAGTGCAAGCAGGAGTTTCCCTTTGAGCTGATCAGCGACAAGGACGAAGCCGTCTGCCAATTGTTCGACGTGATCAAGCTGAAGAAGCTGTACGGCAAGGAATACCTGGGCGTTGATCGCAGCACGTTCCTTATTGATAAGGACGGTGTGCTGCGTCAGGAATGGCGTGGTGTGAAAGTGCCGGGGCATGTGGATGCTGTTTTGGCAGCTGCGCAGAATTTGAACAAGGCCTGATGTTTCTCTGGCGTCTTCTCTGACGCCATCGCTGGCAAGCCAGCTCCCACAGGTTTTGTGTGCACCGAAACCCTGTGGGAGCTGGCTTGCCGGCGATGAGGCCTTAAGCCGCACCGAACAATCTGGATCAACCGCTACAGCAGCGGCGCCACCACCGGCTCCTTGCGCGGCCACGCATCCAGCACTGCCTTGAATAGGGTCGCCAGCGGGATCGCAAAGAACACCCCCCAGAATCCCCACAACCCGCCAAACAACAGCACTGCACAGATGATTGCCACCGGGTGCAAATTGACCGCCTCCGAGAACAGCAGCGGCACCAGCACATTGCCATCCAGTGTCTGAATGATCCCGTAGACCGCCATCAGATAAATGAACTGATCGCTCCAGCCCCACTGGAACAGCGCAATCAGCAGCACCGGCACGGTCACCACCACGGCACCGACATACGGCACCACCACCGACACACCGACCAGCAACGCCAGCAGCGCCGCATAGTTGAGTCCGAGGGCGGCAAACGCGATGTAGGTCACGCCGCCACAAATCACGATTTCGATGACCTTGCCGCGAATGTAGTTGGCAATCTGCCGGTTCATCTCCTGCGCAACCCGAGTGATCAGCGCGCGCTCACGCGGCAAGTAGCCACGCACCCATTCGCCGATCATGGCCCGGTCCTTGAGGAAGAAGAACACCAGAATCGGCACCAGTACCAGATAGATCATGATGTTCACCAGCAGCGGCAAACTCGACAGAGAGAATGTCAGAGCCCACTGGCCGAACTTGCCGATCTCGCCACGCGCCGCCTCGATCGCCTGCAACACTTGCTCATCGGACACCAGGTGCGGATAGCGTTCCGGCAGCAGCAACAGCAGCGACTGCCATTTGGCGAGCATGCCCGGCAACTCATTGAACAGGGTGATCAACTGATGCCAGAGCAGCGGCAACACCACGAGGATAAACAGCATCAGCACGCCCATGAACAGCGCGAACACCAATCCTACCGCCACACCACCCGGCACGCGCAGACGCTCGAGCGTGACCACCAGGCCCTGCATGAGATACGCCAGCACCATCCCCGCCAATACCGGCGCAAGCATGCCGCCGAGGGTGAGCACGGCCGTGAAGGCGAGAAACAGCAGCACCGCCAGCACCACCGCTTCCTCATCGGAGAAATAGCGCTGAATCCAGTCGCGTAACACTTTGAACATCAATAATCCTTAGATTGTAACGCTGTCGATTTCAGGCCTTTTTCAACCAGTAACGGTAGACACCTGCTTCGTCTTCTTCGCGCAGCAGCGTATGACCGGCCAATTTGGCAAAGGTGCGAAAGTCGCGTTGCGAGCCCGCATCAGTGGCGATCACCTTGAGGACGGCGCCACTCTGAAGCTTGTTCAGCTCCATTTTCGCCTTGAGCAACGGCAACGGACAATTCAGGCCACTGGCGTCCAGTTCCACGTCATGGGCTACAGCGTCAGTCATTGCGTCACTCCGGTTCAGGTCTTCGAGCAGCCTAGAATATCTGGTCGCAGCATCGGTGTCCGGCTACAGTAAGGTCTTTGTCTTCTAAGGCTTTGTGCATGACTTTTCTGCGCCCTACCCTGCTGACGCTCGCTTGCCTGCTCGCCTCACCAGGCTTTGCCGACGATCTGCCGTCACTTGGCGACGCCAGTTCTGCCATTGTCTCGCCGCAACAGGAATACCAGCTTGGCCGCGCCTGGCTGGCGATGTTGCGCAGCCAGGTTTCACAGCTCAACGATCCGCAGCTCAAGGACTACGTCGAATCCAGCGTCTATAAGCTGGTGGAGACCAGTCAAGTCACTGACCGACGCCTTGAATTCATTCTAATCAACAGCCCGCAGCTCAACGCCTTCGCGGCGCCGGGTGGCGTGGTCGGGGTCAATGGTGGCTTGTTCCTCAATGCGCAGACCGAGGGTGAATACGCATCGGTACTGGCGCACGAACTGGCGCACTTGTCACAACGCCACTTCGCGCGCGGCGTCGAGGCATCGCAACGAATGCAGGTACCGATGATGGCCGCGCTGCTGGCCGGGATCGTCATTGCCGCAGCCGGTGGCGGTGACGCCGGTATTGCGACCATCGCCGGTACGCAGGCAGCGGCGATTCAGTCGCAACGCACCTTCTCCCGGCAGAACGAACAGGAAGCCGACCGCATCGGCATCCTCAATCTGGAAAAAGCCGGGTATGACCCGCGCTCAATGCCGACCATGTTCGAACGCCTGATGCGTCAATACCGTTTCGACGCCAAGCCACCGGAATTCCTGCTGACTCACCCGGTGACCGAATCGCGTATTGCCGACACCCGCAACCGCGCCGAACAAGCCAAACCGGGCGGCATTGAAGACTCCAAGCGCTATCAATTGATCCGCGCGCGCGTGCAGTTGATCTACGAAGAAACCCCGGGTCTGGGCGCCAAGCGTTTCCGTGCGCAGCTGGATGAAAACCCGAAGAACGATGTGGCGCGCTACGGTCTGGCGATTGCGCAGATCAAGGGTGGCCAGTTGAATGAAGCGCGCGAGAATCTCAAGCAATTGCTGGCGACGTCGCCGAACGAAATCATCTACAACCTTGCCCAAGTCGATCTGGACATCACCAATAATCGTTTGCCGGATGCACAGTCCCGTGTGGACCGGATGCTTACACAATATCCGGGCAACTATCCGCTGAATCAGGTTCGAGTGGATCTGCTGCTGAAACAGAATCGCGCGCCGGATGCCGAGAAGGCGCTGGAAGCATTACTCAAATCCCGCCCGGATGATCCGGATGTCTGGTATCAGGTCGCCGAAACCCGTGGCTTGTCGGGGAACATCATTGGCCTGCACCAGGCGCGGGCCGAGTATTTCGCGCTGGTTGGCGATTATCGCCAGGCGATCCAGCAACTCGATTTTGCCAAGCGCAAGGCTGGCAGCAACTTCCCGCTGTCTTCACGCATCGATGCCCGCCAGCGTGAGCTGATGGAACAAGAGCGGATGGTCAAGGACATGATGGGCTAAGCCTCCTGCCGTCCAGACAAAAGCTTCAGGCATAAAAAAACCGCCTCTTTCGAGGCGGTTTCTTTTTTACCTTAGCGCTGGATTATTCAGCCAGTTTGAAGGTGATGAAGCTGGCACGACCTTGACGCAGAACGCGCATCGACACCGAACGGTTCTTCGGCAGAGCCTTGGCGATCTCGCCGAACTCCTTGGTGGAGCCGATGGCCTGGTTGTTCAGGTGCGTGATCACGTCACCTGGCTGCAGACCAATCAGCGCCGCAGGACCGTCCTGCACTTCCTTGATCACCACACCACCTTTGAGGTCGTAGGTTTTCTTCTGCTCGGCGGTCAGCTCGCCCACCGACACACCGAGGCGGTTGCTGGTGCTTTCAGTACCGGACTTCGGTAGCGCATCCAGCTCTTTGTCTTCATCAGGGATCGCGCCAACCGTCAGCTCGACATTCTTGCGCTTGCCTTCACGAATCACTTCCAGATTGGCTTTGGCGCCAGCTTTCAGTGCGCCGACCAGATGCGGCAGATCAGCTGACATGACGATCGGCTGACCATTCATGCTCAGGATCACGTCGCCAACTTGCAGGCCACCTTTGGCTGCCGGGCCGTCATCCTGAATCTGGGCAACCAGCGCGCCGGCCGGTTTATCCAGGCCGAACGACTCGGCCAGATCCTTATTCACTTCCTGGATGACCACGCCCAGCCAGCCGCGGCTGACTTTGCCACCGCTCTTCAGCTGATTGGACACATCCATCGCCACGTCGATCGGGATCGCGAACGACACGCCCATGAAACCACCCGAACGGGTGTAGATCTGCGAGTTGATGCCGACCACTTCACCGTTCAGGTTGAACAGCGGACCACCGGAGTTGCCTGGGTTGATCGGCACGTCGGTCTGAATGAACGGCACATAGTTTTCGTTCGGCAGGCTACGACCCACGGCACTGACGATGCCTTGAGTCACGGTATGGTCGAAGCCAAACGGCGAACCGATTGCCACGACCCACTGACCGGCTTTCAAGTCCTGGGATTTGCCGAGTTTGAGCACCGGCAGGTCCTTGCCTTCGATTTTCAGCAAGGCCACGTCGGAGCGTGGATCGGTGCCGATCAGCTTGGCTTTCATTTCACTGCGGTCGGCGAGGCGGACGAGGATCTCGTCGGCATCGGCGATTACGTGGTTATTGGTCAGGATGTAGCCATCCGGGGAGATAATGAAGCCCGAACCCAGCGACTGCGCTTCACGCTGACGACCACCACCGCCCGGCGAACGCTGCTGAGGCGGCATGCCACGTTCGAAGAACTCGCGCAGCATCGGCGGCAAGCCTTCCAGATCAGGCATCTGCTGGTTCACTTTGCGATCCGGCAGTTTCTGCGTGGTACTGATGTTCACCACGGCTGGCGAAGCTTGTTCGACCAATTGGGTGAAGTCAGGCAGATCGGCCGCTTGCGCCGCAGGCACCGCCTGACCGAGCAACAGCACAGTGGCGAAAATGGAGAGATAGGATTTCAAACTTGGTATCGACATACAGCTCCCGTTACGACGAGCAGGGTTAAGCGATATGGAGCAAGGAACGCCGGAAACCACCGACCGGCATTTTTGTTCCGGGAACAACAAACAAGGCCAGAGCCGTGAGGCTCTGACCTATAAAAAATTTTCGGGGTATTTGCAAATGAAAATGCTCAGCAAACATTTCATCTACGTCTCGATGAAGACGTGGTAATGACTGAAATCAGCTCACTGCTTACTGGTTGCAGTGCCATCGGTATTTCGCATCGACAGAGCAATTCGTTCGGCAGTGCCAATTGGAATCTCACCAACCACAGTGACCATCATCTCGCCTTCAGGCGTTGTCAGGCGACGGGAAACGGCAACGGTTGGACCCAGTTGCGTGCGAGTGTCAGTGACGGTTGCGCCGTTCAAAGGCTCAAGGAAAACCGAAAAACGTGCCAAGCCGTCGTCGTACAGCAAACTGTTGACCTGAGTCTTGGTTTCCGGGTCCTTGTGCGAGGTGCTGCTGGTCAGTTCAAAACCCGGCGGCAGCCAGTCCGAATGCCAGACCTGAGCGGTCTTGACCGCGGAAGCCTTGTCGCTGTCGAGCGTTATCGCTTTACAGTCAGCATCAGCCTGCAAATCTTTGTCCGACGGGACTTCGTCAGTATCGAGACTGGTGAACTGGAAGCGTTCGAGCAACTGCCCCTTGTCGTTCAGCAGCAACGACTTCAGCGGCAAACCCGTTTTCTTGTCCAGATGCAATTCAAAACCGTAACGATGCTGATCGCGAGGCGTCAGCGATACAATCACTGCGTCTCGCCCAGCCACGCGCGATTTGCCGATGACGGCAAGGTCATACCAGTTTTTCAGCTTTTGCGGATCGAGAGGACGAGCGGCTGAGTTGGGGGAATCCCCCAGACCGGCAATCAGGGTGCCGCTGACGCATTGAGTGTGTCCATCAATGCGCACGACTTCCTGCGCCGAACCGTCGAGCTGGAGTAAACGCTCGCGAACCTGGCCATTCTGGACGCGATGCCAGATGTTATGGGTAGAAAAGCTACCGTTACGCTCGTATACGAAAGTGCCGTGAAAGCTTTGCTGCTGCTCGGCCTGGCCCAGACGGGTCAACCAGTCCTGGGCCTCATCAGCGTGGGCTGGAACTATGAACCAGCCACTGAGCAGAAGCGAAAGTAGAGGTATGGCGCGCATGATCCTCCTTAACGGTTTTCCAGACTTGCTGCACGTGCGTATGGCAACGCGCTTTCAGTGCCTTTCAGTGCGGCCTGTTGTGCGTGCTGACGCAGGTAGCCTGGCAGACGCTGATCATGCCAGCCTGGCTGACCTTGCAGTACGCCGTTGGCCATAGGGCCAGTGGCTTCCGAACTTTCACTATAGCCTGCCAGAACAGCCGGACCTTTGACCTGTGGGGTGGCCAAGGTTGGCTGATTGGATTGCTGAGCCAGCTCAACACCAGCGATTTCGTCCTGATTGTACAGGCGAACACCGGCCAGAACGGCAACAGTCACCGAGGCTGCAACAGCCAGACGGCCAAGATTGCGCCATGGGCTGCGAGATACTTTGGCCGGAGCCGTTTCGTCTTCCAGTGCAGCAGACACTGCCGCAGCGATATCCAGACGTGGCAGCAGCAGATCCTTGTGCATGGCTGCCCGAGCGATCTGGTAACGAGCCCAGGTCTCACGGGTTTCTACGTCGTCCAGTGCGTTGAGCACCCGACGCAATTCCAGTTCGTCCGCTTCGTTATCCATCACTGCGGACAGCGATTCCTGCAGGGCTTCACGACTCATGGCGTTCCTCTCTTGGCTGTCGCCGCTGTCTCAGTTTTCCTGCAACAACGGCTGCAGGGCTTTATCGATGGCCTCCCGGGCGCGGAAAATCCGGGAGCGCACGGTACCCACCGGACATTGCATGACGCTCGCAATGTCCTCGTAACTCAGACCATCGAATTCACGTAAAGTTAACGCCGTACGCAAATCCTCTGGCAGTTGCTGAATGGTTCGATGGACAGTGCCTTCGATCTCATCCCGCAGCAGTACACGTTCTGGTGACTCGAGATCCTTGAGGCCATGATCGCCATCGTAGAACTCTGCATCTTCGGAACTTACATCGCTATCCGGCGGCCGGCGGCCGCGTGAAACCAGGTAATTCTTTGCCGTGTTAATGGCAATACGGTACAGCCACGTATAAAACGCACTGTCGCCGCGAAAGTTTCCAAGCGCTCGATATGCCTTGATAAAGGCTTCCTGAGCCACGTCCTGGGCTTCATGGGTGTCGTGCACGAAACGCACGATCAACCCGAGAATCTTGTGCTGATACTTCAGCACCAACAGATCGAAAGCTCGCTTGTCGCCGCGTTGAACGCGCTCGACCAGCTGCTGATCCTCTTCCTGGGTTAGCATGAACACTCCTCGATAAGCCCGAAGGAGACTTGCATAACTAAACGACCAGACTTGCAAACATAGACTCGGGCTTTTCGCAAAAGTTCTCCCCCTCCAGGCAAGTTTCCTGCGGGCTCTGATTTGGCACGCACGAAAAGCGCAGCTCGGGATAAACCGGCTGCGCGAATAATCTTGTCATCGGTTTCGCCGGCAGGAATCCAACCGCAGATTCCGCACTGAAGCCGACACTGTCCCTTATCTCTGGCACCGACTATTGATCTTGGGCCTTTGGCAAAAGTTCCAATTATTTATAGCCGTCACCACCTGACATTGGGCGACCCTGTGCAGAAAAAGTCTGTTTCAGCACCGATACAGTCGTCTTTTCCCCAAATGGGTGAGAAAAACTTCCGACGAAGCACACGGTTTTTTCGGTCACAGTAGTTTCACAATGCCATGTCGGCCCGGCTATTGTGCCGATCCCCCCCTCTATATACTAGTGGGCTGTGTGGCTGCCTTGACTCGCCGATCCGGCAGTCCTGCACCACCCCCGACCCGGGTCGCTTTGAGCGGAATCCTGTAATGAGCCAACAATTCCAACATGATGTTCTGGTCATTGGCAGCGGTGCTGCCGGTTTAAGTCTCGCGCTGACCCTGCCGGGTCATTTGCGCATTGCCGTATTGAGCAAAGGCGATCTCGCCAACGGATCCACCTATTGGGCCCAGGGCGGCGTCGCAGCTGTGCTGGATGACACCGACACTGTCGAATCCCACGTCGACGACACCCTGAACGCCGGCGGCGGTCTATGCCACGAAGACGCAGTGCGTTTCACCGTCGAGCACAGCCGCGAGGCCATCCAGTGGCTGATCGACCAAGGCGTGCCTTTCACCCGCGACGATCAGTCCGGCACTGAAGACGGCGGATTCGAATTCCACCTGACCCGCGAAGGTGGCCACAGTCACCGCCGCATCATCCATGCGGCCGATGCCACCGGCGCTGCCATCTTCAAAACCCTGCTGGCCCAGGCCAAAGAGCGTTCGAATATCGAACTGCTGGAGCAGCGGGTCGCCGTCGACCTGATCACCGAACGACGCTTAGGCATGCAAGGCGAACGATGCCTCGGCGCCTACGTACTCAACCGCAAGACTGGCGAAGTCGACACCTACGGCGCACGCTTCGTGATTCTGGCCTCGGGCGGTGCCGCCAAGGTCTATCTCTATACCAGTAACCCCGACGGCGCCTGCGGTGACGGCATCGCCATGGCCTGGCGTTCGGGTTGCCGGGTGGCGAACCTGGAGTTCAACCAGTTCCACCCGACCTGCCTATATCACCCGCAAGCCAAGAGTTTTCTGATCACCGAAGCCCTGCGCGGCGAAGGCGCCCATTTGAAGCTGCCCAATGGCGAACGCTTCATGTCCCGCTTCGACAAGCGCGCCGAGCTGGCACCGCGTGACATCGTCGCCCGGGCCATCGACCATGAAATGAAGCGCTTGGGCGTTGACTGCGTGTATCTCGACATCAGCCACAAACCCGAAGCGTTCATTAAAAGTCACTTCCCGACTGTTTATGAGCGCTGCCTGGGATTCGGCATCGACATCACCAAACAGCCGATCCCGGTCGTCCCGGCCGCGCATTACACCTGTGGCGGCGTGATGGTCGATCAGAACGGTCGCACCGATGTGCCGGGCCTGTATGCCATCGGCGAAACCAGCTTCACCGGCCTGCATGGCGCCAACCGCATGGCCAGTAATTCGCTGCTGGAATGTTTCGTCTATGCCCGTTCGGCGGCGGCGGACATCCTCGCGCAACTGGACGATGTCGCCGCGCCAAGCGCCCTGCCCGTCTGGGACGCCAGCCAGGTCACCGACTCAGACGAGGACGTGATCATCGCGCACAACTGGGATGAACTGCGACGGTTCATGTGGGACTACGTCGGCATCGTGCGCACCAATAAGCGCCTGCAACGGGCGCAACACCGCGTGCGCCTACTGCTGGACGAGATCGACGAGTTCTACAGCAACTATAAGGTCAGTCGCGATCTGATCGAACTGCGCAACCTGGCACAAGTCGCCGAACTGATGATTTGCTCAGCCATGGAGCGCAAGGAAAGTCGCGGCCTGCATTACACTCTCGACTATCCCGACCTGTTGCCTGAGGCGCTCGACACTATTCTGGTGCCGCCCACCTACGCCGGCTGAACTTGAGCCGTACTCGCAGGCGCCGGTGCAGATCCGCCGCCTGCGAGTCCCGTGGTACACAGATTGATCTGACCCGCCATTCCCCGCGCAGACGAAAACGCAAAACCACGATCAACGGCAGCGCCAGGCTGTCCGGCCTCAACTGCACGGCTTGCCAGCCATCCGCCTGATTCCACAACTGCCAGCCATCGGCGTCCCGGCGCAATCCGCGAAACGCCTGAGGGTGATTTAGCAGAATCTGCCGAGGCAACACCCAATATCCGTGAAGCAGACAGCCAAAAGCCCCGAGCAAACTTGCCCAGAGTGGAATAGAAAGCAGGAACACCGAACCCAGTGCGAACGCCTGGGCCAGCAGATACGCCGCCAGCAACTGCCGTGAGGCATGCCAGCGGCATTCGAACGTGTTACTTGGGCTGGACACGGTCCAGGATCATGCGAACCATACGCTGCAGCTCCGGATCTTCAGACTCGCTGCGCTCCATGAACCAGCCGAACATGTCCTGATCCTCGCACTCCAACAGGCGAACATACAACGCACGATCCACCTCGTTCAGATCGGCATAAACCTCTTTCACGAACGGCACCAGCAACACGTCAAGCTCAAGCATGCCGCGACGGCTGTGCCAAAAGAGGCGATTCAGTTCAACTTGTTCGACCATGGAGCCCTCCTCAAATTTGGCGGCAAGTATACAGCGCCGAGGCGGGTCGCACAGTCGGCTTTGGTCGGGCACCACCGATCCTTTATCAACTACCCATTTCACCAACGCGCCCTTATGATGTGCCCCAGTCTATTTACCCTGCGAAGACCCATGGCCGATTCTGCTTTTTTCTGCACCCTGTCTCATGAAGGCGTTCTCGCGGTTCGCGGCGCGGATGCCGGAAAATTCCTGCAAGGCCAGTTGACCTGCAATCTCAATTACCTGAGCGACAGCCGCGCCAGCCTCGGTGCTCGTTGCACACAGAAAGGCCGGATGCAGTCGAGCTTCCGCATTCTGCTTGAAGGCGATGGCGTGGTCCTGGCGATGGCCAGCGAGCTGCTGGAGCCGCAACTGGCGGACCTGAAAAAGTACGCGGTGTTCTCCAAATCAAAACTGACCGACGAAAGCGCCGCTTGGGTACGCTTCGGCCTGGCCCATGGCGACAACGCCTTGACCAGCCTCGGTCTGGATCTGCCGGCAGAAACTGACAGCCTCGTGCGCAATGAAAGCCTGATCGCGATTCGCGTCTCGCCGGATCGCGCCGAACTCTGGGCACCGGTCGATCAGGCTGACGCGATCAAAGCCAAATTGTCCGAAGCCCTGCCTGAAGCCGAGCTGAATCAATGGCTGCTGGGCCAGATCCGCGCCGGTATCGGTCAGGTCATGCCAAGCACTCGCGAGCTGTTCATCCCGCAGATGCTCAACCTGCAAGCCGTCGGCGGCGTGAGTTTCAAGAAAGGTTGCTACACCGGCCAGGAAATCGTTGCGCGCATGCAGTACCTGGGCAAACTCAAGCGTCGTCTGTATCGATTGAGCCTGGACGCTGCTGACTTGCCGGAGCCTGGTACACAACTGTTCGCGCCAAGCCACAACAGCGCCATCGGCGAAGTGGTGCTGGCCGCCAAGGCCGGGCAAAACATTGAACTCCTGGCGGTGCTGCAGGCCGAAGCTGCCGAAGCCGGTGATTTGCGTCTGGGCACCCTCGAAGGTCCCGCGCTGCATCTGCTCGACCTGCCTTACGAACTGGATCGCGACCGCGAAATCCAGCGCTGATCGCAGCATTTGTTGCAACACCCTAGAGAGTTTAAATGAGCGAACTGGCGGAAAAAGTCCAACAGGATTTGGTTGCGGCCATCGATAACGATGACCTGGTTCTGCCCACGTTGCCGGAAGTGGCCCTGCAGATTCGCAAGGCTGCTGAAGACCCGGAAATCAGCGTCAGCGACCTGAGCAAAGTGATCGGCCGTGACACGGCACTGTCGGCGCGCCTGATCAAAGTGGTCAACAGCCCGCTGCTGCGCGCCGCGCAGGAAGTCACCGACCTGCACACAGCCATCACCCGGCTGGGCATCAACTACAGCAGCAACCTGGCCATCGGCCTGGTGATGGAGCAGATCTTCCACGCCCGCTCCGAAGTGGTCGAGCAGAAGATGCGCGAAGTCTGGCGCAAGAGCCTGGAAATTGCCGGGGTCAGTTACGCGTTGTGCCGCCGCTACACGCAACTCAAGCCCGATCAGGCAGCCCTTGGCGGGCTGGTGCATCAGATCGGGGTACTGCCGATTCTGACTTACGCCGAAGATCACTATGAGCTGCTGTCGGATCCGGTCAGCCTCAACCATGTGATCGACCATATTCACCCGTTGCTCGGCGACAAGTTGCTGCGCGTGTGGGAGTTTCCGGAACGATTGGTGGAGTTGCCGGGGCGCTATCAGGACTTCAAGCGCGACTCGACGGCCATTGATTACGTCGATCTGGTGCAGGTGGCGAGCCTGTATTGCCACAAGGGCACTGACCACCCGTTTGCGCGGATTGATCCACTGAGCGTGCCGGCGTTCAGGAAGCTTGGGATTGATCCGGAGAACAAAGCGTTGTGTGAAGATCTGGAAGAGTCGCGGACGATGTTTTACTGATCCGAGACCGCGCCGCCACATTCGCGAGCAGGCTCGCTCCCACAGGAAAATGCATTCCAGAGTGGGAGCGAGCCTGCTCGCGAAGGGGCCAGCAAAACCACCACAATCAGCCGGCAATAAAACTGACCCGCACCTTCAACCCCGCCTGCTCACCGTCATGCAAACTAATCTGCGCCAGATGCGCCCGGCAGATCTCGCCAACAATCGCCAGCCCCAATCCTGAACCCGCCACCTGCTGATTACGCCGATAGAAACGCTCGAACACCCGATCGCGCTCTTCCAGCGGAATCCCCGGGCCGTCATCTTCCACTTCAAGCACCGCCGGCGCCGTCACCCGCAAAATCACGTTGCCGCCCGATGGCGTGTGCGCCAAGGCGTTGTCCACCAGATTGCTCAGCAACTCATTGAGCAACGTCGGTTCACCGCGCAGCCACACCGGTTCGTCCGCCTCTAGCGCAAGGGCCACCCCGCGCTTGTGCGCCAGTGGCGCCATGGCCATGCCCAGCTCTCGGGCCAACTGACTCAGATCGAGCAACTGCGCGCCGCCCTCGGCAATCGCCCGGGCGCCGTTTTCGACCCGCGCCAACGACAGCAACTGATTGGCCAGATGTGTCAGGCGATCAGTGCTTTGTGCCGAGGACTCCAGCGTCGAACGCCAGACCTCGGCATCATTGGAACGCAGGCCCAGCTCAAGCCGCGCCTTCAGCGCTGCCAAAGGCGTACGCAACTCATGGGCGGCATCGGCAATGAACTGCGCCTGCCGCTCAAACTGCCCGCGCAGACGCTCGGTGAAATGATTGAGCCCGCGCACCAGCGGCCACAGTTCATGCTGCACTTCAACCAATGGCAGCGGGCGCAAGTCGTCGGGCTGACGCTCTTCCACCGCCGTGCGCAAGCGCTCCAATGGGCGCAGTGCCGCACTGACCGCGAACCAGACCAGCAACAACGCGCCAATCGCCAACATACCCAAACGCAGCAAGGTATCGGCGGCCAGACTACGCGCCATGCTCACCCGCGCTTCGTCGGTTTCGGCCACGCGGATTTCCGCCATGCCGTTCATGTTCGGCTCGCTCACCGCTTTCAGCAGACTGACCACGCGCACGTTCTGACCGTTGTAAGTGGCGTTGTAGAAGCGCGCCAACGCGGGATAACTGTCCGTTCGCGGCGTCCCTGGTGGCGGGCCGGGGAGGTTTTCGTAGCCGGAAATCAGCTTCTGATGGATATCGTTGACCTGATAGTAAATCCGCCCGGCGCTGTCGTAAGCGAAGGTATCGAGTGCGACGTAGGGCACATCGGCGCTCAGTGTGCCGTCACGCTGCGACAGGCCCGCGGCGATGGTCCGCGCCGAGGCCAGCAACGTGCGGTCATACGCGGTGTCGGCGGCTTCGCGACCATTCCAGTATGCGCTCAAACCGCTGGCGAGCATCAGTACCACCAGCAGCAATGCAAGGTTCCACAGCAAGCGCCAGCGCAGGCTGCTGGGCTTATGCATCGCGGCTTTCCAGCAGATAACCCAGACCACGGAACGTCACGATTGCCACTGGTTGGCCGTCGAGTTTCTTGCGCAAGCGGTGCACGTAGATTTCGATGGCATCGGGGCTGGCCTCTTCGTCGAGACCGAACACCTGGGACGCCAGTTGCTCCTTGCTCATCACCCGTCCCGGCCGGGCGATCAGCGCCTCCAGCACCGCTTGTTCGCGGGACGTCAGCGTCAGCAACTCTTCGCCGAGGGTGAAGCGCCGGGTGTCGAGGTCGTAGGCCAGCACACCGCAGCGCTGCTGGCGTTCACCACCGAGCACACTGCGGCGCAGCAAGGCTTTGACCCGTGCTTCCAGCTCAGTCAGCTCGAAAGGCTTGGCGAGGTAATCGTCGGCGCCCAGATTGAGGCCATGGACGCGATCCTTCACATCGCTGCGCGCCGTTAGCATCAACACCGGCAGATTTTTGCCGCGTGCGCGCAAACGCGCGAGCACCTCGAAACCGTCCATGCGCGGCAGGCCGACATCGAGGATCGCCACGGCGTATTCCTCACTGCCCAGCGCCAGATCGGCGGCCACACCATCGTGCAACACATCCACGGTCAGACCGGTGCTCTTGAGCGCCTGCGCAACGCTTTCAGCCAATTGCAGATGGTCTTCGACGAGCAGAACACGCATGGATTTTTACCTCGTTCAGGAATGGCCAACGCCACGCTTTGCCGCGGAGTTTACAGCCGCAACCGCCGCTGTGAAGCCCGAAAACCTTGAAAGTCAGCTGAAAGGTTAGCGAAAGGTTAGCTCGTTACAGTCGGCCCACGGACAGTTCCGACTGCCGTCGCTGATGCCACACAGCGTAAAGAAAAACGCCTCGAAGCGTTTTCGACCAATAAGAACAATAAACGGAGTAAACCCGCATGCCGTCCATGCAGCCTCAGGCCTCCACGCCTGTCCGCCCTTCCCGTTTCAGCCACACCGCCCTCGCCAGTGCCGCCGCCCTTGCCGGTTTTTCGCCGTTGAGTTTTGCCGACTTCATCGAAGACAGCAGCGCCACCTTCGAAACCCGCAACATGTATTTCAACCGCGACTTTCGCGATGGCACCAGCGCCCAGCAATCCAAGCGTGACGAATGGGCTCAAGGGTTCATGCTTAATCTGCAATCGGGTTACACCGACGGCACCGTGGGGTTCGGTGTCGATGCGCTGGGCATGCTCGGGGTCAAACTTGATTCAAGCCCGGACCGCACCGGTACCGGCCTGCTGCCGACCCATGATGACGGGCGCGCGGCGGATGAATACTCCAAAGTCGGCCTGACCGGCAAAGTGAAAATTTCCGCCACCGAGCTGAAAATCGGCAGCCTGATTCCTGAACTGCCGATCCTCAAGCCCAACGACGGGCGCATCCTGCCGCAGACCTTTGAAGGCGGCTTGCTGACATCCAAAGAGATCAAGAACCTGACCTTCACCGGTGGCCGTCTGGAGAAAGCCAAGGATCGCGACAGCACCGATTTCGAGGACATCGCCCTCAACAACAAGAACAGCCGTTTTGCCGGCACCGCCGCTGGCAAGCACTTCGATTTTGGCGGCGTGGACTACAAGTTCACCGACAAGATCACCGGCAGTTACCACTTCGCCCAACTCGACGAAGTCTACAACCAGCACTTTTTCGGCCTCGTTGCCTCGCGACCTATGGGACCCGGTACGTTTGCCACCGACCTGCGTTTCGCCGTCAGTGATGATCAGGGCGCAGCCCGTGGCGGCGAGATCGACAACCGCTCGCTCAACGGTCTGGTCAGCTACGCGCTGAGCGGCCACAAGTTCAGCGCCGGTTACCAGCACATGTCTGGCGACAGTGCCTTCCCTTATGTCGATGGCAGCGACCCGTACCTGGTCAACTTCGTGCAGATCAACGATTTCGCCGGCGCTGAAGAGCGCTCCTGGCAGGCGCGCTACGACTTCGACTTCGCCAAACTCGGCATCCCCGGTCTTAGCTTCATGAGTCGCTACTTGAGCGGTGACAACATCAAGCTCAAGAACGGCGAAGAAGGCAAAGAATGGGAACGCAACACCGAGATCAAATATGTAGTACAAAGCGGCGCCTTGAAGGATGTCGCCGTGCGTTTGCGTAATGCCACTTACCGCTCCAACTACTCGGCTCGCGATGCTGACGAAGTGCGTTTGCTGGTGAGCTACAGCGTTGCCCTTTGGTAAATGCCCGTAAGTGAAAAACACGTCGAATAACAACAATGCCCGTGGAGAATCGAATGAACCTGTCACTGCGTAAAGTTGCACTGGCCGCCAGTTGCATCCTGTTTGCCGGCCAACTGATGGCCGAACCGAAACGTCCGGAATGTATCGCCCCGGCCTCCCCCGGCGGTGGTTTCGACCTGACCTGCAAACTGGTGCAGAGCGCACTGGTCAACCAGAAACTGCTGAGCAAACCGATGCGTGTGACCTACATGCCCGGCGGTGTCGGCGCGGTGGCCTACAACGCCGTGGTCGCGCAACGTCCGGCCGATGCCGGCACGCTGGTCGCGTGGTCGAGCGGTTCGCTGTTGAACCTGGCCCAGGGCAAGTTCGGTCGTTTCGATGAGACCAACGTGCGTTGGCTGGCAGCGGTCGGCACCAGCTACGGTGCCATTGCGGTGAAAAGCGATTCGCCCTACAAGACCCTCGACGATCTCGTTCAGGCTCTGAAGAAAGATCCAAGCTCAGTGGTGATCGGCTCCGGCGGCACCGTCGGCAGCCAGGACTGGATGCAAACTGCACTGATCGCCAAGGCTGCCGGGATCAACCCGCGCGACCTGCGTTACGTCGCGCTTGAAGGTGGCGGCGAAATCGCCACGGCCCTGCTCGGTGGTCACATCCAGGTCGGCAGTACCGACATCTCCGACTCCATGCCGCACATCCAGAGCGGTGACATGCGCCTGCTCGCGGTGTTCGCCGACAAGCGTCTCGACGAGCCGGAAATGAAAGACATTCCGACCGCTCGCGAACAAGGCTACGACATCGTCTGGCCAGTGGTGCGCGGCTTCTACCTAGGGCCAAAAGTCAGCGATGAAGACTACGCCTGGTGGAAAGACTCGTTCGACAAACTGCTGGCCTCCGACGAATTCGCCAAGCTGCGCGACCAGCGTGAACTGTTCCCGTTCGCCATGACCGGCCCGGAACTCGACACCTACGTGAAGAAGCAGGTTGCGGACTACAAAGTGCTGGCCAAAGAGTTCGGCCTGATTCAGTGATCGCCTCTGTCTAGCGGCCATGCCCTCGCGCCTTGAGGTCATGGCCCAGGAGTTCCTCATGCTCGTTCAACGCATTTTTGCGTCGTTACTGTTGCTGGCCTGCGTCAGCCTGATAGCGATGGCCTGGCCTTACCAGGCACCGTTTTCCTACGAACCGATCGGCCCGCGCGCCTTCCCGTTGCTGATGCTCGGGCTGATGGCGATCGGGCTGGTGTACATGATCTACCGCCCCTCCCCGATCAAACACAGCGACGAAGACCCGCCACTGGATCGCGGCACCCTGAAAAAAATCGGTGTCTGCGTGCTGTTGCTACTGGTGTTCGCCGGCCTGTTCGAACCGCTGGGTTTCATCCTCAGCAGCATTCTGATCGGTATCCCGATGGCCCGTTTGTACGGCGGCCGCTGGTTGCCCGGCGCAATAATCATCAGTTTGCTGAGCATCGGTCTGTACCTGCTGTTCGACAAAGTCATGGACGTGCCACTGCCTCTGGGCCTGCTCGACGTTCTGGAGAACTGATATGGATACGCTGGGTTATTTGAGTCACGGTTTCGGGGTCGCGCTGACCCCCTACAACCTCGTCACCGCGTTGAGCGGCACCTTGATCGGCACCATCGTCGGCCTGCTTCCGGGTCTTGGGCCGATCAACGGTGTCGCGTTGCTGATCCCGATTGCATTCGCGCTCGGCCTGCCGCCGGAGTCGGCGCTGATCCTCTTGGCGGCGGTATATCTGGGCTGCGAATACGGCGGACGGATCAGTTCGATTCTGCTGAACATTCCGGGTGAAGCTTCTACCGTCATGACCACCCTCGACGGCTATCCGATGGCCCGTCAGGGTCTGGCCGGTGTCGCGCTGTCGCTGTCGGCATGGAGTTCGTTCATTGGCGCGTTTATCGCGACCTGCGGCATGGTGATTTTTGCGCCGATTCTGGCGAAGTGGGCCATTGCGTTCGGGCCCGCCGAATACTTCGTGCTGATGGTGTTTGCGATTGTCTGTCTCGGCGGCATGGCCGGTGATCGACCGTTGAAAACGTTCATTGCGGCGTTGATCGGTTTGTTTCTGTCGACGGTCGGCATTGATGCCAACAGCGGCGTGTATCGCTTCACCGGCGATAACATCCACCTCACCGACGGTATTCAGTTTGTGGTGTTGGTGTTGGGTCTGTTCTCGATCAGCGAAATTCTTCTGCTGCTGGAAAAAACCCACCGGGGCCAGGAAGCGTTCAAAGCCACCGGGCGCATGATGTTCAATTTCAAGGAAGCGGCGTCAGTGTTCGCGGTGAATTTGCGTTGCGGCGTGCTGGGTTTCATCATGGGTGTGCTGCCAGGCGCCGGCGCGACACTGGCCAGTGCCGTGGCCTACATGACCGAGAAAAAAATCGCCGGCCCCAACGGCAAATTCGGTCAGGGTGACAAACGCGGCCTGGCGGCACCGGAAACCGCCATCGGTGCCGAAGCCTGTGGCGCGCTGGTGCCGATGCTTACCCTCGGCGTACCGGGTTCGGGTACCACGGCGGTGATGATCGGCGCCCTGTCGCTGTACAACATCACCCCCGGACCGCTGCTGTTCCAGCAACAACCGGACATCGTCTGGGGCCTGATCGCTTCGCTGTTCATCGCCAACATTATGCTGGTGATCCTGAACATCCCGATGATCCGTATCTTCACCCGCATCCTCGCCGTGCCGAATTGGGCACTCGTACCGATGATCGCGATCATTACCGCGATCGGCGTGTACGCCGTGCATGCGACCACGTTCGACCTGTTCCTGATGATTGGTATCGGCATCTTCGGCTACATCCTGCGTAAGCTCGACTTCCCGCTATCGCCGGTGCTGCTGGGCTTCATCCTCGGTGGTCTGATGGAGCAGAACCTGCGGCGCGCGCTGTCGATCTCCAACGGTTCGCTGGAGATCCTCTGGTCGAGCGGCATCACCCTCGCCGTCTGGGGCCTGATTGTGATGATGTTGCTGGTGCCGATCCTGCGCATCTGGCGCAAACGCTCGGTCGCGCGTCGCGCCATCGCCGATGTTTGATCGCGCCTCACTGAAATCCTGGTGGGGAACCCCGCTGGTCGGTCTGCTCGGCGGTTACCTCGCCAGTCAGATCGGCTGGCCACTGCCGTGGATGGTCGGCTCGTTGCTGGCGATCATCCTCGTGCGCTGCCTGACCCCGTGGCAACTCACGGAAATCCCTGGCGGCCGCAAGTGCGGCCAGTGGATTGTCGGCATCGGCATCGGCCTGCACTTCACCCCAGTGGTGATGGAGCAGGTGCTCAGTCATTTCGGTTTGATCTTCTTCGGTGCGCTGGTCACCAGTGTCTCGGCGGTGGTCGGCGTGTGGTTGATGCGCCGTACCGGTGAAGATCGCGCCACAGCGTTTTTCTCGAGCATGCCCGGCGGTTCCGGGGAGATGGTCAACCTCGGCGCCCGTAATGGTGCGATGCTCAGCCACGTCGCGGCGGGGCAGAGTTTACGGGTGTTGGTGGTGGTCTTGTGTGTGCCGGCGGCGTTCAAATATCTGCTCGGCGACGGCAATCCGATTTCTCATGCCGGCAGCGTCGATTGGCGCTGGCTGGCGCTTCTGTTTCCGGCGGGTGGTCTGCTCGCCTGGCTCTGGCAGCGTTTGCGCCAACCCAATCCGTGGCTGTTCGGACCGTTGCTGGTGAGTGCGGCGGTGAGCATTGGCTGGGATTTGCACATTGGTTTACCCAATGGCGGCAGTCAGATTGGTCAGTGGCTGATTGGCAGCGGTCTGGGTTGTCACTTCAATCGGCAGTTCTTCCGCCGCGCGCCTTCGTTTATGGGGCGGACATTGATCGGCACGGCGCTGACCATGTTGATCGCGACGTTGGCGGCGTTGGGCTTGAGTGCGCTGACCCATCTGGATTTGCGTTCGCTGACACTGGGCATGATGCCCGGCGGGATTGCCGAGATGAGTCTGACGGCAGAGACGCTGCGATTGTCGGTGCCGTTGGTGACGGCGATGCAGGTGATGCGGTTGTTGTTTGTGCTGTTTCTGGCGGAGCCGTTGTTCAAGTACTGGAATCGTAATCCCGAGTAAGTCTGGAAGCTGACCGTTCCCACGCTCTGCGTGGGAATGCAGCCCGGGACGCTCTGCGTCCCTTTCAGAGCCGAACGCGGAGCGTCCGTTGAGGCATTCCCACGCAGAGCGTGGGAACGAGATTACGCGATGGGCGGCAAACGCCACTCGATCGGTGTTTCGCCATTCTGCTCGAGAAACTTGTTGGTCCGGCTGAAGTGTCCGCAACCCAAGAACCCGCGATATGCCGACAATGGTGACGGATGCACCGACGTCAGCACCAGATGCTTGGTCGCGTCGATCAGCTTCTGCTTGCTCTGAGCGTGCGCGCCCCAGAGCATGAACACCAGATGCGGCTGGCGCTCGCTGACCACCTCAATGATCCGATCAGTGAAGAACTGCCAGCCCTTGTCTTTATGCGCATTGGCGTTGGCGCGCTCGACGGTCATGGTGGTGTTGATCATCAACACGCCCTGATCGGCCCAGCTCTGCAGGTAGCCGTGATTGGGAATATCGATGTTCAGGTCGCGCTTCAACTCTTTATAGATGTTGACCAGCGACGGCGGCGCCGGCACGCCCGGTTGCACCGAAAAGCACAAGCCGTGGGCCTGGCCCGGGCCGTGATACGGGTCCTGGCCGAGGATCACCACCTTCACTTTATCCAGCGGCGTCGAGTTCAGCGCGTTGAAAATCATCGGTCCCGGCGGATAGATTTCCTTGCCGGCAGCCCGCTCCTGCTGCAGAAACTGGCGCAACTCTGCCATGTAAGGCTGGTCGAACTCAGCACGCAGTGCCTCCTTCCAGCTCGGTTCGAGTTTGATACGGTCGTCAGCAGTCATGGTCATACCCGGCAAAAACAATGGGGCGAACCCTAGGAAAGCCGACCACGCTTGTCAATTGATCTGATGCAGATCCGGCACTTTCCCACACAACGATCATACTGATCGTTCAAATTCCCGATCGAGGTCACGATGAATCTGCACTTCGAAGAACTCACCGGCACCGACGGCGCCCGCATCGGTATCGCCAGCCTGGATGCTGAAAAGTCGCTAAATGCGCTGTCCCTGCCGATGATCAATGCCCTCAGCGACAAGTTGAACGCCTGGGCCAAGGATCCACAAATCGTCTGTGTGCTGCTGCGCGGTAACGGCGCCAAGGCCTTCTGCGCCGGCGGCGAGGTGCGCAGCCTGGTCGAGGCCTGTCGCGCCCATCCCGGCGAAGTCCCGCCGCTGGCCGCGCAGTTTTTCGGCGCGGAATACCGCCTGGATTACAGCCTGCACACCTATCCAAAACCGCTGATCTGCTGGGGCCATGGCTACGTGCTCGGCGGCGGTATGGGCCTGTTGCAAGGCGCGAGTACACGGATCGTCACACCGAGCAGCCGTTTGGCCATGCCGGAAATCACCATTGGTCTGTATCCCGACGTCGGCGCCAGTTGGTTTCTCGCGCGGCTGCCGGGCAAACTCGGCTTGTTTCTTGGCCTGACCGGTGCGCACATGAACGGTCGTGATGCGATCGATCTGGACCTGGCCGACCGCTTCCTGCTCGACGAACAGCAGCCGCAACTGATCGAAGGCCTGTTGCAGCTCAATTGGCAGGAACAGACCGACGTGCAACTCAACAGCCTGCTCAAGGCGTTGCAGCAGGAAGCCGTGGCGCAGATGCCCGAAGCGCAGTGGCTGCCACGTCGTCAGCAGATCGACGAACTGCTCGACGTCAGCGACGTTACCTGTGCGTGGAAAGCCATCAGCCTGCAGCGCGACAGCAGCGATCCGTTGATCGCGCGGGCGGCGAAAACCATGAGCGAAGGCTCGCCACTGACCGCGCATCTGGTCTGGAAACAGATCATCCGTGCCCGCCATATGTCGCTGGCCGAGGTCTTTCAGATGGAATACACCCTGAGCCTCAATTGCTGCCGGCATCCGGAGTTCAGCGAAGGGGTTCGCGCGCGGTTGATCGACAAGGATCAGAAGCCGCACTGGCACTGGCCGGATATCAACAATGTGCCGGATGCGGTGGTTGAGGCGCACTTTCACAAGGTCTGGGAGGGCCGACATCCGTTGGCGGATTTGACGCAGTATTGAACTGACGCGATGACGACTGGATTCCGATCGCGAGCTGGCTCAATCGGTCGCCATACGACTCAGACATTCAGCTCGTAAAACAGAATGATCTCCGTCATCGCCCGCTGCGCTTCTTCGTCGCCCTTTATCAGAATGTCTTCGACATCCCTCAATGGCGGAAGAGGGTGCAGACGTTCAGCAATCTGCATCGCGCTGTAGTCTTGAGTCGCTGTTCCTTCGTTGTTTGAGTCGGCGGGCCGCCATCTTCCCCTTGCGAATCACCAGCAGAGATCAATCTCCAGGTTTCATAGGGCGGCGCTCCACCCAACAGGCTGAATCCGACTGTCCCTGACCAGCCGGCGTTATGGCTCACGGCTGTATCCTTCTCTCCGCAAGCCTCACTAAACAGTGCCTTGCCGATCGCACTGGCATCAATCTCTGCAATCTGGCTGATGGATGGAACCGTCCAGGGTGCCAGCCGACCCGCGAGGGATCCGTCGATCAAGGTATTGATGAAATTGGCGGCGACCTGATTCGATGACAGCTGCATCAGGTTTTCACTGAAAATTTTATTCAATCTCAGTTCACCTTGCCGCGAGGTGTAGCCGCGAATCAGGGCGGAGTAGGCACCGTTTCCACCGTTGGCATCAATGGCCACGGCAAGCCAGAGCCTGGCGCTTTTCAGAATTGTTCCCGCTTCATTATCGACAACGATAACCTCAGAAACTCTTCCGCCAATAATATCGAATAGTTTTTGATACAGGGGAGCGCAGCTAGCCCCTGCTATTCCCAGTGCCTCGTACTCAATTTTTTTTGAGAGAAGCCTCATACCTTTGCAAATATTGGCTGCGTTAAAGATCGCTGTTTTTTCAATATCGCTAAAAACATAAGTCATCGTTACTTCCTTGTAATAACTGAGCGTGAAAGATAATCACTGAGAAACTTGAGCATCTCAGGTGTTTCGCGTAATGACGATAGACCTAGGTCTACGCTGCCGTGCCCCCCAGCAAAGTCAAAGCTATCCAGATTGACAGTGCAGAAAAAGTTCAACTTGCCAAAATCCAGATTTTCCAATTCTGATCTGCTGAACCTTGCCAATTTCTCGTCAGTCAGTTGTTCCTCGGAAGCCGGGCGAATCAAACCGTCACAGCCTATCAACCGAGGGGTGCCATCACGCCGCGGCCAGCCAGTAATGACAAACGTTCTGACGGAATCCACATTCTTGAAATGCGGCGGCGGAGCATCCAGCCAAATCTCTAACCCCGGATAATTAGTCAACTTCACAATCAACTCATCGGGCCAGTTGACGTGTCGATAGCCCCGCTCATGGGGCTCGGTAGTCTCTTTTTTTGTATAAAGCCCAGCGTTCAGTTTATAAAGACGCCAACTTTCAGGAGTCGGCTTTACACTCTGATCGTGGTACGACCGTATCTCCGTCCCGGTCCACCAGAAATGCCCCTTGAGCGTATTGGCCAGACACGCTTTCTTATTCGCCAGTTCAGGCATGCCCACATAAAACTCCGGGACCAGAGTCTTATCCACATAGCTACCGCCCAGTATGGGCACCTGCTTCATGCTCGCCAGCTTCTTTTGGCAGGCCTCCTGATCCGCGTAATAGATTGCCATCGCCGCGGCGACTTCTTCTTCACGGATATAAAAATCCACCACGCAATAACAGGCATAAATAAACAAGCCGTACTTCAACAACTTCTTAAACCATTTAATCAATTGCTTATACGACATCCGGAGCATTTCAAACCTCCCTGCCAAACTGAGGAGCAGGCTGTTTCTTGAGATACCCGGATGTCGCGTTCTCAAACACCTCAAAGTATTGTTTCGTGCCGTACTCCACATTAAATCTGCTCGCCGTCAACTTCGCAGCGCTGCGAAGGCGGTCGTACTCACCAGCGGATTCAAGAACCCTGGCAATACGTTTGGCAATAGCGTGATGATCGAAGAAGTCCACCAGCAACCCATTGTGACCATCAACGATCACCTCCCTTACCGGAGCCGTATCCGACGCTACTACCACACACTCAGACGCCATCGCCTCCAGTAACGACCACGACAAAACAAACGGATACGTCAAATAAACATGGACTTTCGAACATTCCAGAACTGCCCGGTAAGTCTGGTAAGGAAGCTTCCCTGTGAAATGCACCCTGGAGTCATCGAAACTTACCTCTGCCTCCATCCTGCTGCGCCAATTTGCAAAGCCAACCGGCTTACACCCGTAACTGACGTCATCACCGCCTACTATGATTATCTGTGCATCGGGACACTCAGCCTGAATATGCGGGATCGCTCGCATAAAACTGTGAAACCCGCGATAAGGCTCAAGATTCCTCGCGACATAAGTAACGATCGGCTGCCCGGTTCTCAGTTCGACGCCATTGGGCAACCTGACGGCCCCCGCTTTCGCCAAGCAAGAACTTTGAATGACGCCCTCGTGAATAACCCGAATGGCCGGCTGATAAGCTGCAGGAAACAGACTGCGCTGCCACCGCGTGGGCGCAATGGCAATGTCACATTGCTCAAGATTCAAAAGATGCAGCGAATTGAGCACTCGCAGCCTTGATGACTCTCTTGTTGCTCGCGGGAATTCAGGGTCGAACCCGGAATCTGCGCCCTGCGCCCGATAGTAATATTCGCAATAGTGAATAAGCGGCGCGTCAGGATAGACATCCTTGACGAAGAGCGTTTCCCCCCATCCGGGATGAGCGAGAATTACGTCCGGCCGATAACCCGAATGTTTCAGCCGGCTCAGAATTTCAAAAACCTTCTGTCCATCAGTCACCGCTTGTTCGTAACGGGTCAGGTAGGGGTGAATACCGCCCGGTGCTCGGCTGGCAGCGCGGTATCGATATATTTTCACCCCTGCGATACCCGGCGCCGTATCCCGACCTATCGCCAAAACCTCATAACGCCTGTCAATCGCCGCCAGCACCACATGACGGAACTGGCCCGGAAAGTTTTGGTGAATCACAAGAAGCTTCATAGCGGCATCGTCCTTTTATTCGCCGCTGTTGAACTGAGTTTTGCTCACCTCGATCGGCACGAACAGACGCTAACAAATGCAAGGAAATGAAACTGTAGGAAGCGTCTGGGAATGCCCTAGGAGATGGCTAACGGGGCGACTTTTTCGACGGGCATAAAAAGCGGCGCAGGGCTCATCTGACCTGTACGCAAAGACTCATACTTGGTTTATGGCGTTTATTCACGGAGTGTTTTTACACTCGTGAACGCTGGAAGCGCCAACCTGCGCGCTTCCAAGGATGACTCTTTGACTATGGACAGTCTCATGATGGCCAACACCCTCGTACTCACACCTTCGCAGACTCGACGGCTCTCCCCTGACGATCAATCCACGCCAGGACCTGATGACATCGACTCCCCGGCTACTCCCCTGGCTAACTTGGGTGGAGCGTTGTCCTGGCCCATTCCCCTGAGTGCGGACGAACAACGCCGCTTGCGTCTGATCACCATGAGCCATGCACACCATTTGGGCGACCAGCCGCTGGTGATGCAGATCAAGGGCGGTGTGCTGGAGTTCTTGCGTTATGACCACCCTATTCCCGAGAACGTGACAGACGACCCTGCAAAGATGCTCGACGCGCTGCTCCGCTCCCCGCAAGGGCAACTGATGGGCAAAACGCTGCAACAGAGAATGCAAGGCATCGACAGCGATAGCAGCGTTATGGATTACCTGCTGGCGGGGATCGCACTGCAGATGGATCCTGAGTCGATCACCGCCCCCCTTCGCAACAAGACAGCTGGCTTCGATCTGGCCAGCAATCGACATTGCGGCCGGCATGCATCTGCAGTCATCGATGACCTCGCCGAACACTTAAGTCGTGAAGGCAGAACCAGCGCTGCCCTGGCGAAAACCGGCGCATACCTTTTGCTAGGCAGGTCGGCACCGCAGTTTCTGATTGCAGACATTCCCCGAAATGTGAAAGTTGGCAGTCTGGCCTGGGCCAACCTGACCATGGCGGCAATGGCCATCGAGGCACAAACACCTGGCAAAGTCCCCGGCCTGACGTTTGCCCAAGTCATGAGCAAGGCTGAAAGTGCTCGCCGGGCTGACCCGGCATCGACTCAACGCATTCAGACAGCCGTATTACGCGATTGGGCTGTCACCAACGAAATCATCCTGAAAAGAAACGATGACGCCTACACCGAAGGACAACTTGAAACGATAAGAGCGACATTTAACCAAGAGCTTGAAGAGCGGCTTGCTGCCGCCAGGATTCTGGACAAAGCATTACCGACACGAAAAGACATTGCCCTGGCCCTGCTGATAGAGCGGTTTAGCGATCTGGGCACGCTTTTCGAAGTCAAGGCTCTCCACACGGATACGTATCGTGGCGAGAGTGGACAGACGGGTTTCAGTGGCACCCATTCGCTTCTGGATTACGCAATGATGGACTTGCCGAATCCGCGTCCACTTGCATCAAGTGATACCCGCCTCCCACTCGAGGCATTGAATAACAACCCGACGTTCGGTGTGCAGGAAGCCTTCGACCGGCAGTTCGCCCGCTCAATTCTGGATAAAAAGGCCGCCGTCAATACAACGATCAGGCACATGATCTCCCTGCTCCCACTAGAAGACAAAAAGAATTTCGAGTTTGGAAAAGTCAGCTTTTTCCAACAAGGTTCATTTGTCTCGGATGGATTTTTCAATCATACCCCTTGCCCCAACGAGCCCGGGCTGCTCATCAGGACGGAGCTGAGCGGCACGTTCCAGGCGTACGAAATCAACATCAATAAAGACACGATTGAACGGACGGCCCTGCACAAGGCAAAGCAACAGGAATCAAGGGAGGCCAACAAATACTTCACGACCAAAGAGCTTGTCCCCCGTGAAGCGGCAAATGAACTGGGTCGCGAGCTCGCTTTAAGCGAATCACTGGTGAGCAGTTTCAGCAGCGCGCGGTCCCGTGCGATTGCCGACACCTTTGTGCAACATCTGGATCTGGATGACCCCGCAATCAAAGAGCTCGCACGCGGGCAAACCCCAATGGACGAATATTACCGGCCCAAACCGCTGGGTGAGTTTTTGTTGAACCTGATCCCCTTCAGATCCGCCATTGTCAATTTTCAGAAGGGCAACTACGGCGAGGCGGTGTTTGATCTCACTGTGGATGTATTCGGTTTTCTCACGGCGGGCGTCGCCACGGCAGGAAAACTGATCAGAATCGGCAGGACTGCTCTGTCCACCGGCGCCAAGGCATTGAAGACCGCCCATGTCATCGGTGTCGCCACCATTGATGTGCTCAACCCGGTGGGTGGCTTGAGTGATCTGGCCAGACTCGTGGGCACCGGTGGCCTTTATCTGCTGTCCAGAGGCGCCAAAGCCGTCAACCGGCTCAGGGGGACCGCCAACAGTTACGATGTCTTGAAAGCGCTCAGCAAACAGTACGACGCGGCGGCAACGGGCACCGTAAAAGTAACCGGCCAGACTGTGGAAGGTGCGGCCGTGCTGAAGAGCGGTCAATGGTATTCATTTGATGCCGACACGATGCGACCTTACGGCAGCCCGCTCGAGGAATTCGCTGTCGCCACCCAGGCGGTCGCCGGAGAAGTGCTCGCTGCACACATCGATGATTGGGACGAACTGAGCCATACCTTGTTCAGCCGCTACAGTGTGCCCGATTCCAGAATCGCCGGGCTCTCTCGCAACAGCCAAGGGGTGTATGTTGCCGCCGACGGACACCTCTCCCACATACGCCATACCGATGGCAGCGGTACCACGGCGGTGTACGAGGTCAGGCAAGTCACTCGCACGGAAGACGGCGTCGTGCGTGCGCGGGTGTATCACGACAACCGGCAAACCAGTCTGCTGGTCCAGCATCTCCAGGGTGATCAGTGGCAACGACTGGGATTGTTTGGTGGGGGGCAGATCACGGCGGATCACTTGCGGGCCTGGGAGGCGTTGCCGCAAGCGGAACAGAAGAGGCTGACCATTCGGGGCTTTGCGCTACAGAACGGAGTGTCGGCCAAAACCTTTGCGTACTACGTAGAACCCGAGGGTCAGTTGAGCGCTGCCGGCTTGCTCATGCGTAACCGACCTGCCAACACCCCTTTCAACAAGGTGACTCATGTACATGTCCGTGACTGGCAAACCATGACACAGCCGGCGCGTGACGCAATGACCATGGAAGGATTTGCCGGCCACCACCACCTTAATCCGATCTCGTTCAAAACTTATGTGCGAGCCGACGGGCTCGGGCCCGCGGGTGAAACGCTGCTGAACAGGGCGGCCGGCAGCTCTTACAACGCGCTTACCGATGACCATTTACGCACGTGGAAAGGATTGTTCGAGAAACCGGACAACTCGGTCACACCGCAAGAGTTCATACGTGAACACGGGCTCAGCCCGAACTCTTGGAGACTTCACGTTAAAGTTGATGGCACCCTGAAAGATGAGACTGTGCAGCGTCTTGATCAAGCTCGGCAGACGTCCGCCGTGCCGCTCGCTGCGACGCCAGCCCGTTTACCGACGCGGGTTCCGGGGGGACCGGAGGAGAAGATCACTGCCGAGCATCTACTGAATTGGGAGGCGGTGTCGCGTAACGAACAGGGGAACACGAGTCGTGCAGACTTTGCCCGGCAACATAACCTGTCCCAGACAACTTTTGAATACTACGTGCAACCTGACGGCCAACTGAGTGCTACGGGCGCCATTGTGCGCAACCGCCCCGCCAATATCCCCTTCGACAAGGTGACCCAAACGCATATCGATCATTGGCAAAACATGACGCAACGAGCGCGTGACGCAATGACCATGGAGGGATTTGCCGGTCATCATCACCTTCATCCGGGGACGTTCAAAAGCTTTGTGCGGCGCAATGGAAGCTTGGGGCCCGCCGGTAAAGCGCTATTGAACAGAGCAACCGGCACCGCCTATAACGCGATTACCGATGATCATCTACGCGAGTGGAGCCGGCAATTCGGGCAACCGGATAATTTGGTCACGGCAGCGGAGTTCGTCAGTCAACACGGATTTAGCCCAACCTCTTGGCATGCGCAAGTAAGAGCTAATGGATCTTTACGAGATGCGACTGCGCAGCGTCTCTATCCAGCAGGGCGCGACGTCGCACTACTCCCCTCCGCGCCCCAAAAAACTGATGCAATTGCGAGCCTGCCGGCTCATGTGCCAGGCCGGCGTAGTGAGTTAATCACTGCTGAGCACTTATTGGCTTGGGAAGCATTACCGCGAGCAGAACAGCTGTCGCTTACCCGCGAGGGTTTTACCCGCCAGAAAGGGCTATCCGGCAAAACCTTTGCGTACTATGTGGAGCCTGACGGACAGTTGAGCGCCGCGGGCATGATCGTGCGTGAACGCCCCGCCGGCACACCCGTCAATCAGGTGACCGGTGCGCATATTCGTGATTGGCAAGCCATGACACAACCGTTGCGTGATGCAATGACCATGGAGGGATTTGCCGGTCTTCATCACCTTCATCCGGGTCTGTTTAAAAGTATTGTCCGGCAAAATGGAAGCCTGGCACCTGCCGGTGAAGCGATGTTGAACAGGGCGGCAGGCGTTGCTTACAACTCGATTAGAGATGAGCATCTAAGCCAGTGGAAAATGCTCTTCGAGAAGTCGGGCAACACAGTCACAGTAGAAGAATTCGTACGCCAGCACGGATTAAGCCCCAACTCTTGGCGACGACTTGTCAGAGCTAATGGACTCTTAAAAGATACCGCTGTGCGGCGTCTCGAACAGGCAGGGAGAAACACCACATTGTCTCCCGCGCCTCAACAAATCGAGACAAGTTCGGGACAAAAGCGGCCTGCACAGGAATCTGTCGACCCGACCCAGCCGAAGAAGTCTGCCGACACACCACAAAACTCAGAACAGGCTCCCGGCCCCTCCTCGGACATCCTGCCTGTCGCAATCAAGGTTGAAACCGGAACGTCCTCGTCATTGCCTCATCAGGTCGACAACACATTGCCAATCCTGCAGGACCCAAAAAACCCCAGGCTCAGTTTGACCCATGCATTAGAGGGGCCGATAGATGACATCCGTATCGCCCACTGGAATGGCTTGCTTGACGGTCTCGATAACGCAAGCAAAAAAAACGTTTCAAGCCAGATCAAGGAATCGATCAAAGACTGGTTGCGTACCGAAGGACAGCATCAATCGCGGTTTGATCAAACTCTGGAAGTGTTCACGGCACTGGATGACGGACCCAATCGCGGCGCGTCAGTGTGGGCACGACGCGATATTGCCAAATTTGAAGTGCTAGGACCGTACGCAGGCAAGTTTCATGAATCAGATGCGTCGTTGTTTCAGGAGATACGCAAACAAGGTTCACGGGCTGTACTGACTTACTTGTTCGGCACACGCTCGGGCAATCGCTCGGTGAGTGGGCTGCACACGGGCAATACCCTGAGCCTGATCAATACCTCACAACTGGGCAATGAGCCGGCATGGAAGTCGAACAACGTCATTTCCATTGCCGCGGGAAAAAACCTGACGTTCTACGTGGCGCTAGAGGACATCAGCAAGGGTGATGAATTACTGATGGATTACGGCCTGCTCTATCAGCCCGTGCCTGATATAGCGGTCAAACAGGACCCTGGTCGCTGACTGCCCGTTGAGGCGTCAAAGCGACGACGGCCATTGATCCTTGGGTGCGCTGTACAGTGGCGCCTTAATCCTGACGATATTCCCGGGCACAAAAAAGCGGCGCTAATTGCGCCGCTTTCATTTGCGTGAATCTACCAGCGGTTGCCACGCCCGTTATGGTCGCCGCGTCCACTGTGTCGGTCGTAGTTACCGCGACCGCGGTGATCGTTATCCCAACCGCCGCGACGATGACCATCCCAATGCCCGCGATCGTTGCCGTGCCAGCGACGGCTTTCGTAATAACGTGGAGCCGGTTGGTAGTAACGCGGCGCCGATTGGTAATAGCGCGGTTGCTGGTAGTACCGCGGGGCTGGCTGGTAGTAGCGTGGCTGCGCGTAATACCTGCTGCCACCGTTGTAATACGTGCCACCCGTGTTGTAGTAGGCCGGTGCAGGTGATGTGTAGACCTCTGAGCTGTAATACGAGTCCGCGTAAGAGTACGGGACGCAACCGGCAACGGAAAACATCATCGCAGCAAGTAGAAGAATTCGTCTATACATGGCGGCCTCCTGGACCGCGGGTTGGCCACACCAGCGACGCTGGCAGGCGACAGTCATTTAATCGGTGACTGTCGAAAAATCAGACAGCGTTTTCGGCATCTGGTGCGTTGCTGCAACAAGTTGAAACAAGTGATCTATGAAACCTTGTTCATCCGCAAAAACGCTGTCATTCAGCCGCTGATTAATGGTGCCCACCGTGATATCCGCCGCCGTGATAACTCCGTCCGTAACCGCCTCGATACCCGTAGCCACCGTAGTAATAACGCGCGCCGCCGTAGTAGCGGGGGCCGTAATAATTGCCGTACGGATAAGGTGAGTAATAGCCGGGATAGTAATAAGTGGCTGGGTAACCGCCGTAGGGTCCGGCGTAGTAGTAACAACCGGACAGACCCAAACCGAGCACCGCTCCCAGCAGCACCCTTCGCAATGTTTTTTGAATAAGCATGGCGGCCTCCTGAAAGACCCGCGACAGCAGTCGGCACAGACCGGCTGACATCTGTTTTGACTGGCAAAGCCATGCCGAGTGCCGACACCCCGAAACCATCGGATCAGCGGCAAACACGCTGCATGACGGTGCAGTCGCGCACCAACTCAAAGCGCCTCAGCAGCCTCGCCACCAACCCTAGGCAACCCGCGCGCCCGTGCCAGAGCGCCTGACGCGACTTGGCACGCGTCTCGCTTTAGCAAACCCGTGCAGGAGTCATCACAGGTTCGCGGCACCACAATTTGCAATGGCTGACTAGGGTTCCGGCTCGCAATCGCGAGTGGCTGGTCCGAGAGTTGGCGACCTCCAGTTGAGGTTACACGGCGGGACAAAAGCCCGGGAGACAAGCCACCGTTCGCGGTGCCGCGTTGCCTTCCTGTCCGCCCTTGATCAACTGGAGAATCCACCATGACTCGACTAAGTTTTCCCGCCCTGCTCGCCGCTGCGTTCGCCGCGCTCATCAGCACGCAATCCCCCGCCGCCCAGAAAGACCACTTCAGCGTGTGCTGGACGATTTACGCTGGCTGGATGCCCTGGGAATACGCCGGCAGCCAAGGCATCGTCGACAAATGGGCGAAGAAGTACGGGATCAAGATCGACGTCGTGCAGCTCAACGACTACGTCGAATCGATCAACCAGTACACCGCCGGCCAGTTCGACGGCTGCACCATGACCAACATGGACGCGCTGACCATTCCGGCCGCCGGCGGCGTCGACAGCACCGCGCTGATCGTCAGCGATTTCTCCAACGGCAACGACGGCATCGTCCTCAAGGGCGAGGGCAAGACAGTCGCCGACCTCAAGGGCATGGACGTCAATCTGGTCGAACTGTCGGTCTCGCACTACCTGCTGGCCCGCGCGCTGGACTCGGTCGACCTGACCGAAAAAGACCTGAAAGTGGTCAACACCTCCGACGCCGACATTTCCGCTGCATTCAACACCGATCAGGTCAACGCCGTGACCACCTGGAACCCGATGCTCTCGGACATTAAGGCCAAGCCGGGCGTGACCGAAGTATTCAACTCCAGCCAGATTCCCGGCGAGATAATGGACATGATGGTGGTCAACAGCGCCACCCTCAAAGACAACCCGGCGCTGGGCAAAGCGCTGACTGGCGCGTGGTTCGAAGTGGTCGAGCTGATGAACGCCAAGAACGCCGCGAGCAAAGCTGCGCTGGAGCACATGGCCAAGGCCTCGGGCACGGATCTGGCCGGATTCCAGGCGCAACTCGACACCACCAGACTGTTCGCCACGCCAAGCGAAGCGCTGAGTTTCGCCACCAGCAAGCAACTGCCGGAAACCATGCGCAAGGTCGCCGAATTCTCCTTCCTGCACGGCTTGCTCGGTGAAGGCGCGAAAGACACCAGCGCGGTCGGCATGGCCTTCGCCAACGGCGTGACCAGTGGCGATACCGGCAACCTCAAGCTGCGTTTCGATCCGACCTACGTGCAGATGGCCGCCGACGCCAAGCTGTAAGCCACGGAGGATTTGGCCATGCGCCTGATCAATCGCCACCCGGATCGCCCCAGTCGCCTGTTGTTGGTGATCCTGCCGTTCGCTCTGCTGCTGTTCGCCTATTTCATGGGCTCGGCCGAGCGCCTGGCGGAAAACCCCAACGACAAACTGCTGCCCAGCGCCGTGCAGATGAGCGACGCGGTAAAACGCCTGGCCTTCAATGCCGACAGCCGCACCGGTGACTACCTGTTGTGGCAGGACACCGCGTCGAGTCTGCGGCGCCTGGCCATCGGCCTCGGCATCGCTGCATTGGCCGGGCTGTGCCTGGGCATCGCCGCCGGCACGCTGCCGTTGTTCGGCGCGCCGTTGTCGCCGCTGCTGACAGTGCTATCGATGGTGCCGCCGCTGGCGATCCTGCCGATTCTGTTCATCGTGTTCGGTCTGGGCGAGTTGTCGAAGGTCATGCTGATCGTGATCGGCATCACCCCGGCGCTCGCTCGCGACCTTGAACAGCGTGCGCGGGAAATCCCCGTCGAACTGCTGATCAAAGCGCAGACCCTCGGTGCCTCGACCTGGACGTTGATGCTGCGCGTAGTGCTGCCGCAACTGTTGCCGCGTTTGTTGATCTCGTTGCGGCTGATGCTCGGTTCGGCATGGCTGTTCCTGATTGCCGCCGAAGCGATCGCCTCCACCGACGGCCTCGGCTACCGGATTTTTCTGGTCCGGCGTTATCTGGCGATGGACGTGATTCTGCCGTATGTGGTGTGGATCACCCTCCTCGCCTGGCTGATGGATTGGGGCCTGAAATACCTGACCCGTCGCGCATTCCCTTGGTATGAGGGGGCGGCCAAATGAGCTTCATCACCGTGAAAAACGTCTGGCAGCAATACGCCGATCAGGTGGTGCTGGAAGGCCTGAACCTAAGCGTCAACGAGGGCGAGTTCTGCACCTTGGTCGGCGCGTCCGGTTGCGGCAAATCGACCTTCCTGCGTCTGCTGCTCGGCCAGGAAACGGCGAGTCGCGGCGAGATCCTGCTCGACGGTCAGCCGCTGGCCAGCGAACCGGATGCCAGCCGTGGCGTGGTGTTCCAGCGCTACTCGGTGTTCCCGCATTTGAGCGTGCTCGACAACGTCGCCCTCGGCCTCGAACTGCCGCGTGCGCCATTGCTCGGTCGGCTGTTCGGCAGCGCCAAACGTGAAGCTCGCGAACAAGCGGCAGCATTGCTGAATAAAGTTGGCCTCGGCCATGCACTGGACAAGTACCCGGCGCAGCTGTCCGGCGGCATGCAGCAACGGCTGGCGATTGCCCAGGCACTGATCATGAAACCGCGCGTGTTGCTGCTCGACGAACCGTTCGGCGCGCTCGATCCGGGCATCCGCAAAGACATGCACGCCTTGCTGCTGGAACTGTGGCGCGAAACCAAACTGACGGTGTTCATGGTCACCCATGACCTGTCCGAAGGCTTCAGCCTCGGCACGCGTCTGCTGGTGTTCGACAAGGTTCGCCTCGACCCGCACGCCCCCGGCGCCTATGGCGCGCGCATCACCTACGACATCCCTTTGAACAGCGACCGCCGCGCCCAACGCGCCGCCGTCGACGCCCTGCCGTTGCCACTGGCAGGCGCCCTTCGCACCGCTTGAGAGGACTTCTTCAATGAATAAGCCGATGACCGATTCGACTCAACTGTTTCCACCGTTTGCCGAAGAAATGCTCCCCGGCGGCGGCCACCGTTCCTTCGTGTTGAAGCGCGGCCAATTGCTGCGCCTGACCGATCTGCGCGGCGGCGCCAACGTCAGCCTGACCTTGCTCAACGCCAATGAAAAAACCGAGCGGCTGAACCTGCCCGACAGCCTCAAATGCCAACACACCGCCAAGCTCACCAGTGGCCATTGCCTGTACTCGGACATGGGCCGCGTGCTGGCTGCAATCACCGCCGACACCTGCGGCTGGAGCGACAGCCTCGGCGGCGTGCTCTGCGCCGAAGAAGTCGCGCAGAAGTACGGTCAGGGCCGCTATCAGGAACTGCGCAACGGCTTCTTCCGCAACGGTACCGACAACCTGCTGGTGGAACTCGGCAAGTGGGGCCTGGGCCTCTCCGACCTGTTGATGACGCTCAATCTGTTCAGTCGCGTCAACGTCGACGAGGCCGGGCGTTTCCACTTCGTCGAAGGCAATTCCAAGGCTGGCGATTACATCGAACTGTACGCACCGATGGACACGCTGGTGGTGCTCACTGCGCTGCAGCACCCGATGGATCCGGCGCCGGAATACGCACCGAAACCGCTAAAGCTGAGCTGGATGAACGCCGACGCCAGCGTCGCCGAACACTGCCGCACCTCGCGCCCGGAAAATGAGCGCGGCTTTATCAACACCGACCGTTTGTTCGCCTGAGGATCGCTGCCATGTCAGTTGCTATCGCCACTTCGCAAAACCAACCCGACACAGCGGTGTACCGCGCCACGATCCCGGCCGGTGAACCCTGGCTGATGGAGGTCAAGGCCGGCCAGACCCTGCGCATCCTCGATCTAGAAGGTAATCAGGCCATCGATACGTTGTTCTACAGCCTCGCCAATCCCAAGGAACGCTACGACGTGCAGCGCACCTTGCGTCGGCAGAACAGCGTCTACCTGAGCACCGGCAGCGTGCTGTATTCCAACCTCGGCCACGCGATGCTGACCATCGTCGCCGACACTTGCGGACGCCACGACACCCTCGGCGGTGCCTGTGCACAAGAGAGCAACACCGTGCGCTACGCCCTGGAAAAACGCTACATGCACAGCTGCCGCGACAACTACCTGCGCGCTTGTGTCCATGATGGGCGACTGGGCAAAAGCGACATCGGGCCGAACATCAATTTCTTCATGAATGTGCCGGTGACGGCGGATGGCGGGCTGACCTTCGAGGACGGGATTTCGGCGCCGGGCAAGTACGTCGATTTGCGCGCGGAGATGGATGTGATCGTGCTGATTTCCAACTGCCCGCAGTTGAACAACCCGTGCAACGCCTATAACCCGACACCTGCGGAGCTGCTGGTATGGAACTGAAAATCAGCCGTTTGCGCCGTTGGCTATTCGCCCTGTGCCAGGCCCGTTCCGGCCAGTGCCTTAAAAAGTGAAACCACCACAAATCCCATTGTAGGAGTGAGCCTGCTCGCGATCGCGGTGTGTCAGGTACATGAGTTTTGACTGATCCGACGCTATCGCGAGCGGGCTCACTCCTACAGGGGCTCGGTGGTGATCTGAAGTGTTTTTTTCATCCGGGACGACCCGGATGTCTGTCGAAAAACGGCGGGACGGCCCGCTTCCCCTTCAGGGGTTATGCCATGTTCGAAAAAATCCTCATCGCCAACCGTGGCGCCATCGCCTGCCGCATCCTGCGCACCCTTGCTTCACTGCAGGTCAAAGGCGTGGCCGTGTATTCCGAAGCCGACGCCGCCAGCCTGCACATTCTGCACGCCGATGAAGCGCACAGCCTCGGTGAAGGCGCCGCTGCCGGTACCTATCTGGCAGTGGATAAAATCCTCGCCATCGCCCGACAAAGCGGCGCCACGGCGATCCATCCCGGCTACGGATTTCTCTCGGAAAACGCCGCGTTCGCCGAAGCCTGCGCAGCGCACAACATCGCTTTCATCGGCCCGACGCCGGAACAACTGCGCGTATTCGGCCTCAAGCACACCGCCCGTGCGCTGGCCAAACAGCACGGCGTGCCCATGCTCGAAGGCACCGAACTGCTCGACAGCCTCGACGCCGCGCTGATTGCCGGCGAACAGGTCGGCTACCCGGTGATGCTGAAAAGCACCGCCGGCGGTGGCGGCATCGGCATGCGCGTGTGCCGCAGCGCCAGCGAATTGAGCGAATCCTTCGAAGCGGTAAAACGTCTCGGCCAGAACAACTTTAGCGACGCTGGCGTGTTCATCGAGAAGTACATTCAGCGCGCCCGCCATCTGGAAGTTCAGGTGTTCGGTGACGGTCGCGGTGAGGTCATCGCCCTCGGCGTGCGCGACTGCTCGGTGCAGCGGCGCAATCAGAAAGTCCTCGAAGAAACCCCGGCGCCGAACCTGCCGCACGGCATGGCCGAAGAGTTGTGCGCAGCGGCGATCAAGCTGGCGAAAGCGGTGAACTATCGCAGCGCCGGCACGGTGGAATTCGTCTTCGACAGCGAGGCGCAGCGCTTCTACTTTCTCGAAGTGAACACACGGTTGCAGGTGGAACACGGCGTCACTGAACAAGTCTGGGGCGTCGATCTGGTGCGCTGGATGGTTGAGCTGGCGGCGGGTGATCTGCCGCCGCTGAGCGAGTTGTATCGCCAGTTGAAACCTGACGGCCATGCGATTCAGGCGCGGCTGTATGCGGAGGATCCGGGCCGCGATTTCCAGCCAAGCCCGGGCTTGCTGACGGCGGTGGAGTTTCCGCCGGCCAACGGCATTCAACTGCGCATCGATACCTGGGTCGAGGCTGGCTGCGAGATTCCGCCGTACTTCGATCCAATGATCGCCAAAGTCATCACCTGGGCGCCGAGCCGCGAACAGGCGCGTGCCGAGTTGCATCAAGCATTGGGCGATAGTTTGTTGTACGGCGTGGAAACCAACCGTGATTATCTGCGGCAGATTCTCCGCGACACTCCATTCGCCAGCGGCGAGCCGTGGACCCGTTGTCTGGAGAATCTGGTCTATCGCGCCAACACCTTCGAAGTGCTCAGCGCCGGCACGCAAACCAGCGTGCAGGACTATCCCGGTCGCCTCGGTTACTGGGCGGTCGGTGTGCCGCCATCGGGGCCGATGGACAGCCGTGCATTGCGTCTGGGCAACCGCTTGCTCGGCAATGCTGACGGGGCAGCGGCGCTGGAAATCACCATGAGCGGGCCGCTGTTGCGCTTCAATTGTGAAGCGGTTATCGCAGTGACCGGCGCGCCGATCGGCGTGACGCTCGAGGGCGAAAGCGTACCGATGAACACCGCCCTGCTGATCCCGGCGGGCGCAACGTTGCATCTGGGCAGCATCAGTGGCGCCGGGGCACGCAGTTATCTGTGCCTGCGCGGTGGCTTGCAGGTGCCGGATTATCTGGGCAGTAAAAGCACCTTCACCCTTGGCCAGTTTGGTGGGCATGGTGGTCGGGCGTTGCGTGCCGGGGACGTGTTGCATATCGCTGCGCTGAAGGATCGCAGTGCTGGTGAGCAACTGGCCGAGCAGCACATCACCGCGTTGCCGGCGGTGCGGCAGATTCGGGTGATTTACGGCCCGCACGGCGCACCGGAATACTTCACGGAAAACTATATCGGCACGTTCTTTGAAACCCAATGGGAAGTGCATTTCAACTCCAGCCGCACCGGTGTTCGTCTGATCGGGCCGAAACCGGAATGGGTGCGGGCCGACGGTGGCGAGGCCGGATTGCATCCGTCGAACATTCACGACAATCCGTATGCCATTGGCGCGGTGGATTTCACCGGGGATATGCCGGTGATCCTCGGCCCGGATGGCCCAAGCCTTGGCGGGTTTGTCTGCCCGGTGACGGTGATCGAGGCGGATCTGTGGCAACTGGGGCAGCTCAAGGCGGGCGATAGAATCCAGTTCATTCCGGTCAATCTAAAAACCGCTCGCGATCTCGCCTGTCAATGGGATAACTGTGGGAGCTGGCTTGCCAGCGATGGGGCCCGGCCAGACACCGCATTAACTTCATCGCTGGCAAGCCAGCTCCCACAGGATCTTGTGTCACCTGTGGTATTGGAGTTGGGTCAGGGGGATGTGCGGCTTGTTGCGCGGGTTTCCGGGGATACGCATTTGTTGTTGGAAATCGGCGAGCCTGAACTCAATCTTGTTCTGCGTTTCCGCGCCCACGCCCTCATGCAAGCGCTGGAACTCAAATCCCTGCACGGCGTGATCGATCTCACCCCCGGCATTCGCTCGCTGCAAATCCACTACCAGCCCGAGCAACTGCCGCTGGCCGATCTGCTCGGCATCGTCGCCGGTGAATGGGACGCGGTGTGCGCCGCCAACGACCTGCAAGTGCCGTCACGTATTGTGCATTTACCGCTGTCGTGGGACGACCCGGCTTGCCAGTTGGCCATCGAGAAATACATGACCACCGTGCGTAAGGACGCGCCGTGGTGCCCGAGCAATCTGGAGTTCATCCGCCGCATCAACGACCTGCCGAATCTCGACGAAGTACAGCGCACGGTGTTCGATGCGAGCTATCTGGTGATGGGCCTTGGCGACGTTTACCTCGGAGCGCCAGTCGCCACGCCGCTGGATCCGCGCCATCGCCTGGTCACGACCAAATACAACCCGGCGCGCACCTGGACCGCCGAAAATTCGGTGGGCATCGGCGGCGCCTACATGTGCGTGTACGGAATGGAAGGCCCCGGCGGTTATCAGTTTGTCGGGCGCACCTTGCAGATGTGGAATCGCTACCGCGAAGTCGCCGCGTTCGATGGCAAACCATGGCTGCTGCGCTTCTTCGATCAGATTCGTTTCTACCCGGTCAGCGCCGAAGAACTGCTGCGCATCCGCCGCGATTTTCCGCTGGGGCGTTTCGATCTCAACATCGAACACAGCCAGCTCAACCTTGCCGATTATCAGGCTTTTCTCAATCGCGAAGCCGAAGGCATCAGTGCCTTTCGTGCCCAGCAACAGGGCGCCTTCAACGCCGAACGCGAACGCTGGATCGCCAGCGGTCAGGCGCATTTCGACAGCGAAGAAGCCGTGCCGGAATCGACCGAGGATGCGCCACTGGCCGACGGTGAACAAAGCGTCGACAGCCACATCGCTGGCAATCTCTGGCAGGTGCAGGTCGAGGCCGGCAGCCGTGTCGCGGCGGGCGATGTGCTGGTGATTCTCGAGTCGATGAAGATGGAGATCCCGGTACTCGCGCCGCTGGCCGGGGTGGTGCGCGAGATTCGCGTGCAACCCGGTTCGGCGGTGCGCGCCGGACAACGGATCGTGGTGCTGGCACTCGACTGAAGCCAATTGGATAAGGATCTACTCATGAATTTGCAACTCGATGTTCTGCGCCAGGCCTATCGCAATGGCGACACCACACCGCGCCAACTGCTGCTGAAATTGCGCGAGAAAGCCGCCGCGCTGAACCCGGATTATCACTTGTTCATTCATCTGCTCAGCGCCGCCGAACTGGAGCCGTATCTCGCCGCCCTCGACGGTCGTGACCTCGACAACCTGCCGCTGTACGGCGTGCCGTTTGCAATCAAGGACAACATTGATCTGGCGGGGATTGCGACCACCGCCGCGTGTCCGGACTTTGCTTCTGTGCCGGAACGCTCTGCGACCATCGTCGAGCAGTTGATCGCCTTGGGAGCGATTCCGCTGGGCAAGACCAATCTTGATCAATTTGCCACGGGCCTCAACGGCAGCCGCTCGCCTTATGGCGCATGCCCGAACAGTGTGCTGACGGAATATCCGTCCGGCGGTTCCAGCGCCGGTTCGTCGCTGGCGGTGGCATTGGGCGTGGCGAGTTTTGCCTTGGGCACCGACACCGCAGGCTCCGGTCGGGTGCCCGCGGCGCTGAACAATCTGGTCGGGTTGAAGGCGAGCAAAGGGCTGATCTCCACGGCCGGCGTGCTGCCGGCTTGTCGCACGCTGGATTGCGTGACCACGTTCACCGCCACAGCGCGTGAGGCCAGTCAGTTGCTGGCGCTGACCGCCAAACTAGATCCGCGTGATGAGTACAGCCGTCGCAATCCATCGTGGAATGACGGCTCGGCGTTTGGAGCACCACGCGCATTTCGTTTCGGTGTGCCGCGCGCGCAGGATCTTGAGTTTTTCGGTTGCGTCGAAGGGCCGCTGTTGTTCGGCGATGCCATCGACCGGCTCAAGGCTTTGGGTGGCGAAGCGGTCGAACTGGACCTGTCGCCCTTCCTTGAAGCCGCGCGCCTGCTTTACGAAGGGCCCTGGGTTGCCGAGCGCTATAGCGTGGCGGGTGAGTTGATGGAGCAGAATCCCGAAGCGGTGTTACCGGTGATTCGAGCCGTGCTGGCGAAAGCCCCGGCGGTGACCGGCGTGCAGACCTTCCGTGCGCAGTATCGGCTGCAAGCCCTGAAAGCCCTGTGCGATCAGGCCCTCGAAGGCCTCGACTGCGTGCTGAGCCCGACCATCGGTCGTGCGGTGACGCTGGCCGAACTGCACGCCGAACCGGTGCTGCGCAACTCCGAACTGGGTTACTACACCAACTTCATGAACCTGCTCGACTACGCCGCCGTCGCCGTGCCGAGCGCGTTCATGGCCAACGGTTTGCCGTGGGGCGTGACGCTGTTTGGCCGGGCGTTCACCGATCAATACCTGTTGAGCGTGGCCGATGCGCTTCAGCGTCAGCTGGATTCCGACCTGCCGACACCGGCGAACGCAGCTCGCCATGATCGCGCACGCATTGTGGTGTGTGGTGCGCATCTGCAGGGGTTGGCGTTGAACTGGCAACTGACCCAGCGGGGTGGGCGCTTGCTGGAGACGACGTTGAGCTCACCTGATTATCAACTGTATGCGTTGGCTGGCGGCCCACCATTGCGGCCGGGAATGGTGCGGGTAAAGGATGGCGGCGTGACGATTGCGGTGGAAGTGTGGGAGTTGCCGAGCAGTGAATTGGGCTCGTTCCTCACCGGGATTCCGGCACCGCTGGGACTGGGCAAGGTGCAACTGGCGGATGGACGTTGGGAGAGCGGGTTTATTTGTGAGCCGTATGGACTGGAGGGTGCGCTGGACATCAGCCATTTGGGGGGCTGGCGGGCGTATCTTGAGACTCGGAACTGATCCAGAAACCAACCCTCACCCTAGCCCTCTCCCGGAGGGAGAGGGGACTGACCGGGGTGTTTGTCAGGTGGTTGTCATTCGGTGATACCGAGCCGAACACAATTTTTGAAATCACCACAATTTAGCTCCCTCTACCTCCGGGAGAGGGGACTGACCGGGGTGTTTGTCAGGTGGTTGTCATTCGGTGATACCGAGCCGAACACAATTTTTGAAATCACCACAATCTAGCTCCCTCTCCCTCCGGGAGAGGGCTGGGGTGAGGGAGCTATCCTTCTGACACACCCTCTACGTCATATCCCCCGCCATTTCAGGCATAAATCCCGCAGTCTTTTCCCGGCCATCCCACTAGAATGCATGCCATCGGGCCACTGCCAACGGAACCGCCATGCCGCTTCGTTCTCCCCTGTACTCGCAACGCTCGCTGGTCCTGACGCTGATCGCCCTGCTCGGCGCCGGGTTCCTCGCCACGTCGTTGCTCAGCTACTACGCCTCCCGCGAGTCGATCCGCGACAACATCGTCAACACCGAGCTGCCGCTGACGTCCGACACGGTCTACTCGGAAATCCAGAAAGACCTGGTCCGGCCGATCCTGATTTCCTCGATGATGTCCCGCGACACCTTCATGCGCGACTGGGTGGTCAACGGCGAACAAAACCCCGAGCAGATGACCCGTTACCTCGACGAGGTCATGACCCATTACGGCGCCTACACGGCGTTCTTCGTCTCCAACAGCACCCACACCTACTACCACGCCAAAGGCGTGCTCAAGCAGGTCAAGGTCGATGAACCGCGCGACGCCTGGTACTTCCGCGTGCGTGACATGAAGGATCCGTACGAGATCAACGTCGACCCGGATCTGGCCAACAAGGACAACCTGACCTTCTTCATCAACTACAAGGTTTACGACTATCACAACCGCTTCATCGGCGCGGCCGGGGTCGGTCTGACCGTGGACGCGGTGATCAAGCTGATCGACAAGTATCAACAGCGCTATCAACGCAGCGTGTACTTCGTCGACACCTTTGGCCGGTTGGTCCTGACCGGCGCCGAAGGCGGACCTGAAGACGCACACATCGGCCAGAGCCTGAGTGAACTCGAGAGCATGAAAAGCCTGGTCAGCCAGTTGCCGAAACCGCACAGCGGCAGCTACGAATACTCCGCCCACGGTCAGGGGCACTTCCTCAACGTGCGGTTTATTCCTGAGCTGAACTGGTACCTGTTTGTCGATAAACGCGAAGACGGCGCCCTGAGTGAAATCCGTCAGTCGCTGTATCTGAATCTACTGATCTGCCTGCTGGTGACGCTGATTGTGCTGGCGCTGCTCAACCGCGTGATCAAGCGCTACCAAAGCAAAATCCAGGCGCAGGCCATACTCGACAGCCTCACCGAACTGCCCAATCGCCGTGGCTTCGACATTCTCGCCGCACAGGCCCTGCACGAAGCCCGACGCGAGACCAAACCGTTAACCGCGCTGCTGCTCGACCTCGATCACTTCAAAGTGTTGAACGACACCTACGGGCACATGGCCGGCGATCAGGTGCTGATCGGTTTTGCCCGCGACCTGCAAAGTTGCCTGCGCCAAGTCGACATTGTTTGCCGCTGGGGTGGTGAGGAATTTATCGTTTTACTGAAGGACACCGACGGCGATACCGGTCAGAAAATTGCCGAAAAGATCCGCCAACACGTCGAACAACACGAATATGCCTACGACGGCCACAGCCTCAATCTGACGGTGAGCATCGGCGCCACCACCCTGCAACGCGATGACACCTTGCACAGCCTGCTGTCGCGGGCCGATCATGCGATGTACCGAGCCAAACAAACCGGCCGCAACCGCACCTGCGTGGAAATGCCTCACTCGACTTATGCCTGATTCCGACGTTAAACCCGATCATTGCCCGGCCTGCGGCGCCCGCAACGACTGCAGCTTGGCCGACCCGCGCACCGCCGACCGCGAATGCTGGTGCTATGGCGTCAGCATCGACCCGGCCGTGCTTGAAGCGCTGCCGCCAGAACTGCGCAACCAATCCTGCCTGTGCCCGCGTTGCGCGCAGGTCGAGGCGCAACTGCAAGCGGCCAAGCGGCCGATCCCGTAAGATGCGCGGCCCTTCATTGATCGAACTCTGAACATGCGTGTCGACCGTTTCCTCAGCAACCTGCCCCGCTACAACCGTCAGCAGGTTCGTCTGTTGCTGGTGGAAAAGCGCGTGCGGGTTGACGGAAAAGTCGTCAGCGATCCGCACAGCGAAGTGCTGGAATTCAGCCGTGTCGAAGTCGATGACGAAGTCCTGCAAAGCGGCAAACCGGCACGCTATTTCATGCTGCACAAACCGCCGGGCTGCGTCAGCGCCACCCGCGATCCGCAACATCCCACCGTGCTCGACCTGATCGATGAGCCGGACAAGGACGACCTGCACATCGCCGGACGCCTGGACTTCAACACCACCGGCCTGATGCTGATCACCAACGACGGCGCGTGGTCGCGCCGCTTGACCCAGCCGCAGACCAAACTGCCAAAGGTCTACTACGTCGAGACCGAGCAGGAGATTGGCGCGCAATATGCGAGCACCTTTGCCGAGGGGATCTACTTCGCCTTCGAAGACCTGACCACGCAGCCGGCGCACCTAGAGCTGCTCGGCCCACGCTCGGCGCGGCTGAGCATCGTCGAGGGCCGCTATCATCAGGTGAAGCGCATGTTTGGTTTCTTCAACAACAAAGTCCTGCGCCTGCACCGCGAATCCATGGGGCTTCTGCACCTCGATAACGCGCTAAAACCGGGCGAGTACCGCGCTTTGCGCACCGAAGAGATCCATTTGTTCTAAGCTCGCGACCGCTCAGCAGAAGTTGTCGAACAATTTACCAACGGCACTTGCGCGATCCCTACTCCCCTGCTTGAATCAGGACGTCGGCCAGATTGTGACCGATGAGTCACAACATACATCCAAGAAACTTTTTGCCGGTAGAGAGCCTTCAAGGCTCCGCCTCAGCCGGCAGACTGCCCGCCAATAACAATACCCGTCGACCGCAGTCATGGATCGACATGGGCCAAGCAAATTCCAGGCGTATGCCTACCTGTCACAAAGCTCGTGCAATCTCTATTTGCGCGCATACCCGCTTGCTTGCCAGGAGTCTTATGACATGAGGCCAGAAATCGCTGTGCTGGATATACAGGGTCAGTATCGGGTTTACACGGAGTTCTATCGCGCAGACGCCGCAGAAAAGACCATCATCCTGGTCAACGGCTCGATGGCCACGACTGCGTCGTTTGCACAGACTGTGAAAAACCTGCACCCGCAATTCAACGTGGTTTGCTACGACCAGCCCTACGCGGGCCGGTCAAAAGCCCACAACCGCCACGAGAAACATCTGACCAAGGACGTCGAAGGGCAGATTCTGCTCGAGCTGATTGACCACTTCGCCGCCGAACACGTGCTGTCGTTCTCCTGGGGCGGCGCCGCGACCCTGGTCGCCCTCGCCCAGCAGCCACGGCGCATCGAACGGGCGGTGATCAGCTCGTTCTCGCCAGTGATCAACGCGCACATGCTCGATTACCTCGAACGCGGCGTCGACTACCTCGGCCAGCGCGACGGCGACCGCGTCGGCCATCTGGTCAACAGCACCATCGGTAAACACCTGCCGTCACTGTTCAAACGCTTCAACTATCGCCACGTCAGCAGCCTCGCCGAGCACGAATACGGGCAGATGCACTTCCACATCAGCGACGTGTTGCACAGCGATCGGCAGTGCTATCTGAACGCAGCGAAAAAGATCAACGTGCCGGTGCTGTTTCTAAACGGCGAATGGGACGAATACACCGCAGCCGAGGACGCACGCCTGTTCGGCAACCACGTGGCGCAGAGCACGTTTACCACGCTACAAGCCACCGGGCACTTCCTCGACATGGAACACAAGGCCGCGTGCCGCGACAGCCAGAACGCCCTGCTCGGCTTTCTGAAACCGGCACAGCAAGCCAGCCGAACGCGTTACTCGTTTGTTCAGGATCAACATGCATTGGCTATTTGAAAGAGTGTCATCGCGCGCGAGGCTGCGGGGCTGGGATTTTGCTTTACGCACCGCAGTGCTCGCCCGTGATTGACCGTTTGCAGTGATTTAAAGCGTTCATGAGTAAAAGAAAAACTTCAAATCCGTGGCCGAGTCTGGTACAAAGTCAGCCGCTCTGAGCGGGTATAGTTTAATGGTAGAACAGTAGCTTCCCAAGCTTCCGACGAGGGTTCGATTCCCTCTACCCGCTCCACTCAACTTTTGTCTCACGTTGTGTTTTTTTGACGGGGGATGCAGGAACAGCAAAAACCGGCCTACAGGGCCGGTTTTTTTGTGTCTGAGATTTGAGGTTGGTCATTTGGGCAGCGCCGAACCATTCAGAAACACACTGCAGGTTGAAGATGCACCCTCCACCTGTACGCTTTTGTTCTCTCTAACGACAATCCTCGAGAAGTATGCGAGGCACGAAATGATGCCCATGGCTGGGATCAATGGCGGAGCAATCCCATGACAATCGGATTCAAACAGGAGTACGCAAGCCCATTCGCAGACTTCATCCGTAATGCGAAATCGCACGAAAAAAAGCGCGTTTACTGTGAAGTGCTGACCGAATCTACCAAGAAGCAAAATGAGGTGATGCTGGCTGCATGTAACAAGCATTCGGTGGTTGGCGCAGTTTCAATGCGCAGGCTGAGCGAAGTGATGACTTCAGGGGATTTCTCCCGTTGTGATCAGATTCAAGAATTGCTCTGAGTTGATGATAAAAGCCCCAGCCTCAAGTGCCTTGGAAACTTTGGTTGGCCCCGCATTTTCGCCATAACAAAGAAACGTCAGCGTCTTGCCTGCCGTACTCATGACCTTCAACCCATATTCCACTGCTTTTTGCTCAAGCTCAGCCCGTTGTGCAGCTGCGAACCCAGTGAAAAGAATTTGATTGATCCTACCCGGTGACATTTTCGGATGAGGCATTTGCGAAGCGGCTTCTGAAGCAACGAGCGCCGGTGGCTTTCGATCGTGCTGAAGCCTCGGAGAAGGAGGAGCGGCCTCGTTTAAGAGCAGCTCAGCCCCAAGCAATACTTCGATGATGCGATCCTTGCGATAGGTTTTAGGAAAGGTATCGCTGGCAGATCGTCCTTGAATGTAAGCCGAATTTTCTGACCATTGAATCAACTCTCGCTGACTTAAATCGCCCTTTGCATCTCTATAGCTGAATTTTAGAGTCGACATCCGTTTCACTCCCTTCTGACGATCACATGGCCAAATTCCATGCATTACTACGCGGCTTTATCGAGAGGTGACTTCCTTTCAACAGGCTCGTTGAATGTCCATGACCTTCGCCCATTAGAGTCAACGTTAGCAGCCCGAGAGTGACGTCAGAAAAAGATGTGTTCCATTATTTTGCAGCGAAAGATCGCCACATGAACATGAGCAAAACCCGGTAACACACCCACCTCACCATCGCGTCTGCCTTACCTAGACTGCGGTAAGCAACCCCGCCCGTCAGCGGAAGACGACCGACCGGTGGTTATAGTGTTGATCATATTAATTCAATGGGTATAGTACCCACCAAGCACACCACAGGGAGGTGTTGTGAATAGCCGTTTTTTAATCGGCCAACTCGTCGCAGACGGTTGGTATCTGGTACGGATCAAAGGAAGTCACCACCACTTCAAGCATCCGACCAAACCAGGACTGGTCACCGTGCCACATCCGAAAAAGGATCTGCTGAAGAAAACGGCCATCAGTATTTTGCAGCAGGCGCTGCTTTGACTCTCTGAGTCAGTTGCGCCATGGAGGACAACGAATATGCTCTACCCGATTGCGATTTCAATTGGCGATGACCATCACGCCTGGGGTGTAGAAGTCCCGGACATTCCTGGATGCTTTTCCGCAGGAGAGGATCTGGACGATGCCGTCGCCATGGCTCGCGAAGCCATCGAAGGTCATTTCGAGATTCTGGCGGACGACGACGCCCCCATTCCAGCGGCAAGCAAACTGAGCCTGCACGTGGCCAACCCGAAATACGCCGGTTGTGCATGGGCCGTGGTGGATATCGATGTGCTCAAGTATTTGGGCAAAGCCCAGAAGCTCAACATCACCCTGCCGGGCCACCTGCTCAATCGCATTGATGAGTATGTGTTGCATCACCCGGAAGAGAAAAGCCGTTCCGGGTTTCTGGCTTCGGCAGCGTTGAAGGTGTTGCAGCAGGGTTAAATCCTGAACTTTGGAAACCGGCCTAACGGCCGGTTTATTTATGTCTGTCAGATATCGACTCTACGCGGCAACTCAGCCGGCACAACCTTATCCAGGGCCTGATTCACCGCCAATTCGCCCAACATGACAACCTGCGCGATGCCGAGTGCAGTCTTGCGGTGCGAGGTGTCGAGCAGCGCGGCGAAGTTGTTGAGCATGGTGGTGGCCGAGCCGAGGGTTTCGCTGGCGTTGGCCAACAGGGATTCGGTGTCGTATTTCGGGTTGGCGAGGTACATCGGTTCGGGTTCGTGGGTGGAACCCATGATTCTGGCCGTGGGGCTGAGATAGTGGTCGAGGGCGCGTTCGGCGGCTTCGTGGAATTTCTTTGAATTGGGTGATTCGTAGGGGGATGCCGGATCGGCTTCCGGCGGATTTGGCGTTACTTTGAACATTTGGTGTATTCCAAAATAGGGCTACGACCATTCCGCTGCTACACGAAAGGGTGGCGGCTGTACGCAAGTTAGCAGACCGGGCGAATCCACCAAAATCCCGGCGCACCCGAGGGTGCCATGCGCACAGCCACCATTAAGCACAGGAGAACCTGGCTAAATGACGCTTGTACGATTTGGTGGAAACGCGTGGCTGCTAAACCCGATCACTGGAAATCAGTGACGCGAACCAAGTTACCGACCGCCTCCCAAGCGCACAAGCCGGCGGATTCTGGCGTAGCGGTAGGCAACGGCGCAAGGATTTGTAGGCTTCAGGACGTAACACCGAACACTTATAAACACTGACCACCGAATGCGTTTACGCAGCCAAAAATCTTGCAGAATTTTCCGATATTACAGATCCATAACACTCCACCGATTCTCACCTTCTTCTCGACCGACTAGCATTTCCCCATCAGCCACCACCCTCCCCCTGCGCGGCCATCGACGAATACGCGCCATCACCTTCGAGGGATTCCAATCGCGGCCACTTTGCCGCTGACGACCGAACTCAAAAGAGCCTTCACCATGACGCAAAACATTTACGACGATCCCGAATTCTTTCAAGGCTACAGCCAGATGAACCGCTCCATCGGCGGCCTCGACGCGGCGCCGGAGTGGCCGGCGCTCAAGGCGCTGTTGCCATCCATGCACGGCCTGAACGTGGTGGATCTGGGCTGCGGTTATGGCTGGTTCAGTCGCTGGGCGATCGAGCATGGCGCGGCCAGTGTCTTGGGCCTTGATGTCTCGGAAAAGATGCTGGAGCGGGCGCGGGAGACCACGACGGCGGCGAACATTCGTTATGAGCGCGCCGATCTGGAACAGCTCGATCTGTCCGGCTGTAGTTTTGATTTGGCCTACAGCTCACTGGCGCTGCATTACATCAAGGATTTGCCGGGGCTGTTTGCGCACCTGTACGCGGCGCTGAAACCGGGTTCGCACTTTGTGTTTTCCATTGAGCATCCGATCTTTATGGCACCGCGTAATCCGGGTTGGCTGGTGGATAATGAAGGCAACAAGCGTTGGCCGCTGGACAGTTATCAGTTGGAGGGTGAGCGGGTGACGAACTGGCTGGCTGAAGGCGTGATCAAGCAGCATCGTACGGTCGGGACATTGCTCAATTCGCTGATCGATGCGGGATTCACGATTCGACATGTCAATGAATGGGGGCCGAGCGAAGCGGAGGTCGCGGAGCAACCGGCGCTGGCGGAAGAGCGGGAGCGGCCGATGATGATGTTGGTGGCGGTGCAGCGTTGAGCGGGTTTGCAGCTTGATAAGCCCTCACCCTAACCCTCTCCCAGAGGGAGAGGGGACTGACCGAGTTGTTCTCTAGGGGTACGCCGACCTGAAATATCGAGCCGAACTCAGGTTTTGGAAGCGACACCAATCGGCTCCCTCTCCCTCGGGAGAGGGCTGGGCGGGCGGCGTTCCGATGAGGGGAGTCCGCAACCGCACCCAAAATCTTAAGCCGAACAATGGTCCAATTTATTTCAGCGAGTCGCGACAATGAATAACCGTGGAAATGGCAACAGCACCGAACCATCCGCCAGCGCCGGATAAGCCTTCTCAACCTCCGCCAGATACTGCTCCAGGTACTGCGCCTTTTCCGCCTCGGTCAGCGGATTCAAAAACGGAATCAACCCGCTCCCCTTGAACCACTCCACCACCCCCGCTGCCCCGCCAGACAGCTGATGGTGATAGGTGGTGCGCCACACATCGACCCGCGCACAGTGCGGCCGCAGCATCGAGAAATAATCGCTGGCACTCGCCATGTCGGTACGTTGCCCCGCTGCGCCCTCGAGTTTGCTGGCCCAAGGGCCATTCGCGGCGACTTCACGCATCAAGCGGTGGGAAGGTTCATTGAGGTTGTCCGGCATCTGGATCGCCAGACTGCCACCGGCCGACAACTTGCTGGCCAACGCCGGCAACAACGTCGCGTGATCCGGCACCCACTGCAACACGGCGTTGGCGAAGATCACATCGAACGGGCCTGCATCGGCCCACTTATCAATCTCGGCCACCTCGAACTGCAACTCTGGCAAGCGCTTGCGTGCGGCATCGATCATGTCCGCCGAGCTGTCCAGCCCGCTGACTTTCGCCCCGGGATAACGCTGTACCAGCAGCTCCGTCGAGTTGCCGGGACCGCAACCGATATCGACCACTGTTCGCGCTTCAGCCGCGGGAATCGCCGCCAGCAGATCGCGGGCCGGGCGGGTGCGTTCATCTTCGAAAGCGACGTATTGTTTGGCGGACCAACTCATTGCGTTCTCCTGTCGGGGCATTTCAGCGGTTCGACACGATACCGCGATCCAGCGCGCCTGCCTCTCCTACCAACGTCCGGTGACGTGGGTGGATTTGTAATTAGAATTTTCCACCAGCCGCCAATGTCTGAATTTCAAGACTCTTCCCAATAAGGAACACGGCTATGAAATTCGCAAAAATCTCCCAGAAGCTCGCGATGGTGGCCGGTAGTCCCAAGACCTTCATGGGCGCATTGATCCTGATCGGGCTGTGGGGACTGAGCGGGCCGATCTTTGATTACAACGACACCTGGCAACTGATCATCAACACCTCGACCACCATCATCACCTTCCTGATGGTGTTCCTGATCCAGAACACGCAGAACCGCGATACCGACATTCTCCATTTGAAGATCGATGAGTTGTTGTTGGTGACCAAAGAAGCGCAAAACGCGATGCTTGGGCTGGAGGCGCTGGATTTGAAGCAACTTGAGGCGTTGCGCAGGCACTACCGCTCGTTGGGCGAAGGGGAAGTGTTCAATCTAGAGGGGCTGGGCGAGAAGAGTAAGTCGAAGCAGGACTTGAATGAGTGCTAAAAAGCAAAAGATCGCAGCCTTCGGCAGCTCCTACGAAGTTTGGTGTAGGAGCTGCCGCAGGCTGCGATCTTTTAACCTTGATTAGCGGCTAGCCTGTAAGGCGCGAGCCTTCTCCAGATGGCTTTGCAGTTTCGGCAATGTCTCGTCGGCAAACGCCTTGATCTCCGGCACGTCGGTGGTCTGCGCTTGCTGCTGAATCTGCTCGATGGCCTCTTCAGTGGCTTTGACCTGACTGGCGGCGTAGGCCTGATCGAAGGAGGCGCCGTCGGTCACTGGCGGCATCAGTTCTTTAGCCTTGTCGGCCAGTTCTTCACGGGGCGCGACGGGCAGGTCGAGCTTCTTGGCGATCTTCGCCAGATGCTGGTTGGCCGTGGTGCGGTCGTTGATGACGACGATGGTGTAGTCCTTGACCTCTTTCGATTCGGCCTTGCTGTGGGCCAGACGACTGGCCTCGATGTCGGCCATGCCTTTGGCCGAGGCATCGTTGATGAAATCGGCGGGCGACTGGGCAAAGGCACTGCTGGCGCACAGACCCAACAGCGATGCAAAACTCACGGTGCGTATACGGGTGGCCATTCGGCTCATGGTCGCGCCCTCCTTACTTGCAAAATTCAAGCGGGAGCTTACGCCCCCGCCTCTCAATCAAAACTACCTTCACCGACTACTTCGATTTCTGAGCGGGCTTGCGGCCCATATCTGGTTTTGGCTCTTTGTCGACGGTCGTTGTGGTGGTTTTCCCACCTTTGCGACCTGCTTCAGAGGCCTTCGTTCGATCGTTGGCGAAGTTTCCCGAGTTCGAGTTTCTTGAATTAGGCATGATTCTCTACCTCTTGGTAATGATCGTGGCGAGCAGGTGCCCGCCTAGATTGAGAATTTTCTGGCCGGCAAAGGTTTAGAAAAATTGCAGTCGCTGCGACGAACGGCGGCCCCGGATCAACTATTCAACGCGTGATGGTTCAAGCGTTTGGCGGCGTACATCGCCTGATCGGCATGGCGAAAAAGTTGCTGTTCCTCACTGCCGTGCTCTGGATAGCGGGCGACGCCAATGCTCGGTTCGATGTGAAGGTTGTGGCCATCGAGGCGCATTGGTTGCACCAGGACCTGGCGGATTTTTTCCGCCACGCCGTCAGCATCTTCCGAAACCTGCACGCTGTGCAGCAGCACGATAAATTCATCGCCGCCAATTCTGGCCACGGTGTCGGTTTCCCGCACGCAGCCTTTTAGGCGGTTGGCCACGGTTTGCAGGAGCATGTCGCCGACCGCGTGACCGAAGGTGTCGTTGACCTGTTTGAAGCGATCCAGGTCGACATACAACAAGGCCATGTGCCCGGATTGCGCGCGCGCGCCGGCCAACGCGGCGTTCAAGCGATCGCGCAGCAATTCACGATTGGGCAGCTGCGTGAGTTGATCGTACTGCGCCATGCGCCGCAGGCGGGCGTGCAATTGCTGACGCTCGATGGCCGTGGCGACCTGAGCGCAAACGTATTGCAGCAATTCCTTGTCTTGCTCGGTGTAGCGCTCGCCGCCGGGCAGGCTTTTGACGATCAAGGCGCCGATGGTGCCGTTTTTCGAATTCAACGGCACGCCGAGCCAGCACGGCGCGTTCTGCCCCGCCACCAACTCGGCGAAATCGGCTGGGGAATCCGGGCTGTCCGGCGTCAGAAGAATCGGCTGGCCGCTACGGATAACTTCCGTGCACAGCCGCCCGGTGACGGTGCCCGGTTGCTCGGGCTGCAATTCGTGATCGTCGACGTGATAGGGGAAATTCAGTTGTGCGCAGTGCTCGTCGTACAGCGCCACGGAAAAATTCATCGCCGGCAGCCATTCGCCGATGATCAGATGAATACGCTTGAACAGCGCCAGCAGATCCTCAGCCGCATGGGCCGCTTCGGATATCGCATAGAGCGCAGCCTGGCGCGACTCGGCCTGCTTGCGCTCGGTGATGTCGCGCGCCACGGCGATGCGCAACTGATCGACTTCCGACCAGCGCGCCGACCAGAGGATATGCACGACGCTGCCGTCCTTGCGCAGGTAACGGTTTTCAAAGTTGAGTTTGGGTTCGCCACCCATGATTTCGTTGGCGGCAGCCAGAGTGCGCTGACGATCCGCCGGGTGCACCAGCTCGATCATTTGCCGGCCGATCAACTCTTCAGGCGAATAACCGAAAACACGCTCACAAGCGGCACTGACAAAAACGAAGCGACCCTGCTTGTCGACCGCGCAAACGGCGTCCAGCAACAGATCAATAAAACTCGCCAACGGCGCGGAATTTCGGCTTTCCATGGTTCAGCGTGGGTGTCCGGACAATGCAGCACTGATCAACCATCCCTGACCTTTTTATTGCGCCTCCCTGCACACATTTTCAAGCCTTGTTCGGCATCAGCCCCGGCAGTGCATGCACCAGCGCGTTGATGGCAAAACCGATAAACATCACGCCGCACAAGCGGGTGATAAGCAACTCATGACGCTGATACAGCGTGCGTACCCGTTGCGCGCCGACCACGCCAATCAGAATAGCGTAGGCCAGCAAGCCACCGAGGAAACTCAGGGCAATCAACGCCGGCAGCATCGACCAGTTGAGCAGTTCGGCGCGGCTCGACAACAGCGCGGTGAAGGTCGCGACCGCCACCGGATAAGCCTTGGGATTGGTCAAGCCGAACAGAATGCCGTGCCAGAACGGATTGCGCGCCGCGCCCTGGGGCTCGTCACCGTTGCGACGCTGGGCGCGCACCGCGCGCCAGCCGAGCCAGAACAGGTACACACCGCTGAGCACACCGAGCACATCAAACGCGGTGCTGCCGATTTCCCGGGCGCCGACAATCGCGATCAGCGCGGTGCTGCACCAGACCACATCGCCGAGCAGATGCCCGCAAAGAAACCCCGCCCCGGCCCGCCGCCCGTGGGCTGCACCGATGCCGAACACCGCCAGCACACCCGGCCCGGGCGTAATGCCGTAAATGAAACCCGAGGCCAGCACGGCCATTAGCAACGATGGAGTCATGGAAAACCTGCAAGCGCCAGAACACGTGGCCGCCAGTCTATAACAGACAAATGAGTCTGATCATGACTCGTCGTAAAAACGCATGCCGGCGTACGGTTTTTGCCGACACGCCGACAGCCGTGAAGCGAGATCGCCGACATGCGCTTCGAGCTTGTGGCCATCGGGATCGAGAAAGTAGAACGACGCACCTTCGCTGCGGTTATCCCGCCACTCTTGCACGTTTGCCGCTTGTAGCTTATGCACAAACGTTGAGAAATCGGCTGCATCGAGGCTGAAAGCGTAATGGGTGTAATCGGCGCACGGTTGACTCGAACGCAGCGGATCAAGCGACAGGCACAACCACAGCCCCGGCAGCGACAGGTAGGCGCCGGCATCCCACGTGGCTTCGACGCGCAACTGCAGCAGATCACGGTAGAAGGCGAGGCTGCGATTCAAATCGCTGACCGCGAGGGTCAGGTGGTTGAGGCCGGTGAGCATCGGGTCAGTAACCTCTGAGGTCTTCGGGGACGATGTATTGTTGGCCGTCGTAGGTCAGGGTGATCTGTTTTTGCTTCAGGCGAGTGGTATTGGAAACGCACTCTTTACCCGATTGAGTATTTTTCATTTTGCTGCCGCTGGTGGTGACGATCAAATCGGCTAGACCATGATGGCTGGAAGGGCCGATCTCGACGGTTCGGCGAATCGTCTTTGTGTAGCCTTCGCAATCATTCATGAACTCACCGTTGCTCTTGGCGACCACCAAGCCCTCCAGCACCGGACGCAACTCATTGCCTTCGCGAACATACAGCGCCAGATCGGTTTTTTCGTAGGGAATGGCGTGGGAACTGTGCACGAACTTTGAACGCAAGCCGAAAGCCCGAACCTCCGGCGCCAGTCGATAACGGGCGGTGTCGATGCGCAGATCCTCAAAGCGCACGGCATCGGAGTTGTAAGCCCCCGGTTTACGGTAAGTGACGATGGGGTTGTAAGTGCTCGCATTGACGATCGACAGATCCAGATCGAACACCCCGGCCTCATCGTCGCCGGCGTCGGCAAGGTAAGTGGATTTAACCGAAATCGCCTGGTTCTGCACGGCCGGCCAGACTTTGCAGCGCGACAGGGATTTGCCGTCGAAGTCTTTGGTCTGGCAGGCGGCCTGGGCTTGAGTTGCGAGGGCCAGAATACTAAGGGCTATAAGGAGTCTGGTGGGCGTGAGCATTGTTCTTCCTTGATAAGAGTCGTGTTAGGCAGGCCGCTTAAAGGCCTTTGAAGCCTTGCGGCAAGACGTAAGACTTTCCGTCATAACGCAATGTTGTGAGAACGGGTGGGTAATGGGTGATTTTATCTTCACAAGTCTCTGCGTCGCCCACGCTGCTTGTGCCGGTTTGCTGAGTCTTGACGATCAGGTCCGCGTAACCATGGGAGCTTGTTTTGGCGACTTCCACCGTTCTGATAGTTTCGCTGCGTTCACCTTCGCAAACATCATTCCATTCGCCGCTGTATTGGGAGACCAGCAACTGGCTCAGGACTGGACGCAACGTTGCGCCCTCTCTCACGTAAAGCGAGAGTTGAACCTCTTCCAAAGGATTAAGACGGGATCCATTGGTGACACGGGCACGCACACCGAAGGCACGGAAATCGGCAGCAACTTTGTAGCGTGCAGTATCGAGTGCCAGTTCCACCAAGGCTACGCCGTCAGTTTCAAAAGCAGCGGCTTGATGATAAGTGGCGACAGGAACTGATCGTCCATCCTGTAATACAGACAAATCAACATCGTAAAAGCCGTGCGAGTTTCCCTCGACATAATCGGAAGCTCGCTCGAACCTGGCGGTGGCGCTGAGGGTCTGCCCGGGATAGGCCGGCCAATCCTTACAAACCGAAAAATCCAGATCCCCCGACACTACCGGCGGCGTGCAATCGGCCAATGCCTGCCCCGCCAGCAACCACCCGCACAATGCCGCACATCCGATCCAGCCAGACTTCATTGTCAATTCCCGCTCCTTGATTACTTTTTCAGCCGCGCACTATCCCTTGCTATATCGGCCCTTTCAACCGAATCATCGGTAGACCAAAGCGCATTTCCCGTTTGGTAGCGAGAAGCAGTTGACGGCGTCGCGGGTGGCGGGGCGATGTTGGTGATCGCGGGGGGTGTTGTTGATTCGGATGCTTGAGAGGAGCGGACTGGCTGTTAGCTGATGTCATGAATCCATGATTTTTCTGCGTCTGGAAGTCAGTCTTCGCGAGCAAGCTCGCTCCCACAGGGGAATGCATTTCAACTGGGAAATGCGATCAACTGTGGGAGCGAGCTTGCTCGCGAAGAGGCCAGCCCCTTCAGCGAAGGCTTGTCAGCCCTCCCCGTCAGTCCGCTACCGTCAACAATCGCACCAGATGAGCGGCTTCATTTCTCTGCCCCAGTACCAACACTGACGACTCCTGCAGACAGGCATCCTGCGCAATCCATTCGATACCGGCGGCGCCTTCGACATCAAATGCAGGATCCACGGCGCCATCGACCAAAAAGCCTCCGGTGAGTAAGCGTCGTTCGCCGTCCGAGGTCTGCCCGACCGTGACGATTCGCGGACCGGGGAAGTCATCCAGCGCAAACCCTGCGCTCCAGCTTTTAAGATCCAGTGGCCGCGTTGCGGCAGTAATGACTGGCGCACCGCCGTTGAATGCTGGATCAAACTCACCGTCGCGGGTGATCCCGCTGATGAAGCCATGCTGACGCTTTTCCCCGGCAGACGACTCGACGGCCGATCCGATCAACAACAGGCGCTGCGCCGATTGCCCAACGATGCGATTCACCGAGCTTTCGAGCGGTGCACCCGCATTTTGCAGTTCCAGCAGCAGCGTACCGTCCTTGCCGAACGACGTGGCAACCTGCCCGGAACGCTCGTAAGCCATGACTAAACCTTGGTTGGTCACTTCAGTCTTGCCATGGACCAGAATCTGCCCATCGTCCAACTGCGTAACCCCGTGCAACGTGATCGCCACACCGGAAAGCGTCAGGTGAATCCAGCCTTTGCCTGCAAACTCCGGGTCATCCTTGCCATCCAGAAAAAAACGCGTCAACAACCCGCTGCCCCCTTGAGAGGTGACGAAAAGCAATCTGTCCGGCAGCGCTTTCGCTGGAGTGGAGTGCGCCAGTATCAAGCGGCCGCCCGTGGCATTGTTCAGCACGGGAATACGCGTCGGCACGACTCGGTAGCCAGTCTGTCCATCACCAAACTCGGGATCGAGCGTACCGTCCGGTTTGAATCGAGCGATGATTTGCTCAAGCTTGCCTGCTGCATCTGCAAGCACTGCGCACAACCAGAATACGCCGCTCTCACCGACGGCCAGGTGCCCGCCTTGTGAAAATCGCCCCCTGACAAACTGACCGTGAAGGTACCCGCCCTCGCCGAAGCTGGTATCGAGATGACCGTCCGCGAGCAGTCGCGTCAGGCCGTAATGCGAGGCTCCCGATTCATCGATGACGGTCGTACTGACCATGATGTGTCCCGAAGGCAGCAGTGCGACACTTTTCCCGATGGTTTTGCGCGCGGCTGGAAACTGCAGTGTTTGCAGGCCCGAATGGGCAAAGGTCTGATCCAGCTCACCGGCTGATCGTGCTTTACGTGCATTGGCTTTCGGCATGTTCGTGTGCTCCTCAAGGCGATCGGAGTCGACCCCCGTTGTCAGAGCATTCGATCCGAAGCAGCCACAGCAGACAACTGACAGAAATGACAGTTTTTTAGAAGAAAACGAAATTACCGATCAAGTAAAAAAAGCTAAAAAACTGGTAGTTCTTACAGGTTCTAAACGGGACACACCGTGCCAGTGTTTCGTTTCAAATTCAGCCTGAAACGAGAAGCACAATGAGCACTCCCGACAAGCCCAATACGCAACCTGTCCCGCCCCCGACCATCACCTACCCCGAAGAGGACAAGAACACGGGGGTTGCAACACTGTTTCTCGGCAGCGGTATACCGGGGGCTCTGGTGCAGGTCTGGAACGTTGAAGAGACACATTCGCTGGGTGGAGGACAGGTCAGCGCAAAGGGACGATGGGCGTTTAGCTTCAGCGGTGCCCAGTTTCCGGGAGAGCATAGGATCAAGGCCCGCCAGGAGGTGGATGGCGTCATGTCAGGTTGGAGTGAAGTGCGCAAATACAAGGCGCTCTTGGTGCCCCCCGTCAACATTCCGATAGTGATGGGACCGGAGGAAGAAGCGGAGGTAGATGCCGTTCCGGTCTTTTATGGCAATGTCACCAAGCCCATTGGCATCGTTAGCATTATCGATTTGGACACCGACCTGGAGATTGCCAGAGCCAGCGTCGACAGCGAAATGCAATGGCATACTCAAGCTACACCCCCCCCTAACGAAAGGCAGGTATCGAATATCCGCCATTCACAACATCAACGGAGAATTGTCAGACTGGGGCCGTGTTCGAACATTTACGGTGATCACTGAGGACAAAGACAAGGGCAAAACCTAGCAGTCAAGCCCGTTGCCCCCGTCATGACCGCTCAAAACGCGTTGCGAAAAATCTCCTCGATCTGGCGCTGATCCGCCGCCCGAGGATTGGTCAAACCGCAGGCGTCTTTCAGCGCATTGGTGGCGAGCAGCGGAATATCACTGAGCTTGGCGCCGAGTTCACGCAAGCCACCGGGAATTTCGACATCCCTGGCCAGGCAGCGGATCGCATTGATCGCCGCCTGCGCGCCCTCTTCCGCGCTGAAACCGCGAATATCTGCACCCATGGCGTGGGCAACATCGGTCAGCCGCTCGGCACACACCAGCGCGTTGAACGTCTGCACATGAGGCAGCAGCACGGCGTTACACACGCCATGAGGCAAGTCGTAGAAACCGCCCAACTGATGCGCCATCGCATGCACGTAACCGAGCGAGGCATTGTTGAAGGCCATGCCGGCGAGGAACTGCGCGTACGCCATGTTTTCCCGCGCGGCAAGGTCGCTGCCGTCACGCACAGCCAAGCGCAGATTGTTGCTGATCAGGGTCATGGCTTTCAGCGCACAGGCGTCGGTGATCGGATTCGCGGCAGTCGAAACATACGCCTCGATGGCGTGAGTCAGCGCATCCATGCCGGTGGCGGCGGTCAGGCTTTTCGGCATGGCGACCATCAGCGCCGGGTCGTTGACCGACAGCAGCGGCGTGACGTTGCGGTCGACGATGGCCATTTTCACGTGGCGCGATTCGTCGGTGATGATACAGAACCGGGTCATCTCACTGGCGGTGCCGGCGGTGGTGTTGATCGCGATCAGTGGCAGTTGCGGTTTGCTCGATTGATCGATGCCTTCGTAATCACGGATCTGTCCGCCATTGGTCGCGCACAGGGCAATGCCTTTGGCGCAGTCGTGCGGCGAACCGCCGCCCAGCGACACGACGAAATCGCAGCGACTTTCCTTGAGCAGGCCCAGCCCCGACTCGACATTGGCAATGCTCGGGTTCGGTTTGGCGCCGTCGAAAATCACCGAATCGATGTCCTGCATCGCCAGTTTCTCGGCGACCATCGTGGCCACGCCAGCCTTGGCCAGCCCCACGTCAGTGACGATCAGCGCTTTGCGAAAACCGTAATTGCGAATGGCGACCATGGCTTCGTCGAGGCAGCCGTTGCCCATGATGTTTACCGCCGGAATGAAAAAGGTGCTGGTCATGCGCGCATCTCCTGACTGAGGCCGAATCGACTGCGCCGATCCGGCGGATGCACACAGGATCGACCGATCGGTCACGACCGATGTTGATCTGGCTCAATGCCCGCTCGTGATAAAGTCGCCGCCCATCAGCCCCTTTGTTTTGAGACCGCCTACGCAATGACCGATTTTCTCGATGTCGACGCCAGCCTCGAAGACTGGAACACCGTGCGCGCCGCGACCGATTTCAGCGGTTTGCTGGTGGGCAATGGCGCCAGCCGTGCGGTGTGGGACGACTTCGGCTACGACTCGCTGTTCGAAAACGCCCGCACCGTCGAAGAAAAACCGCTGAGCCCATCGGAACTGGCAGTGTTCGACGCGCTGCAAACACGCAGCTTCGAGCAGGTGCTCGGTGCGCTGAAAACCACCAGCCGGGTCAACAAGGCCCTGGCCGTCAGTTCGGCGGCGCCGCGCAACCGCTACTACGCGATCAAGGAAGCGCTGATCAACACAGTGCACGCGGTGCACATTCCGTGGCGACTGGTGAAGCCTTCGACGCTGGCGACGGTGAACGAAGAACTGGCGCGCTATCGCACCGTGTTCACCACCAATTACGACCTGCTCAACTACTGGGCGCTGCAACACAACAGCGCGGCCATTGACGATCTGTTCAACGGCGCCAGCGCGAGTTTTGATCTGAGCGAAACTGCCACCGACAAACCGCGCTTGTTGTACCTGCACGGCGGTCTGCATCTGGTGCGCAATCAGGACGGCACGGCGCGCAAGCTGACTTCAACCGAAGGCACGTTGCTTGGTAGTTTTGCGATCAACAACACGCTCAAGACGCTGGATGACGTGCCGCTGTTCGTCACCGAAGGGCCGAGCGCGGACAAGCTCAAGACCATTCGCAGTTCGGATTACCTGTCGTTCTGTTATGAGCAGTTGCTCGGGCATGGCGGCAGTTTGTGCATCTTTGGTCATGCCTTGGGTGAGCAGGATGCGCATATCGTTCGGGCGCTGCGGTTGGCGAAACCGAAGACTGTGGCGATCTCGATTTATCCGCGCAGTGCGGCGTTTGTGCAGCATCAGAAGCGGCATTACGCGCAGGTGTTTGAGGGGACCGGGGTTGAGTTGCGGTTTTTTGATGCCAAGAGCCATGCGCTCGGCAATCCGAAGTTGTCGGTGCCCGTCGAGGTTTGATGCAAGCCTGACTGACGCCTTCGCGAGCAGGCTCGCTCCCACATTTGGATCGCATTCCCCTGTGGGAGCGAGCCTGCTCGCGAAGCTTTTGGGGGCGCCTCAATCTTCGGCGCTGTGCACCACCACCAGCAACTGCGCCTGCACCTCCCCCACCGAGCGGATCCGGTGCGGCTTCTGCGCATTGAAGTGCAACGCATCGCCACGTTCCAGCAGCACCTTCTCGTTCATGAAATCCACTTCGACCTGCCCTTCGTGGACGAACAGAAACTCTTCGCCCAAATGCTCTTTGAACGTTTTGTCAGTGAACTCGCTCGGCGGATAGATGATGAACGGCAGCAGACTGCGCTCGCTGACCTGATGGGCCAACACGGCGTACCCGGGACTCTGGTCATTCGCCGCCAGTGACTGGCGCTCATGGCTGCGCACCAGGCTGTAGCTGTCGAGGCTGACGTTGTCTTCGGAGAACAATTCCTCGACTTTCACATTCAGCGCTTTCGCCAGTTTCAACGCAGCAGCAATCGACGGCGTGTTCAGCCCGCGCTCGACTTTGGACAGATAACTCTTGGTCATGCCGGATTTTTCGGCCAATGCCTCAAGGGTTACGCCAAGTTTTTTTCTCAATAATTTCAAACGGATAGACATGCGCAGCAGTTATTCCATGGAGGAAGCGACGATTTGTGCTTGCTAATGACACTTTGTGTCATATAGCCTCTTTCGTGTCATTTGCTCTCACCCAAAGGACACAGACATGGCCAAGACATTAGCACTACCCAAAGACCAACTGGTCAAGCAAGCGCTGACCCAGATGCAAAAAAGCCTGGCGGATAATACGTGGACGGACCGGCAAAAGCTGGCCCTGACCTGCCGGATCCTCTTCGAGAACGGTCACGACTCCGGTCTGGCCGGACAAATTACCGCCCGTGGGCCGCAGCCCGGCACCTATTACACGCAGCAACTGGGGCTGGGTTTCGACGAAATCACCGCGAGCAATCTGCTGCTGGTCAACGAGGATCTGGAAGTCCTCGAAGGTCACGGCATGGCCAACCCGGCCAATCGTTTCCACAGCTGGGTGTACCGCGCCCGGCCGGATGTGAACTGCATCATCCACACCCACCCGACCCACGTCGCGGCGCTGTCGATGCTGGAGGTGCCGCTGCAGATTTCCCACATGGACCTGTGCCCACTGTACGACGACTGCGCGTTTCTCGAAGGCTGGCCGGGTGTGCCGGTGGGCAATGAAGAAGGTGAGCTGATTGCCGGCGCGCTGGGCGACAAACGCGCGATTGTGCTTTCGCACCACGGTCAACTGTCGACCGGTACGACGATTGAAGAAGCCTGTGTCATCGCCCAACTGATCGAGCGCGCGGCCAAGCTGCAACTGCTGGCGATGGCGGCCGGTACGATCAAGCCGATCATTCCCGAACTGGGTCGCGAAGCCCATGACTGGATCGCCAAGCCGAAACGCCACGCCGCTGCCTTCAACTATTACGCCCGGCAGAACCTGCGCCAACACGCCGATTGCCTGAACTGAAACCTGTTACGGAGAGATTCCCATGTCCACTATTCACGGCATCATCGGCTACACCATCACCCCGTTCGGCGCCAACGGCGAAGGGCTGGACATGCCAGCGCTCGGGCAATCGATCGATCGCCTGATCGACAGCGGCGTCCACGCCATCGCGCCGTTGGGCAGCACTGGCGAAGGCGCTTACCTGAGCGATGCGGAGTGGGATCAGGTTGCCGAGTTCAGCATCAAGCACGTCGCCAAACGGGTGCCAACCATCGTCAGCGTCTCTGACCTGACCACCGTCAAAGCCGTGCGCCGCGCACGTTTCGCCGAAGCCCACGGTGCCGATGTGGTGATGGTGCTGCCGGCTTCGTACTGGAAGCTCACCGAGGCGGAAATCTTCGCTCACTACCGCGCTATTGGCGAGCGCATCGGCGTGCCGATCATGCTCTACAACAACCCGGCCACCAGCGGCACTGACATGTCGGTGGAGCTGATTTTGCGCATCGTCAAAGGCGTGGAAAACGTGACCATGGTCAAGGAGAGCACCGGCGATATTCAGCGCATGCACAAGCTGCAATTGCTCGGCGAAGGTCAGGTGCCGTTCTACAACGGCTGCAATCCGCTGGCACTGGAAGCGTTTGCGGCCGGGGCGAAAGGCTGGTGCACAGCGGCGCCGAACCTGATCCCGCAGTTGAATCTGGACTTGTACGAGGCCGCCATGGCCGGTGATCTGGATCGCGCGCGGGATTTGTTTTACCGCCAGTTGCCGCTGCTGGATTTCATCTTGAAGGGTGGCTTGCCGGCGACGATCAAGGCAGGGTTGCGGCAGACCGGGCTTGAAGTGGGCGATCCGCGCTTGCCGGTCTTCCCGCTGAGTGAAGCGGGCCAGACCCAGCTGCAGACAATCCTGAAAACCCTGCGCTGATCCACTGACAACGCAAAAACCTGTGGGAGCTGGCTTGCCAGCGATGGCGGTGAATCATTCAACATCGATGCTGAATGAAATGGCCTCATCGCTGGCAAGCCAGCTCCCACAGGAATGGTGGTGGATTTGAAAGCGGGTTTAGAGAACCGGCAAAGTCTTGTCCTTGATCACTTTGCTCGGCCCGTTCGTTTTAACGCTGGCAATGCCTTTATCGCACGCAGCATCCGATGAATACGCCTCGCTGTTACCGATGATCTGGTGATTGGCCGCTTTCAGATTGAAGTACGGATGGCCGTCCTTCGTTGACTTCTTCTCGTAGCGTTCATCCAGCGGGCTGTTGGTTTGCACCGCCGCGATGCCGCCGTCGGCCGCAGCGCGAGTGGTGTACAGCTCGCTGGTCAGAATCGTTTCGGCATTCGCCGCTTTCAACACGAACCTGAACTGACCGTTGCTGCTTTTACTGATTTCGTACCATCCGGACATGCTCGTTTCTCCTTGGCGATTGAGAGATTTCGCGCTTCAGAGTAAAGACCAGTCCTGATTATCTGTCGCCTGTACCGGCCCTATCGCTGGCAAGCCAGCTCCCACAGAGGTCTGTTGTGTGCCCTATAACTGTGCCGCATCACAATACCTGTGGGAGCTGGCTTGCCAGCGATGGGGTCAACCCGGTCTGGCCTATTTCACCACCGCCCGCACCACCGACAACTCCGGCGCACCCACCCGCCGCTGACTCAGATAGCGCGTACAACTCACCCGCAGGAACGAGGCAAAATTCACCACTTCCCCGCGATAATCCATCACCTCTTCATACAGCTTGGTGATCAGCTGGTTGGTGGTCATGCCGTCGACCTCGGCGATTTCACTGAGGATGTCCCAGAACTGATTCTCCAGGCGCAACGTCGTCACCACGCCGCAGATGCGCAACGAGCGCGAGCGTGATTCGTAGAGAATAGGGTCAGCCTTGACGTAGAGCTCGCACATCGGCGGATCCTCGTTACAGGGTGATTTTGGTGCCGAGCAAACCAAGGAAACCGGCCAGCCAGTTCGGATGCGCCGGCCATGCCGGGGCTGTGGCCAGATTGCCTTGAACGTGGCCGTCCGTCACCGGGATATCGATGTACGTACCACCCGCCAGTCGCACTTCCGGCGCGCAGGCCGGATAGGCACTGCATTCGCGCCCTTCAAGCACGCCCGCCGCTGCCAGCAATTGCGCGCCGTGGCAGACCGCAGCAATCGGTTTGCCGGCCTTGTCGAAGGCGCGCACCAGGTCGAGGACTTTTTCGTTCAGACGCAGGTATTCCGGCGCCCGACCGCCGGGGATCAGCAGCGCGTCATAATCGGCCTCGCTGACCTTGGCAAAGTCGAAGTTGAGGGCGAACAGGTGACCGGGCTTTTCGCTGTAAGTCTGATCGCCTTCGAAGTCATGGATCGCGGTGCGCACGGTTTTGCCGGCAGCCTTGTCCGGGCACACGGCGTGGACGGTGTGACCAACCATTTGCAGGGCCTGGAACGGCACCATCACTTCGTAATCTTCGACGTAATCGCCGACCAGCATCAGGATCTTTTTCGCGGCCATGGGGAGGACTCCTCTGGGGGAATGCTTGGGAGTATTCAAGGTAGACCTTATCCGCGAGGTCGGGTAACAACCGGCTACTACCGAGTTGACTCATCGCTGGCAAGCCAGCTCCCACAGGTTCTGAGGCGACCACCGATGTTGTGTTCAACTCGGACACTGTGGGAGCTGGCTTGCCAGCGATGCGATCTCAAACTGTACGGATAAGTCTGTGCCTAGCTGTAACAGCCCGAACTGCAAGGTTTATGGCTTTATGAAGGTCATTCCCTGCCACCTTCAATTCCGGTCCCCCATCATGTCCTCGCGCGAAAACACCGGCATGGCCCTCGGCCTGCTCGGCGTGGTGATCTTCAGCCTCACCCTGCCCTTCACCCGCATCGTAGTGCAGGAACTGCATCCGCTGCTCAACGGTTTGGGCCGCGCATTGTTCGCGGCGATTCCGGCGGCGCTGTTGCTTTTGTGGCGGCGCGAGAAATGGCCGACGTGGCAGCAAGTCAAAGGCCTGAGCCTGGTGATCGCCGGGGTGATTCTGGGTTTTCCGGTGTTGTCGGCGTGGGCCATGCAAACGTTGCCGGCGTCCCACGGTGCCTTGGTCAACGGACTGCAACCGCTGTGCGTGGCGCTGTATGCCGCGTGGTTGTCCCATGAGCGGCCGTCAAAAGCCTTCTGGGCCTGCGCAGCGTTGGGCAGTGCGTTGGTGCTCGGTTATGCGCTATACACCGGGGCCGGCAGCATTCAGGCGGGTGATCTGTTGATGCTCGGCGCGATTGCCGTCGGAGGACTGGGCTACGCCGAAGGCGGTCGACTGGCCAAGGAGATGGGCGGCTGGCAGGTGATCTGCTGGGCGCTGGTGCTGTCGACGCCGTTGTTGATCGGGCCGGTGCTGTATCTGGCGCTGCAACATCACGGTGCCGTGTCGGCGAAGGCCTGGTGGGCGTTTGGTTATGTGGCGTTGTTTTCGCAGTTTCTTGGGTTTTTCGCGTGGTACGCCGGGCTGGCCATGGGCGGGATCGCCCGGGTCAGTCAGATCCAATTGCTGCAGATCTTCTTCACCATCGCGTTTTCGGCGCTGTTCTTTGGCGAACATGTCGAGCCGATTACCTGGGTGTTTGCCTGCGGTGTGATTGCAACGGTCACGCTCGGGCGCAAAACCGCCGTGCGCCCTGCCCAACCTGCCACAGCCTGAACACATTCCCTTGTAGGAGCTGCCGCAGGCTGCGATCTTTTGATCTTGTTTTTTAAGATCAAAAGATCGCAGCCTGCGGCAGCTCCTACAGTGGTTGTATTTCAGATCTTGTCAGGTCAGGTAGCCGTCGGCGCGCAGCAGGGTTTCCAGGCAGTGTTCGCTGATGTGGTAGAAGGCCTTCAACTCTTCGATCTTCACCAACAACTGCGCCGGGTCCACCGGCTCGGCGCGTTTCACCGCCAGAATCATCTTGTTCTTGTTGGTGTGCTCCAGCGAGATGAACTCGAACACCTTGGTCTCGTAACCGCAGGCCTCGAGGAACAATGCGCGCAGGCTGTCGGTGACCATTTCGGCCTGCTGGCCCAAGTGCAAACCGTATTGCAGCATCGGTTTGAGCAGCGCCGGGCTCTGGATCTGCAGGCGGATCTGTTTGTGGCAGCACGGCGAGCACATGATGATCGACGCGCCCGAGCGGATGCCGGTGTGGATCGCGTAGTCGGTGGCGATATCGCAGGCATGCAGGGCGATCATCACGTCCAGCTCGCTCGGCGCCACGCTGCGCACATCACCGCACTTGAACACCAGCCCAGGATGATCGAGCTTCGCTGCCGCGGCGTTGCACAGGTTGACCATTTCTTCACGCAGCTCGACGCCGGTGACCTCGCCCTCGGCCTTCAAGGTGTTGCGCAGGTAATCGTGAATCGCAAAGGTCAGGTAACCCTTGCCCGAACCGAAATCCGCCACGCGCACCGGTTTGTCCAGGGCCAGCGGCGACGAGGTCAGGGCATGGCTGAACACTTCGATGAACTTGTTGATCTGCTTCCACTTGCGTGACATCGCCGGGATCAGCTCATGCTGCGCGTTGGTCACGCCCAGGTCCTTGAGGAACGGTCGGCTCAGTTCGAGGAAGCGATTTTTCTCGCGGTTGTGCTCGGCAGACGGCGCTTCGCGCAATTGCTGAGGTTTGCTCTTGAACAGCGAACTCTTGCCCTTTTTGCTGTATTCGAGCTGGGCTTCATCAGTCACCGCGAGTAAATGGGCATTTTTGAACGAGGCCGGCAACAACTCGGCAATCGCCGTCACACCGTCAGCCAATGGCAGGTTTTTGGTGATGTCGCGGGTTTTGTAGCGATAGACGAACGACAGATTCGGCTGCGCCTTGACCGTCACCGGTTTGATGATGACTCGCTGCAGATCCACTTCTTCGCCGACGTATTTGGCCAGCACCAGTTTGATGAAGCCGTTCTGTTCGAGGCTGGTTTGCAGCAGCTCGATGAACTGGGCGTGGTGATCGGGCGCAGGCTTGATGGACGGGGCAGTAACGGACATGAAAAAGCGGCCTCGGACGGGCGAAATCGGGAATGGCGGGTATTTTAGGGGGGATGGGGGTTGGGGACACGCTCTTATTTACCGAACGGTTGGTTAAAGCGGCCCTCACCCTAGCCCTCTCCCAGAGGTAGAGGGGACTGATTGGGGGATATTGACGAGATACACCGACTTGAACGATTTGCCTTGAATCCATAATCGACACGGTTTTTCAGGTCGATGTCGAGCGCAAGACACCTCGGTCGGCCCCCTCTCCCTCCGGGAGAGGGCTGGGGTGAGGGTTTGTCTCACCCCAGCACAATCAACCGATTCGGCAACTCATTCCTCACCTGCGTCACCGGCACATGCACCTTCAGCAATTCCCCACACGCCTCGATACACGTCACAAATCCCTCCAGCGTGCGCCCCTGCCTGACCTGCTCGGTAAACGCCGCGACAATCACATCCCAACTCTTGTTATCCAACCGCTTGGAAATCCCCTCATCCACCAGAATCTCCACATACCGCTCCGCCTCGCAGACAAAAATCAGCATGCCGGTACTGCCCACGGTGTGGTGCAGGTTCTGCTCTAGAAACTGCCGCCGCGCCAGATTCGAGGCGCGCCAGTGGCGCACGCGACGCGGGATCAAATGAGTGGTGATTTTCGGCAAACGAAACAGCAGACACAGCACGATAAACGCGCCCCACTGCACCAACAGCAGACTGCGCAGGGTCAGCCAGCCGGTCAGATAGTGCACGACGCCCGGCACCACCAGTGCCAAGAGGCTCGCCCACAGCAGCGGGATGTACGCGTAGTCATCGGCGCGCGCGGCTAGCACCGTCACCAGTTCGGCGTCGGTGTCGCGCTCGACCCGGGCAATCGCCTCGGCGACTTTGCGTTGTTCGTGTTCGGTCAGTAGTGCCATGTTGAAAAGTGCCTGCTCATTATTCTTCTGATATCACCAGCCGCCGGACGAACCACCGCCGCCGAAACTGCCCCCGCCGCCGCTGAAGCCTCCACCTCCACCGCCGCCAAATCCGCCACCACCGCCGAAGCCGCCCCCTCCTCCAGAGCCACCCCGGCCGGCAGGCAGGATACCGAGCATCTGGCAGACAAACACCGTCAGGATGAACAACATCACCAAAAACACAAACAATGCCGGATGCCGCGAGATGAAATCATCGGACGGATCACCGGTGGATTCATACACCGTCGACGGTTCATCGAGCGGATTGCCACCCAGCACCACCAGCATCGCCGCCACGCCGTCGCTGATGCCTTTGCTGAAATTGCCGCTCTTGAACGCGGGCGTGATGACTTGATGGATGATCACTGAAGTCTGCGCATCGGTCAGCCGATCCTCCAGGCCATAACCGACTTCGATGCGCAGTTTGCGCTCGTCACGGGCAACGATCAGCAGCGCGCCGTTGTTCTTGTCCTTTTGACCAATTGCCCAGTGACGCCCGAGTTGAACGCCAAAGTCCTCGATGGTCGTACCTTGCAGATCCGGCAGCGTGACCACGACCAACTGCTCGCCGGTCGCCTGTTCGTGGGCCTGCAACTGCTGGGTCAGTTGCGTGCGCACCGACGGCTCGAGCATCTGCGCTTCGTCCACCACCCGCCCGCTCAGCGCCGGGAACGTCAACTCGGCCTGGGCGCTGACGGCGAACAGCCACAGCATCAGCACCAGACCCATTTTCAACACGCGCATGGACAACCTCGAATCAGAATTTCACTTCCGGGGCCTTTTCCGCGCCGGGCGTGGTGGCTTCGAAGGTTTCGCGGATCGGCAGATCGCTGTACATCACGCTGTGCCAGAGGCGACCGGGGAAGGTGCGGATCTCGGTGTTGTATTTCTGCACCGCCAGAATGAAATCGCGGCGAGCCACCGCAATGCGGTTTTCCGTGCCTTCCAGCTGCGATTGCAGGGCGAGGAAGTTCTGGTTGGCTTTCAGATCCGGATAGCGCTCGGACACCACCATCAGGCGGCTCAATGCACCGGTCAGTTGATCCTGCGCCTGCTGGAATTGCTTAAGTTTCTCGGGATTGTCGAGGGTGCTGGCGTCGACCTGAATCGAGGTCGCTTTCGCCCGCGCCTCAATCACTGCCGTGAGGGTTTCCTCTTCATGCTTGGCATAACCCTTCACCGTTTCCACCAGGTTGGGGATCAGGTCGGCGCGGCGCTGGTACTGGTTCTGCACCTGGCCCCACGCAGCTTTGGCCTGTTCGTCGAGGGTCGGGATATTGTTGATTCCGCACGCGGTCAACAGCGTGACCAGCACCAGCAGTGTGGCGACCTGCAAACGCGAGCGATTGGTTGGGCTTACATTCATCGCAGTGATGCTCCTTGGCACATATCATTATAAAAACCGAGCGCGAAACATTCTCAGCGGGCTGTTGGGGCATAATCGGCCGCGTCGCTGGATTACGACGGGGCAATGGGCTAAAAAGTGCCCTGCGTGATCATGCGGCCAAGTGTCGGCTGCCGTTTTTTGGCTCTGTTTCTTTGAGCCTGTACCCGAACAACAATAGTCGCTCCCTAAATTTTGGCTGGCCGGCGTTGCATTGCCGCATGGGCCCTTGAGAAAACTATTCATGAAGAAGCTGTGTTTGCTGGGTCTGTTCGTCAGCCTGGCCAGTTATCAAGTATTGGCCGCCACGACCCCGGTACCTCTGGAAAACAAGGACGCGTTCATCAGCAACCTGATGAAGCAAATGACCCTCGACGAGAAGATCGGCCAGTTGCGCCTGATCAGCATCGGCCCGGAAATGCCCCGTGAGCTGATCCGCAAGGAGATTGCCGGTGGCAACATCGGCGGCACGTTCAACTCGATCACCCGCGCGGAAAACCGTCCGATGCAGGACGCCGCCATGCGCAGCCGCCTGAAGATTCCGATGTTTTTCGCGTACGACGTGATCCACGGTCACCGTACGATTTTCCCGATTCCACTGGCCCTCGCTTCGAGCTGGGACATGGACGCCATCGGTCAGTCCGGGCGCGTTGCTGCTAAAGAAGCCGCTGCCGACAGCCTCGACATCACCTTCGCGCCGATGGTCGACATCTCCCGCGACCCGCGCTGGGGCCGCAGCTCCGAAGGCTTCGGTGAAGACACCTACCTGACTTCACGCATTGCCGGCGTCATGGTGCGCGCCTATCAGGGGGCCACCCCGAGCGCGGCCGACAGCATCATGGCCAGCGTCAAGCACTTCGCCCTGTACGGCGCGGTCGAGGGCGGTCGCGACTACAATACTGTCGACATGAGCCCGGTGAAGATGTACCAGGACTACCTGCCACCGTACCGCGCCGCGATCGATGCCGGCGCTGGCGGTGTGATGGTCGCGTTGAACTCGATCAACGGCATTCCGGCCACCGCCAACACCTGGCTGATGAATGATCTGCTGCGCAAAGACTGGGGCTTCAAGGGCCTGGCGGTCAGCGACCACGGCGCGATTTTCGAACTGATCAAGCACGGCGTGGCCCGCGACGGTCGTGAAGCGGCGAAGCTGGCGATCAAGGCCGGTATCGACATGAGCATGAACGACACCCTGTACGGCAAAGAACTGCCGGGACTGCTCAAGTCCGGCGAGATCGAACAGAAAGACATCGACAACGCCGTACGCGAAGTGCTCGCGGCCAAGTACGACATGGGCCTGTTCAAAGACCCGTACCTGCGCATCGGCAAGGCTGAAGATGATCCGGCCGACACCTACGCCGAAAGCCGCCTGCACCGCGCCGAGGCCCGTGAAGTGGCGCGTCGCAGTCTGGTGCTGCTGAAGAACCAGAACGAAACCCTGCCGCTGAAGAAAGACGCAAAAGTCATGCTGGTCGGCCCATTGGCCAAAGCACCGATCGACATGATGGGCAGCTGGGCCGCCGCCGGGCGCCCTGCGCAATCGGTCACGCTGTTCGATGGCATGAGTTCGGTGATCGACAACAAGTCAAACCTGATCTACGCCCGTGGCGCCAACATCACCAGCGACAAGAAGGTGCTCGACTACCTGAACTTCCTCAACTTCGATGCGCCGGAAGTGGTCGATGACCCGCGCCCGGCCAACGTGCTGATCGACGAAGCGGTAAAAGCCGCCAAGGACGCTGACGTGATCGTTGCGGCTGTGGGCGAATCCCGTGGCATGTCTCATGAATCCTCCAGCCGCACCGACCTGAACATCCCGGAAAACCAACGTGAGCTGATCCGCGCGCTGAAAGCCACCGGCAAACCGCTGGTGCTGGTGCTGATGAACGGCCGCCCACTGACCATTCTCGAAGAGAACCAGTCTGCTGACGCGATTCTGGAAACCTGGTTCAGCGGCACCGAGGGCGGCAACGCCATCGCCGACGTGCTGTTCGGCGACTACAACCCGTCGGGCAAACTGCCGGTGACCTTCCCGCGCTCCGTGGGCCAGATCCCGACTTACTACAACCACCTGAGCATTGGCCGGCCGTTCACGCCGGGCAAACCGGGCAACTACACCTCGCAGTATTTCGATGACACGACCGGGCCGCTGTTCCCGTTCGGTTATGGCCTGAGCTACACCCAATTCGCCCTCAGTGACATGGCGCTGTCGTCGACCACCCTGAACGCCACCGGCAAACTCGACGCCAGCGTCATGGTCAAGAACACCGGCAAGCGTGACGGCGAAACCGTGGTGCAGTTGTACATTCAGGACGTCACCGGCTCGATGATTCGTCCGGTGAAAGAACTGAAGAACTTCCAGAAAATCATGCTCAAGGCCGGTGAACAGAAAGTCGTGCACTTCACCATCTGCGAGGATGACCTGAAGTTCTACAACGCCCAGCTCAAATACGCGGCGGAGCCTGGCAAGTTCAACGTGCAGATCGGCCTGGATTCCCAGGACGTGACGCAGCAGAGCTTTGAATTGCTGTAACCGGTTTTTGCTCGGCTGATCGTTCCCACGCTCCGCGTGGGAATGCCTCAAGGGACGCTCCGCGTCCAGTGACGCGGAGCGTCACGGGCTGCATTCCCACGCAGAGCGTGGGAACGATCATCAGGTGAGCGGTTATCCGCGGCGGTCGAGGATGTTGACCACCACCCGATCCACCCAGCCCCACACCCGCTGCTTCACCCGCCGCCACAACGGCCGGCGCTTCCATTCCTCCAGGCTCACCTGCTGACTCAGCCCGAAGTCCTTCACAAAACTCGCCTGCACCGCTGCCGTCAACGACGGATCCAGCGCCTCCAGATTCGCCTCCAGATTGAAGCGCAGGTTCCAGTGATCGAAGTTGCACGAACCGATGCTCACCCAATCGTCCACCAGCACCATTTTCAAATGCAGAAAGCACGGCTGATATTCGAAGATCTGCACCCCGGCCTTAAGCAGTCGCGGGTAATAACGATGCCCGGCGTAACGCACTGACGGATGATCAGTGCGCGGCCCGGTCAACAGCAAACGCACATCGACACCGCGCGCCGCAGCCTTGCGCAGGGAGCGGCGGATTTTCCAGGTCGGCAGGAAGTACGGCGTGGCCATCCAGATGCGTTTGTGCCCGCTGTTCAGCGCACGGAACAGCGACTGCAGAATGTCGCGATGCTGGCGGGCGTCGGCATACGCCACTCGGCCCATGCCCTCGCCCTTGTCCGGCACCCGTGGTAATCGCGGCAAGCCGAAATGCGCGGCCGGGCGCCAGGCGCGGCGATAGCGGTTGGCGATCCACTGACGATCAAACAGCAATTGCCAGTCGATCACCAGTGGGCCGCTGATCTCGACCATCACTTCGTGCCACTCGCTGGTGTCGTGCCCCGGTGTCCAGAACTCATCAGTGACTCCGGTGCCGCCGACCACTGCCAGACGCTGATCGACCAACAGCAACTTGCGATGATCACGATAGAAATTGCCGACCCAGCGCCGCCAATTCAGCCGATTGTAGAAACGCAGTTCAACCCCGGCATGGGTCAGGCGCTGACGCAGATTGAGGGTGAACGCCAGGCTGCCGTAATCATCGAACAGGCAACGCACGCGCACACCACGCTCGGCGGCCAGCACCAACGCTTGCACGATGGTTTCGGCACAGGCGCCGGCCTCGACCAGATACAACTCCAGTTCGATCTGCTCCTGCGCGCCAGCAATCTGCTCAAGCATGCGCGGAAAGAATTGCGGGCCATCGATCAACAGCTCGAAGCGGTTGCCATCGCGCCACGGGAACACCGCGCCGCGCATGTCAGCGCGCCGTGAAAATCAGCACCGCACCCACCGGCACCGACAGACTGATCGCCGACAGGTCGGCGAGTTTGCGCAGGCTTTCCAGCCCCGGCACCAGATCGAAATCCTCGGCGTTGATCACCAGCGGCTCCAGGGTGACCACTTGAAAACGCCGGTCATCGAGGCGCGTCGCCAGCAGCTCAGCGGGGTATTCGTGTTGCTTGCCGTGCAGGTTGACGGTCAGCGGCAGACGCAATTCCAGCTGCGCACCGGGGGCCAGATCGTTGATTGGGCGCAGGTCGATCTGGGTGGTGATGGTCGCTTCGGGGAATTGCTCGATCTGGAACAGCTCCTTGCGCATGCGCTCGTCACGCAGCGGGATGCCACTGTTGATCGAATCCAGCTCGACTTCGACTTCGGCGCGACCGTTGGGGTCGACCTTGCCGTGCAACACCAGAAAGCGCTGCACCTCGGAAATATGGGTGTTTTTCGTGCTGACAAAAGACAGCCGCGACGACTCGCCGTCCAGATACCAATTGGCCTGCGCCGGCAACGCGACGGTGGCGAGCAGCAGACTGGACAGGGTTGCACAGAGAGAGCGGTTGAACATTGAACACTCGTAGGGCCGATAAACCTGCACGAACCTTAACCGCCCACGCTGTTATTGCAAACTGAAGATCACACCCGGTGGGAGCGAGCCTGCTCGCGAAGACGTCATCTGCCTCAACAGAGAAGGTGCGCCTGCTATTGCATTCGCGAGCAGGCTCGCTCCCACAAAAAACAATCGGGTGTTTCAGGGATTCAGGCGACAGCCTTGCCGTTCGCTTTGCCACTGGGCGCGGTTGCTGCGGCCCATGCCGCTGACCGTGATGGTTTTGTTCGCGCTGTCATCCGTGAATTGGCTGGTCGGCAGCCATTGTTTTACATAGCCACGGCAGTACTCGGCATCATTGTTCATCACATAACGACAGGAACAATATTCCTTGGCGGTGTAGGCGCTGATGATGTCGGGGAAGGCCCACAGATTTTCGCGCTCGTAGACGATCCAGCCGAGCAACAGGACCAGCATTAACAGGAATAAGCGCTTCATGGGCGCACCGCCTTCAGCACACGCTTAAGCAACTCGTTGTGACGGTAGCTGCCGTCGCGATCATCGCCATATCGCACGATCACCAGTTTCTCGCTGGGGATCACGTAAAGCGCCTGGCCCCAGTGGCCGAGGGCCGCGAAGGTGTCGAGCGGTGCATCGGGCCACGGTGACAAGGCGCCATCGGCCGGGCGATTGAGCCACCATTGACCGCCGGGCACCGCTTCGTCCTGATGAGCCTTGTAGCCGGCGAAGGGCTGCCGATTGAAGTCGACCCACTCCTTGGGCAGCAATTGCCGATCGTTCCAGCGCCCGTCACGGGCCATCAACAGACCGACGCGCGCCAGATCCCTCGCCGTCAGGTAAGCATAAGACGACGCGACAAACGTGCCGTTGGCATCAGTCTCCCAAACGGCGTGGCGGATGCCCAACGGTTCGAACAACGCCGTCCACGGATAATCAGGATAACGCTGCGGGCCGACGATATTTTTCAACGCCGCCGCGAGCAGGTTGCTGTCGCCGCTGGAATAACGGAAGGCCTGCCCCGGTTCGGCGTAAGCATCGTGATCGGCGGTGAACGCGGCCATGTCGCGATGGCCCCGGGTGTAGAGCATCGCCACCACCGAGGATTTCAGTGGCGCGTATTCGTAGTCTTCCTGCCAGTCGATACCGGAGGCCCAGTGCAACAGATCGGCGATTTTGATGGCCGGGTGTTGTTCCAGCGGCGGGTAAAACTGCACGACCGGGGCTTCGAGTTTGAACAGGCCTTCGCCATACGCCATACCGAGGACGGTGGCCATCAGACTTTTGCTGATTGACCAAGTCAGATGCGGGGTTTGTTCGGTGGTCGGGCCGGCGTAACGTTCGTAGAGGATCTGGCCGTCGTGGATGATCAGCAGGGCATCGGTGCGGATGCCTTTGCGGGTTGTGTCGTCGCGGGGTGGGAAGGCGTAATTATCCAGCGCTCCGGTATCGGTGATCGTCGTGCCGATTGGCCATTCTTCACCCGGCCATTGTTCGGCGTGAACGGTGAAGCTGATCAGTAGCAGAAACAGCGACAGGCCTTTGCGCATGGTGAGGGCTCTTGGGGAGAACCTGCTGAGATTAGTCGGGACTCATGACAAATTTGAGATTTTGCTTTTCCATGAAATCGCCATCGCTGGCAAGCCAGCTCCCACAGGGTTCTTGAGTGGATACAAATTTTGTGAACACCTGTGAAACCTGTGGGAGCTGGCTTGCCAGCGATGGGGCCAGTCAGGACACCACCAGTGCCTTGGCCAACCGCTTGGCCCGAGCGCCGGAGGCCAACTGCATCACCCCCCGATCCCGCTGCCACATCTGCGCCCATTCTGCCGGTCCGTCAGACAACGCCTGACTCACCTCCCCCTCCAGCGCTTCAAACTGCGCAAACAACCCGCCCAACAACACATGCCCGGCCGGATTGTTCGGCGGTTGCCGACTCGCCTCCGCACACCCGGCCAACAGCGCCAGCAAGCGCAATTGCAGCGCCTGCGGCCAGTCACTGTCCTGGCCGACGCCATATAGCCACGCGGTCATCGCGCTCAGCACATAAACGTCCTCCAGGGTGCGGAACGGTTTGACGTAAGCGTCCCAACCATCGCCGGCCAACAACTCGCACAACGCGTTATCAAGCTGCAGCCGACCATGGCTGATGTCAGGCATCAACGGCAGCGCCGGCAGCTTCTCCACGGTCACGCCGGGTTCGCCGGGATACACCACCGCCAGACTCAGGCGCGGCGTTTCACCGGATTCTTCACTGCGCGCGGCGATCAGCAACCAGTCCGCCGCATCGCCGGCGGTGACAAAATCCTTGCGTCCGCTCAGACGTAAATCGGCAAGCCGCGTGTGCATGTCCGCCGGACGCAAACTGCGCTGTTCGGTCGCACACAACGCACCGAGGCTCAGCGGTGCACTCGGCCACAACATGCGCAATGCCGCCTGGTAACCGACCAGAAACGCCAGCCCCGGCGTCGCCATCCGCCGCCCGCCCGCGACCGCCAATTCGAACGGGGTGACGTTGCCCAGTTGCTGCAACAACGTCGCAAAACCCTCGGCCAGGTCAGCAACGGCGGGCAATCGTTCACGGCAGTGCAGCAAATCTGGCCAGGGCATAAGAGGCTCCTTGTGGGCTGTCATATAAGCATCACCGAACGTTCATGGCGATGACACCGGGGCTACATAGCCTGACTTTGCACAACACGGCTGCATAAAGAAAGTCGATCGGCTGCAACCCACGACGGGTTAACGGCCCGTACGGAGATTCACATGACTCAGATCGCCCGCATCAGCGACACCGGCAATGAACGCCGCCTGCAAGCCGAACGCCTGATCGGCGCCGAGGCCTTGCAGCAAGCCCAGGCCTTACGCTTCAACGTCTTCAGCGGCGAGTTCAACGCCAAACTGAAAGGCGCGGAACTGGGTCTGGACATGGATGATTATGATGTTCACTGCAGCCACATCGGTGTGCGTGACTTGAACACCGGCCGTTTGGTGGCGACCACGCGTCTGCTCGATCACACCGCCGCCAGCAGCCTCGGCAAGTTTTACAGCGAAGAAGAATTCAGCCTGCACGGCCTGACGCATCTGCAAGGCCCGATCCTCGAAATCGGTCGCACCTGCGTCGACCCGGCCTATCGCAACGGCGGCACCATTGCGGTGTTGTGGGGCGAATTGGCCGAAGTGTTGAATCAGGGCGGTTACAGCTACTTGATGGGTTGCGCGAGCATTCCTATGCAAGACGGCGGCATCCAGGCCCACGCGATCATGCAGCGTTTGCGTGAACGCTATCTGTGCACCGAACACCTGCGCGCCGAACCGAAAAATCCGCTGCCGACGCTGGATATTCCTTCCAACGTGATCGCCGAAATGCCGCCGCTGCTCAAGGCCTACATGCGCCTGGGCGCGAAGATCTGCGGCGAGCCGTGCTGGGACGAAGACTTCCAGGTCGCCGATGTGTTTATCCTGCTCAAGCGCGACGAACTCTGCCCGCGCTACGCCAAGCACTTCAAGGCGGCCGTGTGATGAGCCGGCTGCGGGTGTACGCGCGGATCGCGCGGGTGCTGCTGGTGGTGGCGCTGGGGTTGACCATGGCCACTGTCTTTGGCGTATTTGAACGAATTGGCCTGGCGCATTCGATGGAACGGCGTCAGCGCTGGTCGCGCTTCTTCATGGCGCGCCTGAGCAATGCCCTGCCCTTTCGCGTGACCGTGCACGGTGAGCTGCCGAAACAGCCGATGCTGTGGGTCAGCAATCATGTGTCGTGGACTGATATTCCGCTGCTCGGCATGCTCACGCCGTTGTCGTTTCTGTCCAAGGCCGAAGTGCGTACCTGGCCGGTGGCTGGTTGGCTGGCGGCGAAGGCTGGCAGCCTGTTCATCCGTCGCGGTTCGGGCGACAGCCAGTTGATCCGCAAGCAGATGACCCGTCACCTGCAAACCGACCACGCCCTGCTGATGTTCCCGGAAGGCACCACCACCGATGGCCGCTCGCTGCGTACCTTTCATGGTCGCTTGCTGGCGGCGGCGATTGATTCCGAGGTGATGCTGCAACCGGTGGCGATCCGTTATCTGCGTGATGGCGAGATCGATGCGCTGGCGCCGTTCATTGGTGATGATGATCTGCTCTCGCACCTGATGCGTCTGTTCAGCAATGATTGCGGCGATGTCGAAGTCCATCTGCTCAAGCCGCTTGCCTGTCAGGGTCGTGAGCGTGCGGCGTTGGCATTTGAAGCACAGCAGGCGGTGCAGAAGGCGTTGTTTGGTGAGGTGGCGAAACCGGCCGAACCGCGTCGTGCAGGCGAACTGATCGCCGCCTGAAAACACACATCCCCTGTAGGAGTGAGCCTGCTCGCGAAAGCGGTGTCTCAGCCAATGTAGATGCTGAATGACACGCCGCCTTCGCGAGCAGGCTCGCTCCCACATTTAGATCTTCAGTGATTCGGGGTTTTGGGCGAAGTCCTGGAGTTGCGGGTAGAACAAGCGGAAGTCTTCACTGAGCGGCTCATACAACCGCCGCAATTCCTCCATCGCCCCCCCCAACTCTTCCGGCCGGGTCAGTCGCCGTGAGATGCCGCGCAACACCTGCTCCAGCACTTCAAATTCCTGATACGAGCCCAACCAGTCATTAGCGACCATGTGCGGGGCAATCTTCGCCAGACGTTCGGGTAATTGCGGTTCTCGGGACAGCACTCGATAGACATCAGCGGTGAAGTGTTCCAGAGGCTGATCGGCATACAGCGTCCAGTCCCGGGCCAGGCAATGATCGAAAAACACGTCGAGGACGATCCCGGCATAACGCCGCCTCGTATCGGAAAACCGCCCCAACGCAACGTCCACCAACGGATGGCGATCGGTAAACACGTCAATCCGCCGATGCAGTTGAATGGCCGCCTCGACCTCCGGGGCAAACTGCCCTTGCAGCCGACCTTTGACGAAATCGCCATACAGACTGCCGAGCAGTTGCCCGGGGCGCTGGCCACCGAGGTGTAAATGTGCGAGATAGTTCATGGGCGCAGCTTAGCACTGCGACCCACAAGCCATACACCCACGTATCGTTATAACGCGATATACCAATTTATGCTGATGTCAGATCAAAATCATATTGGTGTATCGCGATCTAACGATTTATATTTCGCCACATCGCGATATAGCGTTGTACACATTGTGAGCACCCTGCCATGAACCTCGACCTCGACGAAATAATAAAAGCCCTGGCGCACCCAGTACGGCGAGACATCCTCAACTGGCTGAAAGACCCGAAGAACGAATTTCCGGAACAGTTGCACAACCACGAGTACGGCATCTGCGCCGGGCAGATCGATCAACGCTGCGGCTTGTCGCAATCGACCGTTTCGGCACACCTCGCAACGTTGCAGCGCGCCGGCCTGATCAGCAGCCAGAAGGCCGGGCAATGGCACTTTTTCAAACGTAACGAGGACGTGATCCAGGCGTTCCTCAGCACCCTCAGTAAAGAGCTCTGACCCTTAACGTCAGCCAGCCGACAAGGAAACCCGCATGCCCCTCTCGCTCCTCATTCTCGCCTTGAGCGCCTTCGCCATCGGCACCACCGAGTTCGTCATCATGGGCCTGCTGCCCAATGTGGCGGCCGACCTCGGTGTGTCGATACCCGGCGCCGGTTGGCTGGTGACCGGATACGCCCTCGGCGTGGCCATCGGTGCGCCGTTCATGGCCATGGCCACCGCCAGACTGCCGCGTAAAGCGGCGCTGGTGGCGTTGATGGGCATCTTTATTGTCGGCAACCTGCTCTGCGCCATTGCCAGTGATTACAACGTGCTGATGTTCGCCCGGGTGATCACCGCGCTGTGCCACGGTGCGTTCTTCGGCATCGGTTCGGTGGTGGCGGCCAATCTGGTGCCGGCCAACAAACGTGCTTCGGCGGTGGCGTTGATGTTCACCGGCCTGACCCTGGCCAACGTCCTCGGTGTGCCGCTGGGCACTGCGCTGGGTCAGCAATACGGCTGGCGCTCGACCTTCTGGGCGGTGACCGTTATCGGCGTGATCGCGCTGATCGGCCTGATCCGCTTCCTGCCGGCCAAGCGTGACGAAGAAAAACTCGACATGCGCGCCGAACTCGCCGCCCTCAAAGGTGCCGGGATCTGGCTGTCGCTGAGCATGACCGCGCTGTTCGCCGCCTCCGTCTTCACCCTGTTCACCTACGTCGCCCCGCTGCTCGGCGAAGTCACCGGCGTGTCACCGCGTGGCGTGACCTGGACGCTGATGCTGATCGGCCTGGGCCTGACCGTCGGCAACATCATCGGCGGCAAACTCGCCGACAAGGGCATGGCCGCGACGTTGATCGGCGTGTTCATCGCCATGGCCGTGGTCTCCACCGTACTGACCTGGACCAGCGTTGCGCTGATCCCGACTGAAATCACTCTGTTCCTCTGGGCCACCGCGTGTTTCGCCGCCGTGCCGGCGCTGCAAGTCAACGTGGTGACCTTCGGCAAAGCCGCACCGAACCTGGTTTCGACCCTGAACATCGGCGCCTTCAACGTCGGCAACGCCCTCGGCGCCTGGGTCGGCGGCAGCGTCATCGCCCACGGCTATGGCCTGACCAGCGTGCCACTCGCGGCGGCGGCTCTGGCCGTGCTCGCCCTGCTGGTGACCCTGATTACTTTCCGTCAGAACGGCAATGCCGATCTGGCCCCGGCAACCAACTGATTAACTTTTACTTACGAGGGTTGTAGACATGGCAACTATTTTTGATCCGATCAAACTCGGCGACGTCGAGCTGGCCAACCGCATCATCATGGCCCCGCTGACCCGCTGCCGCGCCGACGAAGGCCGCGTACCGAACGCGCTGATGGCTGAATACTACGTACAGCGCGCGTCCGCTGGCCTGATCCTCAGTGAGGCCACTTCGGTGACGCCAATGGGCGTTGGCTACCCGGACACCCCGGGAATCTGGTCCAACGATCAAGTGCGCGGCTGGGCCAACGTGACCAAAGCGATTCACGGCGCTGGCGGCAAGATCTTCCTGCAACTGTGGCACGTGGGCCGTATCTCCCACGAGTCGTACCTCAACGGTGAAACGCCGGTGGCACCAAGCGCGATCCAGCCTAAAGGTCACGTCAGCCTGGTGCGCCCACTGGCCGACTACCCAACCCCGCGGGCACTGGAAACCGCTGAAATCGCCGACATCGTCGACGCTTACCGCACTGGTGCCGAGAACGCCAAAGCCGCCGGTTTCGACGGCGTGGAAATCCACGGCGCCAACGGTTACCTGCTCGACCAGTTCCTGCAAAGCAGCACCAACCAGCGCACCGACAACTACGGTGGCTCGCTGGAAAACCGTGCGCGCCTGCTGCTGGAAGTGACTGACGCCGCGATCGAAGTCTGGGGCGCTGGTCGCGTTGGTGTGCACTTGGCACCGCGCGCTGACTCCCATGACATGGGCGATGACAACCTGGCGGAAACCTTCACCTACGTCGCACGTGAACTGGGCAAGCGCGGCATCGCGTTCATCTGCTCCCGTGAGAAAGAAGGCGCCGACAGCCTCGGCCCGCAATTGAAAGAGGCGTTCGGTGGCCCGTACATTGCCAACGAAAAATTCACCAAGGACAGCGCCAATGAATGGCTGGCCAGCGGCAAGGCTGATGCCGTGGCATTTGGTGTGCCGTTCATTGCCAACCCGGATCTGCCGGCTCGTTTGCAGGCGGATGCGCCGTTGAATGATGCGCGTCCGGAGTTGTTCTACGGCAAAGGCCCGGTCGGTTACATCGACTATCCAGCGCTATAAGCAGTAGGAACACAAAGCCCCCGACTTTTGAGAGTCGGGGGCTTTTTTGTGCTCGCCTGGAGAATGATTGCGCGTCTGAGTACGTAGCCCCTCACCCCAGCCCTCTCCCAGGGGATAGGGAGCCGATCGGGGAACGTTCGAAATCGGAGCTCAACCGGATATTTCAGGTCGGCGTAACTCGCAAGAACACCTCGGTCAGTCCCTCTCCTTCTGGGAGAGGGGGCCGATCGGGGAATGTTCGGGACGTGAGTTCAACCGGACATTTCAGGTCTGCGTAACTCGAAAGAACACCTCGGTCAGTCCCCTCTACCTCTGGGAGAGGGTTAGGGTGAGGGCAAGCGGCTTACACTCATTCACACAGAAGACACAAATCCCCTACAAAATGCGTAGCTCGCTACGTTTAAACTCCCCCCGCTGCGAAGCTATATAAAGGCAGGCCAATTGACATAAGCGGTGTCAATTACGCATTTTGTTTCATTTGCGCAGGCTGGGGCTCAGGCGCAGCATATCCAACCCTGTATCGACCCAACGCTCGGCCTCGGCATGCAGCTCAAAGCTGTCCGGCGCCAGAAGCCATCCATACAGAAGGCCATCGATATAGCTGTGAATACTGATGGCCGCGCGGGCGGTGTCGAGATCTTCTGGCAACTGGCCGCGATTGACCGCATTACGCAACGTCAGAGCGATGCGCTCGTTGCAATCGAGACTGACGTCCCGGCGCTGCTGGCGCAAATCGCACATTTCATCGGTGAACTCGCACTTATGAAACAGAATTTCGTTGATACGCCGGGTTTTCGGGTCCAGCGCAACTTGATGAAACAAATGAATCAGCAGTTGGCGCATGCAGCCCAACGGATCGAGTTCATCTTCACTTTCGCTGGCCCTGGCCAATTCATCCAGCGGCTCACGCAGCGAATCCAGCATGGCCTGGACCAGATCGGCCTTGTTACTGAAATGCCAGTAAATAGCACCACGTGTGACGCCGGCCATTGTCGCGATATCGGCCAGCGTCGTACGAGCGACACCCCTTTCATAAAAGGCTTTCTCCGCCGCTTCCAGGATCTGGCTACGGGTTTCTTGAGCTTCCTCTTTGGTACGACGGACCATGACAGTAAAACCTCAAACAGGATGTTTCAGGGATGGCTGAATATCCGCTGAATAAAGAGGGGGCGATCTCTCACGGATCTGCTCCCCGGCCTACAATTTCAAACCTTGCGACGAGTTTTGTAACAGGGTGGATACGACGCCAAGGTATTTACAAACAACCATGAACGTAAGTATATTCCTTAGCAAGCTACTTATCCACCCGATACCCATTTTTTACCCTTCCACACTTCTTGTGCGCTTTTTGCGCGCCTGACCCGAGGATCTTCATGCAATTCAAGCCAGCTGTTACCGCTCTGGTCACTGCCGTCGCCCTGGCATCGCTGCTCAGCGGATGTAAAAAGGAAGAAGCGGCACCGGCCGCTCCACCGCCTCAGGTCGGCGTCGTCACCCTGCAACCACAAGCCTTTACCCTCACCTCCGAACTGCCGGGGCGCACCAGTGCGTACCGCATCGCGGAAGTTCGACCACAGGTCAACGGCATCATTCTCAAGCGCCTGTTCAAGGAAGGCGGCGATGTCAAAGCCGGTCAGCAGCTGTATCAGATCGATCCGGCGGTTTATGAAGCAACCCTGAAAAGCGCCGAAGCCAGCCTGCGTTCGACCAAGTCGATCTCCGACCGCTACAAGCAACTGGTCGATGAACAGGCCGTGAGCCGCCAGGAATACGACACCGCCGTGGCCAACCGCATGGAATCGGAAGCGTCGCTGCAGAGCGCGCAGATCAACGTGCGTTACACCAAGGTGTACGCGCCGATCTCCGGGCGTATCGGCCGCTCTTCGGTCACCGAAGGTGCCTTGGTGAGCAATGGTCAAACCGACGCCATGGCCGTGATCCAGCAACTGGACCCGATCTACGTTGATGTCACCCAGTCCTCGGTGGAACTGCTGGAGCTGCGCCGCGAACTGGAAAGCGGTCGTCTGCAGAAAGCGGGTGACAACGCCGCCGCAGTCAAGCTGACTCTGGAAGACGGCAGCCAATACAAGCTCGACGGTAAGCTGGAATTCTCCGAAGTGTCGGTCGACCAGACCACCGGTTCGGTAACCCTGCGCGCCGTGTTCCCGAACCCGGATCACACCCTGTTGCCAGGCATGTTCGTCCACGCGCAGCTGCAGGCCGGTGTCAACAGCGCCGCGATCCTCGCCCCGCAGCAAGGCGTGACCCGTGACCTCAAAGGCACGCCGACCGCACTGGTCGTCGGCCCGGACAACAAAGTCGAGTTGCGTCAGTTGAAGGCCAGCCGCACCGTCGGCAGCCAATGGCTGATCGAAGACGGCTTGAAGGCCGGCGATCGCCTGATCACCGAAGGGCTGCAATTCGTCAAACCGGGCGTCGAGGTCAAACCGACTGAAGCGACCAACGTCGGCACCAAGAACCCGGCCCCCGCTCAGGCAGCTGACAAAGCCGCCGGCGGCAAAGGGGAGTAATCCATGTCAAAATTCTTCATCGACCGTCCGATTTTCGCCTGGGTAATTGCCCTGGTGATCATGCTGGTCGGGGCACTTTCGATCCTGAAATTGCCGATCAACCAGTACCCAAGCATTGCGCCACCGGCCATTGCGATCTCCGTGACCTACCCGGGCGCTTCGGCGCAAACCGTGCAGGACACCGTGGTCCAGGTGATCGAGCAGCAGCTCAACGGTATCGACAACTTGCGTTATGTGTCCTCGGAAAGTAACTCCGACGGCAGCATGACCATCACCGCGACCTTCGAGCAAGGCACCAACTCCGACACCGCGCAGGTGCAGGTTCAGAACAAGCTGAACCTCGCCACTCCGCTGTTGCCGCAGGAAGTGCAGCAACAAGGTATACGCGTGACCAAGGCAGTGAAAAACTTCCTGCTGGTCATCGGCGTGGTCTCGCGTGACGGCAGCATGACCAAGGACGACTTGTCCAACTACATCGTGTCGAACATGCAGGATCCGATTTCGCGGACTGCTGGCGTCGGTGACTTCCAGGTCTTCGGTGCCCAGTATGCGATGCGCATCTGGCTCGACCCGGCCAAGCTGAACAATTTCAACCTGACCCCGATCGACGTGAAGACTGCCATCGCGGCGCAAAACGTCCAGGTCTCGTCCGGCCAGCTCGGCGGCTTGCCGGCCGTACAGGGCCAGCAGCTGAACGCGACGATCATCGGCAAGACCCGTCTGCAGACGGCCGAGCAGTTCAAGGAAATCCTGCTCAAGGTCAACAAGGACGGTTCGCAGGTTCGCCTCAAAGACGTGGCTGATGTTGGCCTGGGTGGCGAAAACTACGCCATCAGTGCCCAGTTCAACGGCAGCCCGGCATCCGGTCTGGCAGTGAAACTGGCCAACGGCGCCAACGCCCTCGATACGGCCAAAGCCTTGCGCACCACTATCGACAGCCTCAAGCCGTTCTTCCCGCCAGGCATGGAAGTGGTGTTCCCGTACGACACGACCCCCGTAGTGACCGAGTCGATCAAAGGTGTGGTTCACACGCTGGTCGAAGCGATCGCGCTGGTGTTCCTGGTGATGTTCCTGTTCCTGCAGAACTTCCGCGCCACCGTCATCACCACGATGACCGTGCCGGTGGTATTGCTCGGTACGTTCGGCATCCTCGCCGCCGCCGGTTTCAGCATCAACACCCTGACCATGTTCGGCATGGTACTGGCCATCGGTTTGCTGGTGGACGATGCCATCGTCGTGGTGGAAAACGTCGAGCGAGTCATGGCTGAGGAGGGCCTGTCTCCGAAGGAAGCGACCAAGAAATCCATGGGCCAGATCCAGGGCGCACTGGTTGGTATCGCGTTGGTACTGTCGGCGGTTCTGCTGCCAATGGCGTTCTTCGGTGGCTCGACCGGTGTGATCTACAAGCAGTTCTCGATCACCATTGTCTCGGCCATGGCCCTGTCGGTGCTGGTCGCGCTGATCTTCACCCCGGCACTCTGCGCGACCATGCTCAAGCCTATTCCCCATGGTGAGCACGGCGTTCCGAAAAAAGGCTTCTTCGGCTGGTTCAACCGCAACTTCGATCGCAGCGTCAAAAGCTACGAGCGTGGCGTCGGCAATATCCTGCGCCAGAAGGTGCCTTACCTGCTGGCCTACGCGCTGATTCTGATCGGCATGATCTGGTTGTTCATGCGCATCCCCTCCTCCTTCCTGCCGGAAGAAGACCAGGGCGTACTGTTCGCTCAAGTGCAGACCCCGGCCGGTTCCAGCGCCCAGCGCACCCAGGTAGTCGTGGATGAAATGCGTGAATACCTGCTGCGTCCGACCAAGGATGGCGGTGAAGGTGACACCGTCGCCTCGGTGTTCACCGTGACCGGTTTCAACTTCGCCGGCCGTGGTCAGAGCTCGGGTATGGCATTCATCATGCTCAAGCCATGGGATGAGCGTAACGCCGACAACAGCGTGTTCAAGCTGGCGGCTCGCGCCCAGCAGCACTTCTTTACCTTCCGCGACGCGATGGTGTTCGCCTTCGCCCCGCCGGCAGTGCTGGAGTTGGGTAACGCCACCGGTTTCGACGTGTTCCTGCAGGACCGCGCCGGTATCGGTCATGAAAAACTGATGGAGGCACGCAACCAGTTCCTCGGCATGGCGGCGCAAAGCAAAGTGTTGTCGCAGGTACGTCCGAACGGTCTGAATGACGAGCCGCAATTCCAGCTCGAAATCGATGACGAGAAGGCCAGCGCCCTGGGCGTTACCATCAGCGACATCAACAACACCTTGTCGATTGCTTTGGGTAGTAGCTACGTCAACGACTTCATCGACCGTGGTCGGGTGAAGAAGGTGTACGTGCAAGGCCAGCCGGATTCGCGCATGAAACCGGAAGACTTGAAGAAGTGGTACGTACGCAACGCCAGCGGCACCATGGTTCCGTTCTCGGCATTCGCCAAGGGCGAGTGGATCTACGGTTCGCCGAAGCTCTCGCGCTACAACGGTGTGGAAGCGGTGGAAATCCTCGGTGCCCCGGCTCCAGGTTACTCCACGGGTGAAGCCATGGCCGAGGTCGAAGCCATTGCCGCGAAACTGCCGAAAGGCGTAGGCATCTCCTGGACGGGGCTGTCCTATGAAGAACGTCTGGCGGGTTCGCAGGCGCCGGCACTGTTTGCGCTGTCGCTGCTGATGGTATTCCTGTGTCTGGCGGCTCTCTATGAGAGCTGGTCGATTCCGATTGCGGTGGTGCTCGTGGTGCCGCTGGGGATCATCGGTGCCTTGCTGGCGACCAGTCTGCGCGGGCTGTCCAACGACGTGTACTTCCTGGTGGGGCTGTTGACGACCATCGGTCTGGCAGCGAAAAACGCCATTCTGATCGTCGAGTTCGCCAAGGAATTGCATGAACAGGGCGCCAGTCTGCGCGACGCAGCCATCGAAGCTTGCCGCATGCGTCTGCGTCCGATCATCATGACGTCCCTGGCGTTCATCCTCGGCGTAGTGCCTCTGGCAATTTCCACAGGCGCCGGCTCAGGCAGCCAGCACGCCATTGGCACCGTGGTAATTGGCGGTATGATCACCGCCACCGTACTCGCGATTTTCTGGGTACCCCTGTTCTTCGTTACGGTTTCGTCCATGGGCCAGCGTAAAATCACCGACCCGGATGAAACTAAAGAAACTCCTAAAGAGGCTGGCCAATGAGCAAGTCGCTACTCTCCATCGCAGTCGCCGCCTTCGTGCTGAGCGGTTGCTCGCTGATACCTGATTATCAGCAGCCTGAGGCTCCGGTCGCAGGTCAGTACCCGCAGGGGCCGGCCTATTCGCCGGCCCAGGCACCGGCGCAAGCCGCTGCCGAGCAAGGCTGGAAGCAGTTTTTCCATGACCCGGCGCTGCAACAGCTGATCCAGGTGTCCCTGGAAAATAACCGCGACCTGCGTGTCGCGGCGCTGAACATCGACGCCTATGCGGCTCAATACCGCATCCAGCGCGCCGACCTGTTCCCGGCGGTATCGGCCAATGCCAGCGGCAGCCGTCAGCGGGTTCCGGCCCGTGCATCGCAGACCGGCGAGTCGAGCATCACCAGCTCCTACTCCGCCACTGTCGGCATCAGCGCCTACGAACTCGACCTGTTCGGTCGCGTTCGCAGCCTGAGCGAACAAGCGCTGCAACAATACTTCGCCACCGAAGAAGCACGCCGCAGCACCCAGATCAGTCTGGTCGCCAGCGTCGCCAACGCTTACCTGACCTGGCAAGCGGACAAGGAACTGCTCAAGCTGACGCAAGACACCCTCGGTGCCTTCGAAGAAAGCTACAAGCTGACCAGCCGCAGCAACGAAGTCGGTGTGGCTTCGGCACTGGACCTGGCGCAGTCGCGCACCTCGGTCGAGAACGCCCGCGCACAACTGGCGCGTTACACCCGCCAGGTGGCGCAGGACGAAAACAGCCTGACCCTGCTGCTCGGCACTGGTATCCCGGCTAATCTGCAAACGGCCAAACCGCTGTCCGATGACCTGCTCAGCGACGTCCCGGCCGGTCTGCCTTCGGATCTGCTGCAACGTCGTCCGGACATTCTGCAAGCCGAGTACAACCTGAAAGCGGCCAACGCCAACATTGGCGCAGCCCGTGCCGCGTTCTTCCCGAGCATCAGCCTGACCGCCAACGCGGGCAGCCTGAGCCCGGACCTGTCCGGCCTGTTCAAGGGTGGTTCGGGGACGTGGTTGTTCCAGCCGCAGATCAACCTGCCGATCTTCAACGCCGGCAGCCTGCGCGCCAGCCTCGACTACGCCAAGATCCAGAAGGACATTGGCGTGGCGAACTACGAGAAGTCCATTCAAACGGCCTTCCAGGAAGTCGCCGACGGCCTCGCCGCCCGCCAGACCTACACCGAGCAGTTGCAAGCGCAGCGTGACTTCGTCGCGGCCAACCAGGATTACTACCGCCTGGCCGAACGTCGCTACCGCATCGGCGTCGACAGCAACCTGACCTTCCTCGATGCCCAGCGTCAGCTGTTCAGCGCGCAACAAGCGCTGATCACCGACCGCCTCGCGCAGCTGACCAGTGCGGTCAACCTGTACAAGGCCTTGGGCGGTGGCTGGAATGCGCAGACCGCGCAGAACGAACCGCTGAAAGAAGAAGCGCCGAAGATGAAGTTGTTCTGATCATCGGCTGAATACAAGGAGCCCACCGATTGGTGGGCTTTTTGTTGCCTGTCGGAAAGTTGTGGTGTCTGGGCTGGCCCCATCGCTGGCAAGCCAGCTCCCACAATGTTCTGTGGTGTACCCAACATTGTGAACGACACAAAAACCTGTGGGAGCTGGCTTGCCAGCGATGAGGCCCTCCCATTCACCCAAAACCCCGAGCAAATCTTGCGTTCGATAATCGCCCAAAAACCGCTTCCGCCGATTGAATCCCCACCACCGCCCCCCGCACCATTCGCTCCACAAAACCAATAACAACAGGTTCGACACCATGCTCCCGCGCCCTGCCCCGTCCGGCTGATTGCCGTCGTTTCACCTCTGAACACTTTTCATGTTTGCACTCCGAAAACCGGTGTCAGCGCACCTGTTCGCCTTAAAAAAACAAGAGAGACCCGAGCCCATGACAACCTCCCCTGCGCCTTACGCAATTCCCGGCCTGATCGCCCTGGCCCTGGCCGGCGCGGCGCTGCCCGCAGCGGCTGAAGAAGCCGGCTTCATCGAGGGCGCCAAGGTCAATCTCAACCTGCGCAACTTCTATATCAACCGTAACTTCACCAACCCGACCAAGGCTCAGGGCAAGGCTGAAGAGTGGACGCAGAGCTTCATCCTCGACGCCAAATCCGGCTTCACCCAAGGCACCGTCGGCTTCGGCATGGACGTGCTGGGCCTGTATTCGGTAAAGCTTGATGGCGGCAAAGGCACGGGCGGCACCCAATTGTTGCCGCTGGACCATGACGGTCGTCCGGCGGACAACTTCGGTCGCACCAACGTCGCTTTCAAAGCCAAGCTTTCGCAGACCGAAGTGAAGGTCGGCGAGTGGATGCCGGTGCTGCCGATCCTGCGTTCGGACGATGGCCGCTCATTGCCACAGACCTTCCGTGGCGGGCAGATCACGTCCAAAGAAATCGACGGCCTGACCCTCTACGGCGGCCAGTTCCGCGCCAACAGCCCGCGCGATGACAGCAGCATGAGCGACATGTCGATGACCGGCAAAGCGGCGTTCACCTCTGATCGCTTCAACTTTCAGGGCGGCGAATACGTTTTCAACGAAAAACGCACACAGATCGGCCTGTGGAACGCCGAACTCAAGGACATCTACAGCCAGCAATACGTCAACCTGATCCACAGCCAGCCGCTGGGCGACTGGACGCTGGGCGCCAACCTCGGCTTCTTCTACGGCAAGGACGATGGCAGCGCCCGCGCCGGCGACCTCGACAACAAAACCTGGTCGGGGATGTTCTCGGCGAAGTACGGCGGCAACACCTTCTACGTCGGCCTGCAGAAACTCACCGGCGACAGCGCCTGGATGCGCGTCAACGGCACCAGCGGCGGCACGCTGGCCAACGACAGCTACAACGCCAGCTACGACAATGCGCAGGAACGTTCCTGGCAAGTACGCCATGACTACAACTTCGTCGCGCTGGGCATCCCCGGCCTGACCCTGATGAACCGCTACATCAGCGGCGACAACGTGCACACCGGGACCATCACCGACGGCAAGGAATGGGGCCGCGAATCAGAACTGGGCTACACCGTGCAGAGCGGCGCGCTGAAGGATCTGAACCTTAGATGGCGCAACTCGACCATGCGTCGAGATTTCAGCAATAACGAGTTCGACGAGAACCGTTTGATCGTCAGCTACCCGATCAGCCTCCTCTAAACACCGATCCAACCCTGTAGGAGCTGCCGCAGGCTGCGATCTTTTGATCTTAAAAACAAGATCAAAAGATCGCAGCCTTCGGCAGCTCCTACATTGGAATTCTCGCCATTGGTCAGGAGAAGTGGCACTTTGCCGGCCGGCAGGTAAAGTGACAAAACCTGAAGGAGTCAGGTGCTTCACCTTTCCGCTTCCGTCGTCGTAGTCGGTCCTCAAGCTGGGAGCCAGGTTGTCATCGGAAGACACCATCGATCACTGGAGGACCACCTCAATGATCTCTCGTCTTGCAACACCCGACTGGGACGCCAAGGCGTACCAGCAGTTTTCCCGTCTCAGGCAACGCCCGGTCAATGAATTGCTCGACCGTGTTGACCTGCCAAATCCTCAACGCATTTACGACATTGGCTGCGGCACCGGCATTGCCACGCAGTTGTTGGCCAAACGCTGGCCGCGCGCGCAGTTGCAGGGGATCGACAGCTCGGCACAGATGCTCGCAGAAGCGCGCTGTCTGCCGCTCAGGGCATCGTGGAAACACTGCGATCTGCTCGATTGGCAACCGGAGCAGCCGGCGGACCTGCTGCTCGCAGCCGCCGTGCTGCACTTTATCGAGGGCCATGAAACGCTGCTGCCGCATCTGCTCGGTTATCTGAATCCCGACGGTTGTCTGGCGGCGCACATGCCGGACTGGCGCGATGCGCTGTGGTATCGGCTGATGCTCGACACTCTCGAAAATGGCGGCCCCGGTGGCACGCCAATGGGCACACCTGAACTGCGCCAGCGCATGGCCGCGCGGCCGTTGTTGGCACTGGAGGATTACTACCGCTTGCTCGCGCCGCTGACCTCATCCCTGGATATCTGGGAGACCGAGCAGTTGCAGGTGGTTGACGGCAAATCGCCAATTTATGACTGGGTGAAGGTCTCGGCGCTGCGGCCGGTGATGCAGGCGCTGGATTCAGCGGAACAGGCGCGGTTTATCTATCACTACCTGATGCGGGTGCATAAGCATTATCCGCAGGAGGGGGATGGGCATACGTTGTTTGCGTTCAAGCGGATATTTATTGTTGCAACCGTCTGATTCGTCGCGGCCACTATCGCTATCGCGAGCAGGCTCACTCCTACAGGGGAACGCATTCCAAATGTGGGAGCGAGCCTGCTCGCGAAGACGTCAGCTCAGGCACCATCAATCCCTGGATTCAACACCCAGCTCATCCCAAACCGATTCAGCCAGATGAAACGTCGCATTCGCCGCTGGAATCCCGCAATAGATCGCGCTCTGCATGATCACTTCCTTGATCTCACCCCGGCTCACGCCGTTATTGGCCGCCGCGCGCAAGTGCAGTTTCAGTTCGCCTTCGCGGTTCATGCCGATCAGCATGGCGATGGTGATCAGACTGCGCGTATGACGTGGCAAGCCCGGTCGCGTCCAGATATCGCCCCACGCATGCCGGGTGATCATTTCCTGAAACTCCGAGTTGAACTCGGTCAGCGTGGTCAGGCTGCGATCGACATGGGCATCGCCCAGCACCGCGCGACGCACTTGCATGCCGTCGTCGTAACGTTGTTTCTCGTCCACAAAAACTTCCTCACTTAGCCCGCAAAAACGCCAACACACGATCACTGAAGTCCACGCCAGCCTGCACGTTGGACAGGTGCGCCGCATAGAACTCGGCGTATTCGGCGCCGCGTACATGTTCCTGAATAAAGTGCCCACCGGCCGGCGGCGTCACCGCATCTTCAGTGCCGGCAATCACTAGCAACGGCACGTTGATCGAAACCAGTTGCTCGCGGAAATCCGCATCACGCACCGCTGCGCAGTTAGCCGCATAACCTTGCGGCGAGGTGGCCGCGAGCATGTCGGTAATCTGCTTGGCCGCTGCCGGATGAGCAGCCGAAAAGTCCGGGGTGAACCAGCGGGCAATCGATGCATCACGCAGGGCCACCATCGCTGCCGCACCGTCACGCAGCACGGTTTCGATGCGTGGATTCCACACCGACGGATCACCGATTTTTGCCGCGGTATTGCAGACGATCAGCTTATGCAGCCGATGCCCGGCATTGATCCCCAGCCACTGGCCGATCAGGCCTCCCATCGACAGCCCACAAAAATGCGCACGCTCAATGTGCAGTGCATCCAGCAAACCGAGCACGTCATGACCGAGTTGCTCGATGCTGTAAGGACCCGGCGTCACCAGCGATTCGCCGTGGCCACGGGTATCGAAACGCAGCACGCGAAAGTGCTCGGTAAACGCCGGCATCTGCGCGTCCCACATGTGCAGATCAGTGCCTAGCGAGTTGGAGAGCACCAGCACCGGCGCATCGACCGGGCCCTCGATTTGATAATGCAGTTCGCCATCGGCGAGTTGAACGAAAGCCACAGCCCTCTCCTTTCAGACAGACAATGCGTTGTGTTCGGCCACCGCGCGCTCGACCCAGGTTTTTGCCTGGCCGAGGTAATGAGCGGGGTTCAAAAGTTGATCAAGTTCAGCGCTGCTCAACTCGGCGGTGACTTGCGGTTCGTCACCGAGCACGGCGCGCAAATGGCGCTGCTCGGCCACCGCGCGTTTGCAGCATTGTTCGAGCAGGTGATGCGCGGCGTCGCGGCCGACACGCTGGGCAAGGACGATGCTGACGGCTTCGGCCAACACCAGCCCCTGAGTCAATTCGAGGTTGCGGGCCATGCGTGCGGCGTCGACTTCCAGACCGTCGGCGAGCAAGCGTGCCTGTTGCAGCGAACCGGAAACGAGGCAGCAAATCTCCGGCAGGGTTTCCCATTCGGCATGCCACAGACCGAGGCTGCGCTCGTGCTCCTGGGGCATCGCGCTGAACAGCGTCGAGACCAGACCCGGCACCCGCGTCGCTGCGCCGATCAACACCGCCGCGCCCACCGGGTTGCGTTTGTGCGGCATGGTCGACGAACCACCCTTGCCCGGTGCCGATGGCTCGAACACCTCAGCCGCTTCAGTCTGCATCAACAGGCTGATGTCGCGGCCGAATTTGCCCAGGCTGCCGGCGATCAAACCCAGCACCGCGCCGAACTCGACCACGCGATCACGCTGGGTGTGCCACGGCTGTTCCGGCAAGGTCAGTTGCAGTTCTTCAGCCAGCGCTTCGGCAATCGGCAAGGCCTGTTCGCCCAACGCGGCGAGGGTCCCGGAAGCGCCACCGAATTGCAGCACCAGCAAACGCGGCTTGAGTTCACGCAAGCGCTGACGGCTGCGATTCACCGCGCCCAGCCATCCGGCGATTTTCATGCCGAGGGTTACCGGCGTCGCGTGTTGCAGCCACGTGCGCCCGGCCAACGGCGTTGCAGCATGACGTTGCGCCTGGATCGCGAGGGAATCAGCGAGTTGCGAGAGATCGTTCTCGATCAACGCCAGCGCCTGACGCAATTGCAACACCAGCCCGGAATCCATCACGTCCTGACTGGTCGCGCCCAAATGCACATAACGTTCGGCTTCAGCGTCGCTGGCAGCAATCTGCTTGCCCAATGCCTTGACCAGCGGAATCGCCGAATTGCCGGCCGTGGCAATCGCTTCGCCCAGAACCGCGAAGTCATACAGACCAGCGCTGCATGCCGCCGCAATCGGTGCCACAGCGGAAGCTGGAATCAACCCGACCCGCGCCTCGGCCCGGGCCAGCGCCGCTTCGAAGTCGAGCATGGCCTGCACGCGGCCCTGATCGCAGAACACCTCACGCATATCGCGGGCAGTGAAATAGGCATCGAACAATTGATTGCCCGGTCGCTGAGTCATAAACAGTCCTTGCCGGCGCGGGCCCTGACGACCCGCGCACTTCGGGTTAGAGATCGTGGTGCAAATACGCCGCCTGTTTCGGCAAGCGCAGACTGAACAGGAAGGCGATCGCCATCATGGCCGTAACGTACCAGTAGAAGGAGTTTTCCATGCCGATGTTCTTCAGGCTCAGGGCGACGAATTCCGCCGAACCGCCGAAGATCGCGTTCGCCACCGCATAGGCCAGACCAACGCCAAGGGCACGGACCTCCGGCGGGAACATTTCTGCTTTCACCAAGCCGCTGATCGAGGTGTAGAAACTGACAATCGCCAGCGCCACGGTGATCAGCACAAACGCGAGGAACGGGCTGCTGACGCTTTTCAGGCTGAGCAGGATCGGCACGGTGAACAGCGTGCCGAGTGCGCCGAACCAGAGCATCGAATTACGTCGGCCAATCTTGTCGGCGAGCATGCCGAACAGCGGCTGCATGCACATATACAGGAACAGCGCGCCGGTCATGATGTAGCTGGCGGTCTTGGCGTGCATGCCGGCGGTGTTCACCAGGTACTTCTGCATGTAGGTGGTGAAAGTGTAGAAAATCAGCGAGCCACCGGCGGTGTAACCGAGCACGGTAATGAACGCGGCTTTGTGATCGCGGAACAGTGCGCTGATGCTGCCAGCGTCTTTGTGCGCGCGGGTTTCCTTGTTGGTGGTTTCTTTCAGCGAACGACGCAGGAACAGCGAAATCAGCGCCGCCACCGCACCGACCACAAACGGAATCCGCCAGCCGTAGGCACGCAGGTCTTCTTCGGTGAGGAATTGCTGCAGGACCACCACCAGCGACACCGCCAACAGTTGCCCGCCGATCAGGGTCACGTACTGGAACGAGGCGAAAAATCCACGCTGGCCCTTGAGGGCAACTTCGCTCATATAGGTCGCGGTGGTGCCGTACTCGCCGCCGACCGACAAGCCTTGCAGCAAGCGTGCGAACAACAGCAGGACCGGTGCCCAGACGCCGATGTCCTTATAGGTCGGCAGGCAGGCAATCAGCAACGAGCCGAAGCACATCATCAGAATCGAGATGAGCATCGAATTCTTGCGCCCGTGCTTGTCGGCGACCCGGCCGAAAATCCAGCCACCAATCGGACGCATCAGGAAGCCGGCGGCGAACACGCCAGCGGTATTGACCAGTTGCACCGTCGGGTTGTCGGAGGGGAAGAACGCCGGGGCGAAATAGATCGCGCAGAAGGCGTAGACGTAGAAGTCGAACCATTCGACGAGGTTGCCAGACGAGGCGCCGACAATGGCAAAGATGCGCTTGCTGCGCTCTTCACCGGTGTAATGGGAGGTGGTCGTTGTCATTGTTTTTCACTCGATAGGGACAGTGAGAGTCTAGACATACTTTGCAACAGTCCCGTTCCACATCCTACATCGGTCGTTCCCACGCTCCGCGTGGTAACGCATCCGGTGACGCTCCGCGTCACAGTGGACGCGGAGCGTCCATGGCGGCATTCCCACGCAGAGCGTGGGAACGATCATGTAGAAGCTGCCGCAGGCGGTGATCTTTTGATTTTAATAATCGAAGAACACCGTCTCGGCGTCAGTGCCCTGCAGAATCACATTCCACTGGTAAACACCCGAGGCGTCCTGCTTGGCCAGCAACGTGCTGCGACGCTCGGCCGGCACACAATCGAGTAACGGATCATCAACGTTGGCCGGCTCGCCTTCAAAGTAGATCCGCGTCAGCAAGTGTTTGACCAAGCCACGGGCAAACACCAGCACCACCAGATGCGGCGCCTGGGTCGAGCCCTTCAGCCCCTCAACCGTGCCCGGTTTGATGGTGGTGAAACGGAAGCGCCCTTCAGCATCCACCGGCACCCGGCCAAAACCTTCAAAGTGCGGATCAAGCGGTTTGTCCTGCTCGTCTTCCGGGTGGTCGTATTTGCCGGCAGCGTTGGCCTGCCAGACTTCGAGCATGGCGTCGTTAACGACATCGCCGTTGCCATCCACCACTTGCCCGGTGATTGCCACGCGCTCACCGAGGGTTTGCTCAACGGTGAGGTCTTCACGGTTCAGCCAGGTCAGGCCGATGTGGTAGTACGGCCCGACGGTGTGGGACGTGGTCGCAGTCAGCGTCATCTTATTTCTCCATCGGCGTGGCTTCACGCCCGCGCAGCACGATGTCCCAGCGATAACCGAGGGCGTAGGACGGAATGGTTTTTTCCAGATCGAAACTGGCGATCAGGCGTTCCTTGGCCGAGGTGTCCGGCACGCAGTTGTAGATCGGGTCGTAGGCCAGCAGCGGATCGCCCGGGAAATACATTTGCGTGACCAGACGCGTGAGGATGCTCGGCCCGAACAGCGAGAAGTGGATATGCGCCGGGCGCCAGGCGTTGTGATGGTTACCCCAAGGGTAGGCGCCGGGCTTGATGGTCTGGAACTGATACCAGCCATCGGCGTCGGTGACGGTGCGGCCAGTACCGGTGAAGTTCGGGTCCAGCGGCGCGTCGTGCAGGTCGCGCTTGTGGTTATAGCGGCCGGCGGCGTTGGCCTGCCAGATCTCCACCAGAATCCCCGGCACCGGCAGACCGTTTTCGTCGAGCACGCGGCCGTGAATGATGATGCGTTCGCCCTGCGGCTCGCCTTCATGCTGGGCGGTCAGGTCGTTATCGGTGTCGCCCACGCGCTCGGCCCCGATGGTCGGCCCGGTGATTTCCGACAGCGAGTGCGGCAGAAACACCAATGGTTTGGACGGCGAGCGCAGGTTGGTGGATTGATACGTCGGGTGCAGGTACTCAGGCTGAGTGCCTTCCTGCGGACGACGGTAACCAGGCTTGTCAGACATGTCGCTTTCCTCTGTTCTATTTCGTCACGGCTTGCGTCAGACGCGTTCGATGGCCAGGGCCAGACCTTGGCCGACACCGACGCACATGGTCGCCAGACCTTTCTTGCCACCGGTCTTTTCCAGCTGATGCAGGGCAGTCAGCACCAATCGTGCGCCGCTCATGCCCAGCGGGTGACCCAAGGCAATGGCGCCACCATTCGGGTTGACCTGCGCGGCATCGTCCGCCAGACCCAGTTCACGCAGCACCGCCAAGCCTTGGCTGGCAAACGCTTCGTTGAGTTCGATAACGTCGAAATCGCTGACCGCTACGCCGAGGCGCTCGATCAATTTGCGCACCGCTGGCACCGGGCCGATTCCCATCACCCGCGGCGCAACACCGGCGCTGGCCATGCCGAGCACTTTGGCGCGGGCGGTCAGGCCGTGTTTTTTCACGGCTTCGGCGGAAGCCAGAATTAGTGCAGCGGCACCGTCGTTGACGCCGGAGGCATTGCCGGCGGTGACGGTTTTGTCCGGGCCGTTGACCGGTTTCAGCTTGGTCAGCGCTTCAATCGTGGTGTCGGCGCGCGGATGTTCATCCTGGCTGACCACCGTTTCGCCCTTCTTGTGGGCAATCCGTACTTCAACAATTTCTTCGGCGAAGTAACCGGCGGCCTGCGCGGCGGCGGTACGTTGCTGGCTACGCAGGGCGAAAGCGTCTTGATCGGCGCGCGAGACTTTATAGTCATCGGCGACGTTATCGGCGGTCTGCGGCATCGCGTCGACGCCGTACTGCGCCTTCATCAACGGGTTGATGAAACGCCAGCCGATGGTGGTGTCTTCCAGCTTCATGTTGCGCGAAAACGCTGCGTCAGCCTTGCCCATCACGAATGGTGCGCGGGACATTGACTCGACGCCGCCGGCAATCGCCAGTTCCATCTCGCCGCTGGCGATGGCACGGAACGCCGTGCCGATCGCGTCCATGCCCGAAGCGCAAAGACGATTGAGGGTCACGCCCGGCACGCTGTCCGGCAGGCCCGCCAACAGCAGCGCCATGCGCGCGACGTTGCGGTTGTCTTCGCCGGCCTGGTTGGCGCAACCGAGGAACACTTCATCAATGGCGGTCCAGTCCACCGAGGGATTGCGTTCCATCAGGGCTTTGATCGGCACGGCGGCCAGGTCATCGGCACGCACGGCGGACAAACCGCCGCCGAACCGGCCGATCGGGGTGCGAATCGCATCGCAGATATAAACCTCACGCATCATGCTTCTCCCGGTGCCTGACCGTGGGCGGCCGCCGTGCGCGCTTCGAGATCGCGCAGCGCGGTCAGTTCGACTTCAGTCGGTTGCGCAGTGCTCTCGACGTTGTCGGCAAAACGGATCGCCCAACCGGTAGCCGCGACCACTTGCTCGCGGGTCACGCCCGGGTGCAGTGCGGTGACCACAAATTCGTGGGTACCCTCTTCCGGCTCCATGATGCACAGATCGGTGATGATCCCGACCGGCCCGGCGCCCGGCAGGCCCAGACGTTTGCGCGAATCACCGCCCTCGCCGTGACCGACTGAGGTGATGAAATCGAGCTTGTCGACAAACGAGCGCGCCGACTGTTTAAGGATGATCAACACGCTTTTCGCCGAACCGGCAATCTCCGGCGCACCACCGGCACCCGGCAGGCGCACTTTTGGCGAGAAGTAATCGCCGACCACGGTGGTGTTGATGTTGCCGAAACGGTCGACCTGCGCGGCGCCGAGAAAACCGACGTCGATGCGCCCGCCCTGTAACCAGTAGCGAAAAATCTCACCGGTCGGTACGACGGTGTCAGCGGTTTCAGCGAGTTCGCCGTCACCGATCGACAGCGGCAGCACGCTTGGCTTGGCGCCAATCGGGCCCGACTCGTAAATCAGCACCACGTCCGGCGACGAGGTCAGGCGCGCAAGGTTGGCGGCTTTCGACGGCAGGCCGATGCCGACGAAGCACACCGAGCCGTTCTTCAGGCGACGGGCCGCAGCGACGGTCATCATTTCATTGGTGGTGTAAGTCATTACTTGGCCTCCGAAGCAGCGGCCAACTTGGCCTGGAACGCGCTGAAGTCAGCGCAGCCATGGATGTATTCGTTGATCCACGCAGTAAACGTTTCACGGTCACGGGCAATCGGGTCCCACGCCTGATAGAAACGATTGTCGCGCTCGGTGTAACCGTGGGCGTAGGACGGGTGCGCGCCGCCGGGCACGTGGCAGACTGCGCTCAAGGCCCAGGTCGGCAGCACGCAGGCATTCATCGGCGCGTTGAGGTTGTCGACAATCTCTTCCACGGTGACGATGCAGCGTTTGGCCGCCAGTGCCGCTTCTTTCTGCACACCGAGGATGCCCCACAGCAGCACGTTGCCCTGACGGTCGGCTTTCTGTGCGTGGATCACGGTCACGTCCGGGCGCACCGACGGCACCGCCGCCAGCACTTCACCGGTGAACGGGCAGGTCACGGTTTTGATCAGTGGATTGACCTTCGGCAGGTCGGAGCCGGCGTAGCCGCGCAGCACCGCGAACGGCAGGCCGGATGCGCCAGCGACGTAGGCATTGGCCAGGTCGGCATGGCTGTGCTCTTCGATTTCGAGAGCATGCGGCCATTGTTTCTCGACCGCGTCACGCAGGCGGTGCAGCGAACCGACGCCCGGGTTGCCGCCCCAGGAGAAAATCAGTTTTCGTGCGCAACCGGCGCCGATCAGTTGGTCGTAGATCAGGTCAGGTGTCATCCGCACCAGCGTCAGATCTTTCTTGCCCTGACGAATGATTTCATGACCCGCTGCTGTAGGGATCAGGTGAGTGAAGCCTTCGAGTGCGACGGTGTCACCGTCGTTGACGAATTGCTTCACCGCGTCGTGCAGCGAAAGGATCTCAGCCATGGAGCGGGCTCCTGTTTTTGTAATGAATCGCCAGTGATAAAAAGGCGCGAGGTTCAGCGCCGGAGTCACTGCAGATTAAGCCTGGGAAAATCGCCAAACAATCCGATAATCGACTGAGTGTTCGTTTATCGAACAGATTGTTGTCAGCCTATCGGTTCGTGTTTTGATTGATCGTTCCCACGCTCCGCGTGGGAATGCAGCCCGGGACGCTCCGCCTCCCAAAGCAGACGCAGAGCGTCTATTGAGGCGTTCCCACGCAGAGCGTGGGAACGATCATGCGCTGATACTCAGGTCGCATCCGCATGACTGACCATGCCTTTGATCACCACCGCAGTAGTCGCCAATGCCGCCGGAATCACCAACGCCGTCAACACCTGCTCGAAATTCCAGCCCAGGCCCAACAATGTCGCGCCCATCCATGCCCCGAGAATCGCGCCAAAGCGGCCAATCCCCAGCATCCATGAGACCCCGGTCGCCCGCCCTTGGGTGGGATAAAACCGCGCCGCCAGTGACGGCATCGCCGATTGCGCACCGTTCACGCACATCCCCGCCACCAGCACCAAAGTCGCCAGCAACGTGATGTTGCCCAGGCTCTGCCCCACCGCGTAGGCAAACACCCCGGCCAGCAGGTAGAAAATGCCGATGACCTTGTGCGGATTGAAGCGGTCCATCGCCCATCCCACAGCGACCGCGCTCAACACCCCGCCGAACTGGAACAACGCGCCAATAAATGCGGCTTGCTCCATGCTCGCGCCGCTGTCACGCATCAGTGTCGGCAACCAACTGGTCAGCAGATAAACAATCACCAGGCCCATGAAGTAGGTTAGCCACAGCAGCAAGGTGCCAGTGCTGTAAGTGCCGGAGAAGATCACCGCGAACACGTTGCGCGCCTTGACGGTTTTCTGTTCCGGTACGCTGAAGCTCGAGGCCTGAGCGACGGTGACCGGGTCGATCGGCGCCAGGGTCTTGCGCACTTTGTCCGTGCCACGATTGCGCACCACCAGATAACGCGCCGATTCCGGCAGCCAGAACAGCAGCACCACGGCGAGGATCAGCGGCAGGATCCCGCCGATCAGCAGCAGGCTGTGCCAGCCGAACGCCGGAATCAGCTTGGCGGAAATGAACCCGCCACCGGCCATGCCCAGGTTGAAACCGCAGAACATGCTGGTCACCAGCAGCGATTTCTTGCGCTCCGGGGTGTATTCCGAGAGCAGAGTTGTGGCATTCGGCATCCCCGCGCCCAAGCCAAGGCCAGTGAGGAAGCGCAGCACCAGCAGCTGTTCAACGTTGCTGCTGTACGCCGACGCCAGGCTGAAGGCACCGAACAGAACCACCGCGCCAACGAGTACCACTTTGCGCCCGAAGCGGTCAGCCAAAGGCCCGGAACCCAGTGCGCCGAAGACCATGCCAATCAGCGCGGCACTCATCACCGGGCCAAGGCTGGCCCGGTCGATGCCCCAATCCTGCGACAGCGCCGGGGCAATAAACCCCATCGCGGCGGTGTCGAGGCCATCGAGAAAGACAATCAGGAAACACAGGATCACTACGCGCCACTGATAGCGCGAGATCGGTTGGGCATTGATGAAGGTCTGCACGTCGAGGCAGTTACCCACAGCGGACTGAGGCTGGTTCATTATTTTTATTCCACGCAAAAAACGCAGTCGAACGGCGGCCGGCCAGAGAGCGGCACGGTCACAAGAATAGAAGGTCTGGATCAGGCGTTGCGGTGAACCCGGCAACAGCGGATGGGGCGGAGACAGTCGGAGAGCATGCGCATGGTGAGTTGCCTCTTGTCATTATTATGGGAGTCGGCAGTCCGGCGGGTTCATTCACATCAGCGCCGGATGACGCTGCCGCGACATTAATGATCCGAGGGTTTTAGCGTCAATTCGATAAACGCAACACTGTGCGTTTATCGAACAGCTTCATCAGGCGAACAGCTGCGCACTGAGGTCACGACTGGCACTGAGCAGTCCCGGCAGGAAGCGCTGCTCCAGCTCGGTACGACTGACGCGACCGGCGTGGGTGCTGACGTTGAGCGCTGCCACCACCTGGCCGGAAGCGTCGTAGACCGGCACGGCAATCGAACGCAGACCTTGTTCCAGTTCCTGATCGACGATGCACCAGCCTTGCTGCCGCACTTCCTGCAGGCATTCGAGCAAAGCATCGGGCGTGTGAATCGTGCGGCTGGTCTTGGCGACCAGTTCGGCGTGATCGAGGTATTCACGCAGCGAGGTGTCATCAAGGGCTGCCAGCAGAATCCGGCCCATTGATGTGCAATACGCCGGCAGACGGCCGCCCACCGACAGGTCCACCGAAATCAGTCGCTGGGTGGTCGCCGAGCGGGCGATGTAGAGAATGTCGTCGCCCTCGAGCGTTGCCATGTTGCAGGCTTCGTGCAGTTGTTCGCTCATGCGGTCGAGGTACGGCTGAGCGGACACTGCCAACGGCGTCGACGACAGATAGGCGTGGCCGAGGGTCAGCACTTTGGGCAGCAATGAATATGTGCGACCGTCCGTGGTGGCGTAGCCGAGTTTGATCAGCGTATGCAGGCAACGGCGCACGGCGGCGCGGGGAATCTCGGTGCGGTGGCTGATCTGGGCGATAGTCAGATGGCGCTTGCGCTCCTGAAACGCCTGCACCACCGCCAGACCACGAGCCAGCGAAGTCATGAAGTCCGGATCACCGGTCAGCGCCTGGATGCGTTTGGCCGGCGAGGCGACGATCGGCGGCGCCACGGAGGTGAAGGAGTTGCGCATTTGATCGTTCATTTCTTGTCCTTTTATCCGGCACGGATCAATGGGCTATACAAGCGGCTCGCCGACAAATGCACAAGCGTCGGGCTGCAAGATTGGGCGATTATCGAACCGTCGACCGATAATCGCAATCAGCTGATGGGCTAGCCTCTAGCCATTTATGGGGCAAGCCAAACTTTGCGATTATCAGAATCACAGCCTTAGTTGTCCGACTAAATGGCGCCAAAAACAGATCACCCACGCAATAAGCGCCAACACGCACTTCAACTAGTAACAAAAGTTGCGAGTCACAAAACAATCACACATCCGGAACCGTTTTTAACTTGGCAAAGATAGTCATTCCTGAATCGACCGCTATAATGCAGCTCAGTGGCACCTCGTTTTCAATCGCGAGGTCGTCACCCGCTGCGGCGATGCCCATCGCCAACAGCCCGGCCAGCGCCTGACGCGCATTACTCATGCAACGCCTGCGCTCGCTGAAACAGGAAACTGATGCTGCGTCAGTTTTTATCTGGTGCCGTAGCCGCCTGTAACACGGAAGTCTTGATCGCCCCACCGTTCACACCAATGCCTGTCCGGGCGTTGAACTCGCGGTGGCTCCGTTCAATCGATTCGTTGCAGTGCGTTTCACCAGACACTTAACTCAACTCATACAGGTAGCACTGTGACGAAAGACGAACTGCGCGCGGAACTTGAGCGCCAGGAACAACGTTACAAGGAAGTTTACGGCGGGGAAGTCACCACCTACGCCGCTCAGCCCGAACCGGAACGCAAAGCATGGCGTAAACGCCCTACCGTTCAGGATCAGGTCTTCAAGCAGGAAATCGAAAAAATCGAAAAGGAACTCAAAGCCGAAGAGCCTTGAGCCACGGTTTTCGGATCTTTTGAAGGTTTGCGTCCACACCGGTTACAAACGCGGTGGAACGACGATGCCTTGCGCGCCCGCTACCCGCGGGCAGCGGCCATCATCCGGTCTGACTGACTGAGAACGGGCGTCCTACAGGTTTCACATATATTTCAGACAAGCGTTTGAGACGTCTGCGCATCGGTAAATTCGCTTGCAAAACAAGCTTTTTATTAAGCAAATCAAACACTTGAAAAACCCTGCAGCACGCTTGGTTTTCATGCGTTGCAACAAATTAAATCGAAGAAGTGTGTAACCGATGAGCAGGGAGGGGATCGATTTCCAGTCTTTTCTGGCATAATCGCGCCCCCTTACGACCGGGTCAGAAAACCTTCATGATCGATTTATTCAGCGGACTGGATGCTTGGGTGCTTGTGAGCCTCTTGCTCGCCCTGACGTTTGTCCTCGCCTTCGAGTTCATCAATGGATTTCATGACACCGCTAACGCGGTAGCCACTGTTATCTACACCAAAGCCATGCCGCCCCACCTGGCGGTGTTCTTCTCCGGTGTGTTCAATTTCCTCGGCGTGCTGCTGGGCGGCGTTGGCGTGGCGTATGCCATTGTCCATTTGCTGCCGGTTGAGCTGCTGATCAATGTGAACACCGGCCATGGCCTGGCGATGGTGTTCTCGTTGCTCGCCGCGGCAATCGCCTGGAACCTGGGCACCTGGTACTTCGGTATCCCGGCTTCCAGCTCGCACACCCTGATCGGCTCGATCCTCGGTGTCGGCCTCGCCAACGCCCTGATCAACGACATTCCGTTGGCCGACGGCGTGAACTGGCAGAAAGCGATCGACATCGGTGCCTCGCTGGTGTTCTCGCCAATGGCCGGCTTCCTGATCGCCGCGCTGATCCTGATCGGCCTGAAGTGGTGGCGTCCGCTGTCGAAGATGCACAAGACACCGGAACAACGCCGCAAGATCGACGACAAGAAGCACCCACCGTTCTGGAACCGTCTCGTTCTGGTGATCTCGGCCATGGCCGTGAGCTTCGTGCACGGTTCCAACGATGGCCAGAAAGGCATCGGCCTGATCATGTTGGTGTTGATCGGTATCGTCCCGGCGCAGTTCGTCCTTGATCTGAACAGCACCACGTACCAGATCGAACGCACTCGCGATGCGACCCTGCACCTGAGCCAGTTCTACCAGCGCAACGCCGATTCGCTGGGTGAATTCCTGGCCTTGGGCAAAAGCGTGGAAGGCGACCTGCCGGAGAAATTCCGCTGCAACCCGCAGCAGACCGAACCGACCATCAGCGCCCTGCTGCACACGCTTAAAGGCGTAGCGGACTATCACTCGCTATCGTCGGAAAGCCGCATTGAAGTGCGCCGTTACCTGCTCTGCCTGGACGACACCGCGAAGAAGGTTGGCAAGCTGCCTGGCCTGGAAGCCCGTGAAAAGGCTGACCTCGACAAGCTGCGCAAAGACCTGACCACCACCACCGAATACGCCCCGTTCTGGGTGATTCTGGCGGTTGCACTGGCCCTGGGCCTGGGCACCATGGTTGGCTGGAAACGCGTGGTACTGACCATCGGTGAGAAGATCGGCAAGCAGGGCATGACCTATTCCCAGGGCATGTCGGCGCAGATCACTACTGCCAGTTTGATCGGTATGGCCAATATCTTCAGCCTGCCGGTGTCGACCACTCACGTGCTGTCTTCGGGCGTGGCGGGCACCATGGTTGCTAACAAGAGCGGCCTGCAGGGTGGCACGGTGCGTACCATTCTGTTGGCGTGGGTGTTGACCCTGCCGGCGACTGTGGCGCTGTCGGCCGGGTTGTTCTGGCTGGCGTCGAAGGCGCTGGGTAGTTGATAGATAGCGGTACTTGAGAAAGGCGCGATTCGAGAGGATCGCGCCTTTTTTTGTGTTTGGGGTTTTGGGATTGGGATTGGGATTGGGGGCATATCCGTTGCTGCGGGTGCTGCCGCTGGCGGTTTCGCTCTTACAGCGAGTCCCTTTTTCAAACGCCAAAAAGGAACCAAAAGGCTTTGCCCCTGGCGTACGGCACTTCGCTGAGGCTCAGTGTTCCCTCGCTACGGTGTCCATCCGGGGGCATCGCCTACGGTTTGCTTCGCTGCACCTCCTCTCGATGTATGCGGCTACGCCGCACGGCGCTACGCGCCTACCCCCGGATGAACACCTTCGCTCGGCCTGCCGATGGGGCAAAAGATCAAAAACCAAAGCAAGATCAAAAGCCAGATCAAAAGCCAGATCAAAAGCCAGATCAAAAGCCAGATCAAAAGCCAGATCAAAAGCCCCTCACCCTAGCCCTCTCCCGGAGGGAGAGGGGACTGACCGAGGTGTTTGGTAGAGTTACGCCGACGTGAAAGTCCGAGTTGAACGCAAATTTTCACAGGCCCACCATCGGCTCTCTCTCCCTCGGGAGAGGGCTGGGGTGAGTGGCAAGAGCACCAAAAACCCAAAGCCGAACACCCGCTTTTCACCACTCAATAGGCCGAGTGTCAGCTCGCCTGCTTTTGATCTTGATCTGTAAGGCGACGTCGGAAGGCTGAGTGGAGGGATTGATCCGGGGGTGGGAGCGCAGCGACCGTTTGGCGAAGCCAAACACAGCGGAAGGAGGTGCAGCGAAGCAAACCGGAGCCGCTGCGCCCGGATCGATCCCGGAGCGAAGGAACCCGAGCCTGCGAGGGCCGAACGCAGGAGCAAGCCTTTTGGGTTACCTTTTTGGCGTTTGAAAAAGGTGACCCGCCGTAAGGGCGGAACCGTAATCAGCAACACCCGCAAAAACGGATATTCACCCAGAACCCCAGGAGCATGGTCGGCCCAAAGGCCGCCAAGACACAAAAAAAAAGGGGCAACCGAAGTCGCCCCAAAATGCCTTGCGTGCTCATCAATCCAGAAGAATCACTTCTTGCGCTTATTCGCATCCTTCCAGATAAAAAATCCAAACCCTGCAAAAAACAGAACCATCAGCCCTACAGTCAGGACCCCGGCAAACACCACGTTATCGAAAAACATGACTGGCCTCCTGGCCCCTGCTCTGCTGCGATGGGACTAAGTTACCAAACACACAGGCGCACAAATTGACCGGGATCAATACCAGCAACGAAGGGGGATAAAGGAGGGAAAATAACTGACCTGCATCAACGGATGCAGGGGGAGATCAACGCTTTTTCGGCTTGTTTTTCGACTTTTTCTTGGCTTTTCCCAGCGGCATAGCCTGCTCGAACGCTTGGCGCACCTCGTTCAGGCGCTTTTCTTTAATGTCATGCACACGCTTGGCGCGCTCAGTGCTGAGGTCAATCAATTTGTCGTCTTGGCTCATGGCGTCAGTACATCACTTGAAAGAATCACAACTGCCACATCACCGGCAGGACTGCGCCAATAATGCAGCCTCAGACGCGCGCTGACCAGCCGGCGCGCCCCACGCGGTACAGCGACTCAAATCTCGATATCGACCCACAAGCCCTGACGCGGCTGATCTTCCATCAGCGGCACCACCGGCACGGTGTTGTCGGCATTCAGTTCGGTACCGGGCACCGCCAGGTGTTCTTCCGGGTCTTCGTCGGCTTCGCGACGACGGCGATCACGTTCTTGCTGACGGCGCTGCTCTTCACGCGCCAGCAGTCGATCCTCTTCCGGGTCGCGCTTTTGCAGATCGATCGTGCTTTCGTTGGAGCTTTCCTGCACCGGCACCACCGGAGGAATGTCCGGCCGCTGGCGGATCGGATCCTGCTGGGAAGTGATCGGCACAGCGCTCAGGGGGAGCATCGGTGGCAACATATATGGGGTCTCCTGTCAGCAGGCTATCGGCTGCGGCAAAGGCGCCTTGAGCCACTGGTCGAAAATCTGTGACGCACTTGGCACGTGTAGGAGCTGCCGAAGGCTGCGATCTTCATCAGACAGCTCAAACCTCAAGGGTTCTCAAAGATCAAAAGATCGCAGCCTACGGCAGCTCCTACGCCAGTAATCTTTGGCCCTGAAGCCTGCATTCCGTTAAGATAGCCCGCTTTTTCAAGGTGGGAGTCAGGCAGCATGGCGCAGCAGTATCAACCGGGGCAACGCTGGATCAGTGACAGCGAAGCAGAGCTTGGTTTAGGCACCGTTCTGGCACAGGACGGCCGCTTGTTGACCGTGCTTTACCCGGCCACTGGCGAAACCCGCCAGTACGCGCTACGGAATGCGCCCCTGACCCGCGTGCGATTCTCGCCGGGCGACAGCATCACCCACTTCGAAGGCTGGAAGATGACCGTGCAGCAAGTCGACGACGTCGACGGGCTGATGGTCTATCACGGTCTCAACGGGCAGAACGAAGCCGTCACCCTGCCGGAAACCCAGCTGTCGAACTTCATTCAGTTCCGTCTGGCCAGCGACCGTCTGTTCGCCGGGCAGATCGACCCGCTGGCGTGGTTCTCGCTGCGTTACAACACCCTCGAACACACCAGCCGCCAATTGCAATCGTCGCTCTGGGGCCTGGGTGGCGTACGCGCTCAGCCAATCGCGCACCAATTGCACATTGCTCGCGAAGTCGCCGACCGCATCGCGCCGCGCGTTCTGCTGGCGGACGAAGTGGGTCTGGGTAAAACCATCGAAGCCGGTCTGGTGATCCATCGCCAACTGCTCTCGGGCCGCGCCAACCGCGTGCTGATCCTCGTCCCGGAAAACCTCCAGCACCAGTGGCTGGTCGAAATGCGCCGCCGCTTCAACCTGCAAGTTGCGCTGTTCGACGAAGAACGTTTCATCGAAAGCGATGCCACCAACCCGTTCGAAGACACCCAACTGGCGCTGGTCGCGCTGGAATGGCTGGTCGACGACGAAAAGGCGCAAGACGCACTGTTTGCTGCCGGTTGGGATTTGCTGGTGGTCGACGAAGCCCACCACCTGGTCTGGCACGAAGAGAAAGCCAGCGCGGAATATTCGCTGGTCGAGCAACTCGCCGAAGTCATTCCGGGCGTGCTGCTGCTCACCGCCACCCCGGAACAACTCGGCCAGGACAGCCACTTCGCCCGTCTGCGCCTGCTCGACCCGAACCGTTTCCATGACCTGGCTGCCTTCCGCGCCGAGAGCGAGAACTATCGCCCGGTGGCCGAAGCCGTTCAGGAACTGCTCGACAAGGGCCGTCTCTCGGCCAAAGCGCACAAAACCATTCAGGGTTTCCTCGGCAACGAAGGCGAAGCCTTGCTGACCGCTGTCAACGATGGCGACACCGAAGCCAGCGCGCGCCTCGTGCGTGAACTGCTCGATCGTCACGGCACCGGCCGCGTGCTGTTCCGTAATACCCGCGCCGCCGTGCAGGGTTTCCCGGAGCGCAAACTGCATCCGTACCCGCTGCCATGCCCGGACGAATACCTCGAACTGCCGCTGGGCGAACACGCCGAGCTGTACCCGGAGGTCAGCTTCCAGGCCCAGCCGGACGCCAGCGAAGAAGAGCGCTGGTGGAAATTCGACCCGCGTGTCGAGTGGCTGATCGATCAGCTGAAAATGCTCAAGCGCACCAAGGTGCTGGTGATCTGCGCCCACGCCGAAACCGCGATGGACCTGGAAGACGCCCTGCGCGTGCGTTCCGGCATCCCGGCCACGGTGTTCCACGAAGGCATGAACATCCTTGAGCGTGACCGCGCCGCCGCCTACTTCGCCGACGAAGAGTTTGGCGCGCAAGTGCTGATCTGCTCGGAAATCGGCAGTGAAGGTCGCAACTTCCAGTTCGCGCACCACCTGGTGCTGTTCGATCTGCCGTCGCACCCGGACCTGCTCGAGCAGCGTATCGGTCGTCTCGACCGGATCGGCCAGAAACACATCATCGAACTGCACGTGCCGTACCTGGAAACCAGCCCGCAAGAGCGCCTGTTCCAGTGGTACCACGAAGCGCTGAACGCGTTCCTCAACACCTGCCCGACCGGCAACGCCTTGCAGCATCAGTTCGGCCCGCGCCTGCTGCCGTTGCTCGAAGAAGCCGACGACAGCGAGTGGCAAGCGCTGATCGACGAAGCGCGCACCGAGCGTGAGCGTCTGGAAGCCGAGCTGCACACCGGTCGTGACCGTCTGCTGGAACTCAACTCCGGCGGCGCCGGCGAAGGTGAAGCGCTGGTCGAGGACATCCTTGAGCAAGACGATCAGTTCGCCCTGCCGATCTACATGGAAACCCTGTTCGACGCGTTCGGCATCGACAGCGAAGACCATTCGGAAAACGCCCTGATCCTCAAGCCGAGCGAGAAGATGCTCGACGCCAGTTTCCCGCTGGGCGACGACGAAGGCGTGACCATCACCTACGACCGCAATCAGGCGCTGTCGCGCGAAGACATGCAGTTCATCACCTGGGAACACCCGATGGTGCAGGGCGGCATGGACCTGGTGCTGTCCGGTTCGATGGGCAACACCGCCGTCGCGCTGATCAAGAACAAGGCGTTGAAGCCGGGCACCGTGCTGCTGGAACTGCTCTACGTCAGCGAAGTGGTCGCGCCGCGTTCGCTGCAACTGGGCCGTTACCTGCCGCCGGCCGCCCTGCGCTGCCTGCTCGATGCCAACGGCAACGACCTGTCTCCACGAGTCTCGTTCGAAACCCTGAACGATCAGCTGGAAAGCGTGCCGCGTGCCAGCGCCAACAAGTTCATCCAGGCCCAGCGCGATCAGCTGACGCCACGGATCAACGCCGGTGAAGACAAGATCGCCCCGCGTCACGCCGAGCGCGTGGCCGAGGCCCGTCGCCGTCTGGCGGCCGACACCGACGAAGAACTGGCGCGTCTGACCGCGTTGCAAGCGGTCAACCCGACCGTGCGTGACAGCGAACTGGATGCGTTGCGCCAACAGCGTGAGCAGGGTCTGGCGATGCTGGATAAAGCGGCGTTGCGCCTGGAAGCGATTCGGGTGTTGGTGGCGGGTTAATCGCCCTGCTCCAGCGCTGAAAACAGAAAGGCCCGCAGCGATGCGGGCCTTTTTGTTTGCCTGTTATTTACTTGCCGATGCTAAGGGCCCTATCGCGAGCAGGCTCACTCCTACAGTTGGAATGCGTCCCCCTGTAGGAGTGAGCCTGCTCGCGATAGCGGCTATGCAGTCGCCGCAGCCACTTCTGGCTCAACCACCGCAACCAACCCCTCCTTCATCCGCTGCGCATCGCGCACAAAACACCGCGCCGCCAGAAACAGAAAGACCATGGTCAAAAACAGCGCCACCGGAATCAGGTACATCGCATCATGCAGCCCGACTGCCTTGAACGCTTCGGTCATCTGCTCCGCCCCCGCCGCCAGCATCGCCGTGTGCGCAAAATGATCCGACAAGCCCCCCACCACCACCGGCCCCAGACCACCGCCCAGCAGATACAACCCGGCAAAGAACAACGCCATCGCCGTCGCTCGCAGGCGCGGTTCGACCACGTCCTGAATCGCCGTATAAACGCAGGTGTAGAAGTTGTAGGCGAACAGCCAGCCGACGCTGAACACCGCCACGAATACACCGATCTCGATACGCCCGGCGTGCAGCGCCCACGCCGTGCACAGCGTTGAAATGATCAGGCTGAACGCGGCAAACAACAGTCTCCCGTTGGCCACACGCTGGTGAATTTTGTCGGCAATCCAGCCGCCCAGGGTCAAGCCGACCAGCCCGGTCACGCCAACGATAACTCCGGTGGCCACCGCCGCTTCCTGCAACGGCATGAGGAAATAGCGTTGCAGCATCGGCACCAAAAACGAGTTACAGGCATACGTCGCAAAGTTGAAGCACAACCCGGCCATCACCAGCCAGAGAAAAGTCGGCACCGCCAGAATCCGCCGGATCGGCTTGTCGACCTTTTCTTGCGAAACCTGCACGGTTTCCGCCGCCCCGCGCTTCGGCTCTTTAATGAAGAACATGAAAATCGCTAGGATCAGCCCTGGTACTGCGGCAATAAAGAACGGCGCACGCCAGCTGTCGAACGCCTTGACCATCGCCCCGATGGTGAAAAACGCCAACAACAGCCCTAACGGCAAACCGAGCATGAATATGCCCATCGCCCGCGCCCGACGATGGGCAGGAAACAAATCACCGATCAGCGAGTTGGCCGCCGGCGCATAACTGGCTTCACCGATGCCGATGCCCATGCGCACGATCAGGAAGCTCCAGAAACTGCCGACCAGGCCATTGACTGCCGTCAGCGCACTCCACGTCGCCAGGCCCCAGCCCATCAGCTTGCTGCGCGAACCGGTATCGGCCATCCGCCCCAGCGGCAGTCCGGCAATCGCGTAAACAATGGTGAATGCGGTACCGACGATGCCCAGTTGAAAGTCACTGAGGTGCCATTCCATGCGGATCGGCTCGATGATGATCGCCGGAATGGTGCGGTCGAAAAAGTTGAACAGGTTGGCGAGGAACAGCAGGAACAGAATGCGCCAGGCATTCGCCGCTTGGGTCGAGTTCTGCATGGGTCCGTCTCTTTATTGTTATAGGGCTTCACTGCCACCGCATCCGAGCCCGGAACCTGCAATCTAGTCAGCCGCGCAAAGGCTGTCTGTGATCATTCGTCTGCCTGATATCGACCCATGGCACTGTAACGAAACGTAAGCCCTTGATAAGCCTGAAATCCCCCGAAAACCGGGGCTTTTGCGGCAAAACCTTGCCACAAAAAAATAGTTTCCTGCCCCCCTTCCCAAGTCTGCGGCAAAGCCTAGAATGGCCGCCGGATCCGTCCGGATCTCCCGATCAATCCCTTTGATACCCTCGCCCATGTCTGAAGTCAGTCCGTGTCTGAATTGCGGTGCCTGCTGTTCCCATTTTCGCGTGTCTTTCTTTTGGGGTGAGTGCGCATCTTCCGGCGGCACGGTGCCTGATGAACTGGTCACACAGATCAGCCCCAGCCGGGTGGCGATGAACGGCACCGACTGCAAATCGCCGCGCTGCACGGCGTTGGTCGGCGAAGTCGGCAGCGAGGTGAAGTGTTCGATTTATGAACTGCGTTCCAGCCCCTGCCGCGAATTCGAGTCGTCGTGGGAAAACGGCGAGCAGAATGTCGATTGCGATAAGGCCCGCGCGCGTTTCGGCTTGCCGCCCCTGCAACCCGATTGGGCGCAAATCCCTTTCGAACAGATCGCTTAAGCTTTTAGCGCCAATCGCTATGACGCTAATGCCAAAATCATTAGCGCCAATGTGCCACTACCGCTTGCACGCCGAAATCGGCCTCTATACTCCTGACATTCAACTGCGTTCAACGCGCACTCGGGACGACTTCAGAGACGGGGCATGCTATGGAGTGGCTTGGTTTGCAGTTTGTTGCCGAGCTGCCGGAGAGCGGGCAGGTCATCCTCGATTGCAGTCACAACCCTCTCCTGGTGATGGTTGCGTATCTGGTCGCCTGCGCAGCCAGTTTCGCCACCCTGGATATGGCTGAGCGCGTTGTAAATGCCGAAGATCCGGGATCGCGGCGGATCTGGCGCTGGATCGGCGCGACCTGCCTGGCTGGCGGCATCTGGGCCATGCATTTTATCGGCATGCTGGCTTTCCAGACACCGATCGACATTCAGTACGACCTTGGTATCACCCTTTTCTCGTTGCTGATCGCCCTGCTCGCCTCTTGGCTGGCCATGCAAACTTTGAGCGAAGCGCAGCCGAGTGCGTTGCATTGCTTGAAAACCGCGTTTGTCATCGGCCTGGGCATCGCCGGCATGCATTACGTTGGCATGGCGGCGATGAAGTCGAGCGCCACCGCCTACTATCAGCCAGGACTGTTCGCACTGTCTGTGGCGATCGCCATCGGCGCCAGTTTCGCCGCGCTGTGTGTGGCCCGCTATCTGAGCGAAGGCAGCGGCGTGGCGCATCAGTTGCTCAAGTACGGCGCTGCGCTGATTCTCGGCGCTGGCATCATCAGCATGCATTTCACCGGCATGGCTGCGCTGGATCTGGTTCTTCCCGAGGGAGGCCTGACAGCGAGCGGCGGCGATAACGGGCATCTGCAACTGGGCCTGACCGTGGCGCTGATCATCCTGCTGATCCTTGGCAGTGCGATCAGTGCGGCGCTGGCCGACAAGAAACTGCAGAACAAAGAAGAGGACCTGCGCCGCGTCAACGCCCTGCTCAGCCAGCTCGATCAGGCGCGCATGTCGCTGCAACAAGCGGCCAACTACGACGCCCTGACCAACCTGATCAACCGCCGCGGGTTCAACCAGATCTTCGCCGAGAAACTCTGCCAGAAAGCCACCGAGGGCGGCATGCTCGCGGTGATGTTTCTCGACATCGACCACTTCAAGCGGATCAACGACAGCCTCGGCCATGACGCCGGTGACGAACTGCTCAAAGTCATCGCCCAGCACATCAAAGGCTCGGTGCGCAGCCATGAAGACGTGGTCGCGCGTTTCGGCGGCGACGAGTTCTGCATCCTCATCAATCTGCGTGACCGCGAAGAAGCCCGCAACATGGCCCAGCGCATCATGCTCAAGATGAAGGAGCCGATCGAACTGGCCGGACGCCGCATGGTGATGACCACCAGCATCGGCATCAGTCTGTTTCCGGAGGATGGCAGCACCTGCGAAGAATTGCTCAAACACGCGGATCTGGCGCTGTATCAATCCAAAGGCGCGGGGCGCAACGGCCTGCATTTTTTCAGTTCCAACCTCAAGACCCGCGCCAGCTTCGAGCTGCAACTGGAAGAAGAATTGCGCCACGCTTTGCGCGAAGAAAACGGCCTGACGCTGTATTACCAACCAATCTTCGAACTGAAGACCGGCCGCGTCACCAAGCTTGAAGCACTGATCCGCTGGCAGCATCCACTGCACGGGTTGCTGACCCCGGATCGCTTTATCTCTATCGCCGAAAATAATGGCCTGATTGCCGAACTGGATAATTGGGTGCTGCGCCGGGCCTGCAAGGATCTGGGCGAACTCTCGCGGCATGGCTGCGAAGAACTGAGAATTGCCTGGAACTGCTCTCCGCTCAACCTCACCCGGGAAGAACTGGCCACGGAAATCGAAAGCGCATTACGCACCGCCGGGGTGGCGCCGGGACGGCTGGAACTGGAAGTCACCGAAAACGCGTTGATGGGCAACATTGCCAACACCCTGGTGCTGCTGCGTCAGATTCGTGCGCTCGGTGTGTCGTTGTCGATCGACGACTTCGGCACCGGTTATTCCTCGCTGGCCTACCTCAAACGCCTGCCGCTCAACACCCTGAAAATCGACCGCTCGTTTATCCTCGACATTCCCACGGCGACCGCCGACATGGAGATCGTCCAGGCGATCATCGTTATGGCGCACACCCTGCATTTACAGGTGGTGACCGAAGGCGTGGAAAGTCTGGAGCAGTACGAATTCCTTGAACGCTCGGGCTGCGATTTCATCCAGGGTTACCTGCTCAGTCGCCCCGTGCCGCTGGACGAGTTGCGCCCGGTGCTGGAAGAAATCAATCAGCGCAAGCATTCACACACGGTCAATCCGCTGATTCTGGCGCGCGGTACATTTGCACCAGTGTCGCTGGATCCTGCGCCAAATAGCCTTGCGCCCCATGCAGGCGCATCAGTTGTGCGGCCAATCCGCTGATCGGCGTCGCCGAACCCTGTTCGCGGGAGAATTTGACGGCGGTGTCGAGATCCTTGAGCAATGTGCGCACGTGCCATTTGATCGGTTCGAAACGGCTGTCAGCCATTTGCGGGGCGAGGATCTGCAACGGTTTGGAGTCGGCAAAACCACCGGCCAGCGCTTCGGCGATCAGGCTCGCATCGACCCCCGCTTGCTCGGCGAGCGCCACCACCTCGGCAATCACCAGCGCGTTGCAGGCGACGATCATCTGATTGCAGGCCTTGGTCACCTGCCCCGCACCGATGCCGCCCATGTGCGTGACGCGCTGACCGAGATTGAGCAACACCGGGCGCACCCGCTCAAGATCCGCAGCGTCACCACCGACCATGATTGCCAGACTGCCCGCCTCGGCACCCACCACGCCACCGGACACCGGTGAGTCCAACCAGGCCATGCCGGTTTTCTCCGCCAGTTCTGTGGCCATCTCGCGCGTGGCGGTCGGCTCAAGACTGGAAAAATCCACCAGCAACTGGCCTCTCTTCGCGCCTTCGGCAACACCAACAGGGCCAAACACCACCTCGCGAACCACCGCCGTATCGGCCAGACACAGCATCACCACGTCAGCGTGTTCGCACAGTTCAGCGGGGCTCGCTACCTGTCGCGCGCCGGCCTCGACCAATGGCGCGCACTTGGCCGGGTTGCGGTTCCACACGGTCAGCGGATAACCCGCCGCCAACAAACGCCGGCACATGGGCAGGCCCATCAGACCGATTCCGGCGAACCCCAACGAAGGTAGCGTTGACATCATTTTGCCTCTTTTCGATTAAAGATCGCCGAATAATGGCCGATTCATCAACGATCAGGAAAGGATTCCCCCCAGCGACAGTCAGGCCAAAAACCTGATGCTCGGGCTCAATTCGCGCACAAAGACGCGAGATCTTATTCCGTGAGGTTCGCAGGCAAAAGCCCACGAGCCAACCCAGTCCAGGTATATGGCGCACAATGACTTCTAAAAACAATCCCGCCACTGCGGTATCCGATCTGACTTTGAGCCCCGCCGCCAACAGCCCGTCACCGTCGAAGCCATTGCTGCCGTCGCGCCCGCTGTCGACTCAGCAATACCTGTACTTCACCGAAACCAATACCGACCGCATCCTCGACAACCTCGACGGTTTGCGTGATCTGGTGTTCCCGCGCCCACCGCACCTGGAAGGCGACAACGAACAGCACAACGACCAGGAATTCCCGTCTGTGTGCCTGATCGGCCTCGGTCGCTGCGGCTCCAACATCGCGCTCGATGTCGCGGAGCTGGTGTACAACGCGCGCAAGTTTTACCTCAACGAATTCAACAACGAAGACCGCGCGGCAGATCGGCGTCTGGCCGACAAGGGCTACAGCCCGGCCCAGTGGATCAAGAACAACCTGCGCATCGGCCCGAACAAATCGACCAAACCGGTGTTCCTGGTCGAACCGCTGGTGATGCTCGGCGACCTCGACAAGGACATCGCCGGGCGCATCCGTTTCTCGCGTAAGGGCGAGAAAAGCGGCTTCCTGCGCGACTACAGCAAAATGAAGATCATGGACTTGTCCGAAGTCCACGCCGGTGGCGCCGGTAACGCGCCGATCCTCGGCCAGTACCTGGCGAAGATCATCCTCAACAAGGACACCCAGCGCTTCTCTAGCCCTGACTGGAAAATGATCCATTCGTACCTGATCGACAGCTGCGGCATCAAGGCCAACCAGTCGCGCCTGTATTTCTCGATCTTCAGTGCCGGCGGCGGTACCGGTTCCGGCATGGCTTCGGAGTTCGGTCTGGCCCAACAGCACTCGTACATGAACAAGACGTTCGACACCAAGCCGATGGATGAGCATGACGGCAAGAGCGGGCATTCGTTCGTGTTCGAACCGATCTTCACCAGCGGCATCTGCGTGCTGCCGAACATCTCCGATCACCGCAGCGAAATGTCCGAGGCGCTGCACATCAACGCCGGTCGCCTGCTGTGCAAATATCTTTCGGAAGAGTGGGATTTCTCCTACAACTTCGCCAATGAAGACAGCAGCGAAGCCAGCGTCATGGGCCGTATCCGCCCTTGGAACGCAATGATGCTGATCTCCAACGACATCATGCGTTACGCCGAAGAAAGCGATGACGGCAACATCCAGAACATTGATGTCAATGCGATGGAGAAGCACGCCAATCAATACATCTCGCAGCAGATCTTCAACATTCTGACAGCGCAGGCCGTCACCACCGACTACGACCAGAACTACTTCCGCCGCGCCGGCATCGACATCGGCGAAACCATTCGCCTCGACGCCAACGACCTGTTCATGAGTCTGGCCGGCCCGGTGGCAATTGCCTACGCCGAATCGGTGGTGCCGGAAACCCCGCCACCGAGCAGCGACAAGTTCAAGGTGTTCGACAAAGAGCCGCAGCGCCTGAACATCGACGACCTGTTCTTCCGCTCGATCGACCTGCCGCACTTCAACAAAGTCACCCAGGCGATTGAAGGCATCAGTCTGTTGCCGATTGAGTCCAAGCGTTATCGCGCTTCGCTGGAGCAGTACAAGAATTCCGGCTACGACGCTGCCGCGCTTCACGACCTGCACTTCTTCAAGAACTGCTCGTCGGTGGTCTCGATTGTCTCGTTGCCGAAAGACTACAAGCTGTCGTACATGGACCTGAACCGGTTGAAGACTCACCTCAACAGCCTGTTCCCCAACACCACGCTCAAGCGTTACGCGCTGGTGATCGGCGCCTCGGCCAACCTCTCGCTGACCACCCTGATCGCGAAGAGCCCGTGCCTGTCGGATGACTTCCTGACCTTGATCGTGGCGTTTATCAAGCGCTGCTTCGCGAAGAACCCGTACCGTTTCGACGAGACCCTGGACAACTCGATCCTCGATTTCATCATCAACGAAGAGTTCGACGAAGACCGCATCGACGACCTGCTCAACGAATTCGAGAACCCGGCGAAGATCCTCGACACTAACTGGTATGCAATAAAACCGATGTACGAGAAGAAGTACCGCGAGTTGATCAACGACAAAGAGAAGTTTGTCTCGATCAACGACATTCGTTTGTCGCGTGATTGCGTGAAGAAGTCGATCAAGTACCTGCGCGAGATTTACCGTCACCGGATTGGCAAGACCAAGGTTATTTCCCTCAATAACCATACCGGCAAGTCGTTCTCGGTCTGATCTGATCTGAGAACGAGTCGCCCCATTCGCGAGCAGGCTCGCTCCCACAGGGGAATACATTCCAAATGTGGGAGCGAGCCTGCTCGCGAAGAGGCCTTCAAATTCACTGAAGATTTCGGCCTTTCCAATATCCAGAAACAATTAAGCAGCCGTTAGGCTGCTTACTAAACTGTTCCCGTTACGTTTACGTCACCGTGAGCCCGCCTGCGCTTGTGGTGTTTCTCTACGGCAACGTGCCATCACGCTACTCCGCTACACACTTTTCGCTGATGGCTGGTCGCACTATCACGGTGCGACGTCAGCAGCGACTGCCCTTTCCTGGATCATAATCCACGGCGAAACCACCACCGCCCACAACGACGGATCGCGCTCGAAAAGATCCAGCGCCCGCGTTTCAGACAGCTTGGCGACTCTGTCTTCGGCCAGCCAGGCAGCCACTTTCTCGCCATCATCCGACGCCACGGCCTCGGCAGCGGCGATCAAATCCAGCGCAGGGTCGACCCACAATAGGGCACCCTTGGCGAAGAACGGCTCCAACTCTTTCCAGGTAATAGATGCGGTTTCACCAAGCAGCTTGGCATAGAGGGTGCTAGGTTCTTGATTCATGGGTGCTGTCCGGAAAAGAAATCGACGCGAATAATAACGTCGGTGGTCCGCCAGCAAAACCCGGTTGCAAATGGCTGCACCGAACGAAAAGAGCAGGAACGCCAGGGAATGCTGCTGATTGGGATATATGCCCACGAACGCCCCGCCGCAATTCTGTCTTTTTCATTCAAAAATGCGACACCCCGAAGTTTTGCCCCTCGGCGCCCGCTTCCCAGGCTGACAACCGGCGCTCTACACTGTACCGGTACAGTTGCCGGGGGCATTTCCGGAGGGTATCGCAAAGATATCTGACCCGGTTCTGCTGCTACGGCGCCAGAACTCAAAAAAATTACAACAGTAAGAGTGGAGCACTATGACTAAGGCTACTAAGCAGATTTCCAAACTGTTTGCCGCTATGGTTCTGGCCGGGGTTGCCAGCCATTCGTTCGCAGCTGACACCATCAAAATCGGTATCGCCGGTCCTAAAACCGGTCCTGTAGCCCAGTACGGCGACATGCAGTTCAGTGGCGCGAAAATGGCCATCGAGCAAATCAACGCCAAGGGCGGTGTCGACGGCAAGAAGCTCGAAGCCGTTGAATACGACGATGCCTGCGATCCGAAACAAGCGGTAGCGGTCGCGAACAAGGTCGTCAACGACGGCGTCAAGTTCGTGGTTGGTCACCTGTGCTCCAGCTCCACTCAACCGGCTTCGGACATCTACGAAGACGAAGGCGTGATCATGATCACCCCGGCTGCCACCAGCCCGGACATCACCGCCCGTGGTTACAAAATGATCTTCCGCACCATCGGTCTGGACAGCGCCCAGGGCCCTGCCGCCGGTAACTACATTGCCGATCACGTCAAACCGAAAATCGTTGGCGTGCTGCACGACAAACAGCAGTACGGTGAAGGCATCGCCACCGCTGTGAAATCGACCCTCGAGAAGAAAGGCACCAAGGTTGCCGTGTTCGAAGGCGTCAACGCCGGCGACAAAGACTTCTCGGCGATCATCGCCAAACTCAAACAAGCCAACGTCGACTTCGTTTACTACGGCGGCTACCACCCGGAGCTGGGTCTGATCCTGCGTCAAGCCCAGGAAAAAGGCCTGAAAGCCAAGTTCATGGGTCCGGAAGGCGTGGGTAACGACTCGATCACCCAGATCGCCAAAGACGCGGCCGAAGGCCTGCTGGTGACCCTGCCGAAATCCTTCGACCAGGATCCAGCCAACATTGCCCTGGCTGATGCTTTCAAGGCGAAGAAAGAAGATCCGAGCGGCCCGTTCGTGTTCCCTTCCTACTCGGCGGTTGAAGTGATTGCCGAAGGCATCAAGGCAGCCAAGTCCGAAGACGCGACCAAAGTGGCTGAAGCCATTCATGCCGGTACCTTCAAGACGCCTACTGGCGATCTGAGCTTCGACGCCAAGGGCGACTTGAAAGACTTCAAATTCGTAGTCTACGAGTGGCACAACGGCAAGCCGAAAACCGAAGTGTCACCTCAGTAAGGCGCTGCCTGACTGACTGCCAATAAAGCCCACGGCGTGCCGTGGGCTTTGTTTTACGAATGTATTGGGCCGCGCTGGCGTGATCCGCCAGTCTCCCCACCTGAAAATCTCAAAACCGTCATCAGCGGTTCGCTGGCAAAACCCGGATTCGAAGTGGATAAAGATCCACGGGGCCGGGCGGGAAAATGACTCCACCAGTGAAATGCGTATCAGGTTTTTAGGAGCGCTGTAATGCCTGACATCTATCACTTCTTCCAACAGCTGGTTAACGGCCTGAACGTTGGCAGCATGTATGCCCTGATCGCCATCGGCTACACGATGGTCTACGGCATCATTGGAATGATCAACTTCGCCCACGGCGAGGTGTACATGATCGGTTCCTACGTGGCGTTCATCGCCATCGCCGGGCTGACCATGATGGGACTCGACAGTGTCCCGCTGTTGATGACCGCAGCGTTTATCGCCAGCATCGTCGTCACCAGTTCCTACGGTTACAGCATCGAACGCATTGCCTACCGCCCGTTGCGCGGCAGCAACCGTCTGATCCCGCTGATTTCCGCAATCGGTATGTCGATCTTCCTGCAGAACACCGTTCTGCTGGCGCAAGACTCCAAGGACAAAGCTATCCCCAACCTGATTCCGGGCAACATTGCCTTCGGCCCAGGTGGCGCACAAGAAGTGCTGATTTCCTACATGCAGATCGTGGTGTTCGTGGTGACCCTGATCGCCATGCTCGGCCTGACCCTGTTCATCTCCCGCTCTCGCCTGGGTCGCGCCTGCCGCGCCTGCGCCGAAGACATCAAGATGGCCAACCTGCTCGGCATCAACACCAACAACATCATTGCCCTGACCTTCGTCATCGGTGCCGCGCTGGCGGCCGTTGCGGCTGTGCTGCTGAGCATGCAGTACGGCGTAATAAACCCGAACGCCGGTTTCCTCGTCGGCCTCAAAGCCTTCACCGCAGCGGTACTGGGCGGTATCGGCAGCATCCCCGGCGCCATGCTCGGCGGGCTGGTGCTTGGGGTGGCGGAAGCCTTTGGTGCCGATATCTTCGGCGACCAGTACAAGGACGTCGTGGCTTTCGGCCTGTTGGTTCTGGTGCTGTTGTTCCGTCCGACCGGCATTCTGGGCCGTCCGGAGGTTGAGAAAGTATGACTAGGAATCTTAAACAGGCGCTGTTCAGCGCTTTGCTGGTGTGGGCCGTGGCCTACCCGGTACTCGGTCTGAAACTGACCATCGTCGGCATCAACCTGGAAGTGCACAACACCAGCCCGGCCGTGCTGGCGACCATCGCCATCTGCTCGGTACTGATGTTCCTGCGCGTGCTGTTCAATCAGCAGATCAGCAAGGCCTGGCGATCCTCGCCGGGCTTGCCGCTGATTCCGGCCAAGGCCAGCAACTTCCTGACCCTGCCGACCACCCAGCGCTATTTCATCATTGCGCTGATCCTGGTGGCGCTGGTGTGGCCGTTCTTCGGCTCGCGTGGCGCGGTGGACATCGCGACGCTGATCCTGATCTACGTGATGCTCGGCCTCGGCCTGAACATCGTCGTCGGTCTGGCCGGTCTGCTTGACCTCGGTTACGTCGGCTTCTACGCCGTCGGCGCCTACAGCTACGCGCTGCTGTCGCACTACTACGGCCTGAGCTTCTGGATCTGCCTGCCGATTGCCGGCCTGATGGCGGCGACGTTCGGTTTCCTGCTGGGCTTCCCGGTGCTGCGTTTGCGCGGTGACTATCTAGCGATCGTAACCCTCGGCTTCGGCGAGATCATCCGTCTGTTCCTGCGTAACCTGACCGACATCACCGGTGGCCCGAACGGCATCAGCAACATCGAGAAACCGACGTTCTTCGGCCTGACCTTCGAACGTAAGGCCGCGGAAGGCATGCAAACCTTCCACGAGTATTTCGGTCTGCAATACAACTCGATCAACAAGGTGATCTTCCTGTACCTCGTTGCCCTGTTGCTGGCGCTGGCCGCACTGTTCGTCATCAACCGCCTGCTGCGCATGCCGATCGGCCGTGCCTGGGAAGCGCTGCGTGAAGACGAAATCGCTTGCCGTGCGCTGGGGCTGAATCCGACGATCATCAAGCTGTCCGCCTTCACCCTCGGCGCTGCGTTCGCCGGTTTCGCCGGTAGCTTCTTCGCTGCACGTCAGGGTCTGGTGACGCCGGAGTCGTTCACCTTCATCGAGTCGGCGATCATCCTCGCCATCGTCGTGCTGGGTGGCATGGGCTCGCAACTGGGCGTGATTCTCGCGGCCGTGGTGATGATCCTGTTGCCGGAAATGATGCGTGAGTTCAGTGAGTACCGCATGCTGATGTTCGGTGCCCTGATGGTGTTGATGATGATCTGGCGTCCACAAGGTCTGCTGCCGATGCAACGCCCACACATGGAGTTGCGAAAATGAGCCGCGAGATCCTTAAAGTCGAAAACCTGAGCATGCGCTTCGGCGGCTTGCTGGCGGTCAACGGTGTGGCCCTGACCGTCAAAGAAAAACAAGTGGTTGCATTGATCGGGCCGAACGGCGCGGGCAAGACCACTGTGTTCAACTGCCTGACCGGTTTCTATCAGCCCACCGGCGGCAGCATCCTGCTGGACGGCGAGCCGATCCAAGGCCTGCCGGGCCACAAGATCGCCCTCAAAGGCGTGGTGCGCACCTTCCAGAACGTGCGCTTGTTCAAGGACATGACGGCGGTCGAAAACTTGTTGATCGCCCAGCACCGTCACCTCAACACCAACTTCCTGGCCGGTCTGTTCAAGACCCCGGCGTTCCGCAAAAGCGAGCGCGAGGCCATGGAATTTGCCGAGTACTGGCTGGAAAAGGTCAACCTCAAAGAGTTCGCCAACCGTACCGCCGGCACCCTGGCCTACGGTCAGCAACGGCGTCTGGAAATCGCTCGCTGCATGATGACCCGTCCACGGATCCTCATGCTCGACGAACCGGCGGCCGGTCTGAACCCGAAGGAAACCGAAGACCTCAAGGCGCTGATCGGCGTGCTGCGTGAAGAGCACAACGTCACCGTGCTGCTGATCGAACACGACATGAAACTGGTCATGAGCATTTCCGACCACATCGTCGTGATCAACCAGGGCACGCCTCTGGCCGACGGCACACCGGAACAGATCCGCGACAATCCTGAAGTGATCAAAGCCTACCTGGGGGAAGCGTAAATGCTGCAGTTCGAAAACGTTTCCACCTTCTACGGCAAGATCCAGGCCCTGCACAGCGTCAACGTCGAAGTCCGTCAGGGCGAGATCGTGACCCTGATCGGCGCCAACGGTGCCGGCAAGTCCACGCTGCTGATGACGCTCTGCGGTTCGCCGCAAGCGCATAGCGGCAGCATCCGCTACATGGGTGAGGAACTGGTCGGCCAGGACTCGTCGCAGATCATGCGCAAGAGCATCGCGGTGGTGCCGGAAGGTCGTCGGGTATTCGCCCGTCTGACCGTTGAAGAAAACCTCTCCATGGGCGGCTTCTTCACCGACAAGGGCGACTATCAGGAACAAATGGACAAGGTCCTCGGCCTGTTCCCGCGCCTGAAAGAACGCTTCAACCAGCGCGGCGGCACCATGTCCGGCGGCGAACAGCAAATGCTCGCCATCGGCCGTGCGCTGATGAGCAAGCCGAAACTGCTGCTGCTCGACGAGCCGTCACTGGGCCTGGCACCGATCATCATCCAGCAGATTTTCGACATCATCGAAATGCTGCGCAAGGACGGTGTGACCGTGTTCCTGGTCGAGCAGAACGCCAACCAGGCGCTGAAAATCGCTGACCGCGCCTACGTTCTGGAGAACGGCCGTGTGGTCATGCAAGGCACCGGTGAAGCGCTGCTGACCGACCCGAAAGTACGCGAGGCGTACCTCGGCGGTTGATGTGTTTCGCCCAACAAAAAAACGGCCTTCGGGCCGTTTTTTTTGTGCCTGGCATTCCTCCCTTGGGGACCGGACTTTGGCGGTTCATAACAGGCTGCCATGTTTTACTGATCATTGACGTTTTCTTCGCGTAGATAATTGATCACGTCCTGCACCGTTGTAAAAGCCATGGATTCATACTCCGGGATCTCCATACCAAACTCATTCACAATCACCATCATCAAATAAAGCTTGTCCACGTCGTCCAACCCCAGATCACCGACGAAGCTGCTTTCATTTTTGACTTGGTCTTCATTGATTTCAAAATAATCAGCGACAAACTTTCTCACTTGTTGCTCTACATCGTCCATTTCCAACACCTCACTTTTCATTGAAGGTTCCTGCCGCGAGGAAACGTCCCGAATCAGGGGGCAACTCTTGATCCCAGCGTCTGATTCGCAGAAATAACACCCGTCGCCTGCAGCAAATCACTCACCGCGTGCAAGACACCAAAATATTCAAGAGTGGCTTTTTTATTCAGAATGCGACGCAGGCAAAAATAGATCTGCAGTTCACCAAATGCAGCGCCGTCATTAACAACCTTTTCATCCAGGATGATATTGGCCTTCTCGTCGATCCTGGCTTGCACGAGCTTTTTCAATTCGGACAAATTCATGGTCTTTCTCCCTGATGTGTACCGCCACAAGCCCAATATACTCAGTCGAAAAACCCTGCCAACTGTCAGAAATGACAGTTTTTAATAACCGTTCACGATAACCATTATTCAATTCCCTCGGGCTATCTCTGCTCCCACCGGCGACGTGCGTTGGTTCTTTTGGAAAAGATTTGAGCGTTGCTGTAACGCATCGCAGTGAGCGTTCTCTAGTGGGGTAAGCAAGCACAAACCGCTTGTAAAAACCCTGAACAAGACTGGAGAAACATCATGACTGCTACCACTCGCACCCTGTCCGCCACTGCCCTGGTTCTGGCCCTCGGTTCTGCCCTGAGCATGGCTGCTGTATCGACCGTCCACGCCGCTGACGCCGACATGGAAAAATGCTTCGGCGTGGCCATGAAAGGTCACAACGATTGCGCCGCAGGCGCAGGCACCACTTGTGCCGGCACGTCGAAAACGGACTACCAGGCCAACGCCTGGAAACTCGTTCCGAAAGGCACCTGCGCCACCACCGAGAGCAAGACCTCGCCGACCGGTTTCGGTCAGATGGAAGCGTTCAAAGCCAAGTCCTGATCCGCGAACTGCCTGAGTGACGATCATGCTCACCCTCAATGACCATGCCCAACCCCGCACTCAGGCAGCCCTCACCGGGCTCCCGCCCCGTGCCGGGCTGGGACTCAAGACCGGGCACTTTCGTGAAGTGCTCGGCTCACAACCGGACATCGGCTTCTTCGAAGTCCACGCCGAAAACTACATGGTGGCCGGCGGTCCGTTTCATCATTTTCTCGGTTTGATCCGCGAGCAGTATCCGCTGTCGCTGCACGGTGTCGGCTTGTCCATCGGTGCTGAAGAGCCGCTGGATGAACAGCACCTCAAGCGCCTCGCCGAACTGATTCGGCGCTATCAACCGCAATCCTTTTCCGAGCATCTGGCCTGGTCGAGCCACGGCCCGGTGTTTCTCAATGACCTGCTGCCACTGGCCTATGACACGCCGACGCTGAACCGCGTCTGCGAACATATCGATCAGGTGCAGAACACCCTCCAACGACCCATGCTGCTGGAGAATCCGGCAACCTATCTGGCGTTCGAGCGCTCGACGATCGATGAGGCAGACTTCATCGCAGAGGTCATTCGCCGCTGCGGCTGTGGCCTGTTGCTGGACGTCAACAATGTCTACGTTTCCTGCGTGAACCATCAGCGTGATCCGCTGGCGTATCTCGATGCCCTGCCCCTGCACAGGGTTGGCGAGATTCATCTGGCCGGTTTTGCCGAAGATAGCGACAGCCTCGGCGACCGTTTGCTGATCGATGATCACGGCGCGCCGATCGATCAAGCCGTCTGGGGTTTGTACCGGCAAGTGCTGCAGCGCACCGGCCCGGTGGCGACATTGATCGAACGCGACAATCAAGTGCCGGCGTTCACGGTGCTGCTGTCCGAGGCGCAACAGGCTGATGCGCTTTTGCGCGATGCCGGAGGCCGCACATGAGCACTCAACGCGCTTTCGCGGCTGCGCTCATCGACACGCGGCTGCCCTGCCCCGAAGGTCTGTGCAGTGCCAACGGCGCTGATCCGGCGAGCCGTTTCGCGGTGTATCGCAACAACGTGCAGGGCTCGCTGAGCAATGCGTTGGGCGACAGCTATCCGGTGGTTGCGCAATTGGTGGGCGAAGAATTCTTCCGCGCCATGGCGGCCGTTTTCGTACAACAGCAACCGCCGCAAAGTCGGTTGATGAGCCGCTACGGCGAACAATTGGCGGACTTCATTGCAGCGTTTGAACCGGCCGGCAGCGTGCCTTATCTGGCCGACGTGGCGCGCCTTGAGCACCTGCGCACCCTCGCCTATCACGCCGCCGACGCCCTGCCCGTCCGGCCAGAAGAAATCACGGCAGCACTGACTGATGCGCAAACGCTGAGTGAGCTGCGCCTCGACCTTCATCCCTCCCTGCACCTGCTCGACTCAACCTATGCCGTGGTGGCGATCTGGGGCGCACATCAACACGACGCGACACTGGAGGGCATCGACATCAACCAAAGGCAACACGCGCTGGTATTGCGCAATGGCCTGGACGTCGAAGTGTTTGCCGTTGACCCCGGCGCCAGTACGTTTATCCGCAACCTGATCGATGGCCAGCCACTGCTGAAAGCGGCGGAAAACAGCCCTGAGTTCGACCTCGCGCAAACCCTTGGCTTGCTGATCGCGCACAACGCCATTACCCACTTGAATAACAAGGAACTGCCATGAAAACGCTCATCACCCGCGCCATTGCGCTGCTGGAAAAAATCCCCCACAGCCTGATCGCGTTCATTGCGCGTTTCTCGATTGCCGCGGTGTTCTGGAAGTCAGGGCAGACCAAGGTTGAAGGTTTGGCCATTGATTTGATTGACGGCACTTTTCAACCCGGCTGGCCACGTCTGGCCGACTCGACGATTCCGTTGTTCAAGAGCGAATACCACGTGCCGTTGTTGTCGCCAGAGATTGCCGCGCACATGGCCGCGTTCGCCGAGCACTTTTTTCCGCTGTTGATCCTGATCGGCTTCGCTACGCGTTTTTCGGCGTTGGCGCTGTTGGGGATGACCCTGACCATTCAACTGTTTGTGTATCCCGATGCCTATCCGACCCACGGCACCTGGGCGGCGGTGTTGCTGTACCTGATGGCGACGGGGCCGGGCAAGTTGTCGATTGATCATCTGATCGCCCGCCATTTCGCCAACTGAACGCCGACCTGTAGGAGCTGCCGAAGGCTGCGATCCTTTGATCTTGCTTTGAAAAAAACAAAATCAAAAGATCGCAGCCTTCGGCAGCTCCTACATTGGGTTTACGTTCATATGATCAGCGCTGAAGGCGATCCAGCGCCTCACCGCTGCGTCTGAACCAGCCGATCAGATAGTCAGCGAGTACTTGCGTGCGCTTCGGCAGTCCGCCCTGATACGGATGCACCAGGTACATCGGCATGCGCCGGGTCTGAAAATCGCGCAGGAGCCAGCGCAATCGACCGTCAGCCAATTCCGCTTGCAGCAAGTAGGAAGGCAGTCGCGCGATACCGGCGCCGCTAAGCGCGGCTTTCTTCAGCAAGTTGTAATGGTTGCTGGCAAACGGTCCCGACACCCGCACCCGCAGCAATTCGTGTTGCTGGTGATAAAGCCATTCCTCACGCCCGCTGTAGTGGCTGTTGAGCAAACATCGATGCTCGGCCAGTGCCTGCGGGGTCAACGGTTCACCGAAGCGTTCGAGGTAAGCCGGGCTCGCGCAGGTCATTTCCTGCCATGCCAGTAACGGTTTGGCGACCAGTCGCTCGTCGTTGGCCACTTCGCTACGGATCGCCAGATCAAACCCGTCCCGAGACAAATCGCGGTAACTGTTATTCAACTCAAGCTCGATCTGCACCTCGGGGTATTTGTGCGAGAACTCCAACAGCAGACCATCAAAGAAGGTTTCGCCCAGCGACACCGGCACGGTCATACGCACCGGTCCGGCCATATCGTCCTTCAATCGCGCCAATGCCTGACGCGCTTTTTCGACCTGGACTACAAGCGCCTGCGCCTGCGGCAGTAACGCAGCGCCCGCCGCAGTCAGGCTCAAGCGCCGGGTGGTGCGTTGCAGCAACACAACGGAAAACTGCGCTTCGAGCTGGCTGATGCGTTTGGACAACTGGCCCTTGCTGCAACCCAACTGCTGCGCCGCCAAAGTGAAACTGCCCGCTTCGATCAACACCGCGAACGCCGCCAGATCATCCATTTCGCTCATGGATTGTTTCCATTTGAAAACCAAAGGTTGCCTATTAGCGCGCTTATCCACAGAAAAAACCACTCTAGACTGAAACCTCGTTCAATCACTTGAGGTACGGCACGATGAAGATTCTGTTGATAGGCGCTAGCGGCACCATTGGTTCAGCGGTGGACAAAGAACTGTCGCAACGCCATGAAGTCATCCGCATTGGCCGCACCAGCGGTGACTTGCAGGTGGATATCAGCGACAGCGCATCGATCCGCAAATTGTTCGAAAAGACCGGCAAGTTCGATGCACTGGTCTGCGCTGCCGGAAACGTGACCTTCGCCCCACTGGGCGAGATGACTGAAGACAGCTTCGCCCTCGGGCTTAAAGACAAACTGATGGGCCAGGTCAATCTGCTGCTGATCGGCCGCGAATTCGCCAATGACGGCGCCTCGTTCACCTTTACCACCGGCGTGCTCAGCCATGATCCGATCCGCAGCGGCGCCTCGGCAGCGCTGGTTAACGGTGCACTGGACAGCTTCGTTCGCGCCGCCGCCATCGAACTGCCACGCGGCCTGCGAGTGAACTCGATCAGCCCGACCGTGCTATTGGAAGCGATGGGCAGCTACGCCCCGTATTTCCGTGGTTACAAGCCGGTTCCTGCGGCGGATGTGGCGCTGGCCTACGCGAAAAGTGTCGAAGGCTTGCAGACAGGTCAGACATTTCACGTGGGCTAAACCCTTGTGATGAACGGTCAGGCTGCGTAACGTGGCGGCACTTGTCTGGAGAGCCGAAGATGCGTGTTGCCCGTTCGTTAGTCGTTATTGCCCTGCTGCCATTGTTTGCCGCTTGCCAGTTGCTCGATGGCCAGCGAGAAAGTGCTTCGCACGTCGGGCAGTCGCGGATGCAGGGTCAACTGACCGCTGCTGACGGCAAACTGGTGTTTCAGCCATGTCAGGATCAGCGTCAACTGGTGGTCAATGACATTGGTGGCACCAGCATTCTGCAAGAAGCGGCAACGCTGGCTGATGAGCAAGGCAAACTGTTTGCCGATGTTCGCGGCAAAGTCGCCGGTGATCGACTCGACCTGACGCAGCTGTATCGCGTCGAGCGCTCCGGCACCGCGTGTGACGATCCCAACTTCAAACTGCTGATCCTGCGTGCCGCCGGCCATGGCCCGGAGTGGAATGTCAAAGTCAGCGGCAAAGGCATGGTCATCGACCGCGAAGGTCAGCCGCCACTTGCTGTGCCGTATATTGAAGATCAATTGGGCGACGGCCGCTTCAATCTGAGCAGCGAAGCCAACAACCAGCGCATCGAATTGTGGGTCGCGCCGCAACGCTGCGTCGACAGCAGCACCGGCAGCGTGCAGCACATGAGCGCCGAGTTGCGCATCGACGGCCAGGTGCAGCGCGGTTGCGGGTATTTCGGCGGATCGCGCAACGACTGAGCGTTTTAGCCTCACCGGATCCGGCCTTTGCGGCTTATAATCGCGGCCTTCAAACGCCCTGGCGCAGTTGTGCGCCCCGCGAACCCGGATCCTCGCCATGTTACGAATCACTGAACTCAAGCTGCCAATCGACCATCCCGAAGAAGACCTGCGCGTTGCCATCGTGCAACGTCTGGGCATCGCCAGCGATGATTTGCTCGATTTCACCTTGTTCAAGCGCAGCTACGATGCGCGCAAAAAGTCCTCCGAACTGTGCTTCATCTACACCATCGACCTCAACGTACGCGACGAGGCCAACGTGTTGGGCAAGTTCGCCGATGACCGTAACGTCAACGTGGCGCCGGATGTCAGCTACAAATTCGTCGGTCAGGCGCCGAGCGACCTGAGCCAGCGTCCGATCGTTGTCGGTTTCGGCCCGTGCGGGATCTTCGCCGGCCTGCTGCTGGCGCAAATGGGCTTCAAGCCGATCGTCCTCGAACGCGGCACCGAAGTCCGCCAGCGCACCAAAGACACCTGGGGCCTGTGGCGTAAAAGCGTGCTCAACCCGGAATCCAACGTGCAGTTTGGCGAAGGCGGTGCGGGCACGTTCTCCGACGGCAAGCTGTACAGCCAGATCAAGGACCCGAAGTTTCTCGGCCGCAAAGTCCTGCACGAGTTCGTCAAGGCCGGTGCACCGGAAGAAATCCTCTACGTCAGCAAGCCGCACATCGGTACGTTCCGTCTGACCGGCATGGTTGAAAACATGCGCGAGCAGATCCGCGAACTGGGCGGCGAAGTGCGCTTCCAGGAACGCGTCAGCGACGTGCTGATCGAAGACGGCCAACTGGTCGGTGTACAACTGGCCAGCGGCGAAACCCTGCATTCGAAACACGTGGTTCTGGCCCTCGGCCACAGCGCCCGCGACACCTTCCGCATGCTCCACAGCCGTGGTGTGTTCATGGAAGCCAAGCCGTTCTCGGTGGGTTTTCGCATCGAACACCCGCAATCGCTGATCGACCGTGCACGTCTGGGCAAATACGCTGGCCACCCGAAACTCGGGGCTGCCGACTACAAACTGGTGCACCACGCCAAGAACGGCCGCTCGGTCTACAGCTTCTGCATGTGCCCGGGCGGCACCGTGGTCGCGGCGACTTCCGAGCCGAATCGCGTGGTCACCAACGGCATGAGCCAGTACTCGCGTAACGAGCGCAATGCCAACTCAGGCATCGTTGTCGGGATTACGCCGGAAGTCGATTATCCGGGCGGCCCGCTGGCCGGGATCGAGTTGCAGGAACGCCTGGAATCCCACGCCTTTATCCTCGGCGGCAGCGATTACAAGGCGCCGGCGCAACTGGTTGGCGACTTCATCAACGACATCCCATCGACCGAACTGGGCGAAGTCGAGCCGTCGTACAAACCGGGGGTGGCGCTGGGTGATCTGGCCTTGGCTCTACCGGACTTCGCCATCGAAGCGATTCGTGAAGCCTTGCCGGCGTTCGAAAAGCAGATTCGCGGTTATTCGCTGCACGACGCAGTGTTGACCGGGATCGAGACGCGCACTTCATCGCCGCTGCGCATTACCCGTAATGAATTGCTGCAGAGCATGAACGTGAAGGGCTTGTTCCCGGCCGGTGAAGGCGCGGGTTATGCGGGCGGGATTCTGTCGGCAGGTGTTGACGGGATTCGCATTGCCGAAGCCGTGGCGCGGGACATCCTCGGCCTGACTGACTGACACAAAACCCTGTAGGAGTGAGCCTGCTCGCGATAGCGGTACTCCATTCAACATCAATGTTGAATGGAGTACCGCTATCGCGAGCAGGCTCACTCCTACAGTTGATTTCGCTGCATCAGATATTGGCGCGCTGTACTGAAGTCGGCAGCGCCTCACCCCGCTCGGCACTCGCCGCCACTGCGTCGATCAATCCAGCCAGTTCATACCCCTGCGCCTTCAGCCAATCCTGATCGTAATAGGTGTCGGCATACCGCTCGCCGCCATCGCACAGAATCGCCACGATCGACCCCGACTCCCCCGCCGCTTTCATCTGCTGCGCCGCCATCAACGCACCGATCAGATTGGTCCCGCTCGACCCGCCAACATGCCGTCCCAGGCGCTGCGCCAGATAATGCATGGCGGCCAGCGACAAGGCATCCGGCACTTTGACCATTGCATCGATCACCTTCGGCAGGAACGACGCCTCAACGCGCGGCCGGCCAATGCCTTCAATGCGCGAACCGCAGTCCAGGCGCAAACTCGCATCGCCCGTTTGGTAGTAATCGAAGAACACCGAACGCTCGGCATCGGCGCACAACACGCGGGTGCAATGCTGGCGATAGCGCACGTAACGACCCAGGGTCGCGGTGGTGCCGCCGGTGCCGGGGCTGGAAATCAGCCAGCTCGGTTCCGGATGTTTCTCATAGCGCATCTGCTGGAAGATCGATTCGGCAATGTTGTTGTTCGCGCGCCAGTCAGTGGCACGTTCGGCGTAGGTGAACTGGTCGATGAAGTGGCCGCCATGCTCGCGGGCCAGGCGCTCGGATTCGGCGTAGATCTGCGTCGGATCTTTCACCAGATGGCTCTGGCCACCGTAGAACGCGATCTGGGCGATCTTCTCTTTGGACGTGGTCGCCGGCATCACCGCAATGAACGGCAAACCGAGCATCCGCGCAAAATACGCCTCGGAAATCGCCGTCGAACCGCTGGATGCCTCAATGACCGGCGCGCCGGGCTTGAGCCAGCCGTTACACAACGCATAGAGGAACAACGAACGGGCCAGGCGATGTTTGAGGCTGCCGGTCGGATGGCTGGATTCATCCTTGAAATACAACTCGATGCCCGCAAAACCCGGCAGCGGCAAAGGAATCAGGTGGGTGTCGGCGCTGCGCTGAAAATCCGCTTCGATGATGCGGATGGCTTCGCGGGCCCACTGTCGGTTGTCGCTCATGGTGAGGGTTCTCGTTGAATCGGGCAGGAGATGAATCGGCTCGAAAGGCTCACTCATCAGCTTAGGAAAAATCCGATAGCGCGCACAGATACAGCTGAGTCTCAATATGTCAGACAACTGCTAGGCTCAGCGTGGCTTGAGCCAGACACCTTGTAACGCCATATAACAAAAAAGAATATAACTTTTGTTTTAACAACTAACAGTACGGGTTAGGGTGTCCCACCTTTTGACTTTATCGATGGAGAGCGACCTTGCCTCTGCGTAGCACTTTCACGCGTTTCTTTCAGTTGGAAGCTGCCAGCGGTCTGTTATTGATCGCCGCGGCCATCCTGGCTCTGATTATCAACAACTCGCCGCTGTCGTGGCTGTACACCGGCCTGCTCGACACCCCGGTGGTGGCGCAGATCGGTGCGTTGAAAATCGCTAAACCCCTACTGCTGTGGATCAACGACGGTCTGATGGCGATGTTCTTCCTGCTCATCGGCCTGGAAGTGAAGCGCGAAGTCCTTGACGGTCAGCTGTCTAAACCGTCGCAGATCGTCCTGCCCGGTGCAGCCGCGATCGGCGGCATGCTGGTGCCGGCGCTGATCTACTGGTTCCTCAACCGCGACAATCCGGCAGCCCTCGACGGCTGGGCAATCCCGACCGCGACCGACATCGCCTTCGCCCTCGGCGTGCTGGCACTGCTCGGCAAGCGCGTACCGGTGTCGCTGAAACTGTTCCTGATGACCCTGGCGATCATCGATGACCTCGGCGCCATCGTGATCATCGCCATCTTCTACTCCGGCGAACTCTCGACTCTTTCCCTGGGCCTTGCAGCAGCGTGCATCGCGGCGCTGGTGGCGATGAACCGGCTCGGGGTGGTCAAGCTTGGGCCGTACATGATCATCGGTTTGATCCTCTGGGTCTGCGTACTGAAGAGTGGTGTCCACGCAACGCTGGCTGGCGTAACCCTGGCCTTCTGCATCCCGCTGCGCACGAAAAACGCCGAACCGTCGCCGTTGCTGACCCTCGAACATGCGCTGCACCCATGGGTGGCCTACGGCATCCTGCCGCTGTTCGCCTTCGCCAACGCCGGCCTGTCGCTGAGCGGTGTCACCGTGGAAAGCTTCACTCACCATGTGCCGATGGGCATCGCGGTGGGCCTGCTGCTGGGCAAGACGGTCGGCGTGTTCGGCCTGACTTGGCTCGCGGTCAAAACCGGCATCGCCGCCCTGCCCCAAGGTGCCAACTGGGGTCAGGTGCTGGGCGTGGCGATCCTGTGCGGCATTGGCTTCACTATGAGCCTGTTTGTCGGCTCGCTGGCGTTTGAACCGGGTGTGAGTGATTACGCTGGCATGGACCGGATGGGGATTTTGACCGGGTCGATTCTGGCGGCGTTGATTGGTTATGCGGTGACGGCGGCGGCGAGTCGCAAGAACTCCCAACCGATATAACCTCTGTGGCGAGGGTCAAGCACCCTCGCCACAAACTTCCTGCGTTCCCGTTACACAGCGAACAATCCTCACGTCTTTAGCGACGCGTCCTACAGCCACCATTTTCCTGCTTCGTTAACGTTGCGCAGCCCTTTGCGAAGGGCTGTCGATGGATGAGCGAAAGGACGATCAGTGGCTGGCAACAAGGGCATTCCCCGGGTTCAAAACCCACCGCAAGGCGACGGGCATCACGTCACCTACCGCTACATGACGGCCACTGAACTGGCCGAGCGCGACGCCAGACAAAATGCTTACGACGCCATGCTGGCCCGACAGGAGGCTTTCGAGCGCAGCCGTGAGGTGGCGGTCAAAAAAGCCAATCCCGTTCGGGCTGGCTGCGTATTCGCCAAGTCCTGCAAATTGCCGGATGCGATTATCGATTACTCGAGTCCTTCGGGGATGGTGCCGACCGACAGCCTGAAGGATTACGGCGATCTGATTCTGCTGGGCGCGCGTGAGGCCGATGAAAGCGGCGCAGTTCCGCTCAAGAAAATCGGCGCAACCGCTATTCCAGCTGGATTTGGCAGCCTGGCTCTGGCGGGATCGGTGTTTGAAACGCTGCCCGCCGCTGTATCCAGTGCGGCTGTTGCGCCTTTAGTTGGTTTGGTTGCGCTGTTCATGCCATCGAGCCTTGGTGACAGCGCGCTCTATACCGACGAGCAACTGCGTGGACTTGAACAGGCACGAACGCGTGTTCGGTTGAGAGTTGAGCAACAAGCCGACGGCAGCCTGAAAGGTTACGGTTTCTACACCGGCAAGAATCGCGACTGGGAAATGGTTGATGTCGTGCAGTTCAAGGTGCGTGGCAGCCGGTTCATTGCTGACTTGGGTGAAGGAGTAGAACTGATCTGGACGCCGGCTGTGAATGGCTCGGACATCCTTGGTATTCCCGCGTTGGAGGCTGCACCGCAGGCACCGCACATCTGGGTGTATCCACCGACGAAAGCAGCGGACGGGATTCTGGTGAATCCGGTTTATCCGCCGGAGTACCGGGATTTCATTCTGGTTTTTCCGGTGGGGTCGGGAGTAAAACCGATTTACATTGTTGTCAGCGCTGCGAAAGGTACCGCCGAAGAGGGTCATACCTATCACCCAGCTCCTGAAACGGTGGATATAACAGCCTTTCCTGATTTGAGAAGAGCAAAAAAGAAAACACCATACAACGGAGGGCTTCGGGATCGCTGGATCAACGCGAAAGGCCGGATAATATACGAATGGGACTATCTGCACGGTGAACTTGAAGCATACCGCGCAAGCGATGGCAGCCATTTAGGCTCTTTCGATCATAGGACTGGCGAACAGATAGATCCGCCCAAAAAGAAACGAAATATCAAAAAATATTTATGAGGATTACATGGGACTGAAGGCCAGGCTTGAATGGTATGACAAGCAAACCGAACTGGGTGAAGGAGAGGAGCTGTCGAAAGATTTTGGTGAGGACTGCTCACTAATTGAAGCGTTAGGCCTGTCGCCTGCCAGAAACATAAATAATGGCGGATTTGATGTTAAATCCGATTGGTTAAAGATTCTTCAACCGTACTTCCAGCACTTCATCCAATATTCGTCTTACGACTATCAGATATCATTCGTATACCGCGACAACTGGTAGATACCCATTCAATACCCGAAAAAATATCAAAAAAAGATATCTGTGAGGAAGAGATATAGGACTAGAACTGAGACTGGAGTGGTACGACACAGCAACCCTGCAATTGCAGGGCGAGGAGTCGTCAAAAGATCTGGGGGATGATGAATCAGTACTGAATGCCTTAGGCATTCCGGTGGAGGGCAACATCAATAATGGCAGCTTCAACGTCGTCGAGAAGTGGGTTGCGACCATTCAGCCATACTTTCAACATCAAATCATTCTGAGTGCCAACGACTATCAAATTTCGTTTGACTACAGTTAATACCGACAAACAGGCTATTGAAATTTAATGCGCTACCTTTCGATAACCGGCTTTTACCCTGATGACGCTCAAGATGACTCTTTGCAATTCGAGTTACATATAAAAGATAGCGAGATGAACGAAAAAGTTGCACAGCTCATTGAATCCAAGCCCCTGAATGAATTGGAACCCGGGGAGCTGTTATTGACTACAGATCAAGTCACTGCGCTGAAAACTCTTCTCAAAGTTAGCCTCCCGAAGGGTTTGGAGTTCTTCATGGGCACCGGTGCTGATTACTGACTACCGAATTGGGAAGCAAAAAACAAAAAACCCCGACCAGTCACCTGATCGGGGTTTTCTTTACCCTGAATTCCGCTTAGTGCGAAACGCGGCTGGTCCCGCCAACGGTGGAGATGCGCACGCGCTCGCCAACGCGGAACACTTCATTCTCCTGAACCTGCTGCACATAGGCACGCATGCTGCCGTCGTCTTCACGCACGGTGATTTCCACACCTTGCGTACGAGTCAGGCCTTCTTCCGTGGCCGAACCGATCAGACCACCCGCCACCGCACCGATAACCGCGGCAACGATGCTGCCCTTGCCGCCGCCGATGGCGCTGCCGCCAACGCCGCCGACCGCTGCACCAGCGAGGCCGCCGATCGGGGTTTTGGTGCCTTCGATTTTCACCGGGCGCAGGGATTCGATGGTGCCCATGCGAATCGTCTGCACACGACGCGCTTCGTCACGGGAGTAGGAGTCACCGGTCAGGCTCGATTGGCAGCCGGTAAGCAACATCGCCATCGTGGAAAAGGAAGCAACCAGCAGAACAGACTTACGCATAGCATCAACTCCAAAGAAACATATAGTCATTAAACTCCGTGGCTTGACGCCTGTCACGACACCGCCCGGATAAATTGGCTTTCATTCAGGCGCGGTACAGACACCTGCACGCTCCCCCTGATGTAGGCCTACAGTAGCGCCAAATTACCGATTCTGCGCCACCGACACCAAGGATTTTCATGGATTACTTCATCATCGTCGTCACCACTGCCGCCGGTTTGTACTTCCATTGGTGGTTGTACGTGCGGATCAAACGCTGGATGGATCGCGACCTGGCGCTGTCACTGGCGGGCAAGGATGAAGGCAAACGCGCCTTCATGCTCAAACAGTTAGCGAATGCTCAGATGCAGAAGATCAAGCGCCGGGATCTGCCGAAGTGGCTGGAGGCCGCTGCGGCAGGCTATCCCGCTCGGTAGACTGCTCAGGGTGCCAGACGTTCAAGAATCCAGTCGGCGCCCTGCACACGGTAGTTGAGGCGATCGTGCAGACGGCTCGGACGGCCCTGCCAGAATTCGATGCGCTCAGGCAACAAACGGTAACCACCCCAATGTTCCGGGCAGTCGGGTTGAGTATCGGAGAAACGCTGCTCGGTGGCCTTGAGCAAATCTTCCAGTTCACCGCGCCCGTTGATCACCCGGCTCTGCGGTGATGCCCAGGCACCGAGACGGCTGCCCAGCGGACGCACCTGATAATACGCATCCGACTCCGCAGGCGTGACCTTCACCACCCGCCCTTCGATGCGCACCTGGCGTTCGAGGGTTGGCCAGAAGAAAGTCATGGCGGCAAACGGGTTGGCCGCCAGATGCTGGCCCTTGGCGCTGTCGTAGTTGGTGAAGAAGGTGAAGCCCTGCTCGTCCAGGCCCTTGAGCAGCAGAATGCGGCAATGCGGTCGCCCATCCTGGTCGACCGTGGCCAGGGTCATGGCGTTGGCTTCCACCGGCGCCTGTTCGGTTTTCACCGCGTCGGCAAACCACTGGTGAAACAACGCAAATGGCTCGGCCGGGGCTTGCGCCTCGGTCAGACCATCCCGGGTGTAATCACGACGCATATCTGCCAGAGCCTGGGTCATGGCGCATTCCTTTTCGTTAGCGGATCACTTCTTGGTGGTATCGGTCGCGGCGACTTTCTTGTCGGTCGCGGCGGCTTTGGCTGGAGCAGTCTTTTTCGCTGGGGCCTTGGCCGGTGCCTTTTTAGCCGGCGCCTTGGCAGCCGCTTTTTTCGCTGGAGCCTTCTTGGTCGCCGGAACAGCAGCTTTTTTCGCAGCAGGCGCTGGAGTTACCGGTTTGGCGGCTGGCTTGACGTCTTGCGCGGCGACCATGGTCACTGGCTTCGGCGCTGGCATGTTGTACTTGCTCAGCAGCGCAACCATGGTGTTCTGCGGGGTCACCAGCAGTTCGACACGACGGTTCAGGGCACGACCTTCAACGCTGTCGTTGGCCGCACGCGGCGCTTCCGAACCCATGCCGCGCAGCATCAGGCGATCACGCTGCAAGCCGCTGAGACGGAAGATCGCCGCAATGGACTGGGCACGTTCCTGGCTGAGTTTGATGTTGGCAGGCGCGGCACCACTGGAATCGCTGTGGCCAAGGACCAGCACGGCAGTTTTCGGGTCGGCTTCGAGGATTTTCGCCACCCGGGTGAACGGACCGAGGGTGACCGGCAGCAGCATGGCGGGACGATCCGGATTGAACGAGCCTTCGACCGGTGCAGTCACGACCAGCACGTTTTCACGGCGTTCGAGTTGCAGATTGCTGTCCTTGACCGCTTCACGCAGGCGCGGTTCGTAGTCGTCGAGCCAGGCCTGGGTCACTTTCGGATCCGGCATCGGCACGGCTTTGGTGGTGGGTTGATCCTTACCGCCGAACGGCCACCACCATTTGCCACCCGCGTCGGCTTCAGCTTTGGCCACGGTGACCGTTTTTTTCGCTTCCGGGGCGACTTCAGCCTTCATATCGGCCTTGGCCGCTTCATCATCGGAACCGAACGGCCAGTACCACGGGCTGCTGCTTTGAGTCTTGGCCACGGGTGCGGAGGCCGCAGGTTTCAGCGGGGCGGGGGCCGGAGCTGGCTCCTTGGCCGCGACCTTGTCGGAAGAACCGAACGGCCACCAACTACCGCCGTCCGCATCGTTTTTCGGGGTCTGTGCACAACCGGTGATCGCTACACACAGGGCCAGGGCGAGGGTCTTTTTAGATGACATTGAAAATCCACAAAATGAAGTAATGAAAAATCAGAGCACTTTCGCCCGGATAAACAGCCGTTTTGAAACGAAAAACCGCTTGAGGTTCCGACCCTGGGACCTCGGATGAAACTTTACAGACAAGTGGCAAGCACCCGCGCGAGCTTCTGCGCGCGGGGATCCATCAAGACGTACGGCCCAAGGGTATTTGTCACAAAACCAAACGCGACATCATGCTCGGGGTCAGCAAAACCGATGGAACCGCCCGCGCCCGGATGGCCGAACGCACGTGGGCCGAGGCCGTAAGTGGCGTTGGGCACATCCGGTTGATCAAGCATGCAGCCCAGACCGAAACGGGTCTGGGTCAACAAAGTCTTGTCTTCGCCGAGGCTGTGTTCGCGGGTCAGCTCTTCGAGCATGTCGCTTTCGAGCAGGCTGCCGTCGAGCAAACCAGCGTAGAAACCGGCCAGACTGCGCGCATTCCCGTGGCCATTGGCCGCCGGTTGCTGCATGCGTCGCCACTCCGGTTTGTTGGTGCTGGTCAGCACCGACGGCGGATTGGTAAAAGCGCGAGTGGTCATGGCGGCCGGTTCGCGCATGGTCACTTGCAGCAGGCGTTGCGCGGCGGCATCACCAGTATTGCCCTTGCCGCGAGCGATATGCGCCACACGGTGGAACTCTTCGTCAGCCAGACCGACGTGGAAATCCAGTCCCAACGGCTTGGCGACACGGGCGACGATGGATTCGCCAGGCCCGCGACCGTCAGCGCGGCGCAGCAATTCGCCGATCAGCCAGCCGTACGTGATCGCGGCATAGCCGTGCCCATTGCCCGGCGTCCACCACGGTGTTTCAGCCGCGAGGGCGTCGACCATGGTTTGCCAATCGTAGAGGGCTTCCGGCGCCAGCAGCTCACGCAGCGCCGGCAGACCGGCCTGATGGCAAAGCAATTGGCGCAGGGTGATGGATTCTTTGCCGGCAGCGGCGAATTCCGGCCAGTAGCGGGCGACCGGAACATCCAGTTGCAGCTTGCCTTCACCGACCAGTTGCAGGGCGGTGACGGCGGTGAAGGTTTTGGTGCAGGAGAACAGGTTGGCGATGGTGTCGCTGTGCCAGGCCTCGGCGCCATCCTTGTCGGAGGTACCGGACCAGAGGTCGAGGACGGTTTCTCCACCGACCTTGATGCACAGGGCTGCGCCGCGTTCCTGGGGATCGTCGAACAGTGCAGCAAAGGCTTCGCGCACCGCTTCGAATTGAAGCTCGTAATGTCCCTGAATCTGCACCCGCAACTCCCCCGCGAAAACGCTCTACAAAGTGGCCCGCATTGTTCCAGCCCTAGAGGGATTTGGGAACAGCTGCGGGCCAGACGGTTAAAAGCCAAGTCAAAAGATCGCAGCCTGCGGCAGCTCCTACATGAGATCGCGTTCCTCTGCAGGAGCTGCCGCAAGCTGCGATCTTTTAGCGCATCACAGATTAATGACCATTCCCCGAGTGCCCACCCGCGTGCCCTGCTCCCGCACCTTTGCCTGCCTCACCTTTCCTGCCGCCTTCGGCTTCGTGCTTAAGGGCTTTCTCGGCCTCTTTGCCAAGCTGATCAATGGCCTGCAAATTGCTCTTGCGCACTGACTCGACGAAGCCCTGATACGGCAGATCCGTCACTCCCACCAGACCGAAGTGGCCATTCTCACCATCAAGCAGACGGCCGGTTACCGGTTGGTCCAGATACTGGAACCAATGCACGCCAACAATCGACGGTTCACTCAGCGCTTGTTTGAGGAAGTTGGCGTAGGCCGGGCCGCGATCTTCTTCCTTGGCCAGTTGCGTGACGCCGCCCCAGAACGGGCCACGATCCGCTGAGCCAAAGTTGAATTCGGTGATCATTACCGGTTTGTCCAAAGCGCCCAGTGCGGCAAAGTCATAACCGTCCTGCGGTTTCAGCGTGTACATGTTGAAACTCAACACGTCGCAATACTGCGCGCAGGAGGCTACAGCTTCAGGGGTGCTGATGGCGAAGCGACCGCCAAGCAGCAACTGGTTCGGCGCGTGCCATTTCAGCGAGTCGGAGATAGTTTTGAAGTAAGTGTCGGCGAAGACTTTCTGGAAATATTTGAAGTCAGCCTCGATTTCCGGATGTTCCGGGTTCGGCAGTGGTGGCACGAAACCCGGGTCTTCCATCAATTCCCACGCCGGCAGATCAATGCCCCACGCCTTCGACAGCCCCGCCTGATTGCGATACTTGTCGCGCAATTGCTTGAGGAACGCTCGCTTTGCTGGCACGTCGGTGGTCATTTTCAGGGTGCCATAGGCCAGCGCATAGCGGGATTTCGGATCATCGCCGGGACCGGCCCACGCCAGTTCGTTGTCGGCGTAGTAGCCGATCAGCCACGGATCGTCGCGGTGATCGCGGGCGGCGATGGCGACAGCGCGCTCGGTGGCCATGGCGAAACGCGGATCAAACGGATCCGGCATACCGCCCCACCAGTCGCTGCCGGTGCTGATGCTGGTGTAGTCACCGACGATCGACAGCGGCAAGGTGTAAGGCACACGCTCGGCATCACTTAGCGAATCGGCACTCCAGTTACCAACCGTGTTGAAGCCCCAGGCTTGTAGGCGATCGAGCGTGTGGCTGGCCCACTGTTGCTCATCAATGGTGGCCTTGCACGGCTCAGCAGCCTTTTCCGCCGTCGCTTGTACGGTTTCAGTTTTGGCTGCCTCAGCGACACCGGACTTCGGCTCCGCAGGCACCGAGACAGGTTCAGCCGAGTTCACTGCGGCCGTTTCAGCGGCGGCAGACTTGGCCGCTTCGGCGACTCCGGACTTGCTATCACTGTCGGCTTTGCACGGTTCACCGTACGCGCGCTGCAGGTTGGCGCCATAGAAGTCGTACCAGCGCCCGTTGCCGTATCCCCGGCCCTGATCAACACCGTTGCCGCCACGGTTGTCACCCTCGCCAAAATGCTTGGCCAACGGTTCTTCAGGTTTAGGCAGGGATTCAAACATGTACTCACGGCCAGCCACGTAGGTTTGGTTGACCTGGGGGCTGACGGTGTTCACGCCCAGCGAGTAAAACGGATGACCTTCAGGCGTGACCAGATACCAGCGGCCATCACGCTTTTCAGTACGGAAGAAACCGCTGGCCTTGAACGCCGGGCCTTTATTCCAGCCGCCAAATTTGTCCAGCGAAGACTTTTCACGCTCGGCCAGCCAGGTTTTCAGCTGTTGCTGTTCCTTGGCGGCGGCAGATTTCAGTTGTTCGTCGTTGCTGATTTTTTCCGGCCACTTGCTGCGCGTCGATTGCCCGTAGGCGTCGACCAGATTGCCGTAAACGGCCTGGGTGACCGATTCGCCGTCCTGCACACCGAAACGCTCCAGCAGCAAACTCTGCGCGACTTTCGGCTGATCCAAAGACAAGCTCACCGAAACCACTTGGCTGCGATCGATCTCCCCGCTGCTGCTGACCAGCAGGATCCGCTGACCATCGACCGTCATTGGCATGGGTGGCCCGGCTTTCATGCCAAGACTCAGCGGTGACGATGCCACCAGCGGCACCAACAGGGTCTGCGCAGGCCCGGCCGGCAGGTCGACGCGGCTGACCAGGGTACGACCGTCGTTGCTCTGGATTTGCACATAGACCGTCACCGCCCAGTCCATTGCGCTCTGCAAACGCAAAGTCATCATGCCTGACTGCGACCAGTCCCAAGCGCCGGTCTGCGGCGTCAGACGCAAGGTCGGGCGGGCCACCGGGTTGAACGTCACCCGGCGCAGCACTTCGCCCTCAGGCGTTTGCTCGGCGTTGGCTTGCGGCAGATCAGCGTTTTCGGTGGCGATTTTCACCACGTCGGCAGGACGGACAAAGTTGAACAGGGTCTGCTGACCGGCGGGCGCTGCCAGCAACGGGGCAGCGAAGATCAAGGCAAATACGGCAGGCAACGAACGGCGGATCATAAGAACGGAGTTCTCCCTAACGACCAACAATGGCCAATGGAAAAGCGATGGCAGAGAGATAGACAACACGGCGGGCAAAACTGCCCACCGTTGTCTCAGGATATTTCACGACGGAAAGGTGGCAACGCATTGAGGATCGCCTTGCCGTAGCGCTGGGTGACCAGACGCCGATCGAGCAAAGTGATGGTGCCGCGGTCTTCTTCGGTGCGCAGCAGCCGCCCGCAGGCCTGAACCAGTTTCAGCGAAGCGTCGGGCACGGAGATTTCCATGAACGGATTGCCGCCACGGGCCTCGATCCATTCCGACAACGCCGCTTCGACCGGATCGTCCGGGACCGAGAACGGGATCTTGGCGATTACCACGTGTTCACAGTACGCACCCGGCAAGTCCACCCCTTCGGCGAAACTGGCTAGACCGAACAGCACGCTGGAATCACCGCCGTCGACCCGCGCCTTGTGCTTGTTCAGGGTTTCCTGTTTCGACAGGTTGCCTTGAATGAACACTTGCTTGCGCCAGTCGCGGTCGAGACCGTCGAACACGTCCTGCATCTGTTTGCGCGAGGAGAACAACACCAGGGTGCCGCGCGAGCCTTCGACCAGATCGGGCAACTCACGGATGATCGCTGCCGTGTGTGCGGCGGCATCGCGTGGATCGGCTTTCAGGTCCGGCACCCGCAACACACCGGCGTCGGCGTGATGGAACGGGCTCGGCACCACAGCCGTGACGGCCTTTTTCGGCAGGCCGGCGCGCATGCGGAAGCGGTCGAAAGTGCCCAGCGCCGTGAGGGTCGCCGAGGTCACCAGACAGCCGTAAGCCACGTTCCACAAGCTGCGGCGCAAGGTTTCTGCCGCCAGGATCGGGCTGGCATTGACCTCGATATCGAACAGCGAACCGCTTTCGGCCAGAGTCAGCCAGCGCGCCATCGGCGGGCTGTCTTCCGGGTCTTCGGCGGTGAACGCAGTCCACAGCTCCCAGTTGCCGGAGGCACGCGACAACAGGCTGCCGAACAGCGGATACCATTCCTCAGCCTGATTGCTGGCGATGCCGATGTTGACCTCGCCGTCCATGCCTTCCTTGAGCAGGTCGGTCAGACGGGTGAACAGATCATTGAGACGAGCAAAGCCTTTTTTCAGCTCGATGCCCATTTCGCGCATGTGCTCGGGAATCACCCCGGCGACGAAGCGATGCCGTGGCCGCTCGCGACCCTCGACGTCTTCGCCGGGTTTGAAATCGGCGACCTGCTCGCAGGCGCTGAACATGAACTGTTGCTGAGCCTTGATCTCACGCGCCAGTTCCGGAACTTGTTCGATCAATTTGCCAAGATCGCCTGGCAGCGGATGCTGGGCCAGCAGTTTGGTCAGGTTCTTCGCGGTGGTTTCCAGCCAGTCGGCGGTGGAACGCAGGCGCGTGTAATGGGCGAAGTGGCCGATGGCCTTGTCCGGCAGGTGATGGCCTTCGTCGAACACGTAAATGGTGTCGCGCGGATCCGGCAACACCGCGCCGCCGCCCAGTGCAAGGTCAGCCAGGACCATGTCGTGGTTGGTGACGATCACGTCGACCTTGCCCATACCTTCGCGGGCCTTGTAGAAGGCGCACTGGCCGAAGTTCGGGCAATGGCGGTTGGTACACTGGCTGTGATCGGTGGTCAGGCGCGCCCAATCGGCATCTTCCAGTGCATTCGGCCAGCTATCACGGTCGCCGTCCCACTTATTGCCGGCGAGCTTTTCGATCATGCTGGTGAACAGCTTTTGACTGGCCTCATCGACCTCGATCTTGAAGCCTTCTTCTTCGAACAGCTGGGCAGTGGCGGTTTGCGCGTGGCCTTCCTGCAAGAGCATGTCGAGCTTGGACAGGCACATGTAGCGGCCACGGCCCTTGGCCAGGGCGAAGCTGAAATTCAGCCCGCTGTTGCGCATCAGGTCGGGCAAATCCTTGTAGACGATCTGCTCCTGCAGAGCGACGGTCGCGGTGGCAATGACCAGGCGTTTGCCGGCCAGTTTGGCGGTGGGGATCGCGGCCAGGCTGTAGGCCACTGTCTTGCCGGTACCGGTACCGGCTTCCACCGCGACAATCGCGGGGTCGCCACTGCGCCGGCCTTCGTCGTCGGTGTCGATATCCCCGAGGACTTTGGCGATTTCAGCGATCATCAGGCGCTGGCCGTAACGCGGTTTGAGGCTCTTGGCCTCTAGAAAACGCGAATAGGCGCCCTGGATCGTGGTTTTGAGTTCAGTACTGATCATGGATTGTCGGGCGCAAAAAACGCTGGATAAATTTTCAGTGGTTTCGGATGGCGGCTATCATACCCCGCTAATTAATCCCGCGCAGAACGGAGTGCCCCAATGACACCTTTTAGCCTCGTTTACCCCCTGCATGTGCTGTCCGCCCTGGTGTGGGTCGGCGGCATGTTTTTCGCCTGGATGGTCCTGCGCCCTGCGGCTGTGAAGGCCCTAGACGGCCCTGCCCGCCTGACCTTGTGGGTGGAAGTGTTTCAAGGTTTTTTTCGGTGGGTCTGGGTCGCGGTGATTCTGTTGCCGATCAGCGGCGTGGGCATGCTGCATTTGCAGCAGGTCGGGTTTGAGACCGCGCCGAAGTATGTGCAGGTGATGATGGGCTTGTACGTGGTGATGACTGCGCTGTTTATCCGCATTCAGGGGTTGATGCTGCCGGAATTGCGCACGGCGGTTGATGCAAAGGACTGGCCGGCGGGTGCGGCGGTGCTGGGGCGAATTCGCCGGGTGGTGGGGCTTAATCTGATTGTGGGGGTGGTGTTGGTGGCGATTGCGGCGGCGAGGCCGTGATCGTTCCCACGCTCTGCGTGGGAATGCCGCAAGGGACGCTCTGCGTCCAGTGACGCGGAGCGTCACGGGCTGTGTTCCCACGCGGAGCGTGGGAACAATCAGTGATCTTACAAGCGCTGCACAGTCACCGCCCCCGCCGCCCCCACTGGCCCAGGCTGGCCATCCGCCCCGGCCTTGCCGTTCTTGCCACCATCGGCGCGATACACCAAGCACCCCTTGGACTTGCCGCCCTTCCCTGCTTTGCCGCCAACACCCGCCGGGCCACCGTTGCCACCTGCCACATTGACCTTGATCAACTCCGCCGGAAACTCGCGCGGCACTTCAAGGCGCACCAGCGCACCCGGTGCGCCAGGTTGGCCGTCACTGCCGTTACTGCCATCAAAACCGTGCCCGGCCGAGCCATAAGTACAGCCTGGGTCTTCACCGTTGCCGCCATCGAGGCCGACAAACCCCGGCGCGCCGGTGCCGCCACGGGCATCGACCAACAGCTGCGGTGCGTTCAACGCCTTGAATTGCAGATTCAGATTGCGCCCGGCACGGGCGGCTTTTTCATAAGTACCCGGTGCACCCCGTGCAGTAATCCGGCTGCCGTCGCTCAGTTCTGCATGAGCGACCTTCATCTCCAAAGCGTTCTCGCTCGGAACGATCGCGATACGGGCTTCATGGCCAAGACGCAACTCGCCCACAGTCAGTTCGGTCACGTTGGCAGGAATCAGCAACGTACCGTAATCGGCCACTTCCAGTTTTTCCAGCTGCAACGTGCTGGCCGTGTTGGGCAAACGCATCAGCGAATTGGTTTCGACACTGACCACCTGGGCACAGGCCAATGGGCTGATGAATGCAGCGAGCAAGCAGAGTTTACGCATGGGAAGAAGCCTCCGGAGCGGCCGGGGCCGGGATGGTTTGCAGGTGAAATACGCCGAACAGCAGGATGCGGCCACGGTCACGCCAAGGGTGCGGGCGACCTTTGAGGCTGCGATTGCACAGCAGCACTTCGAATAAATGAATCAGCAACAACAGACCGCCGGCCAGATTGACCAGCAGATGCAACGGATGTACGAACGGCACCAACTGGTTGGCCAGCACCACGCAGCAGAACAGCAGGGTCAACAATCGCCCCAGCCCCCAGAACACTTTCATACGCTCCCCCGTGTTGCGAATTATTCTTTGGGCGCACAGTAACGGCTTCTGCGGGGGATAAGCCAGAGGGGAAAATGAAAAAACTTCGATCGTCTGCCAAATGGCTGCCGAAACGACGCTAATCGTCGCCCGGCAGCTCTAGCCTGCGCCCTACAGACGCTTCCTAACGGTTGATGTGCAACTCCACACGCCGGTTCTGCGCACGACCTTCATCGGTGGCGTTATCGGCAACCGGCTCGCTTTCACCGCGACCTTCACTGGTGAGTTTGTTCGGCGCCAAGCCCTGGCTCAGCAAATACGCGGCGACACTGCTCGCCCGCCGTTCCGACAAAGCCTGGTTATACGCATCCGAACCTTTGCTGTCGGTGTGACCTATGACCTTGATGCTCACCACATCGGCACTGCGCAGTTTGTCCATCAGCGTATCGAGCTGGGCTTTCGCCGCCGGGGTCAGGTCGGATTTGTCGAAATCGAACAGCACGTTGCCGGCATCGCTCAAGGTAATGACCTCAGTTTGCGGTGCAGGCTCCGGCACTTTTTCCGTGACCGGGTACTGTGGCAGCGGGCAACCACGGTGATCGACCGGGGTGTTTTCCGGAGTGTCCGGGCAACGGTCGCGGCGGTCAAATACACCGTCGCCGTCTTCATCGCCGTCCTGGGCATAACAGATCAGTCCGCCGGTAAGAATCCCCAGCGCTGCGCCGCCACCGGCCCAGCCAGCGCTTTCGATAGCGCCGAGGCCGCCACCGACCAGTCCGCCGATAACGCTGCAGATCGGCCACGTACGTTGATTGAGGGGTGCAGTGCCATCGCTGTGGGTGGCGCAACCGGTGAGCAAACTGCCTAGCAGCAGCACCGGCAAGACGGACCTTGAGAAAACAGTCATTGTGAAAGCTCCTGTGTCACCGGCCCATACCGGTTACACAGGAGTAAAGACCCGCATCCGCGACTGCACAAGCCGCGGATGCGAGAGGGGCTTAACGCTGGATTTTGATTTCGGTACGACGGTTTTGCGCGCGACCGTCAGCGGTTTTGTTGTCGGCAACAGGCTGGCTTTCACCCAGACCGGACACCGAAACGAAGCTGGCGCGTGGCACACCTTGCTGGATCAGGTAATCCACCACCGAGTGCGCACGACGATCCGACAGTTTTTTGTTGTAGGCATCGCTGCCCACGCTGTCGGTATGCCCGGTCACGGTCAGTTGCGCCGTCGAGGATTCCTGTTTCAGGCGGGTGGCGACCTTGTCGAGCACTTGCTTGTCAGGGCCGGTCAGCGTGGCTTTGTCGAACTGGAAGTGCACATCACGGATAACAATGGTTTCTTCCTTGACCACTACAGCTTCTTCGACCACGGGTGCAGGCGCTGGTGGAGGGCAACCGTCAGCATCGACCTGTACGCCTTTAGGCGTGCCCGGGCACTTGTCGCGACTGTCCGGCACGCCATCGCCGTCTTCGTCGCCATCGCCGTGAACCCAGCAATAGGCCGCTGCCGTGCCACCGACCAGCAACGCACCGTAGCCGGCCCATGCCGAACTTTCGGTCGCGCCGAGACCGGCACCGACGACACCACCGACCGCCGCACAGGTCGGCCAGTCGGTTTTCTGCAAACCTGCGCAACCAGTCAACACACTGGTTAGCAGAATCAAAGGTAACGCTGTCCGAACTATGCTCATCTGGTTTTCTCCTGAGGGATCGGCTTAGAACCGATTCAGGGAGTAAAGACCGGAGTTTTAATCTCCGCCAGCAATAGGCCACCGCTGTTTGCGAGCCTGTTCACAGGACTTCGGCACATTTACCCGAAACGGGCGGAACAGGGCGCTTTGCCGCCACCGTCAGGCAGGCTAGTCTTGGCGGTCTGATTGAGGAGCTTCGATGAACGTCGCCATTTCTTCCCGTACGCCGCAACAGGCATTGGCCGTTTTGCTGGATCGCTACGCCCCGGCGCGGCTGTTGCTGATCGGCGCCAGCGAATTTCCAGCCCTGAGCGTCTTTAAAGAGGCACATCCAGACACCGTCGTGGCCCACGCCGCGCCGGGGGCGTTGCCTGCTGAACTGGCGGCACAGCGTTTCGATCTGGCGCTGGTGGTCGATTGCCTGGAACATTTGCCCAAACGCGATGGCCTCAACTTGTTGGGCGGGATTCGCAATCTCAACGCTAGCCGCATCGCCGTGCTGGCGGATCTGGCGGCCAGCGGCTGGCAGGAAACCGACTTCTATTCACTGGCGCTGCAAGCCAGTGAATGTTTTCAACGCGACGATCAAGTGCTGACCCTGTTCACCTATGATCTGCTTGAATACAAACAAGTCCCCGACTGGCTCAACTCACGGTTCTGGGCCAATCCGGAAAACTTCGGGAAATACTGGTGGTAATGCAATGAGTACAGCCATTTGCCCGTGCGGCAGCGGCAATCTGCTGGAGGCCTGCTGCGGCCATTATCACGACGGCCATCCGGCACCGTGCGCCGAAGCGCTGATGCGTTCGCGCTACAGCGCCTATGTGCTGGGGCTGATCGACTATCTGGTGGCGACCACCCTGCCCGCCCAGCAAGCGGGCCTCAATCGCCAATCGATCACCGACTGGAGTGCGCAGAGCACCTGGCTCGGCCTTGAAGTCGAGAGCTCGGAAGTCTTCGGCGGCCAGCCGGAACACGCTTTCGTCACCTTCACCGCGCGCTGGCATGACGGTCAGGGCGAGCATAGCCATCGCGAGCGTTCGTCGTTCGTGCAGAACGCCGGGCACTGGTACTTCATTGATCCGACGGTGCAGTTGAAGCTGGGGCGCAATGACAGTTGCCCGTGCGCCAGTGGGCAGAAGTTCAAGAAGTGCTGTGCGGGATATTTCGGCGCTTAAGATCAAAAGATCGCAGCCTGCGGCAGCTCCTACACAGGATTTTCGTTTCCCCTGTAGGCGCTGCCGAAGGCTGCGATCTTTTAGCGGCTAGACTGCCAGCAAAGGGAGTAAAACCATGCTCGGTCGCTGGCGCACACTACATTTTCTGTTTTTGATGCTGATCCTGAACCTCGGCGGTTGCGCATCGTGGTTCAACGATGACAGCGTCGACCCCGCCGTGCATCTGGTGAAAGTTGAAGTGGTGCGCGCCAAACTGCTCGAACAGAAATTCATCCTGCACTTTCGCGTCGATAACCCCAACGATAGCGACCTGACCGTGCGCGGCCTCGAATACCGTATTCATCTGGCCGACATCCTGCTGGCCGAGGGTGAGCATGAACACTGGTTTACGGTCGGACCAAAACGCAGTGCTTACTTCAAAGTGCCGATCCGCACCAACCTGTGGCCCCGGGTAAAAGATGTGGTGAAAATGCTGAAAAGCTCGAATCAACAGATTCCCTATCGCTTGCAGGGTGAGATGGAAACCGGTTTATTCATCGCCCACTACGTGCACCTTGAGCGCAATGGCGTGATAATCCCCGCCGATTTAATTCCGGAGCAACACCGATGACCCAGCAACCTCATGTCCATGGCCCTGACTGCAACCACGATCATGACCATCATCACGAACATGACCATGGCCACGTGCACGGCCCGAACTGCGGCCACGCCCACCAGGAACCGGTGCGCAACGCCCTGAAAGACGTCGGCCGCAACGACCCGTGCCCATGCGGCAACGGCAAGAAATTCAAGAAGTGCCACGGCGCGTGATGCCCGGGGCGAAGACCCTCTTCGCCTGACCTGCCGCCTTCGCGAGCAAGCTCGCTCCCACAGTCATTCGAGTTCCTCCAGTTGGAATGCAATCCCTGTAGGAGTGAGCCTGCTCGCGAAGGGGCCGGCACATGCAACATCGTTGGCGTCTGACAGACCGTTATCGCGAGCAGGCTCACTCCTACAGGTGAGCGGGTTTCTTCAGTTGCAATGCAATCCCCTGTGGGAGCGAGCCTGCTCGCGAAGGGGCCGGCACATACGGTGAAGTTTTTCAGCCGGCCACCAGAATCTGTGCAGAACTGACTACCGTCGCATACTCCCCCTGCAAATTCCCCAGCGACATCCCGTGTACCTCTTCAGCCGTACGCAATGTGCCGAAATAATCAGCCTTGTCGAAGGTGAAACAGGCATCCTCCGCTACCCACGCAGCAAAGCCAAGATTGCCCGCCGTACGCGCCGTTGACTCCACTGAGTTGTTCGTCGCCACGCCGACGATAACCAATTGCCCGATCCCCGCCTCGCGCAACCGCGCCTCTAATCCCGTGGCACAAAACGCATCCGGCACCTGTTTCTGAATCAGCCATTCGCCGTCCTGCGGCAAAAACCTCTCCTGAAACTCCACCCCTTCCTGCTCCGGCCAAAACACCGATTCCGGCTCACGGGACAGATGTTGCACATGAATCACCGGCCTTGTGCTACGCCGCCACAGCCCCAGCAGATCAAGGATTCGCTCTTCCGCCTGAAGATTATTCCTTCGACCCAAACGCGGCTGCAGGATGCCTTTTTGCTGGTCGATGATGATCAGTGCAGCGTTGGCCTGAAGCTCCATGGCGATTTTTCTCACGCGGGTCATTGAATTCTGCGCAGTTCAGCATCACCTCTTCCTACTAAGCAAGCTATCGAACGCACACGGGACGACCTGACGCCGGCGTTTGCTGTCCGCACGCAAGTCCATTTCTGCTTTGGAGCTCTCCATGATCGACCTGTATTACTGGACCACCCCCAACGGCCACAAGATCTCTCTGTTCCTCGAAGAAGCCGGCCTGCCGTACAACGTGCACCCGATCAACATCGGTCAGGGTGAGCAGTTTCAGCCACACTTTCTGAAAATCGCCCCGAACAACCGCATCCCGGCCATCGTCGATCATGAACCGGCCGATGGCGGCGAACCGTTGTCGCTGTTCGAATCCGGGGCGATTCTTTTGTATCTGGCGGAGAAGACCGGGAAGTTTCTGCCCCAAGACCTGCGCGGTCGGCAAACGGCGCTGCAATGGCTGTTCTGGCAAATGGGCGGACTGGGGCCGATGGCCGGGCAGAATCACCACTTCAGCCAGTTCGCGCCGGAGAAAATCCCCTACGCGATCAAGCGCTACATCGACGAGACCGCGCGGTTGTATGGCGTATTGAACAAGCAACTGGCTGATAACGAATTCGTCGCCGGCAGCGAATACAGCATTGCCGACATGGCGATCTACCCGTGGATCGTCTCGCACAAATGGCAAAGCCAGAACCTTGAAGACTTCCCGCATGTGCAGCGCTGGTTCAACCACATCAAAGATCGCACGGCGACGTTGAAGGCCTACGCGTTGGTGCAGAAAATCAATCCACCGAAGGCTTGATTGAACGGCAAGAGATCGCAGCCTTCGGCAGCTCCTACAGGGGAATGCATGCTTATGTAGGAGCTGCCGCAGGCTGAGATCTTTTCCATTCGACAGAAATACGCAAATAACCCCCGCCCCCGCTTGCGCGGCCACCTCCTGCTCACTAACGTAGCGCCTTTACTGACGCTACCCCCCGCAGGAGCTTTGCCATGGCCTCGCCAGCCCTCACACATTTTCTTCCCCGGTTCGGCGTTGCCGCAGCAGTGGCCGGTGTTTTGGGCCTGTCCGGTTGCCAGACCTGGAATGCTCAGGACACCCTCCCCCCGACTTCCGGCGTGCAACCGCTCAAGGGGCTGGCGCAGAACGTGTCGGTACGTCGCAATGCCATGGGCATGCCGCTGATCGAGAGCAACACGTTCCATGACGCACTGTTCAGCCTCGGTTACGTCCACGCCAGCGATCGCATCAATCAAATGGTCACCTTGCGCCTGTTGGCGCAGGGCCGCCTGGCGGAAATGTCCGGCGCGTCGATGCTCGATGCCGACCGCTACATGCGCGCGGTCAATCTGAAGAAAAGCGCTGGCGAGCTGTACAAGGCTTCGTCGCCACGCCTCAAGCGCTTCTTCGAAGTCTATGCACGAGGCGTCAACGCCTACCTGTTCCGCTACGCCGACAAGCTGCCGGGCGACCTCGCCTCCAGTGGTTACAAGCCGGAATACTGGAAGCCGGAAGACTCGGCGCTGATTTTCGCCCTGCTGAATTTCAGCCAGTCGGCCAACCTGCCGGAAGAAATTTCCTCGCTGGTGCTGGCGCAAACCGTCACCACCGACAAACTCGCCTGGCTGACGCCGTCCGCGCCTGACGAAAACCTGCCACTGGCCGAGGCCGACAAGCTGCAAGGGCTCAAGCTCAACGGGCAGATCCCCGGCCTGACCGAACTGAGCAACGCCAGCCAGCAACTGTCCGCGCTGAACCTGCTCGGCACCCCGTCTTCGAACAACTGGGCGATCGCCCCGCAACGCAGCCGCAGCGGCAAGAGCCTGCTGGCCAGCGACGCCCATGGGCCGCTGGCTGCGCCGTCGCTGTGGAGCTTTGTGCAGATCCGCGCACCGAAATATCAGGCCGCCGGTGTCACCGTTGCCGGTCTGCCGATGGTCCTCGGCGGTTTCAACGGCAAAGTCGCGTGGAGCATGACCAGCGTGCTCGGCGACAACCAGGATCTGTTTCTGGAAAAAATTCGCCGCCAGGGCAGCAGCCTGACCTACGAGGTCAATGGCAAATGGCAGCCGCTGGGCGTGCGCAACGAAACCTACTTCGTCAAAGGCCAACGGCCGATTCGCGAAGCGGTGTACGAAACCCGCCACGGTGCATTGCTCAACAGTGCTCAGGCGGCCGCGCAAGGCAGCGGTTTCGGCCTGGCCTTGCAGACCCCGAGCTTCACTGATGACAAGTCGCTGGATGCGTTTTTTGATCTGACCCGTGCACAAACCGTTGAACGCGCTTCCGACGCGAGCCGCGAGATCCGCGCCATCGCCCTGAACCTGGTGTTCGCCGATGCGAGCAACATCGGTTGGCAGGTCACCGGGCGTTTCCCCAACCGCCGAGAAGGCGAAGGCTTGCTGCCGTCGCCGGGCTGGGAAGGTCGCTACGATTGGGACGGTTACGCCGACCCGATGCTGCATCCGTACGATCAGGATCCGGCGCAAGGCTGGCTCGGCACCGCCAACCAGCGTGTGATTCCTCACGGTTATGGCATGCAACTGTCGAACTCTTGGGCGGCGCCGGAACGTGGCGAGCGTCTGGCGGAACTGGCCGGCAGCAGCAAGCACGACAGCCGCAGCGTGATCGCCATGCAGTACGACCAGACCACCACCTTCGCCGCCAAGTTGAAGAAAGTCTTCGAAGCACCGGGCATGAAGCAGCCGCTGAAACAGGCGATCGATGCCCTGCCGGAAGCGGATCGCAGCAAGGCGCGCGAAGCGTTCACGCGGTTGATGGCGTTCGACGGCAAGCTCAGCCCGACCTCGGCGGATGCGGCGATCTATGAGCTGTTCCTGCAAGAAAGCATGAAACAGATCTTCCTCGATGAGCTCGGTCCGGAATCGAGTCCTGCGTGGAAGGCGTTTATCGCCAATGGTGATCTGTCTTACGCGGCGCAGGCTGACCATCTGTTGGGGCGCGAAGACAGTCCGTTCTGGGACGACATTCGTACACCGCAGAAAGAAGACAAAGCGATGATTCTTGCCCGTAGCTTCGCGGCGGCGATCAGCGCTGGCGAGAGTCAGTTGGGCGGCGATCACCGGGCCTGGCAGTGGGGCAAGCTGCACAGTTATGCCTGGAAGAACAGCAATGGCCAGACCGTGCGCGGACCACTGGCGGCCGGTGGCGATCACACGACGTTGAACACGTCGGCGTTCGCCTGGGGCCAGGATTTCACCACGACGCGCGCACCGTCGATGCGTTTCATCGTCGACTTCGGCCAAGCCGAACCGCTGATGGGCCAGAACGGTACGGGGCAGTCGGGTAATCCGGTGAGTCCGAACTACCTCAATGGCATCGATGCGTGGTTGAAGGGGCAGTACATCGGCTTGCCGATGCAGCCGCAGAACTTTGATCGGGTGTATGGCAAGGCCCGCCTGACGCTTACTCCCGGCAAATAAGCTGTACATCAAAAGCCCCTCACCCTAACCCTCTCCCGGAGGGATAGGGGACTGATTGGGGGATGCTTGAGTCATACGCCGACCTGAACGTGCACTGCCGAATCCAGAATCAACTCGGTTCGTGCCTTGCCGAATCCGTAATCGACTCGGTCTTTCAGGTCGATGTAGCTGGCCAGACACCTCAGTCGGCCCCCTCTCCCTCCGGGAGAGGGCTGGGGTGAGGGGCTTTTGATCTGGTCCAGAATCTGTGTTCGACTCGGTATTTCACGTCGGCGTAGCTCTCCCAGACACCTCAGTCGGCCCCCTCTCCCTCCGGGAGAGGGCTGGGGTGAGGGGCTTTTGATCTGGTCCAGAATCTGTGTTCGACTCGGTATTTCACGTCGGCGTAGCTCTCCCAGACACCGCGGTCGGCCCCCTCTCCCTCTGGGAGAGGGCTGGGGTGAGGGGCTTTTGATCTGGTCCAGAATCTGTGTTCGACTCGGTATTTCACGTCGGCGTAGCTCTCCCAGACACCGCGGTCGGCCCCCTCTCCCTCCGGGAGAGGGCTGGGGTGAGGGCTGCTCTTCAAAGTCGATAGAACTTCCAGCCCAGCGCCAACCTCATAGCTAACAAGCCCCCCATTCTGGTAAGGACATGGACCTTGTTATCGCCCGCCCCGAGGGTTTGTACTGCCCTGCCGGAGATTTCTACATAGACCCGTGGCGCCCCGTCGAGCGCTCGGTCATTACCCATGCCCACGGCGATCATGCCCGTACCGGTAACCAACATTATCTGGCCAGCAGCGCCAGCGAAGGGATTTTGCGCGCGCGTCTGGGGCAGGACATCAACCTGCAAACCCTCGCCTACGGCCAGCGTCTGACACACCACGGTGTCACCCTGAGCTTTCACCCCGCCGGCCACGTGCTCGGTTCTGCACAAGTGCGTCTGGAATACGGTGGCGAAGTCTGGGTCGCGTCCGGCGACTACAAGATCGAACCGGACGGCACCTGCGCCCCGTTCGAACCGGTGCGCTGCCACACCTTCATCACCGAATCGACCTTCGGCCTGCCGATTTATCGCTGGCAGCCACAGGCGCAGGTGTTCAGCGAGATCAACCAGTGGTGGGCTGCGAACATCGCGGCCGGCAAGGCCAGCGTGTTGTTCTGTTACTCGTTCGGCAAGGCTCAACGGATACTCCACGGCATCGACGAAAGCCTCGGCCCGATCCTCAGCCACGGTGCGGTCGAACCGCTGAATCGGGTCTACCGCGAGGCCGGCGTGTATTTGCCGCCGACGATCTACGCCGGGGACGTAAAAAAAAGCGACCCGATCATGCGCCAGGCTCTGGTCATCGCCCCGCCTTCGGCCGGTGGCAGCAGTTGGATGCGCCGTTTTGGCGAGTACAGCGACGCATTTGCCAGCGGCTGGATGCGTTTGCGTGGCACCCGACGGCGGCGCGGCGTCGATCGCGGTTTCGTGCTCTCCGATCACGCCGACTGGCCCGGCCTGCTCTGGGCCATTGAGCAAACCGGCGCAGAGCGGGTGATGGTCACCCACGGTTCAATCGGCGTGCTGGTGCGGCATCTGCGCGAACAGGGTCTGGATGCCCAGGGTTTCAACACCGAATACGGCGATGACGAAGAAGAACACATCGCCACCGAACCGACCATCGCCGAGATGCCAGCATGAAAGCATTCGCCGAGTTGTACACCGAGCTCGACGCGACCACCTCGAGCAACGCCAAACTGGCGGCGATGCAAGCCTACTTCGCCCAGGCCGAACCGCACGACGCCGCGTGGGCGGTGTACTTTCTCTCCGGTGGCCGGCCCCGGCAACTGGTGCCGGTGAGAATTCTGCGTGAACTCGCCGTCGAGATCTCCGGCCTGGAACCGTGGTTGTTCGAGGAAAGCTATCAAGCCGTCGGTGACCTGGCGGAAACCATTTCGCTGGTACTCGCAGAAAACCCGCACACCTCCGACGCCGGCCTCGCCGAGTGGATCGAGGACAAACTGCTGCCACTGCGCGGTGAAGCACCGGAATATCTGAACCGGCAACTGCCGGCCCTGTGGGCGCAACTGGATCGATCAAGCCTGATGCTGTGCATCAAATTGATCACCGGCAGTTTTCGCGTTGGCGTGTCGAAATTGCTGGTTACCCGGGCCTTGGCCTCGATGGCCGGGCTGGACAGCAAGCGCGTGGCGCAGCGTCTGGTCGGTTACACCGATCTGTCCAACCGGCCGAGCGCCGCCAGTTACCTGAAGCTGATTGCCCCTGAATCCAGCGATGAACATGCCCAGCGGGGTGGTCAGCCGTATCCGTTCTTCCTGGCCCACGCTTTGTCGCAACCGGTGGAAGAATTTGAAGCGCTGATCGGCCCGGCCAGCGATTGGCAGATTGAATGGAAATGGGATGGCATCCGCGCACAAGTGGTCAAGCGAGAGGGCCGACTATGGATCTGGTCGCGGGGCGAGGAACTGGTGACCGAGCGTTTTCCCGAACTGGAGGTCCTGGTACACGGCTTGCCCGATGGCACGGTGATCGACGGCGAAATCGTCGTGTGGAAAAGCACGCATCCGCGCACCGAAGACGCCTTTGATCCGCAATCGACCGAACCGCCGGCAGTGCAGCCCTTCGCCCTGTTGCAACAACGCATCGGCCGCAAGACCCTCGACAAGAAAATCCTCGAAGACGTGCCGGTGGTGGTGCTCGCCTACGACCTGCTCGAATGGCAAGGCGAAGACTGGCGCAATCAACCGCAGGCCAAACGCCGCGCGCAATTGGAAGACGTCATCGCCCGCAGTAACAGTCCGGTACTTTTACCCTCGCCGCTGCTGACCGGCAGCGACTGGCTCGACCTCGCCCGCCAGCGCGAAGCCTCGCGGCGACTGGGTGTCGAGGGCATGATGCTCAAGGCGCGCGACGCGTTATATGGCGTCGGGCGCACCAAAGACATGGGCGTGTGGTGGAAGTGGAAAGTCGACCCGTTCAGCGTCGATGCGGTGCTGATTTACGCGCAGCGCGGTCACGGTCGCCGGGCCAGTCTGTACAGCGATTACACCTTTGCCGTGTGGGACGGCCCGCCCGAGTCGAGCCAGCGTGCGCTGGTGCCGTTTGCCAAGGCCTATTCGGGGCTGACCGATGAGGAAATGCGCAAAGTCGATAGCATCGTGCGCAAAACCACCGTGGAAAAGTTCGGCCCGGTCAGCAGCGTGAAACCGAGCCTGGTGTTTGAACTGGGTTTCGAAGGCATTGCCCTTTCGCGGCGGCACAAGAGCGGGATCGCGGTACGTTTTCCGCGGATGCTGCGCTGGCGCCAGGATAAAACCGTGGATGAAGCGGATAGCCTCGCCACCCTGCAAGACCTGCTGGCCTGACCCCTTTTCCCGGGACATTGATCGTTCCCACGCTCCGCGTGGGAATGCCTCAACGGACGCTCCGCGTTCGGCCTTGGAGGGGACGCGGAGCGTCCCGGGCTGCATTACCACGCAGAGCGTGGGAACGATCAGCGATCTGCTTGACTGTCCCCGACAAGCCACAAATCAGTGCACGCTTTCTGCCGCGCCCGTTTTCGTGCATTCATCCATTGATCTTGTAGCTCTCCTCACCTTTTAAAACACTTGTTCGGGACTCTGGTTCGGAAATTGCTACTTTCTATAGGTCGTACGCGTTCCAGTAACAATAATTCTGCGCCACAAGCGCTCATATTGGTTCTTAGGGATTGAATAATGAAAAAAGCATTGCTGACCCTTTCTGCACTGGCGTTGTGCATGGCCGCTGGCTCCGCGCTGGCCAAGGAATACAAAGAGCTGCGCTTTGGCGTTGACCCTTCGTACGCACCGTTCGAGTCGAAAGCGGCCGACGGCAGCCTGGTGGGCTTCGACATCGACCTGGGCAACGCGATCTGCGCCGAACTCAAGGTCAAGTGCAAGTGGGTTGAAAGTGACTTCGACGGCATGATTCCGGGCCTCAAGGCCAACAAATTCGACGGTGTGATCTCGTCGATGACCGTGACCCCGGCCCGGGAAAAAGTCATCGACTTCTCCAGCGAGCTGTTCTCCGGCCCGACCGCCTATGTGTTCAAGAAAGGCTCCGGCATCACCGCCGACGTTGCGTCGCTGAAAGGTAAAACCGTCGGTTACGAGCAAGGCACTATTCAGGAAGCCTACGCCAAAGCCGTGCTGGACAAGGCCGGCGTGAAAACCCAGGCCTATCAGAACCAGGATCAGGTGTACTCCGACCTGACCTCCGGCCGTCTCGATGCGGGCATTCAGGACATGCTGCAAGCCGAACTGGGCTTTTTGAAGTCGCCACAGGGCGCCGACTATGACGTCAGCAAGCCAGTCGACAGCGAATTGCTGCCAGCCAAAACCGCTGTCGGTATTAAGAAAGGTAACACTGAGCTGAAAGCGCTTTTAGATAAAGGTATCAAAGCGTTACACGATGACGGCAAATATGCCGAGATTCAAAAGAAACACTTTGGCGATCTGAATCTGTACAGCGGCAAATAATGCCCCGGCGCCCATCCTCGATGGGCGCCTTTTCCATCCGCTCAGGTTGCTGATTTATGTTCGAAAACCTATTACAAAATCTGGGGCTCGCAGCCTTCAGCCTCAAGGGTTTTGGCCCGTTGCTGTTGGAAGGCACCTGGATGACCATCAAATTATCGGCGTTGTCGCTGCTGGTGGCCGTTTTGCTCGGCCTGCTCGGCGCCAGTGCCAAGCTGTCAAAAGTCAAACTGGTGCGCCTGCCCGCCCAGCTCTACACCACGCTGATTCGCGGGGTGCCGGATCTGGTGCTGATGCTGCTGATTTTCTACAGCCTGCAAACCTGGCTGACGTCCCTGACCGATTACCTGGAATGGGAATACATCGAAATCGACCCGTTCAGCGCCGGGGTGCTGACCCTGGGTTTTATCTATGGCGCGTATTTCACCGAAACCTTCCGTGGCGCGATCCTCGCCGTGCCGCGCGGTCAGGTTGAAGCCGCCACCGCATACGGTCTCAAACGCGGTCAGCGCTTTCGCTTTGTGGTGTTCCCGCAAATGATGCGTTTCGCCCTGCCGGGCATCGGCAACAACTGGATGGTGATGCTCAAGGCCACTGCGCTGGTGTCGATCATCGGTTTGGCCGATCTGGTCAAAGCCGCGCAGGACGCCGGTAAAAGCACTTATCAACTGTTCTACTTCCTGGTTCTCGCCGCGTTGATCTATCTGCTGATCACCAGTGCCTCGAACTTCATCCTGCGTTGGCTCGAACGCCGCTACGCCGCCGGTGCCCGGGAGGCCGTACGATGATCGAACTTCTGCAGGAATACTGGCGCGCCTTCCTTTATACCGACGGCCAGAACATCACCGGTCTGGCGATGACGCTGTGGCTGCTCAGCGCCTCGATCTTCATTGGTTTCCTGGTGTCGATTCCGCTGTCGATCGCGCGGGTTTCGCCGCACTTCTACATTCGCTGGCCGGTGCAGTTCTACACCTACCTGTTCCGTGGCACGCCGCTGTATATCCAGTTGCTGATTTGCTACACCGGCATTTACAGCTTGGCCGCCGTGCGTGCGCAGCCGCTGCTCGACAGTTTCTTTCGCGATGCGATGAACTGCACAATCCTCGCCTTTGCCCTGAACACTTGCGCCTACACCACGGAAATTTTCGCCGGGGCGATCCGCAGCATGAACCACGGTGAAGTCGAGGCGGCCAAGGCTTACGGGCTGACTGGCTGGAAACTGTATGCCTACGTGATCATGCCGTCGGCGCTGCGCCGTTCGTTGCCGTATTACAGCAACGAAGTGATCCTGATGCTGCACTCCACCACCGTGGCCTTCACCGCGACCATCCCCGACATCCTGAAAGTTGCGCGGGACGCCAACTCGGCGACCTTCCTGACCTTTCAGTCGTTCGGCATCGCCGCGTTGATCTACCTGACCATCACCTTTGCGCTGGTCGGCCTGTTCCGCCTTGCCGAACGCCGATGGCTGGCCTTCCTCGGGCCGACTCACTAGGCCCATCTCAGGAATAAAGAGATAAAAAATGCGCCACCTGATTCATGACTTGCTGGCCCCGCTGCCGGGGACCGCACGACAGATCCACAGCTTCCACTTCGGCCCGGAGCAGGCCAAAGGCAAGGTCTACATTCAGTCCTCGCTGCACGCCGATGAATTACCCGGCATGCTCGTGGCCTGGCACCTCAAGCAGCGTCTGGCGGAGCTGGAAGCCGCCGGGCGCCTGCGCAGCCAAATCGTGTTGGTGCCGGTGGCCAACCCGGTCGGCCTCGAACAAGTGCTGATGGACGTGCCGCTGGGCCGCTACGAACTGGAGAGCGGGCAGAACTTCAACCGCTGGTTCGTCGATCTCAGTGAAGAGATCGGCAACGCCATCGAAGGCAAGCTGAACGACGATCCGCAACACAACCTCGAACTGATCCGCACACATCTGCGCGACGCCCTCGCCCGCCAGACCGCCAGCACGCAACTGCAATCCCAGCGTCTGACCCTGCAACGGCTGGCCTGCGACGCGGACATGGTGCTCGACTTGCACTGTGATTTCGAATCGGTAGTGCACCTTTACACCACGCCCGAAGCGTGGCCGCAGGTCGAACCGCTGGCGCGCTATATCGAAGCCCAGGCGAGCCTGCTGGCCACTGACTCCGGCGGTCAGTCGTTCGACGAATGCTTCACGCTGCTGTGGTGGCAATTGAAAGAGCGCTTCGGCGAACACTTCGAGATTCCGCTGGGCAGTTTCTCCGTGACCGTCGAGTTGCGCGGCCAGGGTGACGTTACTCATCCGCTCGCCAGCCGCGACTGCCAGGCACTGATCGATTATCTGATCCAGTCCGATGCGATCGTCGGCGAGACCAAACCGCAACCACCGCTGCCGTTCCCCGCCACGCCGCTGGCCGGTGTGGAACCGGTGACCACCCCGGTCGGCGGCCTGCTGGTGTATACCGCCACGGCGGGGCAATACCTCGAAGCCGGGCAGCAGATCGCCGAAATCATCGACCCGATCCACGACCGGGTCACCCCCGTTCATTGCACCAGCGCCGGCGTGATGTACGCCCGCTCGCTGCGACGCATGGCCACTGCCGGCATGGTCATCGCCCACGTCGCGGGCGCTGAAGCCTATCGCAGCGGCTACCTACTTTCGCCTTGAGGATGTCTGTCCCATGTACAAACTGACCGTTGAAGGCCTGCACAAAAGCTATGGCGACCATCAGGTGCTCAAAGGCGTTTCGCTCAAGGCCAAGACCGGCGACGTGATCAGCCTGATCGGCGCCAGCGGCTCGGGCAAAAGCACCTTTTTGCGCTGCATCAACTTTCTCGAACAACCTAACGATGGCGCCATGAGCCTCGATGGCCAGGCGATCCGCATGGTCACCGACCGCCACGGCATGCACGTCGCCGACGCCGATGAACTGCAACGCCTGCGCACGCGGTTGGCGATGGTGTTCCAGCACTTCAACCTGTGGAGCCACATGACCGTGCTGGAAAACATCACCATGGCCCCGCGCCGGGTGCTGGGTTGCAGCAAACAGGAAGCCGACGAACGTGCGCGGCGTTATCTGGACAAGGTTGGCCTGCCGGCACGAGTGGCCGATCAATATCCGGCGTTTCTCTCAGGCGGTCAGCAACAGCGCGTGGCGATTGCCCGGGCGCTGGCGATGGAACCGGAGGTAATGCTGTTTGATGAACCGACCTCGGCGCTCGATCCGGAATTGGTGGGGGAAGTGTTGAAGGTGATTCAGGGGCTGGCTGAAGAAGGTCGGACCATGATCATGGTGACCCACGAAATGAGCTTCGCTCGTAAGGTTTCCAGCCAGGTGTTGTTCCTGCACCAAGGCTTGGTGGAAGAAGAAGGCGCCCCCGAAGAAGTGCTCGGCAACCCGAAAAGCGAACGCCTCAAGCAATTCCTCAGCGGTAACCTCAAGTAGCCCACGTTCCCCTGTAGGAGCTGCCGAAGGCTGCGATCTTTTGATCTTGTTTTGTAGAGATCAAGATCAAGATCAAAAGATCGCAGCCTTCGGCAGCTCCTACACGGTCACCCTGATTAAACCTTTCGCCAACTGATGTGGTCACTGGAAGAACCCCTCCAGAGCGCGCGCAGCCCGCATGGCGAAATCCTCCGACCTGGCAAAAATCTGGTTCAGCGCCCGCAACTGGAAGCCGTTCGCCTTTCAGAAACAGGTCTGGGCGGCGGTGAAAAACGGCCAATCCGGTCTGCTCCACGCCAGCACCGGCGCCGGTAAAACTTATGCGGTGTGGTTTGCCGCGCTCAATCGCTTCGCCAAACCCGCCGCTGTTGTTGAAACCCCACGCAAGCGCAAACCACCGGCCGAACCGCTGACCGTGCTGTGGATCACGCCCATGCGCGCCCTCGCCGCCGACACCGCTCGCGCCTTGCAAGCGCCGGTAGATGATTTGCAGATCCCATGGAGCATCGGCCTGCGCACCGGCGATACCAGCAGCAGCGAACGCGCCCGGCAGAGCCGGCGCCTGCCGACCACGCTGATCACCACCCCGGAAAGCCTGACCCTGCTGCTCGCCCGCGCCGATGCCCAAGTGGCGCTGGCGAGCCTACGCATGATCGTCGTCGATGAATGGCACGAACTGCTGGGCAACAAGCGCGGCGTGCAACTGCAACTGGCCCTCGCCCGCCTGCGGCATTGGCAACCCGAACTGATCGTCTGGGGAGTGTCTGCCACCCTCGGTAATCAATCCCACGCCGAACAAGTGCTGATCCCACAGGGCGGCGGCGTCAGCATTCAGGGACAAAGCGAAAAAGCGCTGAAGGTCGACACTATCCTCCCACCGGCCATCGAGCGTTTTCCATGGGCCGGACACATCGGCCTGAAGATGCTGCCGCAAGTGGTCGCCGAACTGGAGGCCTGCGCCAGCAGCTTGGTTTTCACCAATACCCGAGCGCAATCGGAAATCTGGTATCAGGCGCTGCTGGAGGCACGGCCGGACTGGGCCGGGTTGATCGCTTTGCATCACAGTTCGCTGTCTCGCGAGACTCGCGACTGGGTCGAGCAGGCCTTGAAAGACGGACAACTCAAAGCCGTGGTCTGCACCTCAAGCCTGGATCTGGGCGTGGATTTCCTGCCAGTCGAGCGCGTGCTGCAAATCGGTTCGGCCAAAGGTGTCGCGCGCCTGATGCAACGCGCCGGTCGTTCAGGCCACGCGCCGGGACGCACCTCGCGAGTAACGCTGGTGCCGACTCACAGCCTTGAGCTGATCGAAGCCGCTGCCGCCCGTGATGCCGTCGAACAACGGCGTATCGAACCACGCCAGTCACCGCACAAACCGCTGGATGTGCTGGTCCAGCATTTGGTCAGCATGGCCCTCGGCGGTGGATTTTTACCCGATGAGCTGTACGAAGAAGTCCGTGGCGCCTGGGCTTATCGTGACCTGACAGCTGCTGACTGGGCCTGGGCGCTGGCTTTCGTACGCCATGGCGGGATGTCTCTGACAGCCTATCCGGATTACCGCCGGGTCGAGCCAGACGAGCACGGCGTCTGGCGAGTGCCGGATGCGCGATTGGCGCGGCGCCATCGCATGAGCATCGGCACCATCGTCAGTGACGCGAGCATCCATCTGAAATTCTGGAGCAAGGGCGGCGGTGGCAAACAGTTGGGCAGTGTTGAGGAAGGTTTCATCGCGCGGCTTAAACCGGGTGACGGTTTTCTCTTCGCCGGGCGTTTGCTGGAGTTGGTGCGAGTGGAAAACATGACCGCTTACGTCAAACGCAGCACCGCGAAAAAAGCCGCCGTGCCGCGCTGGAATGGCGGGCGCATGCCGCTTTCCAATGAGCTCGCCGCCGCCGTCGTCAGTCGTTTCAGCGCGGCCGCGCAGGGTGAGTTTGTCGGGCCGGAAATGCACGCATTGCGGCCGTTACTGGAAACGCAGATGCGCTGGTCGGGTTTGCCCACCGCCAAAAATCTACTGGCTGAAGTGCTGAAGTCCCGCGAAGGCTGGCACCTTTTCCTCTATCCCTTTGCCGGGCGCCAAGTGCATCTGGGACTGGCAAGCCTGTTGGCATGGCGCGTCAGTCAACAGCAGCCTGTGACGTTTTCCATCGCGGTGAACGATTACGGCCTGGAATTGCTCAGCGCCACGCCGATCGACTGGGCCGAGTATTTGAATGCCGATCTCTTCAATGCCGATGATTTATTAGCGGACGTTCTGGCCAGTCTGAACGCAGGCGAACTGGCCTTGCGCCGTTTTCGCGAGATCGCGCGGATTGCCGGGCTGGTCTTCGCCGGCTACCCCGGCGCACCGAAAAGCACCCGACAGGTGCAGGCGTCCAGCGGACTGTTTTTTGAAGTGTTCAAACAATACGACGCAGATAATCTGTTGCTGGCCCAGGCCGGGGAAGAAGTCCTGCGAGAAGAACTGGATATTCAGCGTCTGGAGCAGACATTGGACCGGATCAATCAGATGAAACTGGACGTGCATCAGGTTAACCGTCCTACACCACTGGGCTTCCCGCTGCTGGTGGAGCGCATGCGCGAAAGCATGAGTTCGGAAAAACTCGCTGATCGCATCAGGCGAATGGTTGGTGATCTGGAGAACAGCGCAGACAAGGATAAATCCTCATGAGTTCAGGCTACCCAGTACGCCTGGCCGGCGAAGAACTATGGCTTTTGCCGGAAAAAGCCCTGTACTGGCCCGCGCAACAGGTCCTGCTAATTGCCGATGTGCATTTCGGCAAAGCGGCGGCTTACCGTAGTCTGGGTCAACCGGTTCCGCACGGCACCACGGCGAGCAATATCGCAGTGATTGATCGGCTGCTGGCGAAGCTGCCCTGCCGGTTATTGATCTTTCTCGGTGACTTCCTCCACGGGCCCGGCTCTCATGCGCCAGGTACGCTGGACGCGCTGGCACAATGGCGCGCGCGCCACGCTGATCTGCCGATGACACTGATTCGCGGCAATCATGACAAACGCGCCGGTGATCCACCTGAATCGCTGAATATCCGGGTGGTGCCGGAACCGCTGCTGCTCGGGCCGTTCGCCTTGCAGCATGAGCCTGATCCGCACCCTGAAAGGCACGTGCTGGCGGGTCACGTACACCCGGTCTATCGGCTGCGCGGCAAGGGTCGGCAAAGCTTGCGACTGGCGTGTTTCAGGCTCGGCGAACGCCTCAGCCTGCTACCGGCATTCGGCGCCTTCACCGGCGGCTATGCGGTCGAGCGCGAAGAGAGTTGCAGGATTTTCGTCATCGGCGATAACGAAATATGGCCAGTCAGTTGAAGTCCTTGCAGACCTCATCTGACTGGCCATTGGTTTTCAATGCAGATCAGGCAACCGGTGCCGGTGGCGGCTCGTCCGGAAGCGTCGGTTCGCCAGGCTCGGAGGGTTGTTCGTTGGGGGTATCGGGATCGGGCTGTCCGGGAATTCCGCCGGCCATGCTCAGTGGCGGATGCGCCAACAAGGACCAGGCCAATACGCCAATCTGATTGGGCTCGAGCCTTGCCAGTTCGGCAGTGATTTGCGGATCGATCTTCATAGGGCACTCCTCGGCGAAGGCCCGTTTTGCCGAAAGCAAAAACGGGCAGTACACCCCATAGAGTGTCTGCCCGCCAAAGAATTCCCGCGATCTGTCGGATGGACCGATCAGGTGCGCGGCAAGGTCACGCCACGCTGGCCCTGGTACTTGCCACCGCGATCCTTATAGGACACTTCACATTCCTCGTCGGATTCGAGGAACAGCATCTGCGCCACGCCTTCGTTGGCGTAGATTTTCGCCGGCAGGTTGGTGGTGTTGGAGAACTCCAGGGTCACGTGGCCTTCCCACTCAGGCTCAAGCGGTGTGACGTTAACGATGATGCCGCAACGCGCGTAGGTGCTTTTGCCCAGACAGATGGTCAGCACATTGCGCGGAATGCGGAAATATTCGACGGTGCTGGCCAGGGCGAAGGAGTTCGGCGGAATGATGCAAACGTCGCTGTGGACGTCGACGAAGCTGCCCGGATCGAAGTTTTTCGGGTCGACGATGGACGAGTTGATGTTGGTGAACACCTTGAAGTGATTGGTGCAGCGCACGTCGTAGCCGTAGCTCGACACACCGTAGGAGATCACTCGGCTGTCATCGCTGCCGCGCATCTGGCGCTCGACGAACGGCTCGATCATGCCCTGTTCCTGCGCCATGCGGCGAATCCACTTGTCCGATTTGATGCTCATGGCGGGGTGTCCTGAATAGCGAGGTGGAAAAATTCTGTCCGGCATCTTACCGGGCGCGCCGCCCGGTTCAAAGTGCGCGGTGCAATTCTCGCCGAACACCCATGAAATACGGGCTTTGGCGACGAACCGTCACACCGCCGATCCCGAAAACAGAGAAACCTTCGCAAGAAGCATTGGCACTTCTCGGAAACTGGGTTAAGGTGGCGTCACTGTGTTGCTTGTGTCACTGAGAATCTCTACACGATATGTTGAATTTCGATCCAACCATCTACAAGAATTTTTCCTGCTCTTTGCACTCAGTCTCGGCCAGGGTTCTTCCTGAGTCGCAGTTATCTTTGTTCAAGGAGTTACACCATGTCTAATCGCCAAACCGGTACCGTTAAGTGGTTCAACGATGAAAAAGGCTTCGGCTTCATCACTCCACAATCCGGTGACGACCTGTTCGTTCACTTCAAAGCTATCCAATCCGACGGCTTCAAAAGCCTGAAAGAAGGCCAACAGGTTTCTTTCATCGCTACCCGCGGTCAGAAAGGCATGCAAGCTGAAGAAGTACAAGTTATCTAACTTGTAGCTTCTTTAGAAAAGAGCCCCGCCCTTAAAAGCGGGGCTTTTTTGTGGGCGCCTCTTTTCCGGGCGTAAAAAAAGATCGCAGCCTTCGGCAGCTCCTACAGGATGTACATCAATTCTCTGTAGGAGCTGCCGAAGGCTGCGATTTTTTGTGGGTGCCTTACCAGGCCACGCCAAACCCGGCGGTATAACGGGTCTTGTTCAGATCGGCATCGTTGGTGCCGCTGATGATGTCGCGTTCAGCCTTGAGGTTGAGCGATGCCCAGTCGGTGACCTTGTAGCGCAGCCCCAATTCAGCATCCAGCGCGTAATCGGCGACACCGGACAGCGGCTTGCCCACTTCACCGTTGGTGAAGAACTCGACTTTCTTGCCGATCAGGTAACGGTTGTAATCCCACTTCATCGCGACAGAATAGAAGTTGTCCTTGCTGCCATCGCGATACTCGTAGTCGGTGCGGTTAAGCAGCGAGCCCAGCGAGAACGCGCCCAACTCGTCATCCCAGAACTGATAGCCGGGACCGGTACCGACCACACGCTGGCGTGCCAGCTCTTCGATGTGATCACGCTTGTAGTTCAGACGGCCCTGCCAAAACCATTTATCGGTCAGGAAGCGGTCGAGTGCGTACTCGGCGCGCCAGTTATTGGTAGTGGTCTCGTCGTCTTGCACTTCGCGGTTGTACTCACCTTCGGCGGTATGACGCCAGCGACCATGACGCGCCGTGGTCTTGAAGCCGACATCGTAGTCATCGGTGTCTTTCTCGGCGCGTTGATAATCCAGCGCCAGGTCGACATTGCCCTTCCACACCAGATCTTCGACCACCGGTTTCGGCTTGAGAATCTGCTGAATGCTCGCCAGCTCAACGGTTTTCGGCGCCTCACCATTGGCCAGGGTGACCTTGCCATCTTCGGCAGCCGTCAGCGACTTGGACACTTCACCGCTGTAGGCATCCTGTTTGACCAGCAAGTGCTGATCACTGTCCAGCGTCTTGACCTCTTTCCAGTCAATGGTGACCGCACCGGCGTATTTGGTCTGGATCAACAGCTTGCCGCCATCGAACACGGTGATGGTGCCGCTCAACTTGTCACCGTTCTTCAACCAGACGGTGTCGGCAAGCAGGGGCGTGGACGCACTGAAAACAGCAAGGCACAGCAGGGATCTGGACAACATAAGCAAATCGAAGGCTCAAGTTTGCGAAAAAAGGTCGGCATTATCCGTAGGAATAAGACCCTGACAAGGACTGACCGGACTATTTCCGATGAGTTCATTTCTCAATTGCGCGATCACCGATTACTCTGAAAGCCATCAAACTGTTCATGCTCAGGAACCGCGCACGTGAAAGACCCGCTCGACAGCGTTGAAAACGATGCGCAAATCCGACGCACGGCGCTCTACTCGACGCTCGCCCAAGTGCCCGAAGGCAAAGTCGTCAGCTATGGTCAGTTAGCTGAACTGGCCGGATTGGGGCGCGCCGCCCGCTGGGTCGGCCGCACCTTGAGTCAGTTACCCGGCGATACAAAGCTGCCCTGGCACCGCGTGCTGGGCGCCGGCGGTCGGATCAGCCTGCCGGTGGGCAGCCCGTCCGGCGATGAACAGCGGGCCCGATTGCGCATGGAAGGCATCACCGTCCTGAACAATCGTGTGGATATTCAGCGCCATGGCTGGCGTCCGGTAGAGCACAGCGGTTAGAGTGCGCGCTTTGTTTCCGCAATCTTGAGGCAGACTTCAGCCCATGCCCCGTAAAACCTGGCGCGCCGCGCTAGCCGCTTATGCCAGTCCTTCGACGCTCGTGCTGTTGTTGCTCGGTTTCGCCGCCGGCCTGCCGTACATGCTGGTGTTCTCTACGCTATCCGTCTGGCTGCGTGAAGCCGGTGTCGCCCGTGAAACCATCGGCTACGCCAGCCTGATCGGCCTGGCCTATGCGTTCAAATGGGTCTGGTCACCTTTACTCGACCAATGGCGCCTGCCGTTGCTGGGCAAACTTGGCCGTCGCCGTTCGTGGCTGGTGCTCTCACAAGCCCTGGTCATCCTCGGCTTGATCGGCATGGGTTTCTGCGACCCGCAAAAGCACCTGTCCTGGTTGATCGCCATTGCTGTTGTTGTCGCCTTCGCCTCCGCCACCCAAGACATCGCGGTCGACGCCTATCGCCTGGAAATCGCCGAAGACAACCGCCAGGCCGCCCTCGCCGCCAGCTATATGTCCGGGTATCGCGTGGCTGCGCTGCTGGCCACTGCTGGCGCGCTGTTCTTCGCTGAGGGCTTCGGCTCCACTGGCTTCAACTATCAGCATTCGGCCTGGGCCGGCACCTACGCGCTGTTCGGTGCACTGATGATTCCCGCGCTGCTGACCACGCTGTTCATGCGCGAGCCGCCGGTGCCGCTACGCACTCAGTTGCAGGCCGGGCGTTACACCTTCATGCACCAACTGATGTCGGTGTTTGTGCTGATCGTGTTGCTGGTCTCGGTACCGGCGATGTTCACCCAGCTCTACAACACTGATTTCGCCAGCGTACTGTTCGGCGGCATGAGCCCGCTCGACCTGCTGCTCGAAGACCGCGCGTTCCTGCGTGCCATTCTGTATACGCTGCTGACCGGTCTGTGCCTGTCGACCATGGGCCGTCGCGGCCTCGCCCCGGTGCTGACGCCGGTCAACGACTTCATTCTGCGCTATCGCTGGCAGGCACTGCTGTTGCTCGGCCTGATCGCCACCTATCGAATGTCGGACACGGTGATGGGCGTCATGGCCAACGTGTTCTACATCGATCAGGGTTTTACCAAGGATCAGATTGCCAGTGTCAGCAAGATCTTCGGGCTGATCATGACGCTGGTCGGCGCCGGTATGGGCGGCCTGCTGATCGTGCGCTTCGGCATTCTGCCGATCCTGTTCATCGGCGGCGCGGCCTCGGCAGCCACCAACCTGCTGTTCGTCATGCTCGCTGACATGGGTCCGAACCTGCAGATGCTGATGGTGACCATTTCCCTCGATAACTTCAGCTCCGGCCTGGCGACGTCGGCGTTCGTTGCCTACCTGTCGAGCCTGACCAACCTGAAGTTCTCGGCCACGCAATACGCGCTGCTCAGCTCGATCATGCTGCTGTTGCCGCGCCTGATGGGCGGGTATTCCGGTGTCTTGGTGGAAAAGTTCGGCTATCACAGCTTCTTCCTGATCACCGCTCTGCTCGGCGTGCCGACGCTGATTCTGATCGCGTTGCACTGGTTCCAGGAAAGCCGCCGCGAAGGCCCGACGCCAACGCCCGAGCCTGTGCCGACGCCGATCGCAGAAGAATCGTAAGACGTTTCGGCAACGGCGGGAGGAATCTCGCCGTCGTGCCTCCCCACTGACCTCACGCCTGTACGTCGGCAAATCTCGCCGGTACACTGCGGAGTCATTTCCAGTCATAGCAACCGACAACGGCCAACCATGCGCACCAGTCAATTTTTGCTCGCCACACAGAAAGAAACGCCTTCCGACGCGGTCGTGATCAGCCACCAGCTGATGCTGCGCGCCGGCATGATCCGCAAACTCGCCTCGGGCCTGTACACCTGGCTGCCCATGGGCCTGCGAGTCATGCGCAAGGTTGAAGCCATCGTTCGCGAAGAGATGAACGCTGCCGGTTCTCTGGAAGTGTTGATGCCGAGCACCCAACCGGCCGAGCTGTGGCAGGAATCGGGGCGCTGGGAAGAGTACGGCCCTGAACTGCTGCGCATCAAAGACCGCCACGGTCGCGACTTCTGCGCGGGCCCGACCCACGAAGAAGTGATCACTGATCTGATGCGCAACGAGTTGAGCAGCTACAAACAGCTGCCGATCAACCTGTACCAGATCCAGACCAAATTCCGTGACGAAATCCGCCCACGCTTCGGTTTGATGCGTGGCCGTGAATTCATCATGAAAGATGCTTACTCGTTCCACGCTGATCAGGCATCGCTGCAGGTCACCTATGACCGCATGCACCAAGCGTACTGCAACGTGTTTACCCGCTTGGGCCTGAAATTCCGTCCGGTTGAAGCCGACAACGGTTCGATCGGTGGTGCCGGTTCGCACGAATTCCACGTACTGGCCGAATCCGGCGAAGACGACATCGTCTTCAGCAACGGCTCCGACTACGCGGCGAACATCGAAAAAGCCGAAGCCGTGCCACGCGAAACTTCGCGCCCTGCTCCGACCGAAGAGCTGCGCCTGGTCGATACGCCAGACACCAAAACCATCGCGGCGCTGGTGGAAAAATTCAATCTGCCGATTGAAAAGACCATCAAGACCCTGATCGTGCGCGCCGAAGAAGAAGGCAAGCTGATCGCACTGGTCATCCGTGGCGACCACGAGCTCAACGAAATCAAGGCTGCCCAGCAACCTGGCGTAGCCAGCCCGCTGGTCATGGCCACCGATGCCGAACTGCGTGACGCCATCGGCGCCGGCGCCGGTTCGCTCGGCCCGCTGAACCTGCCGCTGCCAATCATCATCGACCGTTCGGTCGAGCTGATGAGCGACTTCGGTATCGGCGCGAACATCGACGACAAACACTACTTCGGCGTGAACTGGGAGCGTGACCTGCCAGTTCCGACCGTGGCTGACCTGCGTAACGTGGTCGCTGGTGACCCAAGCCCGGACGGCAAGGGCACGCTGGAAATCAAGCGCGGTATCGAAGTCGGGCACATCTTCCAGCTTGGCAACAAGTACAGCAAAGCGATGAAGTGTGAAGTGCTGGGCGAGAACGGCAAGCCAGTCACCCTGGAAATGGGTTGCTACGGCATCGGCGTGTCTCGCGTGGTGGCTGCGGCCATTGAGCAAAACAACGACGCCAACGGCATCATCTGGAGCGACACCCTGGCGCCGTTCCAGATCGCTCTGGTACCGCTGCGCTATGAAACCGAGCAGGTGCGCGAAGCCACCGACAAGCTGTACGCCGAACTGACAGCCGCCGGTTTCGAAGTGCTGCTGGACGATCGCGACAAGAAAACCAGCCCGGGCATCAAGTTCGCGGACATGGAGCTGATCGGCATTCCACACCGGATCGTGGTCAGCGACCGCGGTCTTGCCGAAGGCAACCTGGAATACAAGAGCCGTACCGAGCCGGAAGCGCAAGCGCTACCGGTCGCCGATGTGGTGTCCTTCCTTCAGGCCCGTATCCGCCGCTGAAACCAGATAGAGACGTCATGTTCAAGCGAAACACCTTAGGCCTAGGTGGCACCGCCCTGTGCGGTGCCCTGCTGGTCAGCGGCTGTGCCAATCACATGTCACAACGCAGCGAGCACGAAGAGCGGGTCGAGCGAAAGTTGCTCGACCACAGCCTGCAGATCGATGTCGGTGAGCCTAAGGAGCTTGAGCTGCCGCAGCGACGCGTAAAGATCAACGAGCAGAAGACCTTCGAAGTCACCGAGTTCGAAGTGACGCGTCGCTACGATCGCTACACGCCTTACCAGCCTTGGCGGGAGATCTATGAGATTCCGCTGGGCGCGGTAGCCGTGGTGGGCGGCATCGGCGCCAACGTGGTCAATGTGTTCGCCCTCGGCAACTTGCCGGACAGCGTCACCAGGGACTGGCTGAGCTATGGTTTTGCCGGGCTCAACCCATTCATGAACGCGCAGTCCAACGGTCGTGCGCAACAGAACCTGGCCGGCATCGATGAAGTCCAGCGCGACAAGCGTACGGAGTATTCGAGCCTGCCGTGGAGCGAACGTCCGGTGCAGGTCAAGGCTGGCAAACAGACCTTCGACATGACCACTGATCGTAACGGTGTACTGCGCCTGAACCTGCTCGACAGTCCGTTTGCCGAAAATGACCTTAATCATGTCGGCAAACTGCAGATCAGCGTCGAAGACGCCAAGGATGACGTGCACTCTGACTCATCGCTGGTGATCAGCAGTCATCTGCGTGGCAAGTTGCTGGAAGCGCACGGGCTGATTTATGACGACCTGGAAGACGACGAAGTGAGCCAGTGGGTACACCGGGTCAAACGTCTGTCGGAACTGGGTCTGGAAGAAGAGGCCAGCGAGCTGGAACAAAGCCTCATCGAACTGACGCGTAACGATCCTGAGTTGCAGGCTGAGTTTCTCAAGTCGCTGACCAAGGATGCCGGACGTCTGGTGGCGGATCCGGGACCGAATTAAGGCCCCATAAAAGATCGCAGCCTTCGGCAGCTCCTACATTGGAACGCGTTTTCCTGTAGGAGCTGCCGAAGGCTGCGATCTTTTGACTTTAACGTTCAAACAACTCCATCTGCTCAAACCCACCCCGCAAATCCTCCAGCCTTACCCCAACCCCCAACAACCGCACCGGTTTCCCGCCGCGATTGAACGCCTGCGTCAGCATCAACTGATAACTGCCCAGATCCCGCCCTGCCCCGGCCTGCTCGAGTGTCGTCTGGGTAAAGTCATGAAACTTCACTTTGACGAACGGCTTGCCCGGCCGATAACTGCTGTCGATCCGCGCCATACGGGTTTTCAGGGTTTCGAGCAGTTCGGGCAATTTATCCAGGCAACTGCGCAGATCCGGCAGATCAACGTCGTAGGTATTTTCCACACTGATCGACTGACGCCGACTGTCGTTGTGCACCAGCCGGTCATCGATCCCACGGGCCAGACTCCACAGTCGCTCGCCAAAACTGCCGAACTCGCGCACCAGCGCCAGCTTGTCCCACTCGCGCAAGTGCTGGCAGTCGACGATCCCCAGCTTGCCGAGCTTGTCGGCGGTGACCTTGCCGACGCCGTGCAACTTGCTCACCGGCAAACCGCTGACAAACTCCTCCACCTGATCCGGCGTAATAACGAACAAGCCGTTGGGCTTTTTCCAGTCACTGGCGATTTTTGCCAGAAACTTGTTCGGCGCCACGCCCGCAGACACGGTGATGTGCAATTGATTGGAGACCCGCCGGCGAATGTCTTGGGCAATGCGTGTGGCACTGCCGCCGAAATGCGCGCTATCGGAAACATCCAGATAAGCCTCATCCAGCGACAGCGGTTCAATCAGGTCGGTGTAGTCGCTGAAGATCGTGTGTATTTCTTTCGACGCTTCGCGATAGGCGTCCATGCGCGGCTTGACGATGGTCAGGTCCGGGCACAGCTTCAAAGCATGTCCCGAAGCCATCGCCGAACGCACGCCATAGGCCCGCGCTTCGTAATTGCAGGTGGCGATCACCCCGCGCCGGTCCGCCGAACCACCCACCGCCAACGGCTTGCCGGCCAGACGCGGGTCATCGCGCATCTCGATGGCGGCGTAGAAACAGTCGCAGTCAATGTGGATGATTTTTCGCTGAGTCATGTCAGAAAAGGAAACGTGGCGTACCGGATCGGCAGTATCTCACTGACACCTGTATATAGCACCAGTGGTATGAATGTTCTTTCCAGGCGGTAGGAAATGTCCTTTGAATTTATTTTCTCAATCGACGAGCGGCCGCCAATAGAGCTGAAAGCCTTGCCCAGCCTGACCTGTAGCGTAACAAACACCCGGAAAAATGCGCTAACCGATTGAACCTCAACAGATTTATCCAGATTGCGGGTTGACACCCCTGCGTTCCTCTGTAGAATGCCGACCCACAGACGCGGGATGGAGCAGTCTGGTAGCTCGTCGGGCTCATAACCCGAAGGTCGTCGGTTCAAATCCGGCTCCCGCAACCAAACATCAAAAAAGGCTACTCGAAAGAGTGGCCTTTTTTGTGCGCGTCTGTTTTGTCGATTTCCTCTTCTTATAAAGAAGCGATCGCCAAACAGGAATTCTTTGCATTTCCGAAACTTAACGCATCAGCTGCGACCGTTTGACGCGAATGCACACTTATTTGACCCTTTATGGGATTAGCGGTTGACACCTCGCCGTTCGCCTGTAGAATGCCGCCACACAGACGCGGGATGGAGCAGTCTGGTAGCTCGTCGGGCTCATAACCCGAAGGTCGTCGGTTCAAATCCGGCTCCCGCAACCAAACATCAAAAAAGGCTACTCGAAAGAGTGGCCTTTTTTGTATCTGTTGAAAAAGTCCTTTCGCAACAATGATCTGTCACTGTGCAGTGAACCGCTTGGGATCTTCAGAAGTACTCACTTGCGACTATGCTTGAGTCGCAGGCAAGGCCTCTGCAATCCAGGAACTGCCCTCGCCGATGCCCGGTGAGAGGCGTAGTATTTTGTGATTATTTTTTTCTACAGGGATTGGTAACTTGGCTGGATACCTCCATCCTGTCGCGCACAATCCAAGAGGTGATTGATGCGCGCCAACTCGTCTGATCCACAAGACACCGTCACAGCGGAACACCCGATCAAACCCGAGCGCCTGCGCTTGCTGGATCGGTTGAGCAAATACCGTCAGCCCATCGGGCTGGGGGTCACCTTGCTGTTGTTCGCCATTGCGCTGATTGCCTGTCGTCATCTGCTCGCCGAACTCGATCTCGATGCGTTGCACGACTCGATTCTTGACGTGCCGAAACCCGCCCTGCTCGGCGCCTTCGGCGCGACCGTGGTCGGCTTCATTATTCTGCTTGGCTACGAATGGTCGGCCAGTCGCTATGCCGGCGTGACCTTGCCGCCGCGCACATTGGCGCTGGGCGGCTTCACCGCGTTTGCGATTGGCAATGCGATCGGTCTGTCGCTGCTGTCCGGCGGTTCGGTGCGCTACCGTTTATATGCACGATTGGGTCTGGGGGCGTCGGAAGTCGCGCACATGACCTTGTTCGCCAGCCTGTCGCTGGGTTGCGCCCTGCCGCCACTGGCTGCATTGGCAACGCTGAGCGACCTGCCTGCTGCCTCTCAAGCCCTGGGTTTGTCCGAAGGTCTGCTCGGCACAGTCGCCACTGTCGTGCTGGCGCTTGGCGCAGTACTGGCTGTTGGCATCTACCGTCGGCGCCTGCCGGAACAACCGTTGCGCGACAACCTGCTGGTCAGGGTTGGCCGCCGCACGTTGCGCTTGCCGGGGCGTCGCCTGACGTTCCTGCAACTGATCATTACCGCCCTCGACGTTGCCGCTGCCGCGACCGTTCTCTATCTATTGCTGCCGGAGGCGCCGCCGTTCGGCGCATTCCTGCTGGTGTACCTGTTGGCATTGGCTGCCGGTGTACTCAGTCATGTACCCGGCGGCGTCGGTGTGTTCGAAGCGATTCTGCTGGCCGCTTTCGCCGACACGCTAGGTGCCGCACCACTGGCCGCGGCGCTGCTGCTGTATCGCCTGATCTACGTGGTGTTGCCGCTGCTGGTGGCCTGCGTATTCCTGCTGATCAACGAAGGTCAGCGCCTGTTTCAAACCCAGACCATGCGCGCCGCGTCTGGTCTGGCCGCGCCGATTCTGGCGGTGTTGGTGTTCCTGTCCGGCGTGGTGCTGCTGTTTTCTGGTGCGACGCCCGAGATCGATACACGTCTGGAACACATCGGCTTTCTGATCCCGCATCGTCTGGTCGACGCCTCGCACTTCGGCGCCAGCCTGATCGGCGTGCTCTGCCTGATGCTGGCCCAGGGCCTGCGCCGGCGCCTGTCGGCGGCGTGGATGCTGACCACCATTCTGCTGCTGGTCGGCGCCCTGCTCTCGCTGCTTAAAGGCTTCGACTGGGAAGAAGCGACGCTGATGACCCTCACCGCAGCCTTGCTCGGTGTGTTCCGTCGCTCGTTCTATCGCCCGAGCCGCCTGACCGAACTGCCCTTCTCCCCCCTGTATCTGGTGGCCAGCCTCTGTGTGCTGGGCGCTTCGACGTGGCTGCTGCTGTTCGCCTATCAGGACGTGCCGTACAGCCATCAACTGTGGTGGCAGTTCACCCTCGACGCTGACGCCCCGCGTGGCCTGCGTTCGCTGCTTGGCGCTGCCGTGCTGTTGCTGGTGATCGCGCTGACCTGGCTGCTGCGCACCGCGCGCCCGGTCATTCACCTGCCGACACCTGACGAACTTGATCGCGCGGCGAAGATTCTGATGGCATCGTCGCAACCCGACGGTGGCCTCGCGCTGACCGGTGACAAGGCGCTGCTGTTTCACCAGAATGACGAAGCGTTCCTGATGTACGCACGCCGTGGCCGCAGCCTGGTGGCGCTGTACGACCCGATCGGCCCCGGCCAGCAGCGCGCCGAAATGATCTGGCAGTTCCGCGACCTTTGTGACATTCACCACGCTCGCCCGGTGTTCTACCAGGTGCGCGCGGAGAACCTGCCGTACTACATGGACATCGGCCTGACCGCGATCAAACTCGGCGAAGAAGCCCGGGTCGATCTGCTTCGCTTTGACCTGGAAGCCAAGGGCAAAGAGATGAAGGACCTGCGTTACACCTGGAACCGTGGCACCCGCGACGGCTTGTCGCTGGAAATCCACGAACCGGGCCAAGCGCCGATGGATGAGCTGAAAGTGATTTCCGATGCATGGCTGACCGGCAAGAACGTGCGTGAGAAAGGCTTCTCCCTCGGCCGATTCAGCGACGATTACCTGAAGCATTTCCGCATCGCGGTGATTCGCTTCGAAGGTCGCCCGGTGGCATTCGCCAACCTGCTCGAGACTTACAGCCATGACCTGGCCAGTCTCGACCTGATGCGCGCGCACCCGGACGCCCCCAAGCTGACCATGGAATTCATGATGGTCGGCCTGATTCAACACTATAAGAGTCACGGATACGCGCGCTTCAGCCTGGGCATGGTGCCGTTGTCGGGGTTGCAACCCCGGCGTGGTGCACCGCTGACCCAGCGACTGGGCTCGATGGTTTTCCGCCGTGGTGAGCAGCTGTACAACTTCCAAGGCTTGCGCCGCTTCAAAGACAAGTTCCAGCCTGACTGGGAACCCCGTTATATGGCCGTGCCCGCCGGACTCGATCCGCTGGTGGCGCTGGCCGACACTGCTGCCCTGATCGCGGGCGGCTTGACTGGATTGGTGAAACGCTGATGATTCAACGCTCCTTGAAGTACATCCTGGCCGCACTGATCGTGCTGGCCGTGATTGCCGGCGGCGGTTTCTGGTACCTCAAACGTCCGGCACCAGAACCGACGCTCGAACCTGTTACGACGGCAGACGGCACCGTTTTGACCCGCGTCATCCCCGGCACCAAACCCAAGGCGCAGGTGCTGGTCGCGGTCAACGACGACCAGAAACTCTCTGAAAAACAACTGACCACCCTGAGCCGCAGCGCCTCGGCGCAAATCGTTCAGGTGATTCTGCCCAAGGACTGCCTGCTGCAAAGCCGCGCCCTGCAAACCGGTCTGCGCGAACTGAACGGCCCGGCTACGCTGGTCAGCGGTATCGGCCCCGGCGCGGTACTGGCCTGGCGTTGGTTGTCTGAGCAAAAGGACGACAAGGCCCAAGCGATTTCCGTGGACCTGGCGCTGGAAAAACCCGGCTGCACTCACCTGTTGCCGAAATCCGCCGCCCACGGCCACTGGCTGGTGGCGTGGAACGACAACCCGGACGACGCCAGCGCAGGTTTCGTGCGCGATCAACCGAACGCCGAAACCAGCATCAGCGACTACGACATCAACCTGCCGCAAGTGCTGAACAACGAACTGCGCAAGATCCTCGTCGGCGGCGACAAGGCCAACGGCGGTCTGGCGATCCCGGTGGTTGAAGTGCCGGCCGGCCAGGCCAAAGACACCGTGACCCTGTTCCTCTCCGGTGACGGCGGCTGGCGCGACCTCGACCGCGACGTGGCCGGTGAAATGGCCAAGATCGGCTACCCGGTCGTCGGCATCGACACCCTGCGCTACTACTGGCAGCACAAGAGCCCGGAGCAAAGCGCACTGGACCTGACCGAACTGATGCAGCACTACCGGCAGAAATGGGGCACCAAACGCTTCATCCTCACCGGTTACTCGTTCGGCGCTGACGTACTGCCAGCGATCTACAACCGCCTGCCGGACACCGAGCAGCAACGCGTAGACGCAATCATCTTGCTGGCCTTCGCCCGCACCGGCAGCTTCGAAATCGAAGTCGAAGGCTGGTTGGGTAACGCCGGCAAAGAAGCCGCCACCGGCCCGGAAATGGCCAAGCTGCCAGCGGCCAAGGTCGTGTGCATCTATGGTGAAGAAGAGACGGATGAAAGTGGCTGCACCGACAAGACGGCAGTCGGAGAGGCGGTGAAACTGCCTGGCGGCCACCACTTCGACGAGAACTACCCGGCGCTGGCCAAGCGTTTGGTGGACTTGATCGAGAAGCGCCAGAGCAAGGACTCGGTCGCCGAAGAGTGATCTGAGCCACGCCCACAAAAGGCCCCCGCAACTTCGCAGTTACGGGGGCTTTTTACATTCCATCAGCCACGAAAATCCCCTGTGGGAAATCCCCTGTGGGAGCGAGCCTGCTCGCGAAGCGGTGGGTCAGTTTACAGATTCGTCGACTGACACTACGCCTTCGCGAGCAGGCTCGCTCCCACAAGGGAATTGCGCTGGATCAGCGGTTTTGTGCCAAGGCTCGTAAATCTCTTGACTCTTCAGGAAGCTAAAAACGCCAAGTGTCCACATTCCATAAAACGTGGACACCTGCTTGATTGGCATTATCGAATCGTCAACTCCACACTCATTCATCTGCTGAACAAATACCCGCAAAACCGCCAGCAACGTTTAGTTTCGTTTACTTCTGGTCTCGCAATATCAGATGACGCCCACAGACCTTGTAGGCAAACTCCGAAACTCGTGTTTGGACGCTCTGCCGCTCTATTGCGCTGTTTTTTGACGGGATACCCTCCGGACGTTGCTGACCCATTCAGCGATCGGGCTTGGTAACCCGGTGGAATAAGGCGCAACAGCGCACCCGACACGACTCAGGCGAAATCCCGTCCGAGCCCCTGTGTTATGGCAGCTGTGTGTGGGACGCTTTCGAGCGTGCCGGTTTCCTTGGTTCCCCGGTTTACCAACCTGCGCACAGCTGCCACCCATTCGCTTGGTATCGGATGCGGCAGCTCTCAAAATCAAGGGAACTGACAATGAACAATCCATCTGATCTTAAAACCATCGGCTTCACCCCTTTCCTCTACAACTCGTATCAAGCGTTCTTCAACGTCCGCGCCGGCATCCCGATCATCGATGCCTTGTCCCAATCCTCCGACCTGCTATCCCTCGCAAAATCCTTCGCCGAGGACGCTGCCTTCATCAGAGACACCGACCGCCACGCTTGGGCTGCGCATTACCTGACGGTGATGGGCAAGGCTTTGCTTGATGATGTGATACAGACACTGATCCCACGACCTGCGCGGACGAAGACCGAGTCTGAAGCAGAGATAACTGAAGGCCTGTAGAGGTTTGAAGATCAAAAGATCGCAGCCTTCGGCAGCTCCTACATGGAATGCGAAACCTGTAGGAGCTGCCGAAGGCTGCGATCTTTTGATCTGAAGTTGCCGCCCACAAAAAAGCCCCCGCCAACCACAAGGCTGACGGGGGCTTTTCGGTTGAGGCCAGGCTTACATCTCCACCTGCGTCCCCAACTCAATCACCCGGTTCAACGGCAAATTAAAGAACCGCAAATTCCCATTGGCATTCTTCAACATGAATGCAAACAGCGCTTCACGCCAACGCGCCATCCCCTCAAGTTTCGAGGCAATCACCGTTTCGCGGCTGAGGAAGTAGGTCGTACGCATCGGGCTGAAGTCCAGATCATCCAGATGACACAGCTTCAGCGCCTGCGGCACGTCCGGCTCGTCGGTGAAGCCGAAGTGCAGGATTACCCGGAAGAAACCCTCCCCGTGCGCTTCCACTTCGAAGCGCCGCGATGGCGGCACACGCGGGATGTCTTCGTAGACAACCGTCAGCAACACCACTTGCTCATGCAGCACCTGGTTATGCAGCAGGTTGTGCAACAGCGCATGCGGTACTGCGTCGGAGCGTGCGGTGAGGAACACGGCGGTGCCCTGCACACGATGCGGCGGTTGCACGCGAATGCTGCTGATGAAGATCGGCAGCGGCAGCGCGCCTTCGTCGAGGCGATCGACCAGCAGTTCCTTACCGCGCTTCCAAGTGGTCATCAGGACAAACAGCACAATACCCGCCAACACCGGGAAGGCACCGCCCTGGATGATCTTCGGTACGTTGGCAGCAAAGAACAAACCATCGACCAACAGGAACCCGAGCAGAATCGGCACCGCCAACAGCGGCGGCCATTTCCATAGCAGCAGGATCACCGCCGACACCAGGATGCTGGTGATCAGCATCGTGCCGGTCACGGCCACACCGTAAGCAGACGCCAACGCGCCCGAGGATTCGAAGCCAATGACCAACAGGATCACGCCGACCATCAGCGCCCAGTTCACCGCACCGATGTAAATCTGACCCTGTTCGGCACTGGAAGTGTGCTGTATGTGCATGCGCGGAATGTAGCCGAGCTGGATGGCCTGACGGGTCAACGAGAACGCGCCGGAAATCACCGCCTGCGAAGCAATGACCGTGGCCAGGGTCGCCAGCACCACCAGTGGCACCAGTGCCCAGTTCGGCGCCAGCAGGTAGAACGGATTACGCGCCGCTTCCGGGTTTTCCAGCAGCAACGCGCCCTGACCGAAGTAGTTCAGCACCAGGGCCGGAAGCACCAGAACCAACCAGGCGCGGGCGATAGGCTTGCGGCCGAAGTGGCCCATGTCGGCATACAGCGCTTCGGCACCGGTCAGCGCCAGCACAACCGCACCGAGGATCGCTACGCCCATGCCAGGATGTACGATGAAGAAACGCACGCCCCATATCGGGTTCAACGCGCTCAGCACTTCAGGGTGCTTAACGATACCGTTGACCCCCAGAGTGCCCAGCACCAGAAACCACGCCACCATTACCGGGCCAAACATCTTGCCGATGCGATCGGTGCCGTGCTTCTGAATCAGGAACAAGGCAACCAGAACTATCAACGACAGCGGCACCACCCAACGTTCAAGCCCATCGAAAGCCAGCTCCAGACCTTCAACCGCCGATAATACGGAGATGGCCGGCGTGATCATGCTGTCGCCGTAAAACAGCGCTGCACCGATCAGCCCCAGAATCACCAGCACCGCCTGCAGTTTCGGGTAGCGGCTGGATGCACGTCGCGCCAGAGCGGTCAGCGCCATGATCCCCCCTTCTCCCTGGTTGTCAGCGCGCAGTACGAACAACACGTACTTGATCGTGACCACCCAAATCAGCGACCAGAAAATCAACGACAGAATCCCGAAAACTCCGTCGTGGTTGACCGGCACCCCATAGTGACCGGCGAACACTTCTTTGAGGGTGTACAGCGGGCTGGTGCCGATGTCGCCGTAAACTACCCCGACCGCCGCGACCAGCATGCTCAGCGGCTTGGTGGCCGAACCCTCGGCGCCTGCCGCATGACTACTTGCCTGACCCATCCAACACTCCTACTTCTCAGAACCGGCTTCTTGAATGAAGCACTATGCTTTGTGGTGCAGCATGCGCTGTTTTACCTGTTGTTACAGACGTTTTGTTAACTGTAAAAAATTGGTAAAGCGCAACGGCGCGAAGCATAGCGCAGCACTCGTCGTATTTCCCTGCATAAAGCTGGTCAAGTGCGTTGCCCGCCGCTAGAATTGCGCACTTTTTGATCAGAGGCGCGCCCTAAGCGCCCGTCCGTCGGCTTTCGCACCAAGAAAGCGATGTCACAAAATACCGAGGTTAGACATGTCCACCACTCCTGCGCCGGCCAATCCGAAGGTTGGCTTTGTATCTCTGGGTTGCCCGAAAGCACTGGTCGACTCCGAGCGCATCCTGACCCAGCTGCGCATGGAAGGCTATGACGTGGTGTCCACCTATCAGGACGCCGACGTTGTAGTCGTCAACACCTGCGGTTTCATCGATTCGGCCAAGGCTGAGTCGCTGGAAGTGATCGGCGAAGCGATCAAGGAAAACGGCAAGGTGATCGTCACCGGCTGTATGGGCGTGGAAGAAGGCAATATCCGCGACGTGCACCCGAGCGTGCTGGCCGTGACCGGTCCGCAGCAGTACGAGCAAGTGGTCAACGCTGTGCACGAAGTGGTTCCACCGCGTAAGGATCACAACCCGCTGATCGACCTGGTGCCGCCACAAGGCATCAAGCTGACCCCGCGCCACTACGCCTACCTGAAGATTTCCGAAGGCTGCAACCACAGCTGCTCGTTCTGCATCATCCCGTCGATGCGCGGCAAACTGGTCAGCCGTCCGGTCGGTGATGTACTCGACGAAGCTCAGCGCCTGGTCAAATCCGGCGTTAAAGAGCTGTTGGTGATCTCGCAAGACACCAGCGCTTATGGCGTTGACGTGAAATACCGTACTGGTTTCTGGAACGGCGCGCCGGTGAAAACCCGCATGACCGAACTCTGCGAAGCGCTGAGCACTCTCGGCGTCTGGGTCCGTCTGCACTACGTTTACCCGTACCCGCACGTCGACGAGCTGATCCCGCTGATGGCCGCCGGCAAGATCCTGCCGTACCTGGACATCCCGTTCCAGCACGCCAGCCCGAAAGTGTTGAAGTCGATGAAACGCCCGGCCTTCGAAGACAAGACCCTGGCGCGGATCAAGAACTGGCGCGAAATCTGCCCGGATTTGATCATCCGTTCGACTTTCATCGTCGGCTTCCCGGGCGAAACCGAAGAAGACTTCCAGTACCTGCTGAACTGGCTGACCGAAGCCCAGCTCGACCGCGTCGGCTGCTTCCAGTACTCGCCGGTTGAAGGCGCTCCGGCCAATGATCTGGATCTGGAAGTGGTGCCGGACGAGGTCAAGCAAGATCGTTGGGATCGCTTTATGGCGCACCAGCAGGCGATCAGCTCGGCCCGCCTGCAAATGCGCATCGGCCGTGAGATTGAAGTGCTGGTCGACGAAGTTGACGAGCAAGGCGCGGTTGGCCGCTGCTTCTTCGATGCCCCGGAAATCGATGGCAACGTGTTTATCGATAACGGCAGCAATTTGAAGCCTGGCGACAAGGTCTGGTGCAAGGTTACTGACGCTGACGAATATGACCTGTGGGCTGAGCAGATCTGATCTGAAGATCAAAAGCCCCTCACCCTAACCCTCTCCCGGAGGGAGAGGGGACTGATCTATGTGTTCTTGCGAGCTGCACCGACCTGAACGTTCGAGTCGAACTCAGGTTTTGAACAGCACGAAGATCAGCTCCCTTCCCCCTCGCTCCCTCCCGGAGGGAGAGGGGACTGATCTGATCTGGTCAAACGATACTGGACACGGTTATAGGGTTTTACCCTTTTTCATGCCGCCAGGGCCTCCATGTCCACCGGAGTTCGGTAGCCATTGTGACTGTGCAGCCTGATCCGATTGTAATAATGGGTCAGGTAGCGCAATACATCGGTACTGGCCTCATCTTCGTTTCGGTAGCCAGCCTTGGGTATCCATTCAGATTTCAAACTGCCAAAGAAACGCTCCATCGGGGCGTTGTCCCAGCAGTTTCCTCGTCGACTCATGCTTTGTTTTATGCGCATGTCCGCCAGCGTTTCACGAAACACTTTACTGCTGTAATGACAGCCCTGATCCGAATGGAACATTAGGTTTTCAGGGCGTCCTCGCGACTCGAAAGCCA